>JAXLZL010000008.1:0-4827 GCA_046350895.1 Patescibacteria group bacterium | reverse complement strand
ACCAAAAACCGCAATAGCTGGGACTGTCCGCACTACAATGCCGACCGCTCCATCCAAGAAAGCATCCAAACGACAACCGAGTTCGAAAATCTCGCGACCTATTTTGGCCTCGAAAACCTCCGCGACCGCTATTTCTTGCACGGTGCCGACGGTGAGATTTGCGAAGATATCCAGAAGTTCTACGCACGCGTGGCCACGGGCATGTGCCGCGGTGACCGCGCCCTTGCACAGCGTCTCTATAACTACATGACGCGTTGCTGGTTCGTGCCTGCAACCCCGGTCATGATGAATATCGGTACGAGCAAAGGCCTGCCTATTTCATGCTTCTTGAACACGGTCCCGGACACCCTTGAAGGCATTTTCGACATCTATCGCGAAAACGCGTTTCTCTCGAAGTACGGCGGCGGCATTGGTACGGACTGGTCCCAGCTCCGTGGCCAGAATGCCCCTCTCAAGTCCTCAGGCTTGCGCTCATCGGGCGTTATCCCGTTCATGAAGATCATGGACTCCGAAACGATCGCCATTAGCCGCAACGGCATCCGTCGCGGTGCAGCAGCAGCCTATCTGAGCGTTGATCACCCAGATATCGAAGATTTTATGGAGATGCGCAAACCAACGGGTGGCGACATCGACCGCAAGTGTTTGAACTTGAACCATGGCATCACGGTGACCGATGAGTTCATGAAAGCCGTAGAGGAGGGGAGAGACTATGACTTGATCGACCCGCACTACAAAACGGTCGTCAAAAAACTCAATGCCCAAGAAGTCTGGCGCAAGATCCTCACCATGCGCGCTGAAACCGGCGAACCGTATATCATCTTCATCGATACGGTGAACAATGCCCGCCCTCAGCACCACAAAGACCTTGGCCTCATGGTGCGTCAAAGCAACCTCTGTACCGAAATCGTGCTCCCAACCGACGACACCCGTACGGCCGTTTGCTGCCTTGGCAACCTCAATATCGAGAAGTGGGACGAGTGGAATGCCGACATCGAACAAATCACGCTCGATATCGTCACCGCCCTCGATAATAACCTCGAAGCCTTCATCGAGATGGCTGATCCGGTCGAATTCAAAAAAGCCATTAACTCCGTCAAACACGAGCGCTCTATTGGCCTTGGCGTCATGGGCTACCATGGTTATCTCATGTCAAAAATGGTGCCGTTTGAGAGCATGATGGCCCGCAATATCAACAAAGAAATCTTTACCAAGTTCGCCCACTACGCCCGCGCCGCTTCAGAGAAACTTGGCAAAGAGCGCGGCCTCCCGCTCGATGGCGGCACCCGTCGCAACAGCTATGTCACCTCGATCCAGCCTACAGCTTCGACGAGTTTCATCTGTAACGAAGCCACACCTTCGATCGAGCCGATCTCGGGCAATGCCTTCTTGCAAAAGACCCTCTCTGGCAGCTTCTTGTACAAGAACAAGCATCTCGTGAACTTCTTGGAGACCAAGGGCATGAATACCACCGAAGTCTGGAAGCAAATCATCGCTGACAAAGGCAGTGTCGCTAATGTCGAAGGCTTGAACGACGACGAACGCGCCGTCTTCCGCACCGCGTATGAGATGAATATGCGCGAGATCGTCCAACAGGCCGCTGACCGTCAGCCAGCCATCGACCAGGCGCAATCGCTCAATGTCTTCTTCCCAACGCCTATCTCCGGCAAGTACTTAAACGATGTCCACATGCTCGCCTGGAAGCTCGGTGTAAAATCGATGTACTATCTGCGCTCGGCCGCCCCAATCCAAGCTGAACGCATTGACGGAGCCTCGGTAAAGCGCGATGTCGCGACCGAAGAGTGCGCCGTTTGCCAGTAAACTTCCCAAAAAAAGAAGAAGCCCCGGAGCAAGGTCAGCTCAACGGGGCTTTTTTGATTCATTTGGCTTCGGCCTCATGATCAACAGGATTTCTTTTTCGGCAATCTCGGCATGCAGTAGGCATGTCGACCTACGGGCAGCATCTGACACCATGAAATCATGGCATTCGTTGGTCCTGCCACGGACCCACTCGGTCACTTCATACCAAGCATCGGCGTACTCGGGGAGCGCAGCGCGCAAAAGCAATGAGCGGATCCTGCCGCTCGCATCCAACTCAGGATTGGTGCGCCGCCGCAAAAAACGGTCCTTCAAGATCCCTTCAAGCCAGGCAATCACCACGGCAGGCGTCTGTTCGACGAAAACCGGCAAATGGTGCTGGGCCGTATGCGGTCCAAGCAAACCATTCTCATGCGCACGATCCAAAGAACTACCCATTGCACCCTCCTTTGCAAACGGGGAAAGGGGATAGTAGCAATACCCGCCAAAAACGTCAAAAACCCCGCATGTGGCAGGGTTTTTGGGTGTTCAGCCGGTTAGAGCTCGTCTTCGATGACAAAATCTTCGCGCTCATCGACCGTATCGATTTCTTTTTCGAGGCGGTCGAGTTCGGCGAGCTCATCGAGCTCTTCTACGCCGGTTTCGTCCTCATCTTCGTCATCATCGGCAGCCGGCACGACAACGGCCGAGTCGGCGTCGAGGCCGTCGTCCTCATCTTCGTCATCGTCATCCTTTTTGTCCTTATCGTCGCCTTCAAGATGCATGCCTAGCTCGGCAAGCTTGGCATCGTCCGGGTCTTCATCGAGGCCGGCCATATCGCGGTCCCAGCTAGAAGGACCGACATTGAGGGGGAGTGCTGTCATAGGTAATGGTTCTTATCGAGAACACGTATAACGTATTGTCATTCGCTTTGCAAGAGGCGGCCGATTTGGTACCTTGAGCCCCTATGAGCATGACGGATATTTTATTGGTCGTAGGCGCAGTTTTATTGGTTGGTACGGCCTTTGCCCTGTTTGCCGTTTTGCGCCAACTAAAAGCCCAACCGTCGGCAGTAGATCCGCAATTACTGCAGTTCATGCATGAGCGCCTTGAGTCCCTCGACCGTGACCTGCGCCAAAGCCTGACCGAGAACAGCCGCACCCAACAGACGGCCAGCCACCACATGACCGGCGCCGTCCGCGATGTCACCGAACGCCTCGTCAAAATCGAAGAGACCAATAAGCAGGTATTGGAGTTTTCAGGGCAACTCGACCAATTGCAACGCATCCTCACCAACCCCAAGCAACGTGGCATTTGGGGGGAGTATTACCTCTGAACGCTTTACGTACCGTCTTTTCACCAGACCAGTACCAAATGCAATACAAGTTCAAAGACGGCAAATCGTTGATGCCGCGGGTTTTTGTGAAAGACAAGATCGTACCGATCGATTTCAAAGTTCAGCCTTGAGAACTATAAACGCCTCGTTGAAGCCAAAGACCCGGCCCAGCGCGCCGTCTTTGAAAAAGCGTTCGTGAAACGATTTCGAAAACCGCATCAAAGAAATGGCGAAGTATATCCGTCCAAACGAGGGCAATTCGGCGGACTTTGCCTTCATGTTCATCCCGCATGAAGCGTCTATTATGACCTGGCTTCCGTGAACAAGATTGGCGAGGTGGGGGAGGAAAACGGAGAGCCTCATTCATGCCGCTAAGTACCACGTCATCGTCTCGGCACTGACGAGCTTCTTACCGCCTACCTGCAAACGGGCTCTGCAGGGCCTGCGCGCCATGCATATCGAAGAGCAAGCAAAAGAGATCCGTAAACGCGTCGAAGACCTGCAACGCCACATGTCGGCCTATGAGCAGTACTTCACGAGCCTCGGTCGACACCTTGGTACCGCCGTTGGACAATATAACTTGGCAGGCAAGGAGTTTTCGAAGATCGATAAAGACGTTTTAAAGATTTCAGGGCAGGGGATAGGCTATGAAGCCATCGCTCTCGAGAGACCGAACGACGATCACCAGTCATGAGCCCCTTTTTCAAACGGCTTGCCTTGGGCGCCGCCGGTCTCGCGACCACGGCGCTTTTGGCGATCGTTTGTACCATTTGTTATGTGCAGTTCAGCCATCTGGGCGAGATGGTCAATGCCTTTGATGACCTTAAACCAGCCCCTTATGCCATCATTCTTGGCGCGAGCGTCAAAAGCGATGGCACGCCGTCCGATGCCCTCTATGACCGCATCGTGATGGGCAGTGAGCTTATCAAGGCCAAAAAAGCCTCTACCTTGCTCATGACGGGCGACGGGGGAGCCTTTCATATCAACGAGGTTGCCGCCATGAAGCGCGTAGCAATGGACCTCGGCGTCAACGAACAAGACATTATCGTTGATGGCCAAGGTTATCGCACCTATGAAAGCTGCAAACGCGCCAAACAGGTCTATGACATCCAGGAGGCGATTATCGTCACCCAGCGCTTTCATCTCGCGAGGTCGCTCTATCTCTGTGACGCCTTCGGCATCAAAAGCCAAGGCATTGCCGCTGACCGCCAAGATTACCAAAAAGAAAACTTTTTCATCCTGCGCGACTTGGCCTCGAGCTTCAAGGCCTGGTGGGACATCCATGTTATCGCACCGCAACCACCCGTTTAAAAAATCCCCAAACGGGGATTTTTGCTAACTCTTCTTTTTATCAAGTGTTTCAAGTTTTAATTTTTTGAAGATCACGTACACAACCCAGGCAATGATCAAGAAATCAATCACGTTCGCGGCAAAGTTACCCAAAAGAATAGGGCCGAGATGCCAAGCCTTGAGACCCTGGGTCGAACCAAAGATCAGGCCAATAAATGGCTGGATGACGTCTTGCACGAGCGAGGTAACAACCTTATTGATGGCGCCACCGAGAATAAAGGCGATAGCGAGACTTACCACGCCCTGTTCACGGACGAAGACAATGAACTCGGTGATCGTCTCTTTGAGCTTCTTTTTTACGTCGAGCCCTGGGGCCGGCGTGATGACTGTTGGCATGACCTGGCCGA
>JAXLZL010000007.1:0-30287 GCA_046350895.1 Patescibacteria group bacterium | reverse complement strand
GAAGATCTGGTTAAAGCCCGTGAAGGCCTCGCTTATCTTGAATTGATGATTTACCAAATCGCCATGCGTACGGCGGCGATGAAGGCGAATAAGGCTGGCGCACCGAGCATCCCCGTCAATCAAGATGCGGCCAAGCGTTTTGCAACGAGTTTGCCATTCCCGCTCACCGGCGATCAGAAAAAAGCCGTGTGGGGGTTATTGCAAGAGATGGAGAAACCTGAGCCCGTGCGTGCGCTACTGCAGGGTGACGTTGGCTCAGGCAAAACAGTCGTAGCAGCTTTTCTCTGCGCCATGGTTCACCGCAAAGAACAAAGCGCGGCCATTTTGGCACCAACGGAGTTATTGGCACAGCAGCATTCTGTTTCGTTTCAACGTTTTTATGCCGGCACAACGATCCCAGTGATTTTGTTTACCCGCACGGCCAAAAAACGCTTCTTTCAAGGCAAAGAAGAGACGCTTACCAAAGACCAGGCCCTCGCCGACATCGAAGGCGGCAATGTCGTAGTGATCGGTACCCATGCCATCTTGGTTGAAGGACGACTGCCTAAAGACTTGGCCTTGGCGATTATCGACGAACAACACCGCTTTGGCGTCGGCCAGCGTGAAACTCTTGTACAAGGTGCCCGCGTCGATGGCTTGGTGCCACATCTTGTCTCAATGACGGCGACACCCATCCCACGCACCTTGGCACTGACACTCTATAGCGATCTTCACCATGTCTTGCTGCGTGAAAAACCTGCTGGCCGCCTACCGATTGAAACCCATGTCTGCCGCGGCGCCGGACGCGAACAAGCCTACCGCGCCATTCGTGACGCCGTCTCACGCAAAGAACGCGTGTATATTGTCTTTCCATTGATCGAGGCTTCGGATACGACGGGTTCACAAGCATTGATGGACGCCTATAAAGAGCTCTCCAAAGGTCCGCTTGAAGGCTTGGGGATCGGGATCGTCCATGGCAAACAAAAAGCCAAAGAACAAGAAGACGCCTTTGCGGATTTTAAAAGCGGTAAAAAACCCGTCCTACTTTCAACAACGGTCATCGAAGTTGGTGTGGATGTACCTGAAGCCACCATCATCATGATTGAAAATGCCGAACGATTTGGTTTGGCGCAGCTTCACCAATTACGCGGTCGCGTCGGTCGCGCGCTTTTACCAAGTAAGTGCTTCTTGGCTACTGATGTCGAAGGCGACAAGCTTTTGCGCCTACAACTCATGGAGCGCATCCAAGATGGCTTTGCCCTAGCAGAAGAAGATTTGAAAATCCGTGGCAGCGGCCGCATTTTGGGCACGATCCAAAGCGGTCGTGATTTGGGATTCCGCCATATCCAGCTCACCGATATCCCGCTCATGAAAAAAGCCAATGAAGATGTCAAAGCCTTCTTACAAAAAGACGGAGGCCTTGAGGCGCATCCGTCGGTGGCAAAAGCCGTCGCAGACTTGCAAGAATCAACGCACTTTGAATAAGCCAAGCGACTCACACGCCTCGCGTACGGTAGAGCAGGGGACGAGCTTGGCTTTTGTCGTTTTCGGCAGCTTGGCGGAGTTTGGCAGGATGATGGTCAAGAATCCGAGACGCTCAAGCTCACGCACGCGCAAATCCATACGTGAGACCGGTCGCAATTCTCCTGCAAGACCAACTTCACCAAAAGCAGCCACGGTTTGATCTATCGCCTGGTCTTGTTTTGCCGAAACAGCGGCAAGACAGAATGCCAGATCCGAAGCGTTTTCGGCGGCCGAGAATCCACCGATGACATTGGCAAAGACATCTTGATCACCGAAACTCGCACCGACACGGCGGGCCATCACAGCCAAAAGCAAACTCGCACGATTGGTATCGATGCCCGAAGTGCGACGCAGTGGCGTACCATAACCGGCCGGCGTCACGAGCGCCTGCAATTCAACGAGCAAGGTTTTATTACCTTCGATAATCGGCGTAACGATGGTACCCGACGCTTTGACGGGACGATTGGCGAGCAAGGCCGCACTTGGGTCAAGAATCGGCTCGAGGCCGCGTTCTGAGAGGTCGAGAATGGCCGTTTCGTCCGCTGAGCCGAAACGATGCTTAAGAACGCGCAGAAGGCGATGTGACTGGCCACGGTCGCCCTCCATCATCAAAACGGTGTCGACAAGATGCTCGAGCAAGCGAGGGCCGGCGAGATCGCCGTCTTTATTGACCTGTCCCACAAGGATCACGCTCGCGCCGACATCTTTTGCCGCTTCATTAATAATGGCTGCTGAAGCTTTTACTTGGGTCGGATTACCCGGTTCACCCGTCACATCGGGCATGCGCACGGTTTGGATGGAGTCGACGATGGTGAGCGCCGGCTTTTGGGCACGGATAGTGGCGGCAATTGTCAGCGCATCCGTCTCATCAAGAAAAGAGAGTGATTCAGGTAAAACTGCACCGGCGAGGCGCTTTAAACGCGCGCCAACCTGCGAAGGCGATTCTTCACCCGTCACATAGAGCACGGGGCGATTTTGACGGGTGATTTGGATGGCAAGTTGGGCAGTGAGCGTAGATTTACCAATGCCAGGCTCACCTCCGAGCAAAGTGACCGAGCCATTCACGAGTCCACCAGAAAGAACCTCATCCCACCATGTGAGCTTGGTTGGGACAGGGACAGCGAGACTCTGGTCGAGAGCGGCAAAAGAACCGGTTTTACCGGCAGGCTTGCCTGCACTGCGAACCCCCTTCCCCCTTGTTCCAAGGGGGATCTGATCTTCTGATTCATGGACCGTGCCCCAAGCCCCGCATTCGGTGCATTGGCCCGACCATTTGTTGAATTGCCCGTCGCATTTGGAGCACACAAAAACCGCCGTTGATTTCATGTGGCCATGATCGCGGGCGGTTGAGGTGGTGTCAAACCTTAGTTATCAATGACACGAAGTGCTTTGACACAAGCCGCGCCAGCTGCAGGCGATGATTTGATATAGTCAAAGGCGCTACGATGAGCTTTTACATGTGAGCCGTCAAAGTTTGGCAGGCCGACCTTTGCCCAAAACGGACGACCGTCTGAACCTCCGGCTACGTCACCTTGGCCACCAGCACCCATTTCAACAATTTCGTATGGAAGGCCGGCTTTACCCGTATACATAAACACGTGTCTGACGCGTGAATTACTGGACCACATCAAGACGTCACCAAATTGTAGGCGATTCACCAAGCTTTGGACGTCTGAGTCTGCGAACGTGGAGGTTCTTGCACCAAGAGTGCCGTTTACCTTGATAAAACCGACGTCGTCAGGACCAGGAGTATAACTTTCACACGCTCTTGCGACTGGGAACATATTACCTCCTTGATTCTTCTCTAAGAGCGGATTTGCAAAAGCTTGGCCACCGAAACATTTTAAGATTGAACGCTGATATGACGCGCAATCACCGCAAATTAATCACCGATTTTTGCGATTACCAGGACTTGATGCCAAACGGAACTATATTCAGGATGAAGGAGCGACTCATGACACTCCAGCAGATGGATCGTCTGCAAGAACACACTGTAATTCTTGACTGAGGCATCACGGGCATGGTACATTAACGGTGTAGCCAGCGTTTTTGGCATACCATTCGAATATTTTGACACCTTGTAGCTTTATATTCTGAACCAGTCAGCGTCGGGAGAGCAGGACAATGAACCGCCACGGATATAAATCGATCCCTTCTGCGTTGAGGCAAGATCGGTCCAGGTTTAACCTCGATCGACCATTTCTTTGAGGCGGTTTGCGTTGATCTAATGACAAACCGGATACATTCGAATCACCACAAACAGCCAGCTGGCAATTCACGGCACGCTGCACGTGCCTGGAGGTGTTAAGACGGATACCGCAGAAGATGCTCCCCTTCGTCAGAACTGCCGGTAACGGTGCACTTATCATCCGTGCTGCGCCGCCAAACTCCATCGAAAGCTCAAATTTTGGGATTGGACTCGTTGCAGGTTCAATGTTTGCAAACTGAGTGTAGCCGGGTTCAC
This sequence comes from Patescibacteria group bacterium, assembly GCA_046350895.1. Classification (GTDB taxonomy): domain Bacteria; phylum Patescibacteriota; class Patescibacteriia; order 2-12-FULL-60-25; family 2-12-FULL-60-25; genus HK-STAS-PATE-2. Next base: position 26,320 of record JAXLZL010000007.1, on the reverse strand, counting down.
GGTGTTCAAGATGACATAGGCGCCAAGCACCAAACCCATACCAACCAAAGCATCGATAATGATGGTCTTGCTCTCTTTTACGCCCAGCGGGTAGCGGCGAGTAAATATCTGAAGCCACCATATACAATCATGACAATGGCGATCGTCAGAACGATGGCTGTCATGTACCTATATACGGCATTGATATATTGGGCGAGATAGGGGACCGAGACCGTGCCGTTTTCTTCGGTCGCGGGAGTGAATGAAAACCCAGGGATTGGCACCCCAAGCTCGGGGACAACCGGCGTAAATGGCACATGATCAGCACCCACGGTGATCGAACCTGAGCTATTGCTCGTTGGGGCGTTCACATCAGCCGTGGCCGAAAGGCACTTGGTACCGTTTGGCGTGGCGCGACAAACAAGGCCATTCGCGCAATTGACCTGGGCGCCATCCGAACCGATACAGCCCTGGCCTTCTTTAATTTTACAGAATCCACTTTGACATACGTATACACTTGAAGTCCCGCAATCGGAATCTGATTGGCACTTTGCATGCACCGTACTGTTCTGAACACCCGATGCAGCACAACCAGCCGTCAAACCATTACCGCAAACCCCAGAATTCTGAGCATCGTTTGCCTTCCAAGTTGCGGTTTTACCTTGTTCAGAAGAGTAGAGAAATGGCACGTTTTGGCACTTGTACTGCTGGTGTTGCCTTACGGCATTCTGATCAGTATCTGATGGACTGCCTTGCAAAGCATCCGTAAATTGAAAACAACTGCTGACGGCATTACCGCTGGTCAGGACACAACAAGAACGCACGTCAACGTCAGCAAGGGCGAGTGACGGGGTAAAAAGCGCTAAGAGCGTGGCGATCGGCGCGAGACGAGAAAAGAACTTCATACTATTTTTTCACGCGGGCCTTAAAGACCTCCCAACGCAAGGCATTCACGCTGATGTCTTGCGGCATGGCCTTGCCTTCAACAAAAACGGTTGGGGTCACCGAGATATTGTATTGGGCAGCGAGGGCATTGTCTTGTTGGACGGCCAAGGCGTCTTTGCCGCTCGTCATGCAGGCATTAAAAGCGCCGACGTCCATGCCGACTGCACGTGCGTATTCTTGCAAGCGGTTGATGTCGAGGTCGCCCGTCGAAGCCATGATTTGGCTTCTGAATTGCCAAAAATGCTTTTGGTCATTAGCGCAGTGGCCGGCAGCTGCGGCCAAAAGGGCCGAGGGTTTGTCTGAGGCGATCACGAGGTCACGCCAAACAACACGCGTCTCTGGGATCTCATTGATGATTGCGACTACAGCTGGCTCAAGCGAACGCGAAGAAAGGTCGGTCATGTCGCCAAAAATCGTGACGATGACAGCATTAGTTGAAGAAGAACCGGTCCAAGGGTCAGAAGTGCGGCCCGGCGGCAAACGTGGATCAGTGTTTTTTTGCAAGAATGAGAGATCAGGACGCGAACCGGCAGGAAAGAATGCCGCTGAACGAACCAACAACTCAAAAGAGGCGAGGGCCAGCAAAAAAACCAGGCCTCCGATCGCGATCCACAATAGGCGACGATTCTGCATACTTAGAGCTCAAAGCGAATAAGCTTACCCGAGATCGAATCGGTAAAAATAGCCGCCTTACCGTCTGGCGTGATAGTCATTTGCTGCACGGCCGTATCTTCAGAAGCTGCTTTGCCATAGATGACCGTCTCGCCCGTATCGACGTTGATTTTGACGAGCTGGTCAGGCGTATTTGAGAAGAGCGAGCGCTGAAGGGCGGCACCGGCACCGAGATTGGTCGGCACGCCGCAAATGATTTCGGATTCGTTCTTCCAGGCGCATTTGTCGGCCCAAGTATTGATTTGCAGCTCACGGCGGTTAGAACCGATATCGTCACCCACGGCACCGCTTACCCATAGCGAAGGCAAATAGCCGTTACCGCTTTGGTACACGCTATAAAGCAGGTTTTTGCCCGACGGTGACCAGGTAGGGATAAAACCACGGCCTTCTACATCAAGCCCTCGAAAATTCTCTTGGTTTTTGCCGACGAGAATCACTTGTTGGCGGTCAAAACCAAGAGCGTCACCGGTAAATGAATAGGCGACCACTTGGTTGCTTGGCGACCAGCTCACATGCACTTTACTGGCATTATTGCCCAATTCTTGTACCGGTTGGGCATTAGAACCGTCAGGGTTCGAAATCACCAAGAAATTATTGTCTTCATTGGCGCCAAGGCTTTTGGCCGCAATGGCATCATCTTGAGGCGAGAAGCCAAAATCCTCCCAGTGTTTTGGCAACGTCGTTTGTTTTTGTGAGGTGAAATCGTAGAGGACATTGGTGCCGTCAGGGTAACTGAGCACGGCTTTGTCGGTACGGTTGCCCCAAGCGACTTGGTCAACGCCCACAAAAGACTGCGACGAAAGCTCGGTGGTCGTACCATCGGCATTTACTTTATAAAATTTGCCGGTCAACGGGTCATAACCGCGAACGGCGCCCGTAGGCGAGACTGAAATGCTACGCGTTACGTCACTGCGCAATACCGTGCTGCGATTGGTCTGTGGGACGCCAGTCGGCAATGACGGGTTGAAAGGCTGGCCCGGAGTCGTCGGCAAAGAACCCGTACCGCCCGGGGTGGTGCTGGTTGGTCGCGAACCCGTACCGCTGCTTGGCAGCTGGCCCGGAGTTGTCGAGGTGGTAGTTGGCGGGCGAATGACAGGGTTTTCGCCTTTGAAAAACAGCACGTACAAGCCATAGCCTGCACCTACCACAATCACAAGAAATGCGACGATAAAAAGAGCGCGCTTAAGGTTCTCATTCATGGACCCATTATAACACGGAAGAGACGATCGAATCGAATAACCCACGTACCGCCTCTGGCAAGAACTCGCGGCCGACGGCAAAAGCACCCATAAACACTAAAACAAACATGATCAGTGGAGCCAGGGCAGCAAAGAGTAGGCCAATATCCATGAGAACGGTGGCGAATTTCTTCCAGGTTGGATCATCTTTTTCAAACAGGAGCTCATAGTTGAGCTGCACGATCAGCAAAAGGATGCCGACAATGGTTACGCCTTCAATCAATTTGATGAGGGTCTTGGCATTTTTAATTTGGGCACGTTGTTGTGCCGCATTTTGCCTCTCTTGCTCTTCAACTTCTTCTTCATTTGCTTCTAGCCCTAATTGCTGAGCGTACGCCTGCTGGGCCGCGCGCTGGCGGCGCAAAGCGAGCGCGCGCTGTTGTTCGCGGCGCTCTTGGTCCAAACCGTCACCAACGGCCTGCTCATAGTCATCCGGGCCAAGGTCTTGGCCAGCCTCGGTCTCGCCTTCGGTTTCTTCGTCGGATTCGTCGCCGCGGTTAATCTCGCGCATGCGGGCTTCGGATTCGCGCTGCTGGGCCCCATACTCATCAGGTAGGGTTTCTTCGTCTTCTGGTTCGGTGGGTGCTTGCAATGCGGGGTTGGTGAGCGTTTGCAAAACCGGGCGTTGGCGATCACGCATAAACGAACGCGCGCGCTCAGTATCAGCCGTTCGTGCTTGGGGAAGATTACCAACAACGCGCACCGGAGATGCGCCGCGCAGTTTTCTTGCCGCCGATGATTGGGGATTCAGAGCTGGCTCGGCCATGGCCTAATGATATCACGAAACCTTTAACCCTTGCTTGGTCACCTTGATTTGGGCTTTTTTCTTTTTGGTCTGCAAGAGGTGCGGAGCAAGAATTGTCATCAACTCACGCTCAACGATGCCACGCAAAGCGCGTGCACCTTCACGAGTTGCTGATGGACGCTGTAAGAGCCACTCGAGCACCTCATCCGTCATGGTAAGCGAGACCTGGCGGGCTTCGCGAAGGCGCTTGGTGAGCGCTTCAACCTCTTTGCGCAAAATCTTTTTGAGCGACTTGGCCTCAAGTGGCTGAAAAACAACCACCTTGTCGAGACGGCTCAATAATTCTGGCTTAAAACGTTCTTTGAGTTCGCCTTCGATCATGGTGGCAAATCCCTTAGCGTCCGAGTCGGCGAATCCGAGCGTTTTGCGCTTGGCGAGTTCGGCTCCGGCATTCGACGTCAAAACGATATACGAATGCTTAAATGGGATCTTTTTACCCACGCCATCGGTCATATAACCGTCCTCAAGCGCTTGCAAGAGCAGGTGCTGGACGTCAGGATGCGCTTTTTCAAATTCATCAAACAACAAGACGGCATGCGGATGTTTGCGGATCGTATCCGACAAACGGTTACCTTCGCGATAACCGACATAGCCGGCAGGGGAGCCGAGCATTTTTGAAATTGAATGGCCCTCTGAAAACTCCGACATGTCGAGCTTCACGAGCGCATCGTCTTTGCCAAACAACGATTTTGCCAAGGCTTTGGCCATAGCGGTTTTACCCGTGCCCGACGGACCCACGAAGAGCAAACTTGAGCGAGGTCGGCTCGCGTCAGTCAAACCAAGGCGGGCATGGCGCACGGCTTGCGCTACGGCTTTAACCGCATCATCTTGGCCGATAACGTCTTTGCTGAGCACCTTTTCAAGGTCGAGCAATTGGGCCTGTTCGGTTTGTTCAATCACATCGAGCGGCACGCGGGACAAACGCGAGATCACCTTGGCGATATCAGCTTTTTGCACAGTGGCTTTTTCTTTTTTGCGATCGGCCTTAAAACGGGCGTCATAGGCCTTGTACTGCTCGCGAAGGCGCTCGATGTCTTTCACCGCTTGGGCAGCGGCCTCCATCTCGCCCTTTTCGATGGCTTGGGTTTTGAGCATCTCGGTGGCACCGACGGCCACATCAAGCGAACGCAACATCTCCATCTCGGTATGCGAAGAACGGCGTGCGTTCACGAGGGCGGCGCTTTCGTCCATCACGTCGATCGCCTTATCAGGAAAGAAACGGTCGGTAAGATAGCGATGCGCCAAATCGACCGCATATTCAAGCGTGCCGGCGGCAAATTTGACGCCATGATGGGTCTCATAACGGCCTTTGAGGCCTTTGACCATGGTCAACGTATCTTCAACCGAAGGCTCATCTACATCGATAGGCTGAAAGCGGCGATCGAGTGCGGCGTCTGGTTCAAGATGTTTTTTGTACTCGGCATTGGTCGTGGCACCGATACAGCGAATCTCGCCGCGAGCCAAAGCCGGCTTGAGCATATTGGCGGCATCCATCGAACCAGAAGTAGAACCGGCACCGACCAAGGTATGGATCTCGTCAATAAAAAGAATGGCGTCTTTGTCTTGTTTCACCTCTTCAACAAGCTGCTTCAAGCGCGCTTCAAATTCACCGCGATACATGGTACCGGCGACCATTAATGCCAAATCTACGGCATAGAGGCGTTTGCCAAACAGAGCATCGGGTACTTGGCCCGAAGCGAGGCGGTGGGCGAGGCCCTCAACGATGGCCGTTTTACCCGTGCCCGGCTCACCAAGCAAGATCGGATTGTTTTTGGTACGGCGGCACAAAACTTCGAGCAAGCGCTCGGTCTCGGCATCTCGGCCAATGACCGGGTCAAGTTTCTCAACCTGTTCAGGGGCCGTTAATTCGCGCGTAAAAACTTCAAGCGCCTTTGGTTTTTTCTCGCGACCGGGGCGCGGTGGCGCGACGGACGGATCTTGGCGGCTAAACCCGGGGGCTGCACCTGCTTCGGTCGTTGGGTCTGCGGTTTCGGCATCCTCATCGGCTTCGAGGGCATTCTCAGACATCTTTTCGGTGAATTCAGGAAAGCGGGCAATGGATTGCAAGACTCCGCGCAATTGCTCTTTTGAAAGCTGCACGTTAAGGCCGTTGCTGTCCAAAAAGATCATGATGTCTTCTGGCGCAATTTCAAAAATAGCCAACAATAAATGTTCAGTGCCGATATAGCGGTGTTCATGCAAATGCGCGAACAAGACAGCCTTCTCAAGAATCCGCTTAACGCTCACTGAAAGGTCGGGAGCAATGGGCGTGCCCGGCTCATGCGGCGTCGGCATGCCACGAAATTCGCGCTCAGCGTCTTCGGGGCGAATGGAGGCCTTGCCCAAAACCTCGGCCGCGATCGAACCAGGCTCTTGCAAGAGACCGACAATCAAATCACCAGGCGCGACTTGTTCACGTCCAGAGGCGATCGCAAAAGCAAGCGACTTTTGCAGCGCTTCTTTGAGGTGGTGCGTAAAACGCGAGAGAAGGTCTGGTTGCAGCATAAGGTGGGGGATTAACGGGCTTCGCCCATGAGTTTCAATCTCTTAATACGCTCTTCAACGGGCGGATGTGTCGAAAACAACGAAGCGAGCTTCTTGCCGTCGCCAAACGGATTTGAGATCCATAGGTGAGCGGTGGCGGTTGAAGCATGAGCCATCGGCTGGGCATTGGCCGAAATTTTGGCGAGCGCCGAGGCCAAGCCGTCTGGGTAGCGCGTTAAGAGCGCGCCCGAAGCGTCAGCGAGATACTCGCGCTGACGGCTGATGGCGAGCTTGATCAATTCACCGATGACCGGAGCCAAGATCAAAAAGACAATGCCAATGATCATGAAGATGCCGCCGCCATTATTGTTATCACGTGAACGGCGGCCGCCGAAACCGATGCGAAAGAACATGTCGCCCAAAAGCGAAAGCGCTCCAACCATGACGGCAACGAGCACCATATAGAGCGTATCGCGGTTTTGCACGTGAGAGAGCTCATGTGCGGCAACGCCTTCGAGTTCTTCATTCTCAAGCAAAGCGATAATGCCGGTGGTAAAAGCAACCGACGCCTGTTCTGGATCTCTCCCCGTGGCAAAGGCATTTGGCGCGGAGTCCTCAATCACATAGAGCTTTGGCATTGGCATGCCAGCGGTGATCGTAAGGTTCTCGACGATGTTCCAGAGATAGGGGTATTGGTCACGAGATTCGATGCGACGTGCGCCCGATGTCGCAAGTACCACCTTATCGCCAAAGAACCACGAAAACGCGGTCATACCCAGCGAGACCACGAGAGCCAACACGAGTCCGGCATAACCGGACCCGTTCAGTTCACCGTAGACATAGCCCGCAGCCGCGAGCACGCCGGTAAAGACCGCGATCAGTAGGGCGCTTTTGCGCTTATTTGATGCGATGTGGCTGTACATTGTTAGAATTGGACGTTTGGTACGGCGCGTTCTGCTTCATTGGTGAGTTCGAAGAACTCTTTTTTGGTGAAGCCGAGCATGCCAGCGATCATATTGGCAGGGAATACCTGCAACTTGGTGTTGAAATCACGGACATTGCCGTTGTAGAAGCGGCGTGAGGCTTGAACTTTATTTTCGGTGTCTGAGAGCTCATCCTGAAGTTTCAAGAAACCCTCGTTGGCCTTGAGGTCAGGGTAGGCTTCAGCGACGGCGAACAGCGTCTTAAGCGTGCCGGCGAGCATGTTTTCAGCTTCGCCTTTGGCCTGTGGGCCGGTAGCGCTCATGGCGGCGTTGCGGGCTGCGATGACTTTTTCAAGAGTAGCGGACTCATGCGTGGCATAACCCTTTACCGTGTTCACGAGGTTAGGGATGAGGTCATAACGGCGCTTCAATTGAACGTCGATATCCGACCACGCTTCGTCGGTTTGGTTGCGAAGGGTGATGAGACCGTTATAAACGCCGATGGCCCAAAGGGCGATAACGACAACGATAGCTAACAAAATCCACAGTACTGGCATATTTTTTGGCTAGAATAAGCTAAAGATTGAGCGCCTGTGAGGCTTGTATATAGGATAACACGCTTTGAGCGGGGGTCAAATGGATTTTTCACTAAAATATTAACGACTAACGCGGTTACGGTTAGCATGTTAATCTCTCGCGCATATGCAGCCATCCATCTTCAAATCCTATGACATTCGCGCGCTTTCACCGGGAGAAATCGAGATCTCGGATGCGGAGCGCATTGGCCGCGCCCTCGGACAAATCCACAAACCGAAACGCGTGATCGTGGGTCATGACATGCGCCCAACCTCGCAACCCCTTGAAGAAGCGTTGATTGAAGGCTTGCGTTCACAAGGCGCCGACGTGATTCGTGTCGGGCTTTGTTCGACGCCGATGTTCTATTTTGCCATGACTGAACAAGGCGAAGCGGTTGATCTGGGCGTGATGGTAACGGCTTCGCATAACCCTGCTGAATATAATGGCTTCAAAATGATGCGCGGAAACGGTTTACCGATCGGGCAGGGGAGCGGCATGGAGGAGCTGCGTGACTTGGCTTGCAATGAGATGCCTATCCCGCAAGCAGCAGAAACAGGTGCCGTCACAACAGACGAAGGCCTTCTTGAACGTTATATCGACATGGTGTGGAAGCTCTCTGGCCTCACCGGCGACTTTTCAGACTTGCGCATCGCCGTAGATGCTGGCAATGGCATGAATGGCCACACGCTCCCAAAACTTCTTGGCCGTTTGCATGGTGCGCGTGTTGAAGAATTGTACTGGGATCTCGACGGACGTTTCCCAAACCACGAAGCGAATCCGGCAAAAACCGAGACACTTGATGAACTGCGCGAGGTAATGAAAAAGCACGATTGCCAAGTCGGTTTTGCTTTTGACGGTGATGGCGATCGCGTTGGCGTTGTTGATGAAGAAGGCACGCCATTACCTGGCGACATGCTTGCCGCACTCTTGTCGCAAGAAATCCTGCGCGATCATCCGGGTGCGACCATCCTTTATGATTTGCGTTCGTCATCGAGCTTGCCTGAACTCATCACATCACTCGGTGGTACGGCCAAGATGTGCCGCGTAGGACATGCACATATCAAAAAACAGCTGATCGCAGAAAAAGCCGCTTTTGCCAGCGAACTCTCGATGCATTTTTACTTCGGTGATTTGCGCGGCTCAGAAGCGACGGATCTCGTGATGTTGCTCGTGCTCAAAATCATGCAACGTGAAGGCAAACCGCTTTCACACCTTTGGAAGCCGCTCAAGAAATACGCACACTCAGGTGAAATCAATTTTAAGGTGACGGATGCAAAAGCCGCACTTGAACGTATCAATTCGCGCTTTGCTTCACAGGCAAAAGAAATCATTACCATCGACGGCATCCGTATGAACATGGAAGGCTGGTGGTTTTCGGTGCGCTCATCCAATACCGAGCCGCTTTTGCGCTTGAATCTTGAAGCGAAGACAACTGAAGAAATGGAGTCGCATAAAGCCGAGCTCATCGCGCTGATCAACGCCTAACATGCTTGGGCTTTTTGATTCTGGCTTGGGTGGACTCACCGTCGCCAAAGCCATCATAGAAAAATACCCGCAAACGGATTTGCTTTACCTTGGTGATACGGCTCGTGCGCCTTATGGCAATAAAGGCAAAGAACTCATCCAGCAATACGCCATCGAAAATGCGCGCTGGCTTATTGATCATGGTGCCACCGCCATTGGCATTGCCTGCAATACCGCCTCGGTGGCAGCCACTGAGACATTGCGTACCGAATTTCCGCAGACTCCGATCTACAATGTAATAGAGCCTGTGATTGCCGAGATCAAACGTCTTAAACCTCGTTCGGTCGGCGTATTAGGGACGCGCGGCACCCTCGCATCCAGCGTCTATCAGGACGCCATCCGCGAATCCGTGGCGAATGTACGCATTGAAGCGATTGCCTGCCCACTCTTTGTGCCTTTGGTAGAGGAGGGGATGATGAACTCCCCAGAAGCCATGAGCATCGCTCGGATGTATCTTGCGCCACTCATGGAGAATCCGCCTGAAGTACTGGTGCTTGGTTGTACGCATTATCCCTTTTTAGAAAAGACGATCGCCAACCTGCTTCCATCCACCAAGATCTTGAACGGCCCGGCATTATTTGCCGCTTCACTGCCACCGCAACCCCTTGGTAGCTCTCAACAAACGTTCAGCTTTACCGACTTGCCGGTACATACCAAAGAACTCGCGCAAACCTGGCTCGGTTGTGATGGGAGCAAGATTGTAAAAACCTCTTAATACTGCTATTTTCTCTTCATGTCAGTACTCATTTTTCTTCTCATTTTGTCGGTATTGGTTTTGGTGCATGAACTCGGCCATTATGTAGCGGCACGCATCTTTGGCGTGAAGGCTGAAGAATTCGGTTACGGTTTTCCTCCACGCGCGATTGGGTTTGTGCGAGTGGGTAAAAAGTGGAAGCGCGTCTCGGGATCCGATCAGCATGATTATGAAAACACCGTTTGGTCATTGAACTGGTTGCCGCTCGGCGGTTTTGTGAAACTGAAGGGTGAGCAAGGCGACGGCATTGGTCAAAAAGATTCGTTTCAATCAAAGCCAGGTTGGCAAAAATTCATTATCTTAGCAGCTGGCGTATTCATGAACTGGTTATTGGCCGCCAGCATCTTTGCGTTTGGTTTTGCTTCGGGCGTACCGGCAGAATTGGTTGGCTTGCCGCAAAATGCCATGGTGTCCGACAAGCGCATTGAGATCACCGACGTCGTTGCCAGCAGCTCTGCTGAGATTGCCGGCCTGCAAGCAGGCGATCACCTCATCTCGCTCGACAGCAAGGTGCCAGCCAGCGCCGAAGATGCGCGAACGATTTTAAAAACATATAACGAGAACCAAAGCGTCGCGATCAAGGTAAAACGCGGCGCTGAAGAAAAAATGCTTTCGGCTACCGCCAAATACTTGCCTGAATTGAATCGCGCTGGCTTTGGCGTTGGTTTGGCAGACATTGGCACCGTGAAATTTTCGTTCTTTGCAGCCATCGGCCAAGGCTTCGTGACGGCAACGTCGTATGCTGGGGCCATAGTCGCAGGTTTTGGCAGCCTCATTCATGACCTGTTCTCAGGTAAGGCCTCTGCCGACGTTTCGGGTCCGGTCGGCATCGCCATCATGACCGGCCAGGTCTCGCAACGCGGGTTCTGGGCGCTTATGCAATTTACGGCCATTCTCTCGTTGAATTTGGCCGTAATCAACTTCTTGCCGATCCCGGCTCTCGACGGCGGACGTGCGCTCTTTGTTATTTTTGAAGGACTCCGCCGCAAAAAACATGACCCTCGCATTGAAGCCGTCGTCCACCAAATCGGTTTTATTGTATTACTTGGTTTGATCTTGATTGTGACCCTCCACGACCTGCAAAAGCACGGTTCTTCGATCTGGCATGGATTATTAAGCGTATTTGGTATATAAACAGCTCATCTATGTATATCGATGAAGCGTTACGCTTGCTTGCCCAAGAAGCGCGCAACTTGGTGCCAACTATCTCGACCCTTGAGTCGCTTGAAGAAGCCAAAACCAACTTTTTGGGCCGCAAAGGCCAACTCGCCGAGCTCATGAAGCGCATGGCTGAGGCCACCACTGAAGAGCGCCCAAAGCTCGGTGCGATGGCAAATGATATCAAGGTCGAACTTGAGAGCCTTTTTGGCGAGGCAGAAACTCGCTTAAAGCGCGAAGCCTTGAATGCCAGCCTCGCTTCTGAAGCAGAAGATATCACCGAACCAGGCATCATGCCTCCTGCCGGCCACACTCACGTGATGAACCAGGCCATGGACGAAATCGAAGGAATTTTCAGCAAAGCCGGCTTCACCCGCGTGCGCTATCCAGAGGTTGAATGGGATGATTTTGCGTTTGAACGTTTGAACATGCCAAAAGATCACCCAGCGCGCGACGAGTGGGAGACCTTCTTTATGGATGCGCCGGTGAATCCGCAATTCGGCAAGATGCTGCTCACACCACATGCCACCAGCGGCACCGCGCGCATTTTGAACGAAAAACAATTGCCAATTCGCGCGATTAATATCAGCAAGACCTATCGCCGCCAGATCGGCATTCGCCACTTGCCGATGTTTCACCAATTCGACGGTGTTTTTGTCGACAGAAATGTCTCGATCACGCATTTGCGCGGGCTCTTTGATTACTTCGTCCACGAATTCTTTGGCCCTGAACGCAAAACGCGTTATCGCCCATATCACTTCAGATTCACCGAACCATCGTTTGAAATCGACATCTCTTGCGCCGTTTGTGAAGGCACGGGCACGCTCGCTGATGGCAGCAAGTGCCGTATCTGCAAACACGGTTGGCTCGAACTCGGTGGCGCGGGCATGTTGCATCCGAACGTATTGAAGGCAGCAGGCATTGATCCTGACGAATACTCAGGTCTCGCCTTTGGTTGGGGCATCGAGCGCACCTATATGATGAAAGAGGGCTTGAGCCTCGATGACATTCGCACCCTCTATAAAAACGACGTTCGTTTCTTGGAACAATTCTAGTATGAATCTTCTTACTTCTTATCGCTGGTTACGTGAATACGTTGACCTTGGCAAAACAACCGCCGAGGAATTCGCCGCGCGCGTTTCGCTTTCTGGCCCGGGCGTTGAACAGCTGATCCCTCAAGGCAAAGACCTTGAGCATATTGTCGTTGGTAAAATCTTGCGCATCGAAGCGCATCCGTCAGCACAGAAGCTTCGCTTGCCAATTGTCGACATCGGCGGACGTGAACTCACCATCGTTTGTGGCGGTACCAATATCGCCGAAGGCCAGCTTGTTGCTGTTGCCTTAGTTGGTGCCAGCGTCAAATGGCACGGAGAAGGGGATCCGATCATCCTTCAGCCAGCGGAAATTCGTGGCGTGAAGAGCGAGGGCATGATTTGTGCCTCCAATGAAATTGGTTTGTTTGACGCCTTCCCGGGCCTCGATGGCGAGATTTTGGATTTGGGCAAAGAGATCCCTGAGATGAATGTTGCTCTTGGTACGCCACTCGCTGATGTACTCGGATTCACCGGCGACACCGTCATGGACATCGAAGTCACCACCAACCGCCCTGACGCCATGTGCATGGTCGGCATGGCACGCGAAGCCGCCGCTATTTTGGACGCGGACTTCACCTGGAAGGCACCAAAACTCCCAACCAAGATCAAAGTCTGCGAAAAACTCGACGTCAAAGTCGAAGAGAAAGAGCTTGCTCCCCGCTATATGGCGGTGCGCATGGACGGTGTGAAGGTTGGTCCATCCCCATGGTGGATCAAGCGTCTGTTGCTTGGCGCGGGTGTACGCCCTCACAATAACATTGTCGACATCACGAATTTGATTCGTCTTGAGCTTGGCCAGCCAATGCATGCTTTTGATGCTGCCAAACTCGCCGGCCACACGCTGCACGTACGCAAGGCAAAAGCGGGGGAGAAGATGGCGGCTCTTGATGGCGTCACTTACGAACTGAGCGAAACCAATCTCGTGATCGCCGATGACGAGCAGGTACACTGTATTGCCGGCATCATGGGTGGCGAACATTCTGCGATCACCACCGATACAACCAGCGTTATTTTTGAAGCCGCGACGTTTGACCCGGTCTTTACCCGCCGTAGCGCCCGCAAATTGAACGTCTACAGCGATTCACAGAAACTCTTTGAAAAAGGCCTTTCGACCCAAGCGCCTGAATACGCGCTCGCACGCGCCATTGAAACCTGCGTCGAACTTGCTGGCGGCACCATCTCAACTGAGATCGTCGACAAGACGGCTCACGCCTACAAACCAAAAGAGTTTTCAGTAAAAACCGAACAGGTCTCGACCTTGATCGGCTTACCGATTGAAGAAAAAGAAATGTTGTCATCGCTCAAGAAATTGGGCTTTGATGCCTCCATCAAAAAAGGCGTATTAACCGCTGAGGTCCCATGGTGGCGCGACCATGACATCGAGTCAGGCCGCGACTTTATCGAAGAGATCGCCCGTTTGCGCGGGTATGCGCATATGCCAGCTGTATTCCCAGCCGGCATTTCGAACCGTTCGCTCACCAAGCAACAGCTTACTGAAAAACGCGTTCGCCAGATCTTGAAAGGCGCAGGCTTGAATGAAGCGTTTAACTATTCGTTTGTTTCGGGCGCGATGATGCAGAAAGCCGGTTTTAACCCGGCCAAGATGCTCAAGATCGAGAATCCGCTCACGACCGACTTCGAATACATGCGCACAACGCTCTTGCCTTCGATGCTCGAGACCGTGGCTGAAAACCAAGACCGCCGCAAAGAGCTCGCGTTCTTTGAGATGGCCCACATCTACCTCAATACCAGCGAGAGCGGCATGTGGAATGACCTGCCAAAAGAAACGATGCAGCTCTCCATGGGCATCCTAAGCGATGACAGCGCCTGGAAAAAAGCCAAAGGCGCCACCGAACATCTCTTGAAGGAGCTTGGCATCACCAATGTCAGCTGGAAGAAACACGATAGCGATCCATTCTGGCACCCGGGCCGTTCAGCCCAAGGCTTTGTTGGCGAGCACCTCGTTGCCACGATCGGCGAAATCCACCCAGAGCTTCGTGAGCGCTATAAATTCGATGGACGTGTCGCCATGGCAGACATCTCGGTCAAAGAATTAGCTGAACTCGCTACGACCGCTGACTACCAGCCAATCAATGCGTATCCAGAAGTAAAACGCGATCTTGCTTTCTTATTGGATGCAAGCACCGAGGTACAGGGGATCATTGCCGCCATTAAGCAGTCGAATCCACTCATCCGCAATGCCGAATGGTTCGACACCTACAAAGGCAAGGGGATTGCCCCAGGTAAAAAATCCGTGGCCATCCGCATCACGGTCGGCTCAACGGAACGTACTCTTGAATCCAGCGAAACCGAAAAGGTGATTGAAAGCGTGAAAGAACTGGTCATTAAGCAATTCAACGCCGAAAGCAGAAGCTAGCCTTGTGGCTAGCTTCTTTATTGGCAAAATTACCAATCTCTGCCATAGTCATCGCGCTCACAGGAGGAATGAGCCATGGAACCGTACACAGGCCCAGATGGCAGACCACCACCCCCAAAAGGAGCTGGCTACGTGGTATTTGCATTCATCATGATCTTCATCACGGCTGGAGTCATGGGAAATTGCCAACAGTGTCATACCCGGGGTAACAATCTACCCCGTCAGGAGCAGTGACATGCACGACAAGGGTCGAATCTATACCGAAGGTGGCCACAAACCGCCGAAGAGCGGCGATATCATTTTTGGATTCTTTGTAGTCCTTTTGGTCATTCTGGGCTTTCTCCAGTGCAAGGAGCACCGCACAGATGATCAAGGCCAACATCCAGCAACTGAAGCGCCCTGACAACGTCCTTTTGCAAACGGGGGAGAAGATGCGTCACCGAGCTTATGCCTTCATCCTGCTAGGCCTGATGGCCGGCTGTGCCACGACCAGCGCCACCTCGGCAACGTCGACCTCATCACTGCACGTCGACGAGCCCTTGCCGCCACCGCTGACGAGCTTCGCTTGCCGAGCGCAGTACAACGGTACCGACGTGATGTATCTCACCTGTGCCGTGAACCTAGCCCTCCCCGGCGATACGGGCACGTGTGACATGCAGTACGTCACCGAATCCACCTTTCAGCCCGTCGAGGCCGAAGCCTTCGTGATCGACTGTCACGACACTACTTCAACCGATACCGAAGCAGCGGCAACACTTGAACGCAATCTCGAACGTGAGATTCTCGAGGCGTATGCCGATCAATTGAGCGTAGCCAGCGGTGGATGACTACAGTGATAGGAGGTGACTAATGGTTCATCCAGACCACAGACTTGACCCTCGTGAAGACAACAGTCTCGGCCAACAACACCCCGGCTGTTTCACCCTTTTTCTTCTGCTCTTTGTCTTGATGATCGGAGCTGGAGTTTACGACAGCTGCACCCATGGTCGCTCAACGACCATCCGTGAGATCGACCCGATGGCACACTGAAGACCGCCTCATGCAACTCATGAGGCGGTTTTTGCTTTATTAAGCGATTTTTAAAAAGGCTAAGGTTAGCCATATATTGTAAAGTATTTTATTGACAAAATGGCCTTTTTGTGGTATCATTGAGCGTTGGTTGGAGGAGCGTTTGTTGGGCGATTCGCCTATGTCCTCCCGCTAGCAAAGCACTTATCTCTGGTGAATGTAAAGCGCTTCGCCCTCTCTTCATCGCAAAACAGCCGTAAAACACGGCAGAAAGATGGGGCTGATGTCCATTCTCAACAAGTTCGTATTCGCGGCGCTTTGCGCCATGCTCTTCGTTCTCGTGGGCTGCGACGCCAAGCGCGTCGAGGTCTACATCCACCAAGATACGGGGTGCAAGTCCGATACGGACTGTGATGCCTCGTACGACCCGGCGACCTACGCCTGGTGCGAGGTGGGTGCCAATAACGGCACCTGCCACTACGAGACCTACGTCACCCAACCCAGCTGCTACAGCGACTGGGACTGCGACGACGGAGACGCCTCGTCGACGGATACATGCGACACCAACGGGTGCACGCACGTGATCCACTCGGGATCGGGAGCCGTCAACGGTGCCGAAGCGATCATCACGTTGCAGAACTACTGCAGCAGCACACCGGGTGCGCTCATGCGTACCGCTTACACTACCGGTGCTGCAGCAAACCTGGGATGCTTCGACCTCGATGTTCTGAGCAATCGTCGCGTATGGGTGGATGGGATGCGAATCACCATGGGCAGCCATGTGTTGAATTCGATCACGAACGTCCGCCTGTACATCGACGGTGTGATCGCTGGTGAACCACTCGCGACTCCATCCCTCAACGAGGGCGGTATCGCCACGTGGGACTTCACCGGCCTCAATCGCTCGGTTGACGATGGTGGCGCCACCATCTGCCTGATGGCCGACATTCTTCCGTACACCAACTATAACGTCGTCGGCTGGCTCATCACGCCGACCCTTTCCAGGGTCGAAATGAGCGATGACAACTTGAATCCGATCAATGTCATTCTCGGTGAGAATGACGGAGTCATCGCCGGTGATAGCATCACCGTCGCTCGCGCTTCGATCGGACTCCTGTCGTTGAATACCGCTCCCGTGACGCAGCAGCCTTCAACGGAGACCGAGATCCTCAAGCTTCAAATCTGGTCGAGCTCGAACGAAGGCTACCAAGCCACACTTCAGCAGATGACGCTCGACATCTTCGGATCCAGCTACGCTCTCGGTCAGAACCGCGTGCTTCGCGTCTACAAGGGCTCATCGACCGCCCCCAGCATTACGATGACCGTCAACAGCGCCACCAATTTGCAGGTGACCATCAACACGTCCCTGCTTGGCCCGATCCCGTCCGGCTCTGGTGTCGTGCTCCGCGTGACACTCGATACAACGGGAATCCCGGCTGGCACTCAGTTCCTTCAGACGATGATCAACGAATACCGCTGGAGCGACGGAATCCTTAGCACGCCCGTGCGCGACAACGAGTGCAACGGGTTCGGCATCATCGGTTTCGGACCCGCCATCACCTTCAACTGACTTCGAGCCTCTCCCCCTGAATCCTTCACTGGACGATGGGGGAGAGGCGCAGCAATGAAAGCTTTACACTGATGTAGAGCTTTCATCCCTGACCAGATCACCGCCTCAAAGCGGTAGAAAGTGAAAAACCGTGTCGACCCTTCTCAACAAGCTCGTGTTCGCGGCGCTTTGCGCCATGCTCTTCTTCGTCATCGGCTGTCAGGTCGCCCCGCGAGAAGAGGGCCGCCTCCGTCCGGACCAAGAAACGCAGATCTACGAAGCCGTGAATAACGCCTCCGAGCGCTACAACGTGCCAGCGGACTTCATCCACGCCATCATCCACGTCGAGAGTCGGCACAACCCCGACGCCGTCGGGAGCGGGCCGCTGCACAACCAAGGACTCATGCAACTTCAACCGGCCCTCGTGCGCCGCTACCACATCTCGCATCCCATGAACGTGAGCGAGAACGTGATGGGCGGCACCCGCTGGCTCAGCGAGATTCTCGCGCTGCCACAAGTGCATGGCGACCTTCATACGGCAGCTGCCATTTACCATGGTGGCCATGCCTACGAGACCGCGGCCGCTCAGCACTACGCCGATGTCGTCATGTCGGCTCGTGCACGTTTCAACTGACCCTCTCCCTCACGGGATCGAGACACGCTCTGCATCATTCGCATCTCGCGAATGGTTAGCAATAAGAACTTCACTTTACCGTCGAGTTCTTATCCCTAACTGCATTATGAATAAACCCTTACTTACCACCACCCTTGCCATTGTCGGTTCATTATTTGTGACTTCAAGCGCACTCGCTGCGCCTGGCGTCGCTTATAAGAAACGCCTTGATACTCCGTCCGTCCCTGCGACAATTGTGAAGCAGGTTGAAGCCGCTTCATGGCGTTATACCACGGACAAAGGAACACGTTATCAACCCACTTATGCGACGTACACGAATGTGATCGTTGAGAAGCCGGTTTTGGTTGCAGAAAAAGATTGTGGCTCCGTCACATATCGTCTTTGGAGTTTTAATCTCGATCTCAAGCAAATGCGTAAGAAGTATCCGAACATCGTCCCTTCTGGCGCCTCAAATGAATACGACGATTCGTTCTATGGTTCTATTTCGAAATATGTTTTCGAAGCCCGTTCGGGTGCCACGACCCAATGGAAATTAGATCCGAAAGGCAATGCGAACTACTCATTTGATTCACTCCTCGGCTGTAAGAATAATGATTTGATCGTAATGAACACCCGTCTTACGGAGAAGGGAGCCTACTTATCCGGGGGCAACCAAGAAGTACGAACCATCAACTATCGCTACTTCTCTTCAGATAAAACTTGGAATGTCGCGCCAGACACCATCGCAGGTTCATATCAGATCTACAGCGTTGATGGCATAAAGCAACGCCCTGGAACGTTAGTTGCAACAAAGTCCGCCACAGCGAACCAAATTACGGTTACCGGTGACAGCCGTGTTGCCACCTTTGACGGAGGTTACCACTTGCATACTATTCCACGTTATCGCGACTTGACTGCCATTGCCTCAGTTGGTGAAAAAATCTACATCAAAGCAACGTTCTACCGATTAAAAGACGGTTACGGTGTTATGGAGACCGATCTCGTTACTAATAAGTACACGTATTATCGCATTCATGACGGTGAGGGTGCCTATACCCAAGTAACTTCTTTACCGTTAGATGGGTTTTCATCGGCCATTGAGCCTTATTCGTCGGGCGTGCAACTCGTGGTTATGAATAAATCAACTACGACCGGTGACTATACGTATCCGTATTACCATTATATTAGCGTGCACGGCTTGCCGACAGGCCATAATTATACGTCGAATGTATATCACGTCTCAGCCTCCATTCTCTGGGAGACGGACGCTCAAGTCTATATGCGCTATCTCATCACGGATAAGTTCACGGGCAAGCAACAGTATTGGGAAGCGACGGTAAATAAAAATTAAAAGCAACCAAAACACCCCGCATCATGCGGGGTGTTTTTTGACGAGGGCGGGGGATTGCCCCACAATGGAAGCCAAATTATGAACTATCGTCTCTCAACGGGCCTTGTCGCCCTTGGTGTCTCGTTCGTTATCGGTTCAAGCGCCCTTGCTGCGCCAGGTGTTGTTTATAAGAAACAGTTGAGCGTACCAACCGTTCCATCAACCATTATTTCAAAACTCTCAGCGATGGATTGGGACTACACAACTACTGCTTCGACAACGAACGGTATGGCAACATTTAAGAACGTTGTTTTAGAAAAACCCGTTATCCAAGGTGAGCAAGATTGTAATGGCATCATGTATCGAGTGTGGCGCATTTCGGTGAACGTCGACGCAACAAAGAAGACGCAGCCCAGCATCAGATATGACCAAAGCCCTTACTACGGTGGTAGCTTCGGCACGCGCTATGCTTATGAAGCCCGCACGCCAAATACCGTTAAATGGCATATCGACCAAGCTCCAAATGGCCTCTACAGCTTTGAGCGCCCGTATCCAAACTACGTTACGCCTTTCTTTGGCTGCAAGGGGAGTGATATCGTTACCATGAATACCGCAACCAACCCTCGTAGTGGATTGAGTATCAACACGTATAAAGACATTTCATTCGCCAACTTCACCAATGATGCAAACTGGAGCGCGAATAACCTCTCACTTGGCGTCTTACCATTCATTGCTAGTGCGCCTTCGCGTGAAGTGACGGACGGCATCACGCAGGTACCAGGCGTTCTCATCACATGGAACGGAACCGTTCGTGGCAACAGCCAAGTGACCACCGTTGATTCCAAAAATGGTCTTCACGTGCACACACTTCCTCGTTATCGCGACCTTACGGCCGTCGCAACAACCGAACAATTGCAAAGCTTGTTCTATCGTTTACATGACGGTTACGGCGTTATTGAAATGAACTACAAGACCGGCGGCACAACCTATTACCGCATTCGCAATGGCGAAGCACAATATAGCGTCGTCGATTCACTACCACTCAATAAACAGAGTGGCGCATATCAGAACATTAACGGTATCACGGCGGCAAATATTCTTATCCATGGCCTGCCCGCTTCAGGATACGAATCGCGATCAAATATCGTTTGGGAGACAGACGCGCAAACATACATTCGCTACACCATCACAAACATCTCAACCGGCAAACAACAGTACTGGGAAGCAACCGTAAACAAAAACTAAAAAATCATTTCAAAAAATCCCCGCAAAATTTCTGCGGGGATTTTTTCTTGCAAAAAAATTCTTGTCCACATTTTTTCTCTCGCAAAAATATTTTTCATGTTAAACTTTTTTTGTCGAAAGGTCGTAACGTGAACGCACAAAAAAAGTCTCACGGAGAACATTCTCCGAATGATGCGGACTCGGGCGTGCGCTCTCGTGCGGACGCTAAAAAAATTCTCGACAAACTTCTGCTTACAGCGCCGCGCAAGCGCGTGTATGCCGTCTACCACAGCGGAGAATACGCCAAGGTCCACGAAGGTGACTTGGCGCTCCTCCCTGGCATGGGTGTTCTGGTGCTCGATGTCTTCGGTTCGCGCGTTTACGCCGAACTACCGACCATCACCATCGCCAACGCTGACAAAGAACTGCTCCTCGGCCACGAGGTTCGCATCAAGCAAGAAGATGAGCACGGCACCCCGTTCATCGTGACCATTTCACTCTATGGCACAAAGAAACAGGCCGAGCTCAAACTCCAGCGCCTGTTTCTCGAACAGCAAGGCCTCTGAAGCACCAGACACGCTGTGTCTGGTTTTGCTTTTTTATCTGCTCGACCGCCTTTGGCATTTCGGTTATCATCCGCCCACTGAAAGGAGTTATGCTTTGCCTTTCTCTCAGAGAACCCGAAAATCGACCGACGATACCACCAGTATCGAAGGCCTGCGTGAAATCACCCTGTACTATACCGTCGATGACGGACGTACGGTTGCCTTACGCAAGGGAGTCCTACGTATGAACGGCCAAGGCGGTTGCTTTGGCGTAGCGTTTCGCGACCATCTCTATACGTTGCACATGAAAGAGCTCGCCCTGCATGACAATATCGGCGACCTCAAACAAGGCAAAGACATTTATACCTATATCAGTGACCCAGGCGGTCTCGACGGTCTCGTCGTCATTTTCACGCTTTTTGGCAGCAAAGACGTGGCAAAAAACTGGCTCCGTGAGCGCACGCGTGAATATCTAAAAACGCTGCCCACTACAGTCTCCTAACGGCACAAGCGCGTTTGCTGTGCCGTTTTTCTGTTTCTGGTATACTTGTCACATATGTACATTTCTTTGCAGGACTTGCTCATGATCGTGGGGATCATCTCATTGGCATTTGTCGCCGGTTTTTTAAGCTGGACTTTATATGAAGCTGCCCGCTTATTGCGCAATGTCAATTTCATTGCGGACATGGTCCGCGAAAACGTCGAACGAGCTGAGCGTCTCATCGAAATGCTCGGCGACAAGCTCACCAGCCTCTCGGGCTATACCGGCGTCATGGCCAAAGCAGGTGAGAAACTTGTCGATTATTTTATGAACCAGGCCATGGGCGGCGATGACTCCGGCATGCGCCATGCAAAGAAAAAATCCCGCAAAGAGATGCCGAGCCTGTCAGATTTGGACGAAGGGTAGGGGAGTTGCAAAAGGGGTACCCACGGGGTACCTTTTTGCTTGTTAAGCCCATCCCTCTGCAGGCCTTGTGCCGTCAGCAGAACCACAATCTATGGCCGATATCCCACAACCACAAGCTGAAGAAAAGCCTCGTTCTCCGTTTGTGCATTTGCATGCGCATTCGATGTATTCGTTATCAGACGCCATGGGCGACCCTGATGACATCGTCGAACATGCCAAATCTTTGGGCTACGACGCCATTGCCCTTACCGACCATAATGCCTTGTACGCCGCGGTTGAATTTTACGAAGCAGGCAAAAAACACGGCATCAAAACCATCATCGGCGTCGAGATGAACGTCGCGCCAAACAAACACACCGATAAGCGCGCGGGTATCGACAACCATACGACCCATATCACCCTTTTGGCAGAAACAAATGAGGGGTACCACAATTTGTTAAAACTGGTTTCGATTTCTTTTTTGGACGGTTTCTACTATCGTCCGCGTGTCGATAAAGAGTTGCTCAAAAAATATAACGGCGGCTTGATCGCGCTTTCTGGCTGCCTCAAAGGCGAGATCCCAAAAGCCTTGCATGCGCATGACAAAGAGAAGGCCTTAAAATCCATTGCCGAGTTCAAAGACATCTTTTTGCCGGATTGTTTCTTTTTGGAATTGGTCCACCACCCGGAGTCGCCGACGCAGAACGAAGTCAATGAAGCGATCAGAGAGATCGCCAAAGAAACGAACACGCCCGTAGTTGCTACGCGCGACGTGCATTATCTCGTTGAAGAAGACCGCGAAGCGCAGGACGTTCTCTGCTGTATCCATGACGGTAAGATTCTTGATGATCCAAACCGCTCGACCATGTCGGGTTTGGACCTGTCGATGTGCGGGCCCGAATACATGGTCGAGGCTTTTGCGGATTTACCCGAAGCCGTCACCAATACGCGACTGATCGCGGACCGTTGCAATGTTGTCATCGAGCTCGGTGTGAACCATCTTCCAAAATTCGACGTGCCAGAAGGGGAGACGGAGTTTTCACAATTGAGAAAGCTTTGTGAAGTTGGCTTAGTCGAGCGTTATCCTGAGCCCGAAATCCAAAAAGAAGCCAAAGAGCGACTTGAATTTGAATTGGCGACCATCGAACGCATGGGTTTTGCCGCCTACTTTTTGATTGTGGCCGACTATATCAACTGGGCTAAAGACCACAATGTGATTGTTGGCCCTGGTCGTGGCTCAGCGGCTGGCTCGATCGTTGCCTATTCGCTCAAGATCACCAACTTGGACCCCTTGCGTTATGGCTTGCTCTTTGAGCGTTTCTTGAACCCTGACCGTATCTCAATGCCTGATATCGATACCGATTTTGATGACGTGAAGCGCAAAGACGTGATTGAATATGTGACGCAAAAATACGGCGCCGACCGCGTCGCCGGCATTATCACCTTCGGTACCATGGCAGCACGTGCTGCCGTGCGCGATGTGGGCCGTGTCTTGAATATGAGCTATGCCGACGTGGACCGCGTGGCCAAAGTCGTGCCTCCGCCACAGCAAGGCCGCCATATCCCGCTCAAGACTTCCAAAGATGAAGCGCCTGAGCTCAAAGAACTGTACCAAAGTGATCCTCGCGTAAAACGATTGATTGATTTGGCGATCCGTCTCGAAGGCACCACGCGCCATGCGTCCCAACATGCCTGTGGCATCGTGATCACGCCTAAGGCGCTCAATGAGTTCTCCCCATTGCAAAAGGCTCAAGGCGGCGACGTCGACCAAGTCGTGCAATATGCAGGCCACTCAGCCGAAGTGACCGGGCTATTGAAAATGGACTTCTTGGGCCTCTCTAACTTGTCGATTATCCGCGACTGCCTCGAGATCACCGAGGCTGTTTATGGTGACAAGATCGACATTGAGGCCATCCCGCTCGATGATGCAAAAACCTATGAGCTTCTCGGCAAAGGCGAAACAACCGGCGTCTTTCAGCTCGAATCCGACGGCATGAAGAAGTATATCCGCGAACTTCGCCCGACGGTCATCGAAGACATTATCGCCATGGTGGCCCTGTACCGCCCGGGCCCGATGCAATTCATCGAATCATTTATTGACCGCAAACACGGCCGAGAAAAGGTCACCTTCATGCATGAGCTGACCAAAAGCGCGCTTCAAAACACTTATGGCATCCCAGTTTACCAAGAGCAGGTTATGCAAGTGGCCAAAGACATGGCCGGCTTCACGCCAGGTGAAGCAGACACGCTTCGCAAAGCCATGGGCAAAAAGATCGCCAAGCTCATGGCCGAATTGCGCGTGAAGTTTATCGAAGGCTCGGTGAAAAAAGGCGTAGAACAGAAAACGGCTGAAGCTATTTTTACGCAATTCGAAGAATTTGCCGCCTACGGCTTTAACAAGTCACATGCCGCGTGTTATGCGCTCATTGCCTACCAAACGGCCTATTTGAAGGCCCATTATCCTGATGCCTTCATGGCTGCGCTTTTGAACAGCGACATCAACAATATCGACCGCATCACCATCGAGGTCGAAGAGTGCAAGCGCATGAACATGCCGGTATTGCCGCCGGACGTGAACGAATCTTATGCGCGTTTTGCCGTCGTCAAAGACAAAGAGTCTTTGCGTTTTGGCTTGGCTGCCGTCAAAGGCCTGGGCGAAGACATCTCTGAAGCCATCATCAAAGAGCGCAAAACAAACGGAGCTTTCAAAGATTTGGAGGACTTTGTCACGCGCATGGACCCGTTCGGCCTCAACCGCCGCTCGCTTGAAGCCCTGATCAAATCCGGTGCCCTGGACCGCTTTGGCGACCGCAACCAGCTCTACTTCAATATCGAAATCATTTTGCAATACCAAAAGCGCGTCACCCAAGAGTCAAACTCGGGCCAATTCAACTTGTTTGCCCTTTCTACCGAGACGGCAGCCCGTGACAAATTGATTTTGAAACCGGCACCACCCGCGGTAAACCGTGACATTCTGACTTGGGAGAAAGAATTACTTGGCCTCTATCTCTCGTCGCATCCGTTCAAAGAATATGCCGACCGTTTGGGCGACATGGTGAATCCGATCGCGAATCTGCCAAAGTTCGCTGCTGAGAAATCCGTGCGCACAGCCGGCACCATTACCATCGCCAAGAAAATCCTCACCAAGGCAGGCGAGCCGATGGTTTTTGCCAAGCTCGAAGACATGACGGGCGATATCGAAGCCGTTGTTTTTCCTCGCACTTACAAAGAGAAACCGGAGCTGTGGAATGCCGACACCGCCGTTGTTTTGCATGGGCGTGTCCAAGACAAAGAAGGGGAGTGGAAGTTTTTGGTTGAATCAGGATACCCGCTCACACCCGACAATATCGACATGGTGATTGACCACCTGCAAAACCAAAGCGGCCGTCGCGTTGATCCTCGACTCGAGCCGGATGCGCCGCTACCAGCCAAACGCGCCGAGCAAGCCATCTCTATCTACCTGCGCGCTCATTTGCCGCCAAGCATCCTGCATCGCATCCGCGAACTTTTTGACCAGAATCCCGGCCGCTACCGCGTTTACTTTGTCGTCGACAATGCGGGCGGCAAACAAAAGGTGCTTTCGAATTACCGCATCCGTTTTGACGAGGCCATCGCTAAAGAGTTAGAGGCAACGCTTGGTCCCGAAACCGTCAAAGTAGAAACCGGAGAAAAAACTGTGGTATAATCACCCCGACTATGGCTCGCACCTTGAAGAGAACTTCTTCGCACGCACACGCTGATCACGAGCACCATTTTGGCATGTCACAAAAAAGCGCCACGTTCTGGGCTATTTTGACCGTGATCGCATTCCCGATTGGCATGTTGGCTGCCGGTGCTGCCAATGCAAGCTCATTGACGGCTTTTTTAGCCGGCATGCTTTCGTGTTTTGCCGTGCTCTTTGCCAATGCTGCTGCCGATGGCCGCCTGTGGATGTTTCATCCGGCCTGGAAGGCGCGTTTCGACCATCCAGAATTCTCGTACCGCTTGGCGATCTTTTGCGGCGCCTTATTATTGATCGTCCAAACGATTTTTCTCGTCTTTGTCTTATTCGGTGCCACAGGCAACCGCGCCATGCTCAAGCTCGTCTTTGAACGCGAGTGCATGGCTCCGCGTTATGGCATTGAATCCTTCTGCCAGTCCCTCGATACAACCTTGAAGAATCTGCCAGAATAGGGGAGGGCGTGCTATGATCCGCAGGTATGCGGATCTCTTTTTTTGGCGCCTCGCGCGAAGTTACCGGCTCCTGTTACCTGATCGAAAGCGCCAAGGGCAAAATCCTGATCGATTGCGGCATGTTTCAAGGCTGCAAGCTCTGCAGCGCCCAAAACTTTGCTGATTTTCCGTTCCATCCGAGCGAACTTGATGGCGTTTGCATTACCCATGCCCATCTCGACCATACCGGGCGCATCCCCAAGCTCATCAAGGCCGGCTTTAAGGGCAAGATCTATACCACGCCGCCAACGGCAAAACTAGCCAGTCTCGTTTTGGAGGACGCCTATCGCATCATGCTCTCGGATTTTAAGCGCGAATACCGACCGATGCTGTATGAAGAAGAAGACATTTCACGAGCTCTCAAGAGCTTTGTCGGCGTCGAATACCGCCAACCTCTCAAAATAAAAGACCTTTCGATCACCTT
>JAXLZL010000006.1:0-35047 GCA_046350895.1 Patescibacteria group bacterium | reverse complement strand
TTCGACCGATGAGACGACAAAGCCCGTTTCTCCGTGTTGGACAACTTCAGGGACAGCGCCGCTATTCCAACCGATTACGGGCGTGCCACAGGACATAGCCTCAATCATCACCAAACCAAATACTTCGTCATATTGGGTTGGAAAGAGGAGGGCTTTGGCATTACGAAAGAGTTCGATCTTGCGTTCAAGGTCTGCTTCACCGACATAGCGAATGCGGTCACCGTCGATGTGCGGTTCGACATTTTTGTGCCAATAATCACCGTTTTTCCAGCTGCGGCCAGCGATGACGAGCTTCACGCCAGCCGCCTTTGCTGCCTCAATCGCATGATGAATGCCTTTTTCTTCGGTAATACGTCCGATATAGAGGTAATAGTCGTCAGGATTTTCGTTGTAGGTAAACAGGCTTGTATCCACGCCGTGATAGATATTTGCCACCCAATTCAATTCAGGAAATTGTTTACGCTGTGACAGCGAATAGGAGATAAAGTTATTGTTTTTGAATTGGCGGAGTATCGGTTTGAGTTCTTCTGAGATTGGGACATGGATACAGTTCACCGAAGGTGTTTTGACAAATCCTGCATAAAAGAGGTTTAGCAAAGTGAAGTGCGAATGAATGATGTCAAACTCATCAGCCTTCGCATAGCACTGAGAGATGAGCGAATGCATATAATGGCGCAAAATACTTTCTGGGATCTCTGCCGTTTTTACGTCTGCCGTTGGGTAGCCATGAAGCTTGGCATCAGTTTTTGAATTGCTTGAACCAAACAATGTCACTTCATTGTTTTTTTTCACGAGACCATTGGCCAAGATACCGGCGAGCGAATAAATCGGGCGGTTTGCTCTTGGGTCGACGCTGTGAAGATTTGATACGAGTTGAGCGATGCGCATAATTAGTGTTTTGCCTTCAGGGACTTAAAGAGTTTTAAATAGTCGTTGAAAACACGTTTTGGATCGTGTTCTTTTTTGAATTTTCTCAGCAGTGGCTTTGAAAGCGGTTTGCCGGCAAGTTCAGTAATTTTCTTGACGATCGTTTTGGGTTTTGAGAAATCACCGATCCATTGGTTGTTGCCAGTGGCCTTATAATCATCTACCCAGCCAACATGTTTTGAGATGATGGTGCCGATACCCTGCGAAGCGGCTTCAAGAACAACGAATCCTGCAGTTTCAAAATGGGATGGCAAGATGGCGATGTCCATGCAGCTAAAGAATTTCAAGACACCTTTGGCATCTGCATGCGGGTGAATCTTGATGAGGGTCTTATAGCGATTTTTAAATTCAAGAAACTTTTTTGTTTTGGGGATCTTGGTGATGGCATGGATCTCCATATTCAATCCTTGACGATGAATCTCTTCGGCTAATGCTAGTACGGCTTCATGGTTTTTGATCCTGTCCCAACGGGCAACGATACCAATGCGTACCGTACCGGTTTTCTTTGCTGACCTTGCTTTATCTGTTGAAAATTCAACAGGAAGGGGGATGATGGTACGTTTGTTTTTCGGCGAAGCGGCGATCTCTTTACTGAAAACGTTTTCGCAGTAGGCATTCAAAAACACTTGCATTGTGGCATAATCCGGTATGGATTTTTCCATAGCTTTCATCGCGCTCATGGCAGGTTTTGAATAGAGATGCTGATAAGCATCGAGTTCTTTGCTCCAAATGCCTGCATATTTCTGTACGACAGGGACTCCTTCGAGGTAAGAGGCAACGAGAAGCGTCCAAACACGCAAGTCAACGCCATTAATGAAGACAATGTCAGGGCGTTCATTTTGGATCACCTTGCGAAACGCCTCAATGGATGCGGCAAGTTGCTTGAGCGGATGGATGGTTTTCTTCGCCTTGGTGATGCCTTGGTATTCGGCATTCGGTACGCGCATGCGCAGATAACGTGCATGGCCATGAGAAGTAACCGTATTTACCAACGGACGCTTGATATCTCGGTTGGCAAAAGTCACGCCAGTATAAGAATGCCCGGCCTCGGTAATGGCCAAGGCGAGCTGTTTTGAGAAGCGGGCCGGACCCCCGGTGCCGAGCTTGTCGCTGCCAGGGAGGTTTGCTTCGTAATCGTTAGCAAGAATTCTCATGAGCTTTATAACACAATAGAGCCCAGATTATGCACAACTTAGCCAAATTTGTCAATCCGAGACAAATAACGATTTGAGGGCGTAATAAAAGCAAATTAGCATGCCGCTATTAAGCGATAAACTATATTGAATTATGCTCGAGAAAGTAAAGAATATACTGAAAAAGAAGACCTTTTTGGCCGGTGCGGCCGTAGTGGCGGTCACCGGTACGGCTTATTATTTGATACGCCAACAGCCGTAGGCCGACAAATACGTCTTAGCACAAGTGACCAAAGGGCAGCAACAAATGAGCGCCAGCGGCCAGGTATCAGGCGAAACCAAATTGACGTCAAACCAGAGGTTTCGGCCAAGGTGTCATCGATTAACGTGAAGGTTGGCCAAAAGTTAAAGAAAAGGTAATGTCTTGTTCTCATTGGGCAATGAAGGATCAAGGCTGTTCGTGATGCAGCAGTCCGTGCGTACGGCGGAGTTGTCATTGCAGTCCGCGAACTCTCTATCAAAAGGCGCAAAAACCTGATGCGGCGACATTGTTATCCGCACAAAACGCTTGAACCAAGCAGAGCGCAATTTGGCGGATTTGAAAGCGAACGCTGACAGATATGACATCAAAAGGCTGAGATGGATCTTCAAAATGCCATAGATAATGCCAAGCTCTGATGATGACGTAACACCGCAAACCGTGCGTGATGCATATGACGATGCGGTGTCTCAATTAAAATCAGCTGCCCAAATTTTAACCGACGGCGTACGTGATGCCGATAACGTGATTGGTACCGATAATACGGGCGCTAATGACGCTTATGAGCACCAACTCTCGGTTTTGGATGCAAGCAAATTAGCGATGGCGCAGTCTGCGTATGGCAATGCCAAGAATCTTGCTGCTTCGTACAAGGTAAAGGCGGATGCTTTGTTATTGTCGGGCGAATCGCTTAACAATATCCAGTCGGCTATCGATGATGCTGAAAAAGCCCTTGAAGCCATCGACCCGCTTTTGCAGTACACGTCTGAAGCGTTGCAATACACCATCCCTTCAAGCGCATTTACGCAAAACTCTATTGATGGCTTGCGCAACACCATTAATAACGATCGCAGCAATGCCGTGTCCAAGCGTTCAAGTATCGCAACGATCAATCGTTCGATTGAAAACGCAAAAACCACCTACGCCAATGCCCAGAGCAAGGTCGCTTCAGCGCAGATCGCCTTGGACAAATTAAAAGCGGGCGCAACCGCTTCTGAGATCGCCACCGCCGAAGAACGTTTGGCGTCGGCAAAACTTGCCTACGAAGACGCCAAGACCGGTTTGGACAGTATCGACAAAGCCATCCAATTGAATGGCATCGAACAGCGTCGCGCCTCGGTAACCGAAGCGTACTCACGCTTGTCTGATGCTCAAGAAACCCTTTCAAACTATGACGTGAAGGCGCCTTTTGACGGTGTCGTTGCCAAACTTGAAGTGCAAAAAGCAACGGCCGTATCGCCATCGACTGCCATGGCCGTGCTTTTGACCAAGGCGAAGATCGCCACGGTTACGTTAAATGAAGTTGATGTGACTAAGGTAAAAGTTGGCCAAAAAGCAACGTTGAGCTTTGACGCCGTCTCTGACCTCACCATCGCCGGCACGGTCACCGAAGTCGACATGATCGGCACAACCAGCCAAAACGTTGTTTCGTATACGGTAAAGATTGCCTTCTTGACCGAGGACGACCGCATCAAGCCGGGCATGTCAGTATCGGCATCCATCATCTCTGAGCGCAAAGACAACGTATTGATGGTGCCTAATTCAGCCGTCAAAGCCGTTAACGACGTTTCTGTCGTGCAAACGGCAAAGGTCGACGGCATCACCAATCCTACCAGCGCATCAGGTGTTGAACTAAAGGGCGAACTTACCAGTAAGACGGTGACCACGGGCCTCGCGAATGATGAATATACTGAAGTAACGACGGGCGTGAACGAAGGTGATTATGTGTTGGTGCGCACCATCCTCCCGTCAGCAACGACGGCTAAAACAACGACTTCAGGTACGGCAAGTACGAACCAGCTCTTAAGGGCAGCCAGCGGAGGCGGCGGCTTTCAAGGTCCTCCTAACCGTTAACCTATGATTGACGTACAAAATGTCACCAAGACCTACGTCAATGGCAAAGAAGAAACCAAGGTGCTCAAGGGCCTGAGCTTTAAGATTGAAAAAGGGGAGTATGTGGCCATCATGGGTCCGTCGGGCTCGGGTAAATCGACCTTGATGCATATCCTTGGAGCACTTGATACGCCAACGACCGGCACGTATGCGTTGGATGGGATCGATGTGTCATCCATGCCGTTGGATGAACTCTCAAAAATCCGCAAAGCCAAAATCGGATTCGTTTTTCAAGCCTTTCACTTGCTTCCACGTGCCACGGTATTGCGCAATGTCGCATTGCCCTTGGTTTATGCTGAACTCGACAAGCCAACGCGCGAAGCCAAGGCAAAAGCCGCACTCTTAGCTGCTGGTTTGCCAGAAGACAAGCATCAAAACCTCACCAACCAACTTTCAGGCGGTCAGATGCAACGTGTGGCCATAGCACGCGCGCTCGTGAACGATCCGGCAATTATTTTGGCCGATGAGCCCACAGGTAACCTTGATTCAAAAACAGGCGACCTCGTTTTGGGTACCTTTCAACGTTTGCATGACGAAGGCCGTACCGTCATTGTGATTACGCATGAACCTTATGTCGCTGAGCACGCTGAACGCGTCATTGTGATCAAAGACGGCAATATCGTTGAGGATCGTCTTAATGGCGCCGCCCGCCGCACTCAATCTGAACACGTATGAGAACAACCGATCTAATCGAAGAAATGTATCTTGGCGTCACGGCGAATAAAATTCGTTCGGGTTTGACCATGCTTGGCATCGTGATCGGTATCGCTTCGGTGATTGCGATGTTATCGGTCGGTGAAGGATCTAAGGCGCAAATCCAGGCCAGTATCCAATCGATCGGTTCGAATCTGTTATTGGTCATGCCAGGTGCACAACGTGGCGGTTTTGTAAGCTCGGGCCGTGGCTCGGCGCAAACGCTCACACTCGAAGACGCCGAGGCGTTAAAATCCGTGGCGGGCGTGGCTGCCGTGGCTCCCGAGTCCAGCAAGCGCTATCAGGTGACGGCAAAAAGCACCAATACCAATACGTCGGTAATTGGCACATCACCCGAATACGCCGCCGTGCGCAATGTGACCGTGGCTGAAGGCGTCTTTTTTACGGCGGCACACTCATCTAGCCGTGCCAAGGTCGCCGTTATCGGTTCTACGACTCGCGACGATTTGTTTGGCGAGGGAGGCAATGCCGTCGGCCAAAAAATCCGTGTGAATGGGATGGAGATGACCGTGATCGGCGTCCTCAAAGCCAAAGGCGGATCAGGCGCTACCAACCAAGATGATCAGGTCTTGATCCCCATCTCAACCATGGAGACCTATTTTGCCGGTACGAGTTATGTGGGCACGATCAGCATCCAAGCCACTGACCAAGCCTCGATGACCTCAGCGCAAGAAGCGATCACCCAAACCTTGCTCACGCGCCATAAAAAAGAAGCGGCTTCTGCGGACTTCAGTGTTTTGAATCAGGCAGATATCGTAAGCACGGCTTCTAGCGTGACGGACACGTTCTCGGCCTTGTTAGCCGCTATTGCGAGCATCTCGCTTTTGGTTGGTGGCATCGGCATCATGAACATGATGCTCACGACCGTGACCGAGCGCACCAAAGAGATCGGTTTGAGACAAAGTATCGGCGCCGAGCGTAATGAGATTATCGCCCAGTTTCTTGGCGAAGCCATCCTGCTCACGGTCATGGGTGGTGCGATCGGCATCGTCGTCGGTTGGGGCTTGGCAAAAATCGTCAGCACCTTCATGTCGACGCCGACCGTGGTAGCATGGTCATCGGTGTGGCTTGCGTTCGGCGTTTCGGCAGCCATTGGTTTGGTCTTTGGCTATTATCCGGCCCGCAGAGCGGCAGCCCTGAATCCGATTCAGGCACTTCGTTACGAATAATTCTCCACAAACATCCTTATGGACAATAAACTCATCGGTGCGGTTCTTGTTACGGCAATCGTGGTTGGTGGCGGTTCGTTTTATGGCGGCATGAAGTACCAAGAGTCCAAGGTGCCGGCCATGGGCCAGCGTTTTGCCCAGGGCCAACAGGGCCAGAATCCGTTTGGCCAGGCGCGCCAAGGCGGCCAAATGGGCCAAGGTATGCGTGCGGGTACGGGTTTGATCAACGGCGAAGTTGTCTCAAAGGATGATTCGTCTGTCACGCTTAAGCTCACGGATGGCGGTTCGAAGATCATTTTTTACAATGCTTCAACCACGGTGAGCAAGCAAAGTTCTGGTACATTGGCAGACATCACGACGGGCACGACCATCGTCGTCTCGGGCAAGGCAGATAAAGACGGCTCAATTACGGCTGGGATGATGCAGATTCGTCCAGCTGGTGAGCGCATGCCAAACATGCCAAGAATGCCAATGGCGCCAACAAGCACGCAGAATTAAGACAAGAGACACCAGGCTTATCGCCGGGTGTCTTTTTTGTTATAGATAAGCAATGCGAACCCTCACCATGGACCATTGGCGATGGATAGAATCAGCCGCCAAGCTCGCGCGTGAACACTCCCGCTGTGGCCGTGCACGTTGTGGTTCAGTGATCGTTCTTGGCGATGAGGTGATAGGGGAGGGTGTGAACAGTCCGCCAGGCGACATTGAGGGGCAATCTCGTTGTCATCGCAAAGATGAGCTTAAAGACGGATTCAAATCTGACCGCACTTGCTGTGTTCACGCCGAGCAACGCGCTGTCATGGATGCATTAAAGCGACGTTCTGAGGGGTTGCAAGGTTCTATGCTTTATTTTGTCAGGTTGGACGAAAATGGCGAGCCAAAGCCTTCTGGTCAGCCTTACTGCACCATTTGCAGCAAAATGGCTTTGGATGCCGGTATTGCCGAGTTCGTGCTCTGGCATGGCAAAAATGAGCTGATCGCGTATGATACCCTCGAATATAACGACCTGTCTTTTGCTTACCCCTTATGAAAAAGCACCATCTCGCCCTGATCATCGCTACCGCCGTTTTATCGGTAGTTACGGTGTTTGTTTTTTGGCCAAGAGGCACAGCTGAACACCGAAAAACCGGGTTGCCAGACGGCCAGTCAGCTACGGATACCCATACGGGCCCTGGTCTCACCCAGGTCAAAGAACTTGATGTGCCCCAGGTTGATGTTTCTTCGACGCTGTTAAACATTGCACAGGTGACTGGTACAACGGCGATCATTAAGGACTCGAAGCCGCCGCAGTTTGTGACCTTGGCTTTTGACGGCTCTCGCTCATTGGATTTTGGAAGGAGTCTCGCCAATTTGCCAAAGAGATGACCGCAAAACAAGCCTCTGCACTTTACTTATTTCATCAGCGGCGTGTACTTCGTCCAATATAAAGACCGCATGAGTTATGTGCCGCCGGCGCACGCTACAGGCACATCGGCGATCGGTTGGGGCATCTCAAAGAATGAGATTGACCAGCGCCTTGAGCAAGTGCGCTTAGCGGCCGAAGAAGGCAACGAGATCGGCTCGCATGCCAACGGCCATTTTGACGGTTCAAAATGGACCCGGGACCAATGGGACTCAGAATTAAAACAATTTGCCGCGTTTGTACCACAGATGTCTTATGCGGGGTTCAGGGCGCCCGAGCTGGGCCGTAATGCGGCCATGTATGACGCGCTTAAAGCCGCTGGTTATCGCTATGATACGAGCGATGTCGGAAAGCCAACCGATTGGCCGAAGAAGTTGGCAAACGGTTTGTGGGAGTTTCCTCTCAAAAAGATCGGCTATGGCACAACGACCTACGGCATCCTCTCGATGGACTATAACTTCTTCTTTAAGCAAACAGCTGCTAAAGAAACGTTAAAAAAGGGTACGCCTGAATGGGATGCTGCCTATAACGACGTGCTCGAGTCATATCGACGCTATTTTAAAGCGAACTGAAGGTAATCGCGCTGATACTCAATCGGCCACCACTTCTCGTTATGGAATGACAGCCTCTATTGGGATGCGATGAAGCAATTCGCTTCAGAAGTATGCGGATTGCCCGACGTGAAGTGTTCGACCTTCTCTGAGCTTGCCGACTATCTCGACACAAACGCCAAATAAAAACTCCCTTTATTGCGGGGAGTTTTTTTATGCTGCGATTTGAGGTAGTCGAGCATGGTTTTGGCATCTGAGACTTCGAACAGTGTTGGACGCAGTCATCAGAGAAGCCGGGCTCAACGAACATTTTTTAATTTCGCCGTCGACGACATGCATCGAATAGCGCCAGGAGCGATCACCGAAGCCCAGGTTATTTTTCTTGACGAGCATGCCCATGCCACGGGTGAAGTCACCGTTGCCGTCTGGGAGCAAAAACGTTTTCTCTATGTTCTGCGCTTTGCCCCAGTTGAACATGACAAAGGCATCGTTCACCGAGAGGCAAATCACCTGGTCAACGCCAAGGGCCTTGAAGTCTTCGTTTGCTGCTTCGTAACCAGGGAGGTGGGTAGAAGAGCAAGTAGGCGTATAAGCTCCTGGCAAAGAGAATAAGACGATGTTTTTGCCTGCGAAGATGTCTTTTGTGCTCAAATCTTGCCAGCGATAAGGGTTTGGGCCCTCTACGCTCTCGTCACGGACGCGGGTTTTGAATACGACATCTGGGACGCGGGCGCCTTCAGTAAGATGTGACATAGTTTTTTGTTTATTGGTAAATAAGGTGCGGCCTTCGCCACGCCCAAAAGATGCCACAATTGTCTCATTGACGCAAAAATAATATTTTGCTACAACGGTTTTGGAGGTACTCATGCCCCAGGTGTTCTTTCCGCTTGAAGTGGTTTTTGATCGGTGGCGCTTCAGCCGTACGGTTGAATCCGTCATGCTCGAATACGATGTCGATGAACATGTCGCCCGCAGCGCCGAAGCGAAGCTCGCTTCGTATACGCTTCTTGGGCATGTCGAATCCGTCGTGCCCGAAAAGCTGAAAGAAGAACCCCGTGACCGGCGCATCGGCCGCATCATGGCAAACCTGAACGAAGTCGTGACATCGTGTCTCGACAAGTACCTCAACAGTGATGGCGTGAATCTCTTACGGGGGATTACCAAACATGCCGATGTGACCTTGTTCGCCCAGGGGCATCGCCACTTCTACACTGAAATCGTCAGTGGTTCGAGCTTGAAGTATCTGGTCAACCAGGGTCTGCGCATCGTAGAGCGTACCATGGTCAAGCACGAGATGATCGTGGCAATCGCCAACAAGCGCTTGCCTTCGTACTATCTCGACCGTGATCCAGATCAGCTTTTGGCCGTCGGTCGAAAGAACAAATTCGTCCGTCTCGGTTTGCTCAATTTCGATGGCAAGAGCGAACCAGAAGAAGCCCCATGGACGGCGCTGCATTCATTGCAAGATGTAATGCAGTGGCTCGCGAGTGAAAAAATCTTCGTTCAAAAAGACGTAGAGAACGATGATCACCGGTTTGGCGGTACAAAGAAAGCCCTGACCGGCAGACGGGCGAGCATCGTAAAAGATGCAGAAGATGAAGATGAGGACGAGACGACGGCCGAAGACGACCGTCTCACTGCCAACTGACCAACTGAACCCTCTTGCTGCCTAGCAGGAGGGTTTTGCGTTATCTGTGCTATACTTCGTCTCGATATGTGTTTTTCAGCGACCGCGAGCTTTACCGCCGCAGGTGTTTTGGCGCCAATCGGAGTGTATTCTCTCGTCAAAGCCAAACCAAAAGAACGCCTGCTAGCCTTGATGCCGCTACTATTCGCTATCCAGCAGATTATTGAAGGCATTCAGTGGCTCTCTATCGGCCAAGGAGCAACTTGCCAGATGGCGGGCTACGGGTTCTTGTTCTTTGCTTTTATCTTGTGGCCCATCTATGCGCCATTGGCATCAATGAGCATCGAGCCGGATGCGGCGAGACGAGCTACCCTGCAGCGCTTGGTTCCATTCGGCATTGTTCTTGCTTTGCTCTTGATCGGTTTGACCTTGATGCGGTCATTGTCAATCCAGGTCTATGATAAAGCCATTTTCTATAATATCGGTTGGCCAGCATCGGTCCTCGGTGTTGTTGCGTTTTTGTATGCTTGTTACACGTCCCTCGTGTTTTTCTTGTCGAGCCACTTTTGGGTAAGGCTGCTCGGAGTTGTTTCGTTGTTTTCTGCAGCGATCGCGGCGTATGTTTACATGGTTTCATTTACGTCGGTGTGGTGCTTTTTTGAAGCAGTGCTAAGCAGCATTATCGCTATTTACTTTTATACGCGAACCAGCAAATAACCGCTATGTGTTTTTCAGCGACTGCGAGTTTTACGGCGTCAGCAGCATTGTTGCCAATAGGCGCTTATGCCTTATCAAAGGCGCGTCCAAAAGACAGGTTAATCGCCTCGGTCCCGGTATTTTTTGGCTTGCAACAGGGGATCGAAGGGCTGCAATGGCTCTATGTAGGGGCGGGTACGCCTAATCTGTGGTTGGGATACGCCTTTTTGTTTTTCGCCTTTCTTTTTTGGCCTTGGTTTATCCCGCTTGCCATAAGCAAAACCGAAACAAACGAAAAAAAACGCCGCATCATCTTTTTTTCACTGGCTATCGGTTTTGTTACCTGTCTTGCCTTGCTGGCTCAGATGTTCTCTGGGCCATTGGTCATTACGGTGCATGATCGTTGTTTGCAGTACGGTGCCGAGATGCCAATGGCGATATTGCTGCCTATCGCTTTGGGTTATCTCTTCTCTGCTTGCATCACCCAATTCGTATCAAGCCATAAGTATATCCGTCTCATGGGTTATATAGGGTTAGCGGCCACGGCATTTTCTTTTGCTGTGTACTGGACCGTATTTACCTCGGTATGGTGTTTTTTTGCAGCCGTTATCAGTGGCCTTTGCCTGCTTCATGTTTTGGACGAGAAGAAAGCGGATAAATAAAGAACACCCCTTATCCGAGGTGTTCTAAGGGTTGGCAGTTTACGGCCTTACGGCGGTCGGTAAAGCTTAGTGTGAGCTTTGTCGCATACCCTTTTGGATCCATTCGGCCGGGTTTGATGTCGATAGAGAAGTGAAACGGCTTACCGCCGATCATGAAGGTCGCCAAATGGTTTTTGATGTCATCGCCACGGTAGGCTCTGAGCACGTCCTTTAGTAATGCACGCAAACAGTCTTTGCCTACCCACTCGTCAAGCGGTTTGCCAACGATGGAGTTACGCGGCTTACCAATGAGTTCAAGAAAGCCCGAAGAACTATCAACAACGATGAGCTTCTCATCTGTGGTAAGATACAACTGATTCTTCATAAGCGCATGGTAGCACTTTCTCTCTCCCACCAACAAGAACGCGGCCGTTCACGAACGGTTCGTG
The DNA here is from genome assembly GCA_046350895.1 of Patescibacteria group bacterium. Classification (GTDB taxonomy): domain Bacteria; phylum Patescibacteriota; class Patescibacteriia; order 2-12-FULL-60-25; family 2-12-FULL-60-25; genus HK-STAS-PATE-2. The sequence continues at coordinate 23,586 of JAXLZL010000006.1, read as the reverse complement.
TTGCCGTACGCAAACTTGAAAACGTTGTTCGTGATAGAGGATTGACGCCGTTAGAAAAAATCCATGGTCGCTTGCCTGTCTTGTTGACGGGTGACATCGTTTTGATCCGCAAAAAGAAAGGCGGCCTTGCCCGTGAGCTGTTAAGGCGCATTACCAACAGTTACTGGGACCATACGGCCCTCATCATTTTCGGCAAAAACCAAGAACGCGGCTACTCGAACAATGTGATCGTTGAATCCGTGCAAGGATCTTCTTCGAGGCCGTTTTATTTCGGCTCCGAGATCCACTCATTGGATAAATACATGAAGGAGCCTGATAAATACGATATCGGGATCAAGCGCGTGACATGGCTCACAAGGGACTTGCGGCATCGAATCCGCGCCTATGCCCTGATGAACATCGATACGCCGTACTATCCGCTCAAGACGTTTAGGTTTTTGCGCGCTTACTTGTTTGAGATGACGAAAAAGGTTGTCATGTCGAGACAGCGCTACTCGTGCTCGGCGCTTGTGCAAAAAGCCTACTATGAAGCCGTGAACATCGAAGACCGCACCAAGGTGCTTTTTGGCAACCGCGCCTTGACGCCGATGCAGCTTTTGGACACGACTTCGCCGGCTGACATCGCCAAAAGCCCTTTATCGGAGTGGATTTATAATGAGCATTAATATGAAGCACAAAAAAATCCGCTCATTATACTCGAGTTACGACGAAGCCGTAAAAAACCTGAAGATCGGTGATATTGTTTTTTTTCACGGTAAGATCGGCCTAAATCGCAGCTTGATCAGAAAGGTGGGGGATTCGTATTGGACGCACGTCGCCCTCGTATTCGATATCGTGAAATCCGGCGATGAGATTTTGTCGGTCATTTTGATTGAGGCGAATGAAAGCATTCGCATTCACCGTCTCGAGTCATTTGCCAACCAGGATTACGAGTATGATATCGGTTTCAAACGCATCCCTGGACTTACCGCTAAAGAGATCGACAGGTTTAGAGGTTTCTTTTTGGATGCCATCGATGTCAACTACGACTATAAGTACGTTTTTTATCTCATCGTGAGATACGTGCTTTCAAATTTGTTTGGCACGGATGCATCCGAGCGTCTTATTCGACACATCTCTACGACCGATACGTATATTTGCTCTACCTTCGTGCAGCGCGCGCTCTATCTCGCTGTCGAGCCTGAACGCCGCCGTGAATCGTTGTTTTTAGGCAATGACGTGCCGTTTGTTTATGCGCAGGGTTTGGTGCTGCCAAAGGACATCGCCATCAGCAAAAATACCGTTTGGCTTTTTAACGCCCACGATTAAAGCGAGAGTTCAATGCCTACCGGGCAATGGTCAGAACCGTCTTTCTCTGGGTTGATCCAGGCTTTTTTCACGTTCTTCTTCAACTCTTCAGACACAAAGAAGTAGTCGATTCTCCAGCCGACATTTCTGGCACGTGCGCCGCTTTTCATGTCCCACCATGAATAATGGCCGCCTTCTTTTTCAAACATTCTAAAGGTGTCGACATAGCCGGTCTTGATGAGTTTTTCAACCCATTCGCACTCGATCGGCATGAAGCCGCTGACTTTGGCATTTTCTTTTGGACGGGCAAGATCTATTTCGGTATGGGCAGTATTCACGTCGCCACAGACAACAATCGGCTTCTTTTTGCGGTAGCCTTCGATCAAAGTCAAGAAACGACGATAGAATTCAAGCTTGAATTTCAAGCGTTCATCACCAGAACCGCCATTGGGAAAGTACACGTTAAACAGGTAGAATTTTTCAAACTCCAACAAAATGATGCGGCCCTCACCGTCTAAGAAAGGGTCGCCAAAACTCGTTTGGGCAAAGATGGGTGAGACGCGGGTATAGATGGCTGTGCCGCTGTAGCCTTTGCGTACTGCCGAACTCCAATAGGACTCGTAGCCGTCAGGATGGACGAGGGCGGCAGAGAGCTGTTCAACATGGGCCTTTGTTTCTTGAAGGCAGATAACGTCATAGCCGGAGGCATGAAACCAATCAAGAAAGCCTTTTTTCTCGACGGCACGGATGCCGTTCACGTTCCACGAAACCAAAGTCATTTTTTTAGGCATGGATGGATCATAACAAAGCCTCAGGCGATTTGCACGTTCGTTTTCTGTTCGATAGGATGGTGGATATGACCGATTTGTTTGATCTGGCTGCCATGAACCGAGACCAGCGGTGGAGACCGTTGGCTGAACGCATGCGTCCAAAAACCTTTGACGAATTTGTTGGCCAAAAGAAGCTCGTCGGTAAAAATGCCTCATTGCGCCGCATGATCGAGGCTGATGACTTGTCTTCAATGATATTTTGGGGGCCGCCTGGCACCGGCAAGACGTCTTTAGCTCGTTTTATCGCCACGGTGACTGCGTCTAAGTTCGTTGAGATGTCGGCCGTACTTTCTGGCGTGCCTGAAATCCGAGAAGTGTTGAAGGCGTCTGAATCAGACCTGAAGTGGCACCAAATCCGCACTATCTTATTTATTGACGAGATCCACCGTTTAAACAAATCACAACAAGATGCGCTTTTGCCTGCTGTTGAACGCGGCAATGTGATTTTGATTGGCGCGACGACCGAGAATCCGAGTTTTGAAGTGAACCGCGCTTTGTTGTCCCGCTCAAAGGTTTTTGTGTTTGAACGCGTTGAAGCAGAAGACCTTGAGGAGGTGCTCATCCGCGCCGTCGATGAAGAACGGCGTGCGCGAAAAATTGCCATTGCCGTTGAGGGCCCTTTGTTGAAACGCGTGGCTGTTTTGGCCGATGGCGACGTGCGACAAGCGCTCACCGTGCTTGAGATGTTGATTAAATCTGCGGCAAGCACCCCAAAAGGCGACAAGACACTCTCTACCGAAGAACTCGAAGATTTGTTGCAAAAAGGATTTCTTGCGTATGACAAACAAGGCGAAGAACATTACAATCTCATTTCTGCACTGCACAAATCATTGCGAGGGCATGATGAGAACGCCGCTGTCTATTGGCTCGCGCGCATGCTTGAGGCGGGTGCGGATCCGCTTTATGTAGCGCGTCGACTGGTGCGCTTTGCTTCTGAAGATGTCGGGTTGGCGGACTCGCAGGCGCTTGTATTGGCTGTTGCCGCTTACCAGGCATGTCATTTTATCGGCATGCCTGAGTGCTCGGTCAACCTGGCACACCTTGTTGGCTATTTGGCACGTGCTCCAAAGTCCATTGATGCCTACCGGGCCTATGGCGAAGCAGCAAAAGAAGTGAAAGAGAATCCGAATGATGGAGTGCCGCTTCATATCCGCAATGCACCAACCTCGCTCATGAAAGACCTGGGCTATGGCAAAGGCTATATTTATACGCCAGAAGACCCGAGCGCTAAGCAGGATTTTTTGCCAGATCGCTTGAAAAACAAGAAGTTTTGGTAGGTTCTGATGCGGGTGGGTTCATGCTATAATGACGCCAATGCGTCCATCGAGAAACGTTTATTCAATAAAACCCGCCAAATCTTCAAGTGAACCGACCTTTGTCGGCCGTTTATGGTTGGTAACGGGGTTTTTTTGCGTTTTGGGGTTGGTGATCGTGGGCAGAATGTTTCAGCTGCAAGTCGTTGAGGGTAAGACTTATAAAATACTGGCTTCTGACCAGCATGAAGTACAGGCGCAATTAGTACCGAGACGCGGCACCTTGTTCGTGCAAGACCGCTTTGACCAAACCATGCATCCTGTTGCCAAAGACCGCGACGTTCGGCAAGTGTTCATGATCAAGCGCGAGATGAAAGAAGACCAGGCATCATCAACGGCGGTAGCGCTTTCTCCAATCATTGGTGTGCCGGCAGAAGAGCTGTTGGCAAAGTTTCTATCGCCAACGACGACCTACGCTGTTTTGGCACGCGAGGTTGATGCGGATAAGAGTGATCAAATAAAAGCCCTGAATATCCCAGGTATCGGCACCAATAAAGTGTTAGCGCGTTTTTATCCTGAACCAGGCATGGGCGGCCATGTTTTTGGCTTTGTCGGTACCGATGATGCCGGCAAACGCGTAGGTAAGTACGGCGTCGAAGGCGCGATGGACAAAGAGCTTTCTGGCACATATGGATCGCTCTTGATCGAAAAGGATGCCAAGGGCCGCCGCCTCAGCATCGGCACCACGGACCTCTCATATGCAACGGACGGTTCAGATGTTGTATTGACCCTTGATCGCACCATGCAGTATGAGGCATGCCGTCGCGCTGCAGAGGCCGTAAAACAGTATCAGGCTGACAGTGCGAGCATTACCGTTATGGACCCAAAAACCGGCGAAGTCTGGGCCATGTGCAGTGCCCCTGATTATGATCCGGCCAACTATCGCAAGATTGAAGATGTGGGCGTGCTGAATAATCCCGCTACTTTTGTAGAGTTCGAGCCAGGCTCAACGTTCAAGGCATTTACGCTTGCTGCCGGCATCGACGCTGATAAAATCACGCCAAGTACAACCTATGAAGACAAAGGCGAAGAAAAGATCGATACGTTCACCATTCGCAATTCGGACAAAAAAGCCCATGGCATCCAAACCATGACCCAGGTGCTTGAAGAGTCGCTGAATACCGGTACGATTTTTGTGCAGCGTTTGCTTGGTAAAGACGTGTTTAAAAATTATGTGCGTAATTTTGGTTTTGGCCAAAAGACAGGCATTGAAGTGGCGGCCGAAGCAGATGGCGACACGCGTCCACTCGACAAAAAAGGCCAAATTTATGCCGCTACGACTTCATTCGGCCAAGGCATCTCGGTAACGCCGATTCAGATGTTGGCTGCCTATGGTGCATTGGCAAACAACGGGATGCTCATGAAACCGCATTTGGTGAAAGAGGTGATTAAACCTGATGGGACAAAAATCACAACACCCATCCAACAAGTGCGCCAAGTGGTATCTCCTCGCACGTCGCGCTTGATCGGTGGCATGTTGGTCGGAGTAGTTGAAAACGGCCACGGCAAACATGCCGCGGTGCCAGGTTATTATGTCGCCGGCAAAACCGGTACGGCCCAGATCCCTGACCCGCGCGGCGGGTATCTTGAAGATGCGACCATCGGCTCGTTTGCCGGTTATGCCCCGGTCGAGAATCCGCGTTTTGTGATGTTGGTCAAGATCGTAAAACCGCGCACGGTTCAATTTGCCGAATCGTCCGCCGCTCCGGTATTTGGAGAGATGGCAACTTTTCTGCTCTCGTATTTGCAGGTTCCGCCAGAACGCCCATACGTCAAAAAAGAACTTCCTCCCATCCCAACTGCCTCTTCAACAACGGCTACGCCGGCAATCTTGCAGCCTTAAAACCCTCGTGGTGAGATAAAAGCTCTTATGCCAAACTTCTTTGAGACCCTTCTTGCAACCGGTGCCGCTGCGGCCATTCGCCAGGCGCAACCGACGGTGATCGGTATCACCGGATCCGTTGGCAAGACGACAACGCGCCAAATGGTGGCCGCCGCCCTTCATGATCCTGAGGGTAAACTTCGCGTCGTGGTTTCTAAAAAGAATTTCAATAATGAGCTCGGTTTGCCGCTGACGGTTTTTGGCGAGCAGGATTATCCGGGTAAAAATTTCTTTTCTTGGACGCGCGTTTTGGGCAAAGCGCTGTTTGCGCGGCTCGGTTTATGGACGCTGAAAGCCGATATTCTTGTGCTTGAAATGGGTGCTGATAAGCCAGGGGATTTAGCCCACCTCACCAAGATCGCTCCTCCAGATATATCGATCGTAACGGGTGTTGCGCCCATTGATGGGGATTTGGCGCCGGTGCATGTCCAGTATTATCCGTCTGCGGATGCGGTAGCCGAAGAAAAATCCACCTTGGTAAAAGCTTTAAGGCCCGGTGGCATCGCCGTATTGAATGCGGACGATAACCGTGTCTATGCCATGCGCCATCTCTCGGCCGTGCATACGCTCGGATTCGGTGAGAACGAAGGTGCAGACATTCGCCTCATTTCAAAAAAGATCATTTCAACCGAATCCGAGAACGGCATTGTGCCGACCGGCGTTGAAGTCGTGCTTGAGTGTTACCAAAAGCCGGTGCGTTTGTTTTTTGAAGGCGTCTTTGGCACGTCGATTGCTTATGCTGCTTGTGCCGCCGCCGGCGTTGTCGTGGCATTAGATTTACCTGAAGAACAATTGCAACATATCACGCGCTATTTTGAAGCCATGCCTGGCCGTACGCGTATTTTGCCCGGCATCAAACAGACGACGTTGTTTGATGACTCTTATAATGCGGCGCCTTCGAGCACGATTTCGGCCTTGCGCGACCTCGCTTCTCTTGAAGTAAAGCTTGGCCAGAAAAAAATCGCTTGTCTTGGTGAAAACCGAGAATTAGGTGACCGCGCTGAAGAAATGCACCGCCGAATCGGCCGTGAAGCGGCCCGTGCTAACGTTGACGTTTTGGTCGTTTGTGGTATATTCGCGCACGCTATGAAGGATGGTGCTTTGGCTGGCGGTTTGCCTGCTGAGCGCGTCCACGTCATTGAAGACACGCCAGAAGCCGGCCTCTTTATCCAAGACCTGATCAAGCCAGGGGACATCGTCCTCGCCAAGGCTTCACAGGGTGCCCTTGCGACAAAAGGCGTCCGCATGGAGCGCGTCATCAAAGAACTCATGGCTGAGCCACTTCGTGCCAAAGAGCTCTTGGGTCGCCAAGAGGGCAAGTGGGTCCAATAAGGCCTCATCGTTTAATGGCCAGGACATCCCCCTCTCACGGGGAAAAATGGGGGTTCGATTCCCCCTTGGCACCACCAAAAAGACCGTCGCATTTGCGACGGTCTTTTGTATTGACTGTTTGCATTATTATACTTACTGTCACGGCGGTTCATTTCAACCCCAACCCAGGACTGAACGATGCCCCAATTGCCCCCGAACGCTTTCACGACCATCCAGGGCCTCGAATTGCTCGGCGCGGCAAGGTGCGTGACACCTATGCCTTGCCCGGACACGACGACAAACTGTTCGTGGTCGCCAGCGACCGCGTCAGTATCTTCGACTTCGTCCTCGCGGCTGAGGTGCCCAAGAAGCGTACTTCCTCACGGCGACCAATCACTTCGGCGCAGCAAACTCGGCGACGTGGTCGAGAACGATCTCATCGCGGCAGGAAGCGGCATCGACGCATATCTGCCCAAGAACCTCGTCGGCAATGCCGATCTGCAGGCGCGGGCGACCGTGGTGAAGAAGCTCGACATGATCCCCATCGAGGCGATCGTGCGCAACTGTCTCACCGGCACCGGCCTCAAGGCCTACAACGAGACGCAGCAGGTCTGCGGGCATCGTTTGCCCAAGGGTTTGCAGGATGGCGATAAGTTGCCGTATCTGCTCTTCACGCCCACCACCAAGGCTGATGTCGGTCATGACGAGCATGTCACTGCTGACATCGTCGCCGACGAGCATGGCTTCGACATCGAGCGGACTTCGATCCAGATCTTCTCGCTCATGCAGCAGTTCGCGCACGAACGCGGCATCATCCTCGCCGATACCAAGTTCGAGTTCGGTGAAGACAGGGACAACGACTGTGCACTCGTGCTCGGTGACGAGGTCGCCACGCCCGATTCGTCCCGCTACTGGGACGTCGAAGTGTGGCAGACGATGCAGAAGAGCGAGAAGCGCAAGAGTCCGCCCTCGTTCGACAAGCAGTACGTGCGCGAATGGGGGATCGGTGCCGGCATCAACAAGCGTGATCCGCTGGTCGCGGAGGACGTCGCTTGGGTGCATGCCCAAGAGGTCCCCGAAGACATCATCAACGGCGCCGTCGAGCTGTACCGGCACATCTTCTACCGGCTGACGGGCCACGACCTCGAGGCCTATCAACAGAAGTTCATGGGCATCGCTGCCTGATCTGAATAACCCGCCTGTCACCCTGGTGATCGGCGGGTTTTCTGTATACACTTGAATCCAGCCATGTAGTAACACAGGAGGTGATACATGAGCATTCGTAACACTGCCGTCGATAGCGCGGCACAACGCGTCAGTCATCTGGCGATCAAACTGCAGAGCCATATTGGCAGCAGCTTCAACGATAGGCCGATCATCGAGTCTGCCATCGAGCGGCTCAAGGGTTTTTCTCAGCTCGACCTGCCCGCCCAAGTGGCGATGCTCGATGCGGTCTATGCCGACTTGAGTTCGGTGTGGAGCACGACGGCACCGGCCATGCTCGACTTGTGCAAGATCCGCGACGAATTGTCATGGATCGCCAATCGTCTCGCCGAGAGCGCCTGACATCTCAACCGTTCGTCCTTCTGAAAATCACGCCTACAAGCGTGATTTCGCATCAAAAAACCGCCACAGAGTGTGACGGTTCAGATTACAGAGTAGGTATCAGTCTTGGGATCATATTTGATGCCGTCAGTGAAATGCATCATCACCTTCAGCCAAGCGTCACCAAGCAATGTCCTAACTTTTCTCATTCGTTCTTTAACGGCAGGACTGGGAAGTTTTGATGTCTCACCGTTTCGTCTGTTCCATTCGTCAACAAGGGACGAACGTGCGTTTTCAAGCGATGTTCTCGCTGTATCGATGGTTTTTAATGTTTCAATCGCCTCTTGGGGCGATTCTGCGCGATAGCGATTCAAGCTCGAAATACCGGGTATCAAGAGACGATTGAGGACGGGGCTGTTTCTGGCTTCGTCGCTCAGCGCGGACTTGATGGAAAGGATTTCATCACGGTGCTGCCTGATCGCATCCGGGCTATGCTTGGCCATGTCTTCCTCCGTCGAGCAGATCACCATAAAACGCCTTGTAAGTAAATAACTTGCATTTTTCTCATATTTTGTTATAAGCTCTTTTTGGTCCTTTGTAGAGCTGCAATATGTGGCAGGAGGCCTCAATGACGAGAGAGTTTGCGACATTTCCAACGGTCTACCAGCTCCCGGAGCGGGATTGGCAGTGGTGTCTTTTGAGCGAAGTATTCGCGGTGGCATCCGTGATGGCACAGCGCCTACAGCTGAAGGACTTTGCCAAATCCCCCGAAGAGTTCGTGCATCGCTTTGCCTGTTTGGCGAAAGTCGAAACGAACGACAATGTCAAAAAGCGCTTCTTCTACTTTACCTTTGCGCAAGGCGCCATTCAGAAAGTAGAAGTGCCGCGTTTGTACCGTGGCGATGCGGACAGTCCCAGCCGGCACACGTTGAAGATCCCTGACGTGGATGACGCGTTTGTCGCCCGTGGATGGGTGCACGATGCGCTCAAGGCGGTATCTGATGGCATCGAATATACGGGCGATTCACCTACGGCGCGCGGGATTTTTGTCGTAGGTATCAAGCGCGATAAGCTGTATTCGTTCGGAAAGCCGGCATTCAGCCATGAATGATTATCGCCGGCGCCGTGATGATGAACCGACGGCTGAAATCGCTGTCCCGGTGAAGCCTCTGCCAATCATCGCGTCACATGAGCAGATGGAGACCGGCCAAGGAGGGCGTATCAAAAGCTTGATTGATTATCAGCTGCTGAGCTTTAGACTGAGGGAGAGAAAAGACCCTTGCTGGCTCATTACGTTGGATACGAACCCCGGCTCAAAGATCATCGTGGCGTACGTATTTAAAACGCATGAATACGTCGTCGACCAATTGCAAATCGTTACTTTTGATTTGCATGGCGTCAGCCATTCATATGCGCCTGCGCTCAGAGAAGGATTCTCTAGGGATTTTCTTCAAAAAAGCCTAGATTTCTACTCCTCTGATCCGCCGATTGTCGTAAAGCCATCCGTTATCAGGCGATATACGGCTGCCATTGATCTTGAAGAGAGCCGAACGATTCCGCCACCTGATAAGCTCCCTTTGGTCAAAGAAAGCGGCAATATCTGCGGCATTCTCAGCATGAGAGAGGCGAAGTTCATCGAAGAACAACGCAAGGCTCTGAAAGAGCGTTAAAACACTGGTCCCATCTGCCACTGCTGGCGGGTGGGACTTTTGTTTGTCAGGACATTGACAGTCAACATTAAAATATGTATTCTGCGCGGGCTATTTGCATCCATAGAGGAGGGCTCATGAGCTTGTTTGCCGAAATTCTTCAACCAAAGCCTGGTAGCGTTGGTTGTTTGGAGGATCCGCATCGGTGGCGAATCGTTGCCGAAATGCTCGGATTGCCTCCCGAGGCCATGCATGTAGAAAAGAAGCGTTATGTCAGCCGTCTGACCAAACGTGGAAATCTTTTCATCCTCGTCACCAAACACCGCGTGATGGGCGTGCTCTACGCCTCAAGCTATGGCGAGCTGCCAGCCGTCAAAGTGCATCGTTGCGCTTTTGGCGAAGGATTGGCATTCGATCACGAGCAGTTGCTCGTACGCACATTTCTCAGGCACTTCGACGGTGACGAAGTCATCATCACGAATGATGTTTTTTCGATGGATGCCGAGATTCAAGAGCGGCTCGGCACAGCCATACAACAAGTGTACCGATCGCAAAAACGCAACCCGCCAAACAGGCTTTGGCAAGGTTACCGTGACGCACTCCATGAAGTCGAAGATCCATTGTACCTCAAGCCAAAAGCCGGTCTCATCCGGTCAATCATCGGGTCGCTCTGCGGCTCATTTCACTACTGACCCTGCGCCGTCTGGCACGGGGTTTTGTTATTGGTATTTTTTGGCCAAACGTTTGCCAAGCTCGACACCGAATTGGTCGAAGCTGTTGATATTGAGGATCTGGCCTTGCACAAAGGTGCGGTGTTCTTGGGTGGCGAAGAGGTATCCGAGCGATTGGGCAGAGATTTCGTTCAGTATCCAGAAACAAGAAGGGTGGTTGCCTGCGATTTTTTTAAAGACGTCCGTGGCCTCAGGGTCACCAAGGGCAAGTGCTTCGGTTTGGGCTTTGGCATTCGCGAGCAGGGTGCCGTGTTGTGCGCGATAAGGGTGTGAGGGCGTTTCGACGGCGTAAAATTCAAATGCTGTTTGCGTCGTGCCTTGATGAAATTGTTGAAAAAAGGCGTGCTGGCTATCGGTGCCCGTACCGGCAATCAATACCGGGTTGGTGGGATAGGTAACTGGCTGGCCGTCGCGATCAACCGATTTGCCATTGCTCTCCATGCGCAATTGTTGCAAATGCGTTGGCAAAAGACGCAAACGTTCGTCATAAGCGATAACCGCTTCGGTGTTCATGCCTAAAAATTGAGTGTTCCAGATACCCATCAGAGCGAGGACGGTTGCGGCATTGCTGTCTTTGCCAAAAAAATCTTCGTCAGCCTGGTTAGCGCCGGCAAGCAGGTCTTTATAGGCGTCGAATCCGTAGGCGAGGGCGATAGGCATGCCGATCGAGCTCCAAAGTGAATATCGGCCGCCGACCCAGTCCCAAAAACCGAATATGCGGTCTTTTCTCACGCCAAAAGCCGTAGCGGCTTCGACGTTTGAAGTGAGTGCAGCCATGTGCGGCGTCGCATCGTGCAAATCATGCTCAAGCCATGCTTTGACGATCTGCGCGTTCAGCATGGTCTCTTGGGTGGTAAAGGTTTTGGAGGCGATGACCACGAGCGTCGTTTCTGGTTTGAGTTTCTCTAGCGTTTCGTGAATGGCATGCGCATCGACATTTGAAACGAAATGCACGCGGAGTTTTGGTTCAAGTGCAAAACGCAACGCGTCAACGATGGCGCGCGGGCCAAGATCAGAACCGCCGATGCCGAGATGGATAATGTCTTTGATGAAGCTGCGCTGGGTCTGCTCAACAAAAGACTTCATCTGTGACTGAACTGCATGGATAAGGTCCTGAATCGGTTGGCCATCTATGGTCGGATTACATTCAGGCGTGCGCAAAGCGACGTGCAAGGCTTGCCGCTGTTCAGTCTCATTGACGATATCGCCGCTGATCATGGCGAGCTTGGCGGCTTTGAGTTGGCATTCTTCGGTAAGCTTGTCGAGATCGGCGAGTACCGCGCTATCAAGGCGTTGGTAGCCAAACATCAGCTGGCCAAAGGGAGTAGAAACATGCATTGCCTCAAGTGTGCCGGGGTTCTGTTCAATGAGGGATTTGATGGTTGTTTTTGATAAGCGATCGGCATGCCGTTCGAGGGACTTCCAAGACGTTGTTTTGGTAGGGTTCTGGTGCGGCATGGCCATAGTAGGCCTATTGTACGTTAAGGAGTTTTATCGGCGCAAACGATTTGCGGTGGATTGGGCAGATACCGTGCTTTTGCAGGGCTTCTTGATGTTCAGGGGTGCCGTAACCTTTATGCTTGTTAAAGTTATAGTCAGGGTAGAGCTCGTGCTGCTCTTGCATATAGCGATCTCGTGCAACTTTGGCGAGTACCGATGCCGCAGCGATACAGCGCAGTTTGCCGTCGCCTTTTACGATACCTTCATTGGGCAAGTGGTAATTGGGGATTTTGAATCCGTCTGAGAGTACGAGGTCGGGGATTCGTCCAAGGCCTTCAAGGGCTCGCTTCATCGCCAAAAAAGATGCTTCACGAATATTGAGCGTATCGATCTCTGCGACGCTGGCCGAAGCGATGCACCAGGCGACAGCCTGTTCTTGAATGAGCGGAAACAATTTTTCACGCGTTGCTTCGGTGAGTTTTTTTGAATCGTCCAAGCCGGGCAGGCGCACGCGCTCAGGCAAAATGACGGCGGCGGCATAAACCGGGCCTGCCCAAGGACCACGGCCTGCTTCGTCGGTGCCGGCAATCATGGCGAATCCGCGAGAGCGGTAAAGGCTGTCTTGCATGCGTGGCATATGCTAAGGTTTCGGCATGAGATTGCTTGGATTAGATTATGGTTCAGCTCGCATCGGCATCGCCTTGGGCGATACCGAGAGCCGTATTGCCAACCCATGGCAAGTTTTGCCGAATACGGGTGACGAGAAGGTTTTTGAGACTTTAGCAGAGCTGCTCAAACGCGAACAGGCGCAAGGTTTTGTCGTTGGCGTACCGCGTTTATTGTCGGATACGTCCATCCAGACCGCGCAAGCAGCTGAGATTCGCGGATTCATTCGTGACCTCAAAGAACGCGGTTGGGCGGTATTTGAACAAGATGAAACATGGTCAACCAAAACCGCGGCCAACCAACAAAAAGAACGCGGTCAAAAGGGCAAGCGCGATGATTTGGCGGCTAGCGTCATCTTGCAGAGTTATTTGGATCGTTTCTAGTTACTTATGCCGTCTTACTTGCGCGAGACGATCTTCGTTCTCAATGTTGAACCGTATCGTGAACACGATGCGTGGATTACCGCGTACGGCAAAACGACGGGCAAGATTCACGCCATCGCCCGCGGCGTGCGCAAGATCGGCGCCAAGCAGATTGGCCATCTCGAGCCATTGTCATTTGCCGAAGTCATGCTTGCCAAGGGCAAAGCTTATGACCATATCGCCGTGGCGCGCGCCATTGGCCCAGCCCTGCAAAGCCGCAAGCGCCTAGGCTCGCTGGTTGTTTTAAAAGCGTTTGCTGAGGCGGTAGACCGTCTCACTCAGCCGGGTGCCGATGACCCGGCAATATTTTCATTCGTGTCTGAGGTCGTACGCACTTGGGAGGGGATAGAGCAGGAGCCTTCGGCCCAGCGCGGCCGCTATGCCTTGATGGCCGCCGTTTTGCGCTTGCTTGATCTGCTCGGTATCGCGCCACCTATGGATGAATGCGTGCTTTGTCGCGCTACGTTGCGCGAAGAAGCCTGGATGATGCCGCGCCAAGGATCTTTAGCTTGCAGTTCCTGCATCCGTGCCAGACGTTCAGAATTCGCCTCGGCTTATCCCATCACCGGAGATACGAGGCGTGTGTTGGCCTGGAGTGCCAATGCTTCGTACCAGCAAGCCTTGTCGGTGCGTGTACAAACGGGCGTTTTAAACCAGGTTTGTGAGGTTATTCACGATTGTTTGCATCACGCGCCAATGCAAGGCACGTTTCGCGGACATGAGTACCTGAGCGTTTTGAGTTGACGCTGTATTTCAATACTGTTTCAATACCGAGGTCACGTCCTTTGCTTTAAAGGTGCAACCTGCCCACGAGGTGTCCATGCGAAGTTTGACGCTCGCTGCCCGCAGTCCGCAAAAGGTAGGGGATTCCGTCCGTATCAACCGAACATTCGGACCCCCTGTCCAACCGCAGGCAGCCGTTAAGAAACAACCGCGTCTTCACCCACAACGAGCCGTCGAGATTTCGCCGGCCCAACGACGTCAGGAGAAGGCCCGCAAGATGCGCCAGTGGCGGCATGATTCAGGGATGTCGAGGCTCGCTACGGACACCTTCGTCCGCGAGCTGTACGGGATCAAGAATCAGGTCGGATTCATGCAGATGGGGCGCATTGCACTCCCTCGGGAGTTGCGTGATCTGAAGGTGACGCCCCATGCGCTCAGCCAATTCATCCGCCATTACTTCGTCTGCGACCGCAAAACGCGTGCCGTAAGCGAATGGCTATTCGATTGTCCCGAACTGCAAGATGCCACCATCCCAGGCTTGGCCAAGGCGATTCGAGGCATGGGCATCGACGAACTGGAAGAGAAGGACCGACGCAAAACCTTGGACCGCCTCAAGGATTACCTCGTTCTCATGATGAAAAACGTACTAGGCGCGTCATTCATCAAGTTGATGAGGTCTCGTGGTTCGGACGGGGATCGTCTCTCGGTGTTCATGAAGAATCCCGATACCATGGGTAGATTTTATGCCATCGTCGCCCTCGACGATTCGCGTTATGAGGTCATCGCCGTCTATCCCGAAGGCAAGATGAACCGCAAGCGCAGCCATCGTCGCGCACGACAGCTCAACCATCGGCTCTACCACTGACCTGGATGCGGCCACTATCCACTGCAATGGCATGGGATGGTGGCCGCATTTATGTTACTGTTTCGGCATATGGCCTCTAAAATCTCTTCACAAGCGTGGTTAGAAGTGTTCATCGGTATTGGCGTGGTGGCATTTTTGGCCATAATCGTGGTACCTCCCTTGGCCGTTGGTCATGCGCTGAGCGAGATCAAACGTTACCGAGAATGCCAGGTATCAGCCCGCAAAGATTGTGAACCAAGCATGGTTTGGCGTTTATACGACGTCGCCCTCATTCAGTCTGGAGCCATTGGGCTGACGAACGGCGCTTATCAACAAGAGGTTCAAGGCTTGGTCGGGAGCGGTCGTGCCAAGACACCGCTACGCACTTCGGATAAAGCGGCTATCATCGAAAAGACCGAGCTCGTTGGTTTGAATCCTGGGACGGATGGGTTCTATCGGCCGAAAGGCGACCAAAAGATAACGGTCAAGACAACGGTCACAGGTAACCCGGGCGATGTCACCCTGTACCTGATACCAAAAGGCGTAGAGACGGCAGGCATCCCAGAAAAAGCCGATACCATGAAGGCGACAGGCACTGGCTATGAAGGTATGGTCCTGATTCCAAATGGCTTTGTCGGCGAGCTCGAAATCCGCGCCACGGGCCCAGGCGTCGAACAAAGTCAGTTGTATTTTGATATTGCCGCTGAGTAGCCTCCAATAAGACCCAAGCCTTTTACAAGCCTGGGTCTTTTTAGTAGGATTGAGCCCTATGAAAAGGACGATGATTTTGTCGATTGCCGACATGGTTGGCCAAGAAGTTGAGCTCTGCGGTTGGGTGGATACCCGCCGTGACATGGGTAAAATTTCGTTTATCGATTTGCGTGACCGCTCGGCGATCGCCCAGGTCGTTTTGGTGCCTTCAGAATTGGATGAGGCATCGCAAGCCGTCCTTAAAGACCTTCGCTCGGAGTTTTGTTTGTCGATCAAGGGCATCGTGAATGCCCGTGGTGCAAAACAGGTGAATCCGAACATGCCAACGGGCACCGTTGAGGTCTTGGCAAAGTCCATCACGGTTTTGAATGAAGCAAAAACGCCGCCATTCGCGCTCGATAATACCGCTGGCATCAACGAAGAAGTGCGTTTGAAATACCGCTATCTCGATTTGCGCAGCCAGCGCATGTTGAAGAACCTGGTATTGCGCGACAAGATCATCAGTTTTTCGCGCAACTATTTGCATGACCAGGGCTTTATCGAAGTTGAGACGCCTTGTTTGACCAAGGGCACACCAGAAGGCTCACGCGAATATCTCGTCCCATCGCGTTTACATGAAGGCAATTTTTACGTGCTCCCACAATCCCCGCAACAGTTCAAACAGCTTTTGATGGTGTCCGGTGTTGAAAAATACTTCCAAGTAGCACGCTGCTTCCGTGACGAAGACCAGCGCGGTGATCGTCAGCCTGAATTTACCCAGCTCGATATGGAGCTTTCATTCGTTGAACGTGAAGATGTCTTAAGCTTGGTTGAATCCATGATGATAGAGATGGTGAATAAGGTTTCGCCTGAAAAGAAGATTTTGCAGACACCATTCCCACGCATCTCATACGCTGATGCCATGGCTAAATACGGCAATGACAAGCCGGACATGCGTACGAACAAAGAAGATCCAAACGAACTCTCATTCTGCTGGGTGGTGGATTTTCCAATGTTTGAAGATGATGGTGAGGGCGGAGTTCAAGCGGTTCACCATCCATTCACGTCACCGCACCCAGACGACATGGGCTTGCTCGACAGCGAACCTACCAAGGCACGCGCCAATGCCTACGACCTTGTCTTGAACGGCTATGAAGTGTTTGGCGGCTCCATCCGTATCTACCAACGCGAACTTCAAAACAAGATTTTCAAATTACTTGGGCTGGATGACGCAACCATTGAAACCCGCTTTGGCCACATGCTTGAGGCCTTCGAATATGGTGCGCCACCGCATGGCGGCATTGCCGCCGGTCTTGACCGCTTAGTCATGATCTTGGCCAATGAGCCAAATATTCGCGAAGTGATCGCCTTTCCAAAAACCGGCGATGCACGCGATCTCTTGATGAATGCGCCAAACACGATCGAAGAAAAACGCTTGATCGAAGCGCATGTACAGATCCGTCCTTCTAAGAAATAACCAATGAGTTACGCCGTCACCCTCGAACAGTTCGAAGGGCCGTTAGATCTTCTCCTCCAGCTCGTTGAAAGCGAGAAGCTTGCGATTACCGAGATTTCTCTCGTAAAGGTGACGGAGCCCTTTGTTCAATATGTCCGCGAGCATCAAGGCGTCATTGCCCCCGAAGAGCTCGCGGACTTTTTGGTGATTGCGGCAAAGCTGCTGTATCTCAAGTCCAAGATGATGCTGCCGGACTTGCATGACCCAGAGCTTGAAGAAGGTCCCGATCTGGCAACCCAGCTGAAACTCTATAAAGCCTTTTCAGAAGCCTCAACGAAACTCGCGGAGCGTTGGAACGAAGCCAAGACCCTCTATGGCCGCCAATATCGCGCCAAAGCCGCGGCACCGGCCTTCAATCCGCCAAATACGGTAGACGGTGACTTATTGAGAGAATTGTATTTAAAAGTGGTTAAGCGCCTTGAGCCCGTGGTCACCTTGCCTAAGGCAGCCATTGAACGCGTTGTAACGATTGAAGAAAAGATTGAGACATTAAAAACGCGCGTGCGCTCGATGATGAAGGTGAGCTTTCAGCGCTTCATGGCTGACTCACATGACCGGTATGAGATGGTTGTTTCGTTTCTTGCCTTGCTTGAGTTGATCAAACAAAAAGAAGTGACTTACGAACAAAACGAGCTTTTTTCAGAAATCACCCTCAAATCCGTAACCTCCTAACCTATGACGACCCACGCACTCTTAGAGGCTGCCCTCTATGCCGCCGGCCAAAGCGTCAGCATTCGCAAGCTGGCACAGGTTTTGGATTTGGATGAAGACGCTGTCATGCATGGCTTGAAGCGTTTACAGCAAGAACTCATTGAGCAAGAAAGGGGATTGGTACTCATGCTTGATGCAAAAAATGCCGAGCTCGTCACCAGTCCAGAGGCGGCTGATGCCGTGCGTTCATTGCTCGATATCGATGCACAAGGCGAGCTTTCGAAGGCTTCTATGGAGGCTTTGGCCATTCTTGCCTACCGCGGACCAATGACACGTCCAGAACTTGAGCAGATTCGCGGCATACAGTCTTCAACGATCTTGCGCATTCTTTCGATGCGCGGGCTCATTGAAGCAAAAGAAGAGATGCGTCTCGGACAACCGATTTATGCCGTCACGCCTGATTTTTTCAAACATATCGGCTTTACAAGCGCTGAGGAGCTGCCAGATTACGAACAGTTGCACAATCATGTCTCGGTAGAGACGGTCCTGAAAGAATTAGAGCCCATGGTGACCCAGCCGCCACTTTCTTCGCCTACTGAATCCTCATCCTAACCAACATGTCTGCAGAAACCCTTTTGTTCTTGGTTGGATCGCTCGCCTTTACCACGGTACAAACTCAGGCGCCTGAAACGGTTACCGCCCGTTTGCCGGTAGCCAAATATGTCTCGGTTACGAACAATGCGCCTATCAAGAAACGCGTAGAATCTATCGGTGTCGATGTCACGGCAAAAAGCGCTGTCGTAGTCGATGTGGCGAGCGGTGAAGTGTTGTTTTCAAAAGATTCAGACGTGGCCTATCCGATCGCCAGTCTCACCAAGCTTGTCACCATTGTGACAGCTCTCGATGAAAAACTTGACCTAGACGAAAAGGTGGCTATCAAAAAAGAAGATGCGGCTGGCTATAAACCGATTTTTTTTGAAGGTGAAACGTTTACGCGTCGCGATCTGCTAAAGGCTATGCTTGTCGGATCATCAAATGAAGCAGCCAATGCCTTGGCACGCACTTCGCCCGAGGGTTATGACGCCTTTATCGTTAATATGCGCAAAAAAGCTCGTGAGATCGGTATGCGTCGCGCGGAGTTTTATGATGCTGCTGGTTTAAATCCACGCAACAAAGCCTCAGCTCAAGATATCGCTTTCGCCCTCAAAGCTGCTATGGCCAATAGCGAAGTTCGCGATGTCGTTGGCATGCAGTCGGTTGATCTCAAAAATACCATTGGACCTAAGCCGTATCGTTTGATTGCTACCAACCTATTATTAACCTCAGACCTCAATAAAGGCGAAAACAAGATTATCGCCGCAAAAACAGGTACCTTGCCTGAAGCGGGCTTTTGCTTCGCTCAAGCCACCAGAGAAGGGGACAAGACGGTCATTTCAGTCGTTCTCGGTTCAGAAACGCACTTTTCACGTTTTCAGGATGTGAAAGCCATGACGTACTGGGCTTTTGGAGCCTATGAATGGCCAAAACAAACCGTTCGCAAGATGTAGGCCGGTGATCTTGCCAGATATCCCAAAAATGGATAGTATCTGGCCCACATGGCGGGGTAGCTCAGTTGGTTAGAGCGTGGGACTCATAAGCCCGAGGTCGCGAGTTCGAATCTCGCCTCCGCTACCATGTCAAAAACAGCCTAAAACAGGCTGTTTTTGCGTTTCAAGGGCCTGAATGGTAGTATTGCGGCCTACGGTATGTTTATTACGACCCACGCAGCCATCGGTGCACTGATTGGCGAACAACTCCCTAACCACCCGTGGCTCGCTTTTAGCCTCAGTGTCGCATCGCACTTTATCAGCGACCTGATCCCGCACGGAGACACTCACCTGTATAAGAACTACGTTGCAAAAACCAAGGTCTACCGTTCGATCGCGTATGTGGTCGTTGATTCGTTCGTAATGATGCTGTTCATCATGTTTTTGTTTAATTCAGACCTGTTGATTTCGAGGCAGGCGGTCACTTATGGCATTATTGGCGGCGTCTTGCCTGACTTTGTCGTTGGTATTTATGAAATCTTTAAGCCAGGATGGCTAAAGTGGTTTCATCGTCTGCATTTCAGGTTTCACAACTACTTCACAGAGCATAATGACATCCCTTTTGCTGTCGGGTTCGCCATGCAGTTTATTTTTCTTATCGGACTGCTATCAATGGTGGTTTAAATCGGTTGACAGAAAAGCCAAAGGCGCATATAGTGCTGCCACAACCAAACACAGCGGGGTAGAGCAGCGGCAGCTCGCCGGGCCCATAACCCGGAGGTCGCCGGTTCAAATCCGGCCCCCGCAACCAAGTAAAAACACAGCAAAAGGCTGTGTTTTTACTTATCTTGACCATGTAAACGTTAAAAGGTATCCTCACGCCACATCGTTTGCCGCGATGGCGGAACTGGTAGACGCACAGGACTCAAAATCCTGCGATCGCAAGGTCATGAGAGTTCGATTCTCTCTCGCGGCACCATAAAAAATCTCGACGTTACGTCGGGGTTTTTTTGTGGTATTATTTTTGTGATTATGGACATGTTCCTTCAAATAGCCCTAGTGTTATTGATTGCCACCGGGTTCTCGTTGCTGATGCAAAAGATCAGGCAGCCGCTTATCCTTGGTCACATCCTCACCGGTATCGTCGTTGGGCCAACTTGGCTAGGTTTTTTGCATCCCGAAGGCGCATTTGAGCTCTTTGCCAAGCTTGGCATCACGGCATTATTATTTATTGTTGGCCTGTCATTAAGTCCCAAAGTTGTGAGGGAGGTTGGTAAAACGGCAGTAATCGGTGGTTTTGCCCAGATTATTTTTACGGCATTTTTTGGCTTCTTATTAGCGTTGTATTTTGGCTGGTCGATGGTGCCCGCCATCTACATCGCCTTGTGCCTCACCTTTAGTAGTACCATTATCGTTTTGAAAATTTTGCAAGACAAGCGTGATATTGGCGCGCTCTATGGCCGTCTCGCTACCGGCACCATGTTGGTGCAAGATTTGGCGGCTACCATTCTTTTGGTGGTTATGGCAGCGATTGGTGGTGGACTTGAAGGCGGTATTAGCCAGGCCTTGCTTCTCATTGTGTGCAAAGGCATTTTACTAGCCGTTGGTCTCGTGTTTTTCTCTCGTGTCATCCTCCCATCGATGACCAAGCTTTTTGCCAGCTCTCAAGAATTTTTATTGCTCTTTTCTGTCGCATGGGGTGTCGGTGTTGCCGTGGTCTTTAAACTGATGGGTTTTTCTGTCGAGGTTGGTGCTTTGGTAGCCGGCGTTTCTTTAGCAACCTCGCCGTATCACTATGAGATTAGTGCCAAGATGAAAATCTTACGTGATTTCTTTTTAGTCTTGTTTTTTGTCACCTTGGGGGCAAGCTTATCATTCGCAGGCATCGCTCAGCTTGCAGTGCCGGCCATCGTCTTAATCTTTGTTCGTGTTGATTGGCAATCCGTTTATCTTATTTTTGGTATTGCGTAAACTTGGTTATGGACCAAAACCGTCATTTCAAACGGGTTTAACCATGGCTCAAGTAAGCGAATTCTCACTGGTCGTCATCTTGTTGGCGAATACCATGGGGCATGTCGGCAGTGACGCCGTAGCCTTGGTGACAGTCTGCGCATTGGTCACTATTTCGCTGTCAGCGTATCTCATGTCATACGACGAGCAAATATATGGCTTTTTAAAACCATTGCTTGAATATGGCGCAAAAACGTCAAAAATAGCAGAACCCAAGGCCGAGCAAGAGCAATATGACGCCGTACTATTCGGTTGCCACCGACTGGGTGAAGATTTTTTGCCTTACCTACAAAACTTTGAGTCATACCTCGTGGTGGATTTTGACCCAACCACCATCGAAAAGCTGCAAAAACAGGGGATCAATGCCCGTTACGGCGACGCAGAAGACAATGAATTTTTGGATGAACTCGATCTGCAGACGGCGAAGCTTATCGTAACGACTTTGCCAGATGTTGATTCGGTCCTTTTCATTCTTTCAAAACTTCGCAAGGTCAATAGCAAGGCGATCGCCATCGTCATGGCACATTCGGCCGACGAAGCCAAGCTGCTCTACAAAAAAGGTGCGAGCTACGTTGTGCTCCCACACTTTTTGGGAGGCAACTATGCTTCGCTCTTGCTTGAAAAATTCGGTTTAAGCCAGCATAAATTCAACCAAGAAAAAGAAAAACACCTACGCCATCTTGAAGAACGCTTAAAGCGTACATCTGCCACGGCAACGAAGACATAATATAAGATTACTTGCTTGCGGTGAGAGGTCAACTCGGTTAACATAACGACGAATCGTCCAGAGGCTTATGGCGCGCATTATTTCTATCGTTAATCAAAAAGGAGGTGTCGGTAAAACGACCACGGCTATTAGCGTCGGCGCCTATTTAGCCGAGATGGGTAAGTTTGTGCTTATTGTTGATCTGGATCCACAGGCGAATGCCACCAGCGGCATTGGCATTGACCACCGCAATCTTGAGCGCGGCGTCTACGAAGCCGTTCTCGGACAGGTAAAAATGAAAGAGATCGTGCAACCAACGGCACATGTCGGCTTGCATATGGCGCCGGCTACGACAGCTCTTGCGGGTTTAAACGTAGAGCTCGTACAAATGGATCAGCGTGAATATGTTTTGCGCAATGCTCTGCTCGAGATCCGCAATGACTATGATTTCATCTTGATAGATTGTCCGCCTACACTTGGTTTGCTCACGCTTAATGGCATTGTAGCAGGGGACGAGATCTTGATCCCGGTTCAAGCCGAGTACTATGCCCTTGAAGGCCTTGGTCAGCTGCTTGAAACCGTACAGCTCGTTAAACAGCATATTCGCCCCGAGCTTGAGATCCTAGGTGCCGTTATCACCATGTACGACCCACGTACCAAGCTTTCAGATGACGTTTTGCATGAGCTCTACAAATACTTCCCTAATAACATCTTCCGTTCGGTGATCCCGCGCAATGTGAGATTGGCTGAAGCGCCGTCATTTGGACGCACCATCGTGCACTTTGACGCGGCCTCTAAAGGCGCCAAAGCCTATGAGCGCCTTGCTGCCGAAATCATTGAACGTGAAAACATGAGTCTCGCCCTTCGCCCTGTATGATGCTTCAAAAACAATCCGGCCTTGGCCGTGGCCTCGGAGCCATCATCCCACAAAAACCTGCAGGAGCAGCCCCTACGGCCGCTTCGACAGGTACCGAAGTTCCTGTGACTCCGGCCACGCAGCCGGTAGCGCCTGCTTCAACGAACCTTCCTGACGATATCCGCACCTTTGTGCGTGATTTGCCGATTGCCTCCATTGAGCGCAATCCACACCAGCCTCGTCGCCATTTTGACCACAGCGAGCTTGAAGAGCTGATCTCAAGCATCAAAGAGCATGGCGTCATGCAGCCAATTGTCGTCACCGACCTTGGCAATGGACGCTACCAGTTGATTGCCGGTGAACGTCGCTTGCGCGCTTCGACCATCGCGGGGATGCACACAATCCCGGCCATTTCACGTGAAGCCACTGAGATCCAAAAACTTGAGCTTGCCATCATTGAAAACGTCCAGCGCTCGGATTTGAATGCCATCGAAGAAGCCATTGCCTACCGGCGTCTTATAGACGACTTTGGCATGACGCAAGAAGAAGTTGGCAAAAAGATGGGCAAAAGCCGTCCACAAATCGCCAATACCGTGCGTTTGCTCCAGCTCCCTCAAGAGATCCAGCAAGCGATTGTTGAAAAAAAGATCAGCCAATCGAACGCGCGTACGCTTTTGTCCCTGCCAACCGATGCTGAACGCTTGAAGCTGTTTAAAACCATGGTAACGGGCCACGTGACTGTCCGTGAAGCTGAAGAAGAGGTCCATAAGACACGTACGCCTCGTGCCTTTGATGCCAATGCGGCAGCTGCCGAGGACACTCTGCGTAAAGCCTATGGCGTAAAGGTTTCTATCAAACGCCAGGCAACGGGCAAAGGCGAGATGAAATTCACCTTCACTAATGACGAAGAATTCGAAGATCTGCTGAATAAACTAAAACCGAGCTAAGCTCGGTTTTATGTTGAAGGCAGGATGCCTTTGATCCAATT
>JAXLZL010000005.1:0-50413 GCA_046350895.1 Patescibacteria group bacterium | reverse complement strand
TTTTTCGGCTTCAGTTTGCTGTTTTCGTAGCTGTCTACGGGTTAGTTTTCTTATTTGTAGGAGTTCGAGGTTATTCATGTATCTACCCCGTTTACTTTTTAAACAAAGCCGTCAAGAGGGCTTTCTCCGTCCGCCTGCGGCGTCCACCTCTTTCACTTCGTGAAAAAGGGGATATCGATTAAAAAACATTGTATTAAATCGTGATCTCCCTTTTCACGAATGTGAAAAGGGACGCCCCCGAAGCAAAGCGTAGGGGGAGGGAAAAGCCTCACCTCTGGCAGCCATTAGGTGGTCGGTGTATCCTATGCCACATTATGAACCGCGCATCTGCCATTAAGTTCTTTAAAGCGATTACGCTTATTGGTGTCTACGGGGGCTTGCTCGTGCCTCCGATGTTTATCCCGGTTGTTATTTTTCCGTTCGTTTTTTCGAAAATCATCTACCTTCAGGTATTGATCGGACTCACCTTCCCGGCCTACTTAGCCTTGGCATGGATGGAGCCGACGTATCGTCCTAAAAAGCATATCTTAACGGGCGCTGTGCTTTGGTATTTTGCCGCCGTAGCGTTGTCTGTTGTCTTTGCCGTTGATCCGATGCGTGCCTGGTGGGGCAATCAAGAACGTATGAACGGGTTGTTTCAGCTGATGCATTTCTTGGCGTGGTTCATCATGATGACGGGTGTCATGCGCACCTGGGACGAATGGAAGAAGCTTTTGCGTTTTGAGGTATGCATCGCGGGCTTCATGGCGATCGTAGCCATGTTGCAAAAGTTGAATCCGAACTTGCTGATGTTTCCTGCCGGTCCTCGCGTTGGTGGCTTGGTAGACAATCCGATTTACATGGCGGCATATCAGATTTTTAACTTGTTCTTCTTGGGATTGTTGTGGTGGAAGGAGACCGTAAAAGGCTGGAAGTGGGCCTATGGCTTTATCGCCGTCCTTGCGACCATCGCGTTCTTCTTGGCTCAATCGCGCGGCGCCTTGTTGGGCTTGGCTGTTGGTCTTTTGGCTTTTGCTTGTTATGTCGGTGTCTTTTCAAAAAACAAAAAGCACAAACTCGCCGTTTTTGGCGGTTTGGCAGCCTTGGTTTTGGGTTATGGCGGTTTGTATCTCGTGAAAGAAGTCCCAGTGATCAAAGAGTCACCATTGTATCGCCTGGTTGATTTTAATGCCTCGGTCACGACGCGTCTCATCGCTTGGGACATTGCCTGGAAAGGTTTCAAAGAACGTCCATTGACGGGTTGGGGTTTTGATAACTTCCATATCATTTTTAACCAGCATTACAACCCCCAGTCACTGCGCTTCGGTCAATATGAGACGTGGTTTGACCGTGCGCATAATACGGTGCTCGACGTGCTTTCAATGACCGGTATCTTTGGCTTCATTGGTTTTATCGCGATTTACTTGGCGATCTTCTACTCGTCCTATCGCGCCTTTAAAAAAGGTTGGATCGACTTGCCGATCGCGGCCATGTTGTTCTCGTTGCCAATCGCTTACTTTGTGCAAAACCTGTTCGTGTTTGACCATCCAGCTGGTTTCACCATGAGTTACTTATTGTTTGCTCTTGTTGTCGGGGCTACTCATGGTGACTTTGTTGGAGAAAAATCCAAAGAAGAACTAAAAGAAGAGGCTGCAGGCCGTCACGAGGCGCCATGGAATACCTATGTGCTTGCCACGGTTATTGCCATCTTCATTGTATGGACCTGTTCGATCATGCCATTCAGAATCTCGATGATCGCCCTCAAGTCAAATGCCGTCATTAATTCGAATCCGCAGATGGGCATCAATCTTGCCAAAGAGGCAGAAGACTTTGGTTGGACGCCTTATATCGACGAGCAGTCATTCTTGCTCTCGCGTAATCTGATCTCAATTGCGGGCTCCCAACCTGGTGCGGTCAAATCACCGATTTGGCAGGACGGTTACCAATTGGCCAAAACGCTCGGACTTGAAGAAATCGCCCGCCATCCAAAAAATACCCACCCTCGCTTCATTCTCGCACGCTTGGCCCAAGAGGCTTTCGTTGGCGCGTCTTCAGAGGGTCAGGTATCGCTTGAACAGTATCAAGAAGCGATCAAGCTGAGCCCAATGCGCCAGCAATTGCACTTCAGTTTGGCTCGCTTATATCTGATGGCCGGCCGCGTCGATGATGCGCTTGCCGTTCTCAAAAACGTGACGACCTTTGACCCTGATGCCGGCGAGCCGTTCTGGAACTACGGTCTCTCATTGCTCTACGATAAAAAAGACGTACAGGGCGGTGTGGATGCCCTTATGAAGTCTCAGACGCTCTCTTACCCTTATCGCTTTCAGAGTGGCCGTGAGCTCAGTGTTTTGACGGACGCCTTGATCGTGTCTGGCAATGAAGAAGTCTTTAAGCGATTTACCACCAAGTTGAGCGATACCGACTACTTCCCGCGCTTGTCGGCGGCAGAATACGCCCAAATCGTGGCCCGCTTCAATCAGGCCAAAAAAGACACATGGCGTGACGCTTTCTTAGAAGCTGCCAAGCAGCTCGAACCGGCTACCTTGGCTGAATACACCAAGATTCTGACGGCTCCGGCGGCCACCACGACCACCCAAGCTCCGGCACCGAGCTCAACGGTCCAAGCGGTGACGCCGACGACCCAAATCGCAACAGGCACCTATAAAGGCCCAAGAAAATAAGACTTTACCCTCCCTGCGCTTCGCTGGGGTGTCCCTTTTCACTTCGTGAACAGGGAGATGTGGAAACTGAATATATTGTTATAAAATCCTCATCTCCTCGTTCACGAAGTGAAAGAGGTGCCAAGCAAAGCGAAGGCGGAGAAAGTGTTGGACGACCCTAGCACCAAATGCTAGGGTTTTGTCATTCTTATGACGTCCAAACGCGTGCTGGTGACGGGCGGGGCCGGTTTTATCGGGTCGCATTTGTGCGAGCGTTTATTGGCCGATGGGTATACGGTTATTTCATTGGATGATTATTCGGCGGGGTCAAAAGACAACCATATTGCTGGAGTTGATTATCGCGAGGGTCATACGCGCGATATCGCGACCTTGGTGCCAGAGCAGATAGACCTTGTTTACCACTTGGGCGAATACGCTCGCGTCGAACAAAGCTTTAATGACGTGCAAAAAGTCTTTGCTTCAAACATGGTTGGCACCCAGGCCGTATTGGAGTTTGTCCGCGCCAATGGCGCCAAGCTCATTTATGCCGGCTCTTCGACGAAGTTTGCCGATGCCGGCATTGGTCGTGACCAGAGTCCTTATGCATGGACAAAGGCGACCAATACCAACCTCGTGCAGCGCTATGCCGACTGGTTCGGCATCAAGTATGCCATCACCTATTTTTATAATGTCTATGGCCCACGTGAACGCGCTGACGTTAACACAGGTACCTTGGTAGCGATTTTTGCCGACCGTACCAAAAAGGGTTTGCCTTTGCAGGTGCGCTTGCCCGGCACCCAGCGCCGCAACTTCACCCACGTTAACGACATTGTGGACGGGCTCATGTTAGTCGGTGAGCGCGGCGAAGGTGATGAATACGGCCTTGGCCACCCTGATTCGTATTCGATCCTTGAAGTGGCACAGATGTTTGGCGGTGATATCGAGTACTTGCCTGAACGCCCTGGCAACCGCATGACCTCGGGCGTTGATATCCGCCGCGCCACGCTTGAATTGGGTTGGAGTCCAAAAAACGCATTGCCGGCTTATATCGCTTCGCTGAAATAGTATGAAAAAGGTACTGATTTTTTCGACGGCATACTTTCCGCTTATTGGGGGCGCTGAAGTGGCGATACGCGAAGTGACGAACCGCATCACTGATTTCGATTTTCACTTAATCACGGCCAAAATTAAGCCCGGTCTGGCGGATACCGAAAAGATCGGTAATGTGACGGTACACCGTTGCGGATTCGGTTACCCCTTGGACAAATATCTTTTGCCTTTCTTGGGTTCTTGGCGCGCTTTGCAAATTGCCAAACCAGAAGACGTGCAAGCGATCTGGGCCTTGATGGCGAGTTATGGTGGTTTTACGGCTTTGGTTTATACGTGGCTTCGTCCTAAAACCAAGATGCTTTTGACCTTGCAAGAAGGGGATCCGCTCGACTATATCGAAAAGCGCGTGGGTATTTTTCACTCTTTTTTCAAACGGATTTTTATTCGCGCCAACGCCGTGCAGGCGATTAGTCGTTTTCTTGCCGATTGGTCGGTAAGAATGGGTTTCAAAGGCGCACCCAAGGTGATACCGAATGGCGTGGATGTGCAAGCCTTTGCTACTCACTCAGAATCATCCCCCGGCCACTTCTTTGGGAAAGAAGGGGACTCTGAAGATTTTTTGATCGTGACGGCTTCACGACTCGTTTTAAAGAATGCGACGGATGACATTATTCGTGCTCTACCATCGTTAGCTGAGAAAGTGAAACTGGTTGTTGTGGGTGATGGTGAAGACCGTGAAATGCTCGTGAAGCTCGCGAACGATCTCGGTGTAACCGAGCGCGTGCTATTTATGGGTACAAAGACCCATGCTGAGTTACCGGCGATTTTGCAGGCGTGTGATGTGTTTTGCCGACCATCATTGTCTGAAGGATTGGGTAATTCGTTCTTAGAGGCGATGGCTGCCGGCTTACCAATCATTGGTACGCCCGTAGGCGGCATCCCGGATTTTCTCACCGATGGTGAGACGGGTCTTTTTTGCCAACCGCGTGATCCTGCCTCGATTGCCGCGGCAGTTTCACGAATCCAATCCGAGCCTGGGTTAAAGAAGCTCGTCCAACAAGGTGGGCAATTGGCACGCACCGGGTATGATTGGATGTGATCGCCAATGACATTCATGGCATGATCCAACACATTTGATATGCGCATTGTTCTTGCTACCGGTATTTATCCGCCGGATACGGGTGGTCCTGCGAGTTATACGCAGGCGCTTTCGGTATGGCTCAAAGAGCAAGGGCATGACGTGCAAGTCATTTGTTATAGCGGCAAAGAGGGGGATGATGTCATTCGTGTTTTGCGCGCAGGCAATGTTTTGTCGCGCTATTGGCGATACGCAAAGGCCGTTTATCATGCGGCAAAAAAAGCCGACATTGTATACCTTCAAGGCCCCGTTTCTGAAGGGTTGCCGGGCACCATTGGTGCCATGTTGGCAGGCAAACCGACCGTGATGAAGATCGTGGGGGACTATGCTTGGGAGCAGGCGCAACAACAAGGCGAAAAAGCGTTACTTGATGAGTTTTTAACAAAAACCCATAAAGGCGGTATCCGTTTGATGGAGGTGATTGAGCGTTGGACGGCAAAACGGGCTAAACGCATCATTACGCCAAGCCGTTATTTGAAAACGGTGGTTGAGCGTTGGGGTGTGGCAACGGCAAAGATTGAAGTGATTTTGAATGCGCAAGAGCCATTGCCAGCTTTCTCCGCCTCGCTGGGCTCGGCACCTCTTTCACTTCGTGAAAAAGGGGATGAGGTTGTTTGTTTTACTGCGGCCCGTGCCGTGCCATGGAAGGGTGTGAAAGAATTGATTGAATGGTGGGCTTCAATGCCAGAAACGCATCACTTGGTCATCGCCGGTACAGGACCCGATGCCGAGCTCTGGAAAGAGCTGATCGATACTTCACCAGCCAAAGAGCGCATCACCTATCGCGGCGCCCTCACGCGCGCCCAGATGGCCGAGCAATACGCGATGAGCGATGTTTTTCTTTTGGACTCGGGTTATGAGGGGTATCCGCATGTCGTTGCTGAAGCCGCCTCGCTCGGAGTCCCATGCCTCGTAAGTGATAAGGGCGGCAATCCTGAAACGGTCGAACAATTCGGTGATCTTGTCACGGTCCTGCCATATCTTGAACGCGATACCTGGGTGCAAGCGATTACAGGGATGCAAAAGAAATCCACCATCGCGCCAAGGGCAACCTCATGGCGATTTGAGGACATGGCAAAAGCGACGCAGCAACTACTCGAACAAAACGCATAATCCTATGAAACTCCCATTCCAACAATTTGAAAGCGAATGCATGCAAGAGATCGCCAAACGCGGCCGTGTTTTGGATGTCGGCGGCGGTTCGCGTTTTCAAAAGGGTATGAAGCAATACGAAACGTTATTTGCGAATACGCGTTATGAGACCATGGACGTATCTGCCGATTATTCGCCGGACATCGTTGGTGACATTCATGCGATCCCGCTTGAAGAGGCTAGTGTAGACGCCATCATCTGTCGGTCGGTGCTTGAACATGTGCAAGACCCTGGTTTGGCGATGAAAGAGATGTATCGCATCTTAAAACCGGGCGGCGTCTTGTTTTTACAGGTGCCTTCGACCTACCCGTATCATGCACGCAAAGGATTCGGTGCCTACCCAGACTATTGGCGTTTCTTTGGTGATACGCTTGAGATGGTTGGCAAACCGTTTTCATCCACCAAGCTCGTGAAACATGGCGGTTGGTTTATGGCGATGTCCTTTTTCTTGCCGGGGCAAGCGGTATTGCGCGGTGTTTTGAACGTGACGGCAATGATGTTGGACAAGCTTTTTGCTACCGAGCAAAAAACGACTACTGCTTTTTACAGTGCGCTTTATACCAAATAACCGCTTATGAAACTCCTCATGATCAGCACCGATCACCGCCTCTTTATGGCGGAGGATTTGGTTGCCCGCCAAAAAGGCTATTTTGAAGGCCATGAGGTGACGGTATGGATTTTGACCGACAAGGTCCAAGGTGAAAAAACGGTTGACGGCATTCGCCTGATTGCCACCGGGGGCACGAATAAGTTTTCTTCGTTGTGGCGAGGTTATCGCATGGCCTTTAGCGATATGACCGACTATCGCTTCGTCACGACGCAAGACGTCTTGTTCACGGGCTTGCTCGGCTGGTTTTTGGCGAAGAAAAAATCCATCCCGTTTTTTGTGCAATTGCATGGCGATTATCTTGATAATCCGCTCTGGATCAAGCAGCGCCGCTTGAATGTCGTGTTGAACGCACTTGGCAAAGCGTTGCTAAAACGGGCCACAGCAATCCGCGTGGTGAGCGCCAGAATCAAGGATGACATTGTGCCGCGCTATGGCATTGATGCTTCCCATGTCTTGTCTTTGCCTATTTGTACCGATCTATCAACCTTTTCTGCGCAAGGTTCAAGCGAAGCGAATAAGCGCAATCTCTTTTTCGTCGGACGTTTGATCGAGGAAAAAGATCCGTTGCTGTTTTGTCGCGTGGCCGCGCGCGTGATGAAGGATGATCCGACGGTGAATGCCGTCATCGCGGGCGAGGGTGTCTTAATGGACGCGATGCGCGAAGTGTTTGCCAAAGCCGGATTATCTGACCGCGCGAGATTTTTGGGCAATGTGAATGCTGGGACCTTAACCCATTGGTATCGTTCATCCATTGCCCTTGTGCATACGGCGCCATGGGAGGGGTGGGGGATGCCGATGATTGAGTCCATCGCCTGCGGTTGCCCGGTGGTTACCACGGATACGGGTTGTGCCGGTGAAGCGATTCGCCATGAAAAAGAAGGCTTGGTGTATGCCGTGGGTGATGAAGAAGGTCTTTACCAAGGTACAAAGAAACTTTGCGAAGACCAAGCCTATCGTGATGCCCTGGCGGCCAATGGCATTACCGAGGCGCAAAATTGGTCGTATGATGCCCGTAAAGGTGACTTGATGAATTTTTACCAACGCTATCTTTAACCTTATGAAACGCATTCTCGTAACCGGTGCCGGAGGCCCTGCCGGCATCAATGCCTTAAAACTCCTCTCTGCCTTGCCAGAAGGGGCTGAAGTTTTTGGTACTGACATCGATCCGATGGCGGCCGGACAGTTTTTCTGCAAAGAGTTCGCCTTGTCTGCGCGTTGCGATAATCCAGAGGCTTATAAAGCTTCGATGCTGGAGCTGATTCAGCGTTGGCACATCGATACTATTTTACCAACGGTCTCTGAAGAATTGGTGATGATTCGCGAAGCCTTGCAAGGCGTAGACATCGCCATCGTTCTGTCTGCCCAAGAAACCATTGAGCGCTGTCATGACAAGCGCGAGTTTTATCGTTTTGTGACGGCAGAAGCGCCGGCTCTGATGGGTAAATGGGCAACGGCTGATAAGGTAGATTGGGAGGCGGAGACGTACTTCTTGAAGCCGGCTTTTGGTCGTGGCTCGCGCGGTTGTCGCTTGATTACGGCATCTGAGCTCGCTCTTATTGCCAAGCAGCCTGATGCTGCCTCATGGATCGTGATGGAGCCGCTGCCGGGCAAAGAATGGACGGTTGACGCCTATATTGATGCGGCAGGGGCTACGGCCTATGTCGTCCCGCGTGAGCGCTTGCAGATGTCGGGTGGTATTTCGTCAAAAGGTAAGACGGTACATGAAACTGAAGTAATGAAACGCACTGAGGCGTTATTGGCGCTTTTGCCTTGTCACGGCCCCGTCTGTGTCCAATGGAAGCAAGACGCGAATGGTGTACCGATGCTGCTTGAAATGAATCCTCGCCTGTCTGGTGCGGTGACCATTACGGCGTTGGCAGGGGCAAACCCCATGGCGTGTTTGCTTGAGGATTTGGCCCATGGTAGGGTCAATCCCGTTGAATGGCGGGACATTGCCGTCGTTCGTTATTTTGAAGACCGCATCGTATGAGCAAACAAAAAACCATCATCGCCATTGGCGCACATCCTGACGATATCGAGATCGGCTGCGGCGGCGCTTTGGCGCACCATGTTAAAAACGGCGACCGCGTGCGCATGATCGTCATGACAGGCGGTGAACGCGGCGGCGCCTCCAAAGAAGTGCGCTTGGCCGAGCTCAAAGAATCTGCCCGTGTTTTGGGCATTGAAGACGTGGTTGTGCTTGGCTATGAAGATGGCCATGTGCCATTCAGTGCCGAATCCGTGATGGCGATCGAAGCGGCGATGCAGGGGCTCGAGGTATCGCGTGCTTATTTGCCATATCCGCATGAGATCCACCAAGATCATCACCATACGGCCGGGGCCGCTTTGGCGGCTTGTCGCAATGTGCCACAGATTTTGCAATACGAAGGCCCAAGCACGCATCCGGATTTTCAGGCACGCGTGTATGTCTGCATTGAGAATGTCATTGAACAAAAGCTCGAAGCGCTCAAGCGTTACCAAAGCCAGGGTGACAAAGAATTCTTGAAACAAGAATCCCTTAAAGGCTTGAATCGTTTTCGCGGTTACCAGGCGCGCACAACCTATGCTGAAGGCTTTTTTGCCTACCGCTTCATCGACTGCCCATAAGGCGTATGCGTTTGCTGATTTGCGTCCAAGCGGTTGATACCGATGATCGGCTCATGGGGTTTTTTGTTGAGTGGCTTGAGAATGCCGCCCGCGTTTTTTCGCGCATCGACGTTTTGACATTGCGTGTCGGCCGACATGCCTTGCCGGCGCATGTGCAGGTGCATGCCTTGCGCGCCGATCAAAACAAGAAAACCAAATTCGAAGTATTGAAAAATCTTTTTTCGATTTCTTGGAAGTTTCGTCATGAATACGATGCCGTGTATGTCCGCGGTGACGCTATTTATGTTTTGCTTGCCGGTTGGTTTTGGCGTTTATTAAAAAAACCCGTGGTCTTATGGTATGCACACTACAAGGCGAATGCCTTGATCCCGTGGGCAAACCGCATTGCGAATAAGATCGTGACTTCGGTGCCCGAAGCCTGTGCTTATCCTGGTGTCACGCCCTTACCGATCGGTCAGGCTATTGATGAAACGCGTTTTTCACCCAAAGCCGATACAGTGCATGAGCCGGTTCGTTTATTGGTCTTTGGCCGCGTGCAACGCATCAAGGGTGTCAAAGAGATCGTGCAAGAGTTTATTCGCGAGGGGGCATTTGGTGGCAAAGCCGTTTTGCACCTCGTGGGTCCAACTCTCGAACCTGATTATGCTGCCGAGATTGAAGCCTTAATGCAGGGGAGGACTGACATCACTTGGGAGAAGGACGGCATTCCTTATGACGAGATCCCGGCCATGCTTACCAAGTACGACATTTTGGTAAATGCCTATCCGGGCAGTCTCGATAAAGCCATCATCGAATCGATGATGTCCGGCATTATCCCGGTTGTCGCTACCAAGGGCCTTTGTCACTCGTTGCCGGCCGAATGGCGCTGGATGGTGGCCGAAACCCCCGAAGAGCGAGTACGGGCCGTGCGCAAAATCTTGTCGCTTGCCCCTGAAGAACGCGCCCGTTATGCTGTGCGCGTCCGTGAGATCGCCGTGCGCGACCATTCGATGAGCAAGCAAATTGAAAGACTCGAACAACTTTTTACCAAACTCGTATGAAACAACTCCTTCGTGATGCCTTGCAAACCGTTCTCAAGCCTTTTGACTTGCGCATCGCCTCAACCAAGCACGTGTACAGCGATGTTGATGCTGCCGTCATGGTTGACGTACAGGCCTGCAAGCCGTTTACCATGACATCGATGGAGCGTCTTTTGGTGCTGGATGAAGCGGCTGACTATGTCACTCGCCAGCGCATCGATGGCGCGATTGTTGAGTGCGGCGTATGGCGCGGTGGCAGTTCGATGATGATGGCAAAGTCCCTTATGCGCCGTGGCGACCAATCACGGGAGGTTTACTTGTATGACACGTATGAAGGCATGTCTGAGCCAACAGCAGATGACGTCTCATTGCATGGCTCAGCGGCTGAAAAGAAATATGATTCAACGATTAAAGACGGCCACAGCGATTGGTGCTATGCCTCGATTGAGGATGTGACGAGCAATATGAAGTCGACCGGATATGACGCGGCCAAACCATTTCGTGAAAGGCAGGCTGAAGACACGATCCCGGCCACTGTTCCTGAAAAAATAGCTATCTTGCGCTTGGATACCGACTGGTACGAATCAACCAAGCATGAGATGGAGCAGCTCTACCCGCGTTTAGTGCCTGGTGGTGTTTTGATCATTGATGATTATGGTCATTGGCAGGGTGCTAAAAAAGCCATCGAAGAATACTTCGCTTCACATGGTGGCCGCCCATTCATGCACCGCATCGATTATACGGGCCGCTCATTGATCAAGCCTTAGGTTATGTTGTCGCGCGTTCTTCGCGGGTTGGTAAAAAAGCAAACGATTTTTCGTTCGCTTTTTGAGCTGTCTCTCGAATCGCTAACGCCAAGTTCGGGTGCCGTTGTCGACTTGGGTGGAGTGAAAATGCCTTTCCCCGGCTATGCCAAGGCACTAAAGGCAGATGCTGAGCGCATCACAACCGTAAATATCTCGACAACGGTCGGTGCCGATATTGTTGGAGATGCAGCTGCCACGGGCCTTGCTTCAGCGTTGGCTGATGACATCTGGATGTTTAACCTGCTTGAACACGTTGAATATCCTGAACGCGTTTTGGCAGAAGCAAAGCGTCTCGCAAAGCCGGGCGCGAGATGCATTGGCGTCGTGCCATTTTTATTAGGCATTCATGGTGAGCCTGATGATTATCTGCGCTATACAAAAAGCAAGCTCATGGGCTTGCTTCGTGATGCCGGTTTTACCGATGTGAAAATTACGGCCATTGGCCATGGTCCTTTTGTTGCAGGCGCATCGCAGGTGCAGGCGTTGTTGCCATGGTTTGTTTCTGGGTTGCCAGTTGTATTTGCATGGTGCACAGATATGACGCTTTTTAAATTACGTCCGCAGTGGAGGGAAAAGTGGCCACTTGGTTATGTCTTTGAGGCGAGAGCCATGTGACGCTTGGCGGCGATCTCGAGACCGACGATCATGGTAACCGTTTGTAAAAGTTGAAATACGAGTTTGGCGGCAATCGCACCCATAAGTCCACCAAGCCACAAGCCAAGGGCCATGATAATGCCTTGAGCAATAGACGAGCCAATCAAGACATTGCTAAGCACTTTTGATTCTTGTTGCGAAAAAAGAATGGTCAATGGGATGGTAGAGAGGCCAAAGATAAAGGTGATGCCATACAACTGTGCCAAAGGCACGGCATTTTGATAGAGCGGGTAGATCCAACCAAAGAGCAGGGGACACAGCAATGCGTATGCCGCTGAGATGCCGGCAAGCGCGAGCGTCATGAGTGCTAATTTTTTGCGCAATGGCGGCACGATATCGGCTAGCGTGCGATTGGCATGGTTTGGCAAAACGACCAATGGCGCGATTTTGATATAGCCCTTGAGACGCTCGGGGACGGTCGTGATGACGGCGTAGGTTGCCAAAGCAACCGGGCCGAGAAAGCCGTGGATGAGAAAGGTGTCGATTTGTTCAGCGGCCATGCGAATGCCCCAGAGCAAGGAAACATTACGGCCGTAGGTGATAGCGTTTTGGTCGGTAGAGGTGCCGGGTTTAAAGCGCCAAAGCGTCCATGCATGCATGATGAGTGCGACGGCGAGTGTGGCGCCAATATTGGCGAGTGTCACCCAAACGACATGGCGGCTGGCAAAAACAGCAACGGCAATCGAACTATATACGGCAATGCTTTGCACCACGGTGCTTGCTGAAAATGCGGTAAATGCTTTTCGACCCTGCAAAAAGGCCGTATAGGTGTTGAAAGCATTTGAGACCGGCACGATGATGGCAATAAGGGCGAGGCAGACGGCTGCCGTCATGTCGCCACGGCAATAAAAAACACCTGCAGCAACCAGACCGCCAAGCGTATGCGGGATGGCCCATTTCAACTGGTATTTGATGGACGCCATCAGGACTCCATCGAATCCGCGCGCCACGGCTTGGGCAACGGCGACATTCATCCCTGTTAATGAAAAGCTATTAAAAACATTCAACAAGCCCAAGACATAACGGTATTCGCCATACGTCTCCTTGCTTAAGAAATTGGCATAGACAACTGAGATGGCGAGACCCATCAAGGACGCGACAAAAGAGCCAGCGGCCAAGAGGCTGCTGTTTTTTGCATGTTGGCGCACGTTGATTTTGAGCTTTTGTTCGAGCTTTTGAAAAAAGGACATGGGTTTAGGTTCCTTGGCGCCTCAAGACGACGCCGATGGTTTTAAGAAGGATGAGCGCGTCCAAAAACAATGAACGGTGTTTGATGTAAAAGAGGTCGTATTGCAGCTTGCGCAAATTATCTTCGAGCACCGCGGTTGGCGTGAGATACGAAACCTGTGCCCAGCCCGTTAAACCCGGACGGGTGAGATGGCGCAGTTTGTAGTAGGGCATCTGTTCTTCAAGCGGGGCCGTGAATTCTGGGCGTTCTGGACGTGGGCCAATAAACGATAAATCGCCAACGAAGACATTCCAGATCTGTGGTAATTCGTCGATGCGTAGCTGGCGTAGGATGCGGCCTGTTTTGAAAAGGCGCGGATCGGTTTTGGCATCTGCGGTAAATTGGGCGCCATGCTTTTCAGAATCAAGGTGCATGGTGCGAAACTTCCAGATCGTGAAGAGGCGCCCGTTTTTACCGACGCGTGTTTGCTTAAACAATGCAGGTCCCGGTGATGAGAATTTGATCAGGCCGGCAATGAACGGATAGAGCAGGATGGTCACGACACCGAAGGGGATAGACATGACGACGTCGAGGCCACGCTTCACGACTTCGTACCAGGCCTTGTCTGCTTCTTTGAGATGGTGCAAAAACCACGCCTCATTGACGTACTTCAATGGGATACGGCCGGTGGCGGCTTCTTCGATTTCGGCACGATCCAAAATCGTGATCGGATAAAACACCGCTTGGTAAACGGCATTGCGCAAGACCTCGTGTTCGTCAGGCGAAGCGCCGAGCACGATGACTTGCACCTGTTCTTGCTCGAGAACGCGCTTCCACTCGCTCAAATCGGTATAGACCTTAAAGCCTTCGCGTTCTGAGACGACGCCATTGGTCACAAAGGCATGGGTGAGCCGCAATCCGAGCGGGCTTTCTTCAAGCAGGCGGGCGACCGGCATGGCTTCACTGGCCGGGCCGATATAGACCGTGGTGGCAGGCGACGTCTTATTCGACAAGTAATGGCCAACGATGATGCGCCAAAGATAACCAAACAGTAAAAAGACGGCGAACTGGATCACGAGCATGCGGCGCGGCGCGATGCCAAAAAACGGCAAGAGATAAAAGAAGGCAAAGCCAATCAAGGCATTAGCAAGCATCCCTTCGAGATACTGCCTGAAAAGACGGATGGGCTCACGGATCAGCAAAAAATCATAAAGCCCCGCGATATAAAAAACGATGACCCACAAACACGAGAGCAGAAAGAACGGCAAGGCGTTCAATGACCATTGGTCTGAGGTCAGAGAGCCATAGCGCACAAAAATGGTGACCACCATGGCAAGCTGAAAAATGGCAAGGTCCCCAAGGACGAATCCGAGGGTTTTGAGGCGGTGGCGTTCGGTCAGCATATTCGCGTGTTTCTTGCTGAAAGTGTAGACTTTTGGTCTCGATCCTGTCCAGCTATGAAACCATTGCGTTATTTGCCAATTTTCGCCTTGTTAAGCGTTTTTCCGACTACCGTTTTGGCGGCTTCGGTCAATGACCCGTTATTTGACCGACAGTGGAGCCTGCGCCAGACCCAGGTGCCAGCCGCTTGGGACACGACCTTTGGCAGTCCTTCGGTTGTTGTTGCTGTCATTGATTCGGGTATTGATGACCGTAATCCCGATTTTACCGGTGCGCTTTGGACAAATGCTGGCGAAATCCCAGGCAACGGCCTTGATGATGACCACGATGGGTATATTGACGACATTCACGGCTGGAACTTTCAAAGCCAGACTTCAAGTACCTTGCCGATGCGCCAGGCCTACCAACTTGATGAGACCTACGGCCATGGTACGGCTATCGCTTCGATCATCGCAGCGCGCGCCAATGACCGCTATGGCATGGCCGGTGTGGCGCCTCGGGCAACCATTATGCCTCTTGTCGTTTTAGACGGAGATGGTTATGGCACGAATACCGTTCTTGCCGAAGCGATTCGTTATGCCGTTGCCCAAAAAGCACGCATCATCAACGTGAGCGTCACCGGTTATGAAGATGACGAAAATGTACGCTATGCCCTCAAAGAAGCCGAACGTGCCGGCGTCTTGGTGGTGACGGCGGTAGGCAACTCATCTGACATGAATGGTTATGATTTAGCCACGACGCCAGTGTATCCGGCTTGTGATGGTGCGGATGATGCATCAAGTACCATGCTGCGTGTCACCGGCACGGATTCGCTCGACCAACATGCACCCTATGCGAACTATGGTGCCAGCTGTACCGATATCGCCGCTCCGGGCCATGAGCTGATCGGTGCCCACCCGATTGATTTGCCAGAAAATTCGGATTCAACCACCACATATGAGCATGTTGCCGGCCTCACGGGTACGAGCGTGGCTTCGCCAATGGTCGCTGGTGCTGCCGCGCTCATCGCTTCGGCAAATCCGAGCCTGAGCGCTACCGAGATACGTTCAATCTTGTTAACAACGACCGATGTGATCGAGCCTAATGTATTGGCCGGCAGCAAGGGTAAGCTCGGCTATGGGCGTTTGAATGTTGAACGTGCCGTCAAAAAAGCCGTTGCTCACGCTGGAGCGGTGTCTCCGGCCGTGCCAGCGACTTCAACCAAGCAGCAACGCATCCAGTGGGAGCAGCTATTTCACTTTTGGTTAGGCAAGTAAATCTGCTATACTCCGCCTATGGCGAATCCGATCTTTGAACGCAAAAACGTGGTAGTGACAGGTGGGGCCGGTTTTATCGGCTCGCACCTTTGCGATGCCTTGGTAAAAGACAGCCATGTCATCTGTATCGATAATTTCTCGACGAGCGAGGTGGCCAATATCGAGCATCTTTTGCAGAATCCAAATTTTGAATTGATCAACCACGACATCACCAAGCCTTTTGACTTGCGTGACTTTCCTGAACTCGAGCGCTTCAAGGTGAAGTTTCAGGGCGTACAAGAGATTTACCATCTCGCATCACCGATTTCAAAAAAACATTTTGAAGAATTCAAAATCGCAACGGTACTGACCAATTCAATTGGCACCAAAAACGTGCTCGATATTGCCGTTGCCCACCAAGCCAAAATTCTGTTTGCTTCTTCTTCGGCGTTGTATGGCCCGCGCCAGCACGGCAAGTCGCACGTGTCCGAATCCGACCCTTGCCTCATCGACCACCTGACGCCAAAAGGCGCTTATGACGAAGGTAAGCGTTTTAGCGAAGCTATTCTTTCAACCTATGCCGATGTCTATGGCATCGATGTGAAGATCGCCCGCATCTTCAGAACCTATGGCCCGCGCATGAAGTTGCATGACGGCAATCTTTTGCCTGACATGATCAATGCAGGCCTCGATGGCAAAGACATCGAGCTCTCAGCGCCTGAAGACGCCAAGCTCGCCCTCTGTTTTGTTTCAGACATCATCGACGGCTTGGTGCGCCACATGCGCTCAACCATCGACGTGACCGTGGTGAACCTCGGCTCTGACCAAGAGGTGTATCTTTCGTCGGTCGCGTCATTAATCGCCAAAGTGACCGGCGGCAATTCACGCGTGCGTTTTACGGCCTCAAGCGCTTTTCAAGAGCCTGGCTTGCCCGACCTCTCAAAAGCCAAACAGCTTTTGTCGTGGATCCCGCTCGTGCACCTTGAAGACGGCATCTCGCGCATGGTCGACTATGCCCGTTCGCGCCGCCAACAACGAACCATGTTTTCATAACCCCTATGCCTGACGTCATTTTCGACAAAAAGAATGTCCTCGTAACCGGCGGTGCCGGTTTTATCGGTTCGCATTTATGCGAAGAGCTGCTCGAGCAAGGCGCCAATGTCATTTGCTTGGACAATTTTGTGACCAGCCAAGAACAAAATATCGACCATTTGCTACGGCACCCGTCGTTTGAGTTCATTAAGCACGATATCACCCAGGCTTTTGATCCCGAGGCGTATCCAGAATTGGCGCGTTTCAGAATCAAGTTCCAAGGCATCCAAGAGATCTATAACCTCGCTTGTCCGACGAGTCCAAAAAAATTTGAGCAGTACCGCATGCAAACGCTCTACGCCAACTCGGTTGGTGTGCGCCAAGCGCTTGATCTCGCCCTGCGTTATAAGGCTCGTGTCGTGCATGCTTCTTCATCGGTGATTTATGGTCCACGCCCAACCGATGGCCATCGTTTTGTTGAAACAGAAAACGGCGTGAACGACCTTTTGTCACCACGCGCCTGTTATGACGAAGGCAAGCGCTGGGGCGAGACCATTTGTGCCACTTACAAACAGGTCCATGGCCTCGATATTCGTATTGCCCGCATTTTCAGAACCTATGGCCCACGTATGCCGCTCTATGATGGCCAGATGATCCCGGACTTCATTACCAATGCCCTTGAGGGCAAAGATCTAGAGATCTTTGGCGATGAAACCTTCAGGACATCGCTCATGTATGTCAGCGATCTTGTTGAGGGCATGATCAAGCTCATGACTATCGGCCAAGATCCTGGGCCGGTTAATTTTGGCAGCGACATTGATGTGCCTTTGGTTGATGTGGCGACCCGTATTCTCGAGATGACGGGTTCAGCGGCGACGATCAAATTTAGCGGTTCTTTATTGTTCATGTCTGAGCTTGGCTTGCCAGATTTGGGCAAGGCTCGCGAGACCTTGGGCTGGATCCCGCTCGTGACTTTGGATGATGGCCTAAAGCGTTCAATCGATTATACGATCTCGCATAAATCTTTGCTCGGATTTCAACCCTTGGCTTAAGACGAATCCCTCCGTAAGGAGGGATTTTGGTTCTTGACATCCGTTTCAAAAAAGTGAACGGAGTAAAGAGTGCGGCATCAACAGCCGCATAAGGAGAGTGTCATGGCCCGTTCATTGGTTTGGTGTTTGTTCATGGTTTTTTCTTGCCTCGGCGGCTGTGCGAGTGCCGGTGAAGACGCGTTCTTTGCCGACAACGAAGCTTTGGTCGCCATCTGCGGCGGTAATGCCCGTTATCCGACCAGTGAGCAAGACTTCACCCGGCTCTATGCTTCGCGCGCCTTTCTTGCACCCGGCGGCCCTGGCAACCACCTTGGCCGTGATATCCAATATCCGCAGGGTACTGCGATCAAGCCGATCTTGTGCGGGCGCATTGCCTATTATGGCCCCGCTTCGGGATACGGCACCCTTGTTGTCGCCATCGAGCATACCTTGAATCGTGCCGTATCGGTCACTAATGGTGCCGGCCAACGCGTGCTGGTCACGAGCTTCATCTCGATCTACGGGCATTTGCGCAAAGAGCCCTTGTCGGGCGCGCCGCCTTTGCCATGGCGCGCCGGCGATCAAGTGGGTGCCAATGACGTGATCGGGTACGTTCAGGCTGATGCCTTGAATGGCGACGGCGCCGAGCATCTGCATCTCGGCATCCGGCTGCAATCGGTGCAACAAGCGCAGCAAAGCGATGGGCGTTATTGGTTGCGTGGGTACGATTCGAATCCGACCAAGCGCGCATGGTTTGCCGATCCGCAAACCTTCATGACCGAATTGATCGCGAGCGAAGCACCGATTCGTTGGCATCCTGGTGGCGCCTATCTCGTCACCGATAGTGGCGATGCTTATGTGGTGAGCCGTGATGGGCTGACCTTGCTCGCCATCACGTCCGCCATCGTCGACAACGAAGGCTATCGCCAACATGTCTTGCGCGTGAGCGACGAAGAGATTCGTTGTTATGCGAGACAGGGGAGTTATGCGCCGCGATACAAGGCGAATCCGGGCGATGCACCCTTTGTCGCGCGTTATACCGACCGCTCGACAGTCTATCAGTACTATTCGACATCCGACACCCAAGATTTGCGCGCGGCCTTTATCTCATGGGAGGCATTCGTCTCTCATGGTTGGACGGCAGATGACGTCGCCTTCTTTGACCCGGTCACGAGGCCGACCATGGAGTCGCTCTATGCCGAAGCACCGGTCTTGCGGATGCATGAGGGCGCTCTTGTTAAAGCACGCGGTGCGCCGGCCATCTATGTCGTATCCAATGGCCAGCGCCGACCCTTTTTTAACTGGAATACCTTTCAGGCCATGGGGTATGACCTGCGCCGCGTCTACGAAATCGACGCATCCACCCTCGATGCCGTGGCGGGCCCGCTTGGGCCAGTCATACGCCTCGAAGATGCCATGCAATGCCCAGCGAATGGCATCTAAACTGCGCCCGCACCGGGTCTCTGGTGCGGGTGTTCGGTTTATTGTAGGGTAGGGGACATGAAGGTTATTGCCGTTATCCCGGCCTATTTTGAAGGCGAGCGCATCGCTCACGTTA
The DNA here is from genome assembly GCA_046350895.1 of Patescibacteria group bacterium. GTDB lineage: Bacteria > Patescibacteriota > Patescibacteriia > 2-12-FULL-60-25 > 2-12-FULL-60-25 > HK-STAS-PATE-2. The sequence continues at coordinate 31,313 of JAXLZL010000005.1, read as the reverse complement.
TCGCGAACGTGAAGGCTCTTGTTGATGATGTCGTTGTTGTTGATGATGGTTCGACCGATGTGACTTCGCCAACCGCCAAAGCGGCCGGTGCACGCGTTTTTCGCCATGCCGTCAACCGTGGCCAGGGCGCAGCCTTGCGTACCGGTACTGAAGCGGCGCTTTTGCTCGGAGCCGATATCGTCGTGCATCTTGATGCGGATGGCCAACATGATCCTGCGACCATCCCTCAACTCGTAAAAGAGATCGAGGGCGGTACTGATGTCGTGTTTGGTTCGCGATTCATGGGTGCCGAGGCGATTGGCATGCCGCTTTTTCGCAAATACGTTTTAGTATTGGCACGCACCTTTAACCGTCTCGTGCTCGGCATCTCGCCGCGCGTTACTGATCCGCAAAGCGGTTATCGCGCGATGAATGCCAAGGCGGCAAAGCGCATCGACTTTCGCCAAGACCGCATGGCTCATTGTTCTGAGATCTTGCGCCTTGTCACTCACTCAGATCTGAAATGGAAGGAGATCCCAACGACAGTGCGCTATACTGAAGACACCTTGGCCAAAGGCCAAAAAGCCACCGACGCCTTCAAAATCGTGTGGCAACTTATCCTTGGTGCGTTTCAACGTTAACCTATGATTATCCAATTTTTGCTTACCCTGATTGCCGTTGCCGGTTTGGCTTTGGTTTGGCGCCGTGCCTCACAGGGCGTTTTGAGCCGCATTGAGTCATTGAGCTGGTCGCTCTTGTGGGTTGGTGGCATCATCGTTGTTTGGCGTCCTGAGGTTGCCACGCGCTTGGCACATCTTGTCGGTGTTGGCCGTGGCGTCGATGTTGTCACTTATCTCGTATTGGCCTTCGTTTGTATCTTGTTGTTTCAGGCCTTTCTCGCCATCGACCGCCTGGAGCGCAAGTTGACCGACCTCGTGCGCGCCGACGCGCTTCGCGATCTTGAGAAGAAAGGGTAGAGTACGGTTATGCGCGTTTTGCATATCGCCTGTGTGGCACCGCCAGAAATCGGCGGCATTGGACAAGTCGCCCTTCGTGAGGTGACCGGCCTTCGCGCGCATGGCGTAGACGCCCGTTTGGTCGCGCCTGAACTGCCACCCGGCCACCATGCCGAAAAAGCCTTGGCCGATTATGACCGCTCGTTCGTGCACCGTTTGCCGTCGGCTCTGCGTTGGGGTAATGCCTCTTTGCTTGAAGGATGGTGGGAGCTCGCTAAAAGTGCGGACGTGATCCATCTCCACTATCCGTATTACGGGTTCACCGAGCAGTTATTGTTTGCCAATGTTGCCCTGCCGCCGATCGTGATCACCTACCACATGGATGCGATGGCAAAAAAAACCACCAAAGGTTGGGTGTTTGCGTTGCATCGTTTCTTTTTGCAGAACCGCATTTTGCGCATGGCAAAAAAGATTTTGGTGTCATCTTTTGATTATGCCCGCAATGCATCGGTGTCGAGTTTTTTCAGACGCGACCCAGATCGTTTTATCGAATTGCCTTTTGGCATTGATACGGCGCGTTTTTCTCCAGGCTTGGATGAGCGAGAGCGCTTGATGATCGGCGAGCAAGATCCGACCATTTTGTTTGTTGGCGGTTTGGATGAAGCCCATGCCTTTAAAGGGTTGTCGGTATTATTTGAGGCGTTTGCCAAGCTCGACCATGCGGCACATCTCGTCATTGTCGGCGATGGCGACAAGCGCGCAGAGTTTGAAGAAGAAGCACGTGAAAAAGGCATCGTCACACGTGTGCATTTCATGGGACGCGTAAGCGCCGAAGAACTTGTCCCGCTCTATCGCTCGGCGGATGTCTTCGCCTTTCCTTCTACGAGCCAGGCGGAGGCATTTGGTTTGGTTGCGCTTGAAGCGCAGGCATGCGGCTTGCCCGTTGTTGCATCGGATTTGCCGGGCGTGCGTACCGTGGTGCGCAATGACGAGACCGGTCTTTTGGTACCACCGAATAATGCTGACGCCTTGGCTGACGCCTTGGCTGACTTGCTTGCTCATCCGCAAAAGCGCGCGATGTTTGCCGCGGCTGCCCGCGTCCATGCCGAGAAATACGGTTATGAAGCGCATACGGCGGCTCTTATGAATCTTTATCGCGAAATATGCGAATAGCATTGCTGACGAATGCCTTCCCTCCAAATATGCGCGGGGGAGCCGGGCGCATTGCCGCTTGGCATGAACAAGTGTTGACGGATGCGGGCCATGAGGTACGCGTTTTTTGCCCACCGATCGATTGGTTGGCTGAGCCTGCGCTGGCAAGGCTCTTTCGTCATTTTGTTGATTTGCTTTCGCGTACATCGGTTGTGGCTGAAATCGCCGTTTGGCAGCCTGATGTATTGCTGACTGAAAACCTCACCGGTTGCGGATTCGGCACTCCGCAAGCCGTGCAACGCAAAACCGGTGCCAAGTGGATCCATGTATTGCATGATGTCCAGTTATTTGAGCCGTCAGGTCGTTTGCGCGACGCTTCGGCTTTTACGCTCTGGCAAAAAGCATGGGGCAGTTTGCGCCATCTCGTGCTCGGCGACCCTGATCTCGTCGTGTGCCCAACCGAATGGCTGCTCGAAGAGCACCGTCGCCGAGGCTTGCTCGCCAGAAGCGAAGCGGTGATTTTGCCTAACCCGGCACCAGAAGAGCAGTTCGTTTTACGCTCACCGCGTTCACCGTTGTCATTGTTGTTGGTTGGTGCAACGGCAGAAAAAGGCTTGAGAATGGCCGAATGGCTCGCGCAGAACGCCGAGGGCATTTCGGTTACCGTTACGTATCCGCGACAAACGGACATCAGGCTCTCATCGCAAAGCCTGGCATTGGCGGTGCCGAATGACGGTCCAGAACAGGTTTTACAAATGATGAAAGACGCCGACGTATTGATCGTCCCTTCGACGATCGCTGAGAACCAACCAACCGTGATTCTTGAAGCGGCATCGGTCGGTTTGCCGGTTATCGCGTCAGATATTGGTGGGATGCGCGAGACACTTGGCCAAGCCGGCGTGCTTTGCCACCCATGGGATGAACAGGCGTGGTTGGCGGCCGTCGAGGCGCATAAAGACCCGGCCTACTATAGCGCCCAGGCCTTGCAGATGTATGAATTGGCTCGTGCGAGAAACTTCACGGTCTATGCCCAAGAGTTTACGTCGTTGTTTGCCGAGATCATTCAAGATCAAAACGATACACCGTAATCTCGCCGTCATTGAACGACTGTTCATTGTTTGCCAGCGTTTTTAACTGTTCACGAACGCGTTCTGCGTCCCACCAATAACGATGGATGGCGACATAGACGCTTTTTGCTTTGGCGAGTTTCGCCGCTTCTTTGATTTGGTCGAGGGATGGATCGGCGGATGATACGCGCAAAAAGAGTTGGTAGAGGTCTCCGCCCGTCGGGATCGGATAAAAGAACACGTCACCGGCATAGCGCTTGAATCCGAGCGATTCGACGGCAGCAGCGCTCATGCTTTGGTTGGCAAGCACGGCGTAGTCGGTTTTGCCTGCATCTTGGTCTATCCACTTGACGGCTTCGGTGTCGGCGCGGCCCACGCTCCAACCATGGCTGATTTCTCCTGCATCTTGGCGGGGGAATGCGGCATACGCATGGGCCGATTGCCAAAGCACCAGCAATACGATGAGGGCGGCTTGCAAGAGCGGTGGTCGAGGTTTCTTTAGGGTTTGATAGAGGCCTTTGGCGGCAGGCAGGGCCAATAAGATCAAACCGATGGTAAAAAGACGATCGGCATAATTTGCGCGCTCATAGGCGATCAAAAAGAGATCATCTACAACGCGCATCAGGTAGCCGCTGAGATACAGAAGCGAGCCCGAGATGGCGAGAAGCGCGAGATGACGTTGTTCTTCGCGTTGTTCTTTGTTTTGAATGCCGATCATGGCAAAAATAAAAGCAGCTACCGGCAATAGCAGCTCGACCAGGTCTACCCAATCCGGCCAAAGCGAGGCATTGGCACCATTGTTAAAAAAGGTTTTTGCCACGTTCAGCAACGCTGAGGTATCGAGGAGTTTAGCGAAGTCCCAGCTGATAGCCTGCTTGCCCAAGATGCTAAACACAAAAAACGCCAAAGGTACGGCAAAGGCTGAGGCTGCGCCGATAAGCCAGGCCATCCAACGCCGCCATTGAAGGGGGAATCGGTGAATGATGCCCATCCCCATGATCACGATGCCAAAGGGCAGACCCGCCAATGGATGCGTAAAAAGCGACCAAAGGGCAAATACCCAAGAGAGATACATCGATTGCGTTTCTTCTTCATTGCGCGGATGCAAGAGAAGGGCCATGAAGCCGAACAGGTAAGCGAGTGATTGCGGTGTCGTGGTAATCAGCCAAGAAAGCGGGATAAGGGTGAAGACCAAAAAATCACGCGCCAATAAGCGCTTGCCGCGATGGGCGGCAAAAGCGGCCACAAACAGTGAGGCGATCGATGGCAGCAAATAATGGTCGATACCGGCAATCGGCAATTCAAAGATATGGGCGATCCAAACCGTTAAAACATATTGGCCGATATAGTAAAACGGTTTTGGTTGAAGCGTGCCTTGCACGTATAAAAGGCGTTCGCTCTCACGATGCAAAAAACCGTCAAAGCCAAAGCCATGGGTATAGACCATGGGCGTAATCAATGCGGTGAGGATCACGGCCATATAGGCCATCGGTGCCAAAAAACGGTGGCGATTGGTAAAAGCTGAAATAATAAACGGCATCAAAAACAAGACGCCCAAACACACCGGTAGAATTGGGTGCAGATACGGCCATGGGCTGCGAATCGAAGCATCAGTGGCATGAATCAAGGCATTGCGAAAAACGAAGCTTGCCAAGATGCCGGCAATGCCAAGACCAAATAAGCCAGCGATGCGTGATTTAAGGGTGATCGGCGCAATGGGTGCCGCTGTGTCGGTATCTTGTTTGAAGCTGGCGGCATAGGCCGTGATGCCACAGGCGACTATGGTTGCCCAAGACAGCGTGCGGTGCTCAAGAGGGATCGAGAGGTAGTACCCGATGGCCAGCAGCAGGCTCTGCACGCCAATGATGGTGCCAAAAACGGCAAACATACCGATCAATTGGCTGGCTGCCGGCAAAAGGCGTTTGCCGGCTGAGTAGGCGACCAAGATCACGCCGATAAAACACATCGAGAGACTGGCAGCCTGGTCAGGCCAAAGGGCGACGGCTATGGCCGACACGGCAAGCCAAAGCGACAACCAAAAGCCTTCTCGGTCAAAACGTTCTAGCATGGACATGCGTATAGACTAGCAAGATTCGTGCTATCATGCACCCATGCCGCTCATGACGAATGACAACATTCGTTTATACCCTCATGATAGGGTTGTTGGGTTTGTTTTTGGCTTTATTCCGCGCTGGATAGAGCCTAACCATCTGACCGTTTTGCGCTTCGTGTTGATACCGGTTATTTTGATTTTATTATGGATCCAGTCATGGGTATGGGCGATCGCCGTTTTTGCCTTTGCTGCCTTGACCGATGTCGTGGATGGTTCACTGGCCCGCACCCGGGCACAAATCACCCTTTGGGGCACTATCGCTGACCCGACGGCTGACAAATTATTGATTGGCAGCCTGGCCACCTATTTGGTGTGGAGGGGTCTGGATCCGCTCTTTTGCATCGCATTGATCGTGCTTGAGGTTCTGATAGTGGCGAATGCCTTCAGAAGGCAGCAAGCCGGTGCCTATGCTTCGGCGAACAATTACGGTAAAACAAAAATGTTTTTTCAGGTGCTCGGAGTTGGCGCGCTATTAGTACAGCTCGTGACGCCGCTTGCCTGGCTTACGCCGTTCGCCGCCATCGCGTTCTGCATCTCTCTCGTCTTTGCCTTCTTATCCCTCGTTACCTACGGTCTCTAATATGTTGCATCGCCTCAAAACCCTCGTGCCACCGTCGGTGCTTACCGTCTATCACCGCATCCTTGCCCATGCGGCAGCTTTGTATTACGGCAATCCATCGCGTGAGATGGTGGTTATTGGCGTAACAGGCACCAATGGCAAAACCACAACGACCTATTTGTTGGCAAAAGCGCTCGAAGGCGCAGGCGTAACCGCAGGTTGCACAACGACGGCACTCATGAAGATCGGCCGCATTGAAACGCAAAACCGATTCAAGATGACCATGCCTGGCCGTTTTGCCCTGCAAAAACTTTTGCGTGAAATGCGTGACGCCGGTTGTACCCATGTCGTCATCGAGACGTCATCGCAAGGACTCATCCAATACCGCCACGAAGGCATCGCTTATGATATCGGTATTTTTACCAACCTGACGCCTGAGCATATTGAGGCGCATGGCGGTTTTGAGAATTACAAAAAAGCAAAAAAAATGCTGTTTACCCATATCGCCCAACAACCAACCAAACAGATTGGCGGCAAGGCGATTGAAAAAGCGTTTGTTCTCAATGCTGACGATGAGCATGCGGCGTTTTATCAAATCGAGGGTGTTAAAACGGTGTGGTATGGAGTGAGGTCGGCCCTTGGCCTACACCCGGATTCGTTCACGCTTGAAGAACACGGCGTCCATGCGGTCGTTCAGGGTGAATCATTAACCCTGCCTTTGCCGGGTGAATATAACTTGGCGAATGCCTTAGCTGCCTTGGCGGCTGGCATGCAACTCGGATTCGCTCTGAGACCGCTCATGAATGGACTTGAGACGGTAAAGGTCGTGCCGGGCCGTTTTCAACGTATCGATGAAGGCCAGAATTTTGACGTGATCATTGACTATGCACCAGAGCCAGAATCGTTTAAAAAGTTCTATGAGGCCTTTGAACCGACAAAACATGGACGTGTGATTCATGTGCTTGGTTCTTGTGGAGGCGGTCGTGATGTGGCGCGCCGTCCTATCTTAGGGCGCTTGGCCGCCGAACACGCTGATATCGTTATTGTGACGAATGAAGATCCTTATGATGACAATCCGGCCGAGATTATCGAGCATGTTGCTTCTGGCGCCAGAGAAGCGGGTAAAAAAGACGGTGAGAACTTGTTTGTTATTGAAGACCGCCGAGAAGCCATCCGTTTTGCCATGAAGCAGGCTAGGCCCGGTGACGCCGTCATTCTGACAGGTAAGGGCAATGAAGCCTGGATTTGCGGCGCCAATGGCAGCAAACAGGCCTGGAGCGAAGAAGCCGTGGCTCGCGAAGCCATCAAACTCGCGGTATCATAATGCTATGAGAGATTTACGCGCCTTGTGCCGCATCCAACCAGAAGAAACCGTTTTGTGCATTTTGCGCCTGCATCATTCAGCGCTTTGGCTATCGGTATTGCCATGGGGGCTCTTGCTTTGCGGTGTTTCATTCTTTTTGTTCTTCTTATTGCGTGGCGGTGCATTTGGCGCGGTCGTCGCGGGGCTTTTGGTCTCAGTGAGCGTCTATGGCATCGTTCGCGGGTTTGCCTTGTGGGACGGCACGGCCTTGGTGCTGACCAATAAGCGCCTCATTTCATTGAGCCGCCGTCAGCTCTGGTCGCGTACCTGTGAAGAAATGCCTTTGGCTGACATTCGCCAAATCGAAGCGCGTCGCCGCGGTTCATGGCGTCGTTTGCTCAAGCTCTCGACCATCACGATCAAAGGCGGGCAAAACCAGCAATTTCAATTGCCTAGCGTGAGCGGGGTCGACCGTTTTGCCGAAGCGTTGAAAGAGGCGAGAAAAATGCTATAATCCGCCCATGGAAGCCAAAACCCGAACACACATAAAAAGCGGCGCCAAACGCTGGTCTTTATTTGTGATCGTGAGCCTTTTCTTGTTTTTTGCCGTCAGTGTTTCAAGTATCCGCGAGACCTACCGTGAATGGAAGTTCGACCAAGAGCTGAAGCGCATGCAAAACGAGATCGAGCAGCTCGAAGGGCGTAAGCTTGAGTTAGCCGAGCTCTTAAACCGTTTGGATTCGCCCGATGCTCTCGATAAAGAAGCCCGTACCCGTCTCGGACTCAAAAAGCCAGGGGAGCGAGTGATTATCTTGCGCGGATTTGACGGCACGAGCTCTACTTGGTCGGATGATGCCGTAACCATGGCGCCTGTGTCATCTTCGACGCCTGATACGCGTACTAATCCACAGCTCTGGTTCGATTATTTCTTCTAATATGACTTTGAATAAAAAACAGCTCGCGGTGGGTTCAGGTGTTCTTATCGCTTTAGCCGTGATACTTGGCCTTGGTGCCATGTTGCTGTACCAAGTTCGTTATGTGCACAGCGAATCGGCATTCATCGGTAAGGCGGCAGCGCTATTCGGCATGGACATGGCCAAGGTCGACGGCAAAAATGTTCCGTATAGCGAATACCTTACGCATGCGTCAGCTGAGCGCACCTTCTTGAACAGTCCAATGGCTAAACAAGATGGTAGCACCGGCGCCTTTGGCAAAACCGAAGAAAAACAGGCCTTTGATCGCGCCCTTCGTGTGGCGGCTGTCGACGCCCTTGCCCGCGAAAACAACCTTACCCTCACGTCAAAAGATGTTGACGCAGCCTTTGAGCAATTGTTGACGCAAACGACGTCGTCATCGAATCCGGGCGAAGTTGATGCCTTCTTGCGCGAGCAATTTGGCTGGTCCACCGAAGAATTCAAGCATTATGTCTTGCGACCGGCGATCATCGAAGAAACCCTGGCATCCAAGCTCAATGACCAAACGGGCAAGGCTACCGGCTTTCAAGACGCCCTGACCGAGATTCTCGACAAAAAGACTGAGCGTTATCTCAAGTTTTAAACGCTTGCACCATCAAAAAGATCATGTTACAGTCCCGCCGCCCAGGCTCTGGTTTGGGCGGCTCGCATTGCCAAAATGCGGGTATCGTATAGTGGTTATTATGCGGCCTTCCCAAGGCTGAAAGGCGGGTTCGATTCCCGCTACCCGCTCCAAAAAAAATACGCCGATGTAGCTCAGTTGGTAGAGCAATACTTTCGTAAAGTAGAGGTCGCGAGTTCGAGTCTCGCCTTCGGCTCCATACAAAAATCCCCCGACATCACGTTGGGGGATTTTGTTTTTGCTAACCGATGCCCACTTCATCAAATAAGTAACTGCCGGTTGCGGCGTCCGTTGAGCGGCGGCGGCGCACGGCGACGCTTTGGGCAATGCCAATCGAGGCATAGGTGGTAATCATGAACGAGGCCGCAGCGGACAAGAAGGGGAAAGGGATGCCGGTAATCGGCATGATGCCGAGGTTCATGCCGGCATTCACGGTGATGTGCACGAGAGTGATGGTGCCGAGGCCAATCAAGAGCAAGGCAGCATACTCGTCTTCTGACTCAAAGGCGATTTTCATATAGCGCACCGCGAGCAGGCCAAGTGTGCCAAAGATGACGGCGACACCGACGAGACCCATCTCTTCACCGACGACGGCAAAAATAAAGTCGGTTGAAGCGGCCGGGAGAAAGCGCAAGCGGGCTTGCGAGCCTTCACCAATGCCTTTGCCAAACCATCCGCCTGAGCCAAAAGCGATGCGCGCTTGGATCGCATTATAGCCTGAGCCGCGCGGGTCGCGGGTCGGGTCAAGAAACGATTCGATACGGTCTTTTTGATAGGGCTTCAACTGCGTCCAGAGCACGCCACATGAAAGCACTAAAACAATCGGCAAGATAATCACGGCATAACGTGGCAAGCCGGCAAACAGTGACATGCCACCCCAAATGGCAAAGAGCACCATGGCTGAACCGAAGTCCGGCTGCAATAATACGAGACCCGCATAAAACCCGGTGGCGGCAAAACTCAAACCAAAGTCACGCCAGCTGAGGCGGTTCTTGCCGCGGCCGGCAAAGAAAGCGGCGAGATAACAAGCGAGCGTCATCTTGGCGACTTCAACCGGTTGAAACGAGAGCGAGCCGATGCGAAACCAACCCTGGGTACCATTCACCACGCTGCCAAAAAACAAAACAAGCAATAAGAGTCCGGCACCGGCTAAAAAAAGGACAAAACCAAATGAACGCAATTGGCGATAATCCAAAAAGGCAAAAATCGCGATCAATGAAAGACCGATACCGACGGTGGCCAGCTGTTTATAAAACAAAAACAGGCTTGGTGGATCTTGTGAGATGCCGATGCCATAAATGGCAATGAGCCCCACGGCGGTCAGTGCCGCCATGCAGGCAAAAAGCATCCAATCAAGGCGCTCAAGATAATCGAGCAACAAACGCATAGCACGAGAGTGCGCTTGAGGGCGGGCGTCGTCAAGTTACCTTACTGCCCTTCGGGGCGAATGTAGACAGCAGGATTGAGATAGTTGATTTCTGGTTGGACGATGGTCTCGGTAATGCCAGCAGGCTGGTCATACCATTGAATGTCAAATGGCACGGATTCGCCGGCACTCAGGCGGTCGCGGGTGATACGGGTGACCGCAGCAGGGGATCCGCCACGCAATAAGACAACCACGAACTCAGGATCATAGTAGCTATAAGCCGTATTATTGGTCACGGTAAACGTTGAGCGGCCAATGACCTGAGTACCGATGGTTTCATCACGGGCGTATTTGATGTCGCTAATCGTTGGCTGGCGTGTTTCAAGGTAAGACTCAAGCGAGTCGCCGATTTGGTCGGCGGTGATGCGCTTCCAGGACAGGTTTTCGATGACGAGCGAAGGTTGGACGCTGCCGGCCGTGATGCCTGGTTCGACCAAGAAGCGGCGCGATTTTGGCAGGATGAATCCGTGATGGATTTCGGTGCGTTGGTCGCCAAGGGCAAAAGAATAGTCGAACTCCGCATACCATACGTCGTTGCTGTTTTCGATTTCGACCATGGCATCAACGCGGCCACCGGTATTGGCGAAGGTTACCACGTCCGATGGGTGGATGGGGGTCGGGGCCTTTAAAAAGAGCGGGGCCAAATTGTTTTGGTTTTGCAGGATGCGGCGGGTAATGCGCGACTCGACCGGATACGAGATAGCGTAGGCGTCTAAAAGGCTCCAAAGCACAAAAGCCCAAAGCAGGCCGCCAAGGCCAATGAGCGAACCATAGCCGACACGTCTTAATAAAAGACGGTGTTTGACCCAAAATGAGGCTAATTCAAGTTGCTGGTCTGAGAGATTGCTCCCTGTCGAGAAGTCGGCTGGCATGCCCGTATTATAACACAAGTTGGCTTACCCTCAGCCCTTGACGAAATGGGTCGACCTGACGGGGGTTTTAGGCTATAATAATGCCGTTCTCTATGGCCAAATCTACTGACGAGCAAAAGAAAAAAGGGTCTTACGGCGCCGATCAAATCTCGGTTCTCGAAGGCCTTGAACCAGTGCGTAAGCGCCCTGGCATGTATATCGGTTCTACGGGACCAGATGGGTTGTTTCATTTATTGCGCGAAGTCGCCGATAACTGTTTTGATGAAGCGATGGCGGGTCACGCCAACGAAATCACCATCAAGCTTTTGCCGGGTGACAAGGTTGCCGTTTCTGATAATGGCCGCGGTATCCCAGTGGATACGCATAAACAATACGGCGTTTCAGCGCTTGAACTTGTTCTTACCAAGCTTCATGCCGGTGGCAAGTTCGGCGGCGAATCCAGCGGTTATAAAATCTCGGGTGGTTTGCACGGCGTGGGTGTCTCGGTCGTGAACGCCCTCTCTGATGATTTTCAAGCGATCGTTGAACGCGATGGCGGCAAGTACGAGCAATTCTACTCTCGTGGCGTTGCCCAAGGTCCGGTCAAAAAGATCGGTAAGAGCGATAACCACGGCACGACCATTATCTTCAGAGCGGATTCGACGATCTTTAAAGAAGGGATCTCGTTTGATTATCAGCGCGTTGTCGACCACTATCGCCAACAGTGTTATCTCACCAAAGGCATCAAGCTCATCGCCATCGATGCCCGTGAGCCAAAACAACACGATGCCTACGCCTTTTACTTTGAAGGCGGCGTTGAATCGTATGTGCGCCACCTGAACCACAAAAAACAACCAAAGCACGAAAACATCTTCTTTGTTGAAAAGCAGGTTGATAAAGCCGAGATCTCGATCGGTCTTCAATATACGGACGACTATAACGAGACCATGTATGCGTTTACCAATAACATCATCAACCCAGAAGGCGGTACGCATGTGCAGGGTTTTCGCGCCGCGTTGACTCGTGTTTTGAACTCGTATGCACGCACCAAGGGCTATTTGAAGGAAAAAGACGATAACCTTTCAGGTGATGACGTACGCGAAGGCATGACCGTGGTCATCTCGGTCCGCTACCCGGAGCCGCAGTTCGAAGGCCAGACCAAGGGTAAGCTTGGCACGCCTGAAGTTCGTGGTGCCACTGAATCCGTCATGGGTGATGCCTTTGCCACCTTTCTCGAAGAGCATCCAAAAGATGCTGAGGCGATCATTGGCAAATGTGTGCTTGCCCAACGTGCTCGTGCCGCTGCCCGCGCTGCCCGTGACACGGTTATGCGCAAAGGCGCCCTCGAGGGCTTGACCCTACCGGGTAAGCTCGCTGACTGTTCAAACCGCGATCCGCAAAAGTGCGAACTTTTCATTGTTGAGGGTGACTCTGCAGGCGGTTCTGCAAAGATGGGCCGCAACCGTGATACGCAAGCGATTTTGCCGTTGCGCGGTAAGATTTTGAACGTTGAACGCGCTCGTCTCGACAAGATGTTGGCCAACAACGAAATCAAAAATCTCGTGATCGCGCTTGGCACCAATATTGGCGAAATGTTCGAGCTCGGCAAATTGCGTTATCACAAGATCGTGATCATGACCGATGCTGATGTCGACGGCGCCCATATCCGCACGCTCTTGCTGACCTTGTTCTACCGCTACTTCCCTGAACTGATCCGCAATAACCACGTGTATATTGCTCAGCCTCCGTTGTTCAGGGTCGCAAAGGGTAAAAACATCAAATACGCTTTTAGCGAAGGTGAACGCGACAACTATGTCGAAGAGTTCATGAAGCTCAAAGAAGAAAAAGCCAAATCTAAAAAGAAGGCGGCCGCCGTCGAAGAAGAAGAGGTTGTCGAGGCCGTCGAGGGCGAAGAAGACGACTCCGGCACCAAGACGGTGAGCGGCATCAATATCCAACGCTATAAGGGTCTTGGTGAAATGAACCCAGAACAGCTTTGGGAGACGACCATGGACCCAGAAGTCCGCACCATGAAAGTGGTAACGGTCGACGATGCTGAAAAGGCTAATGAGATTTTTGACATGTTGATGGGTTCTGAAGTGGCTCCTCGCAAGAAGTTCATCCAAACCAATGCGAAGTACGTGAAGAACCTCGATATCTAAGACAAACAAAAAGAATGACGCATTGTCATTCTTTTTGTTTCGCGGTACTAATAGGGTATGAGCCTGCACCCCTCGCGCTTGGTGGTTGAATGCCCTCTTTGCAAGGCCTCCTATAAAGAGGCGGCGGTTCAGCTATTGCAAGAGAGCCAAGCGGCTAAGCTTTTTCATTGCACCTGTCCTACGTGTGGCCGTTGTATGTTGGCTTTTATAACCGATAACCATGGTTGGGTGAGTACGGTGGGCTTGGTTACTGACCTAAAAGTAAATGATGCCCTAAGGCTGCAGGGCTCGGCACCGGTTGGCGCAGATGAATGCCTTGAGCTTTATACCGCCATCCATGAACGCAGTGGGGAGCTTTGCCAGACCCTGTTAGCGACAAAAAACAGCTAATATAAGGCAAATTGGCCTAAACCACCCTCAACTTGACGTAATCCGCATTTTTGCGTAATCTTTGCCTACTTTTATCGATTTTTTATGAATTACGCCCTCTCCGCCGCTACCCGTACTTCGGTAGGCCGCCGCGCCAAAGATGAATTGGCACAGAGCCGTGTCCCGGCCGTCATGTACGGTGCAGGTACGACGCCTCGCGTTATTTCGGTGCCTCGCTCCGAATTTTTGAAGGTGCTCGCCGCTGCAGGCCACTCTTCGCTCGTCGATGTGACGGTTGAAGGCGATGCCAGCGTAAAAGCCATCATCAAGGAGGTTCAGGTCCACCCCCTCACCATGAATCCGATCCATGTCGACTTTCAGCAAGTAAACATGAAAGAGAAGATGGTTGTCTCGGTACCTCTCAAGCTCGTCGGTGAATCCGCAGCCGTTAAGGTCCTTGGCGGTTCGCTCGTACAGTCTCTCGACGAAGTCGAAGTCCGCTGTTTGCCAGCCGACCTTCCTCACGACATCGAACTCAGCATCGAATCCCTTGCCACGTTTGATGACTCGCTCTCGGTATCCGACATCAAAGCTCCTCAGGGCGTTGAAATCGTCACCGACGGTGAGATCGCTATCGCTGCTGTCTCGCGTCCTTTGACCGAAGACGAGTTGAAAGCCCTTGAATCAACCGCCGCCGTCGATATTTCATCGATCAAGAGCGAGGCTGATGAAAAGAAAGCCGCAGCTGAAGCTAAAAAGGCTGAAGAAGAAGCCGCAAAATAATTATGAACAATTTGATCCGCGGGTTGGAGGCCCGGATCGAGCAAGTCAAACAGTTCCGAACGCCTATCGCGGTCGGAGCTGTTTTGTTTCTTCTCGCTTCGGCAACACTTCTCTATTTTATCTTGAACGACACGTTTCGCCGTACTCCTGACGCGCATCTGCCTGACCAACAAGTGGCCGCAACGACAACGGAGGCATTCTTGCCACGCCGTTTAGACGGCGTGATGGTGCCTGCCGGCCAAGAAGCACGTCGCCCAATGGCCGTCATGGTTGAGAACCATACCGATGCGCGCCCATGGTCAGGCCTTGATCAGGCGAGCGTTGTTTTTGAAGCGCCTGTTGAAGGTGGCATCACGCGCTTCATGGCGCTTTTTGACGCAACCTCGACGGCAAATGAAATCGGCCCGGTACGCAGCGCGCGCCCGTATTATGTTGACTGGGCTGCGGGTTATAAGGCGGCTTATGCCCATGTTGGCGGCAGTCCGGCTGCTTTAGACCTTATTAACACGTTTGCAACAAGTACCTTGTTTGACGTGAATGAGTTTTATAACGGCGCTACCTTCTGGCGTGATAACCGCCGCGTGGCACCGCATAATGCCTATACGTCGGTTGAGCTCTTGAATGCCAACATTGAAAAGAAAAACGCCACCAGCACCATGGCGCCTAAATCCTGGTCCTTTCAAGATGAGGCCACCACGACCGACCGCGGTGACAGTGGTTCAAGCGTTTCGATACCTTATGGCGGTTCGTATAACGTGACCTGGAAGTATGACAAAGAACAAAACCGTTATATTCGCCAAAACCGTGGTTCGCCGATGACGACGCGTGATGGCAAGTGGATCGAAGCAAAAAACGTCATCGTTATTCTCACGGATTCAAAAATCCTAGATGATTATGGCCGCCTTGAAGTGCGCACGGTCGGCAGCGGCGATGCCACCATGTACCGCGATGGCAAACAGTATTTGATTCGCTGGAAGCGTTCACCGGGCGAACCGATGAAATTCGAAGGCCGCGATGGTGCCGATGTCTTGCTTAACCGCGGTACGACCTGGGTAGAAGTCACGACCGACAGCCGAATTTACGCGGGGTTGGGAGTCTAAAGTTCAATCTTCAAAAAACGTTTGCGCTCACAGCGGTCCAAAAGGATCGCTGTTTTGCTGTCAGGCAAGTGGGTATTGGCAAATTCTTGCAAGAGCGTCGCCTGTGGCGGGTCAATCTCTAGCAAAGCAAAAATAGGGCGATATTCGATGGTGCGCCATTCGCTGATCTGCAAAATAAGCTGCTTATTAAGCATCATGCCCTGATCATCGGTAAAAAGGGCGCCGTGAGGCTCATAGGCCGTCACACTGCGGTCTAGCGCCTTCTTGTCGCTCATCGGTAGATAGGGGAGGTTGGCGCAGAGGATGACCGCATCACCTGAAGCACTTGAGAGGCGGGCGCGCAGTTCGCCAGGCAAAAGCGAAGCATGTGAGAACTCTACGGAGGCGTTGAGATTGGCGCGGTTTTGTTTTGCCACCGCCAGAGCTTTTTCTGAGAGTTCGGTGGCGTAGACGTGGGCCTTGGGTAATTCAAGGGCTATGGTACAGGCGATCGCACCAGAGCCCGTGCCAATATCGAGCACGATCGGTTGTTTAAAACGCTTGGCGATCTCAAGGGCGGCATCCACCATGTCTTCGGTTTCGGGGCGGGGGATGAGGGTGTGTTTATTTACGATAAAATCACGGCCATAAAAAGGCTGACTGCCGAGCACATAGGCTAATGGTTTGCCGCGACGGCGTGCTAGCACGGCAAGATCGGCTTTCAGTAATTCAAAGAATCCGAGCGCTTTACTACCGTTGGCGGCTGTCCAGGCCACGTCTTTATTGAGGACGGTGGCGAGGATAAAACGAGCTTCCTGACGGGCAGACTCGGAGTCAGGAGCTTCGCGAAGCAGGGCCTTTTGGGCTTTATTCAGCCACTCGTTGATACGTACAGCCATAGATCGTTCAATCGTACGTGATTTTAGAGAAACGGGCTATTTCTTATAAACCTCCATCACATTCGGCACCGGAAAGACGCTGTTGAAAGACGGCGTTTTTTCATCATGTGAGAAAAGGCCGGTTGATGAGCCGCCGTCCATGTTTAGAGCGCTCGCGAGGCGGTATTCGTCACGGCTTAAGAGCTGTGAAAGTTCATAGAGGGTAATTTCGCTTTTGGCGATCACGCCAAAGACCACAAAACCGTCATCGCGCATGCCCACGAAACTACGGCGGGCTTTTTTACCGCTGTCTTCGGTTATGGTCGAGTGTCTGCCGCGTAGTAGGACTGGGTAGCTTTGCGCGGCTTCGAGCGCGCCAGTGACATCGAATTTTTTGTTCGTATCAACGATGGAAGGATTTGGAGCAAGTCGAATGACGGCGCTTTTGTCGGCGTCAAAGCGACGTTTGTTTTGTTCTTTGCCTTGGTGAATTAGCATCCCTGCCGGTGTAAAGTCTTCGTGAAAGTAGGCGCCATTCATGACGGCGACCAAGCTCGATGATGTGCTAAGCCACTCAACAACGGATTTGCCTGAAGTTGCCGTATCAAAGGCAAAGCGAAATCGTGAAGGGTCAAAGGCGTGCATCACGCCAATGGTCGTCGTGCTGCCCTGATTCATGACAGGGATCGTTTCAAAACCCGAGTCGTTTTTTTGCCATCTCACCTGTTGAGTTTCACTGATAGGAGCAGGTGAGGAATCGGTGGGGGTATTGCGGGTAGATTGACAGCCCGTCCCCGTCAAAGAAAGGGCGATAATGGCCGTAAAAAGGGCGAAGGCGCGGTGGTAACGTTGCATGGCCCTAGGGTAGACAATTTGGCCTTTTACGGCTAGTCTCACGGCATGAACCAAGAGCTCGTCCAAAAGGCAACCAAGAACATCAAAGACATTTTGGCGCATGCCATTCAAAAACAACCAGAAGAAAAAGCGCTGGTCGTTTATGATACCAAAAACGGTTTAACCGAGATTTTGTTGGCGGCCTATCGAGAAGCATTGCCGGATGCACGCTTTGTTGACTTTGACGCCGTGAGCAAAGAAGAAGTTGTTGCGGCTTTTGACACGATGCAGCCAAAAGATCTCGTGGTACTTTTGCAGACGTCAAACTTTCTTTTGGACGCTTTTCGCATCCGTTTGCACCTCTTTCAAAAGGGCTTAAAGGTGATCGAGCACATGCATCTCTACCGCAATAGCGAAGACGTGTGGGACGTCTATATCAACTCGCTTGAATACGATATGAGCTGGTACCGAACGGTTGGCCCAAAGCTCAAAGCAAAACTCGAGAATATCAATGAGCTCCGCATCCAATCGGGCGATGTTGAGATGGTGGTGACGGGTGGCGTTGAATCCCCAAAACTCAATATCGGTGATTATACGGGGATGGAGAATATCGGCGGCACCTTCCCCATCGGTGAGGTGTTTACCGAAGGCAAAGATTTTTCAAAGATGAAAGGTTCGTTCATGGTCTATGCCTATGCCGGCGAAAACTTCTCTGTCGACATGCATAAACCGTTTCGTGTGGATGTGAAAGAGGGTTTGATTGTCAGCTGGCAAGAAGATGCGCCTGAGACATTCGCAAAGATCGTGAATACGATCAAAGAGTATGAACGCCCTATCATTCGCGAGATCGGTTTTGGGTTGAACCGCGCCATCACCCGCGAGCGTTACCTTCAGGATATTATGGCGTTTGAGCGCATCCTCGGCATGCACTTCTCACTTGGTGAAAAGCACAGTGTCTATAAAAAAGAGGGGATCACGACCCATAAGACCAAGTTTCATGTCGACCTCTTCCCGGTCGTGGACCGCGTTTTGGCTGACGGTGAGGTGATCTTTGAAAATGGCCAATATCTTGTCTAAAGAGGAGGTTTGTGGTACTGATTTATTATACGCCTATGTGGATTCTCGGAATCGTTGCCGCCGTTATTGTCATGGTTTTTGCCATGGTTATTTCAAAATACGGCGATACTTTGCTCGACAGTGAGCAGACCTTCAAGGTTTTTGTTGGAGGCTTTTTTGCCGTTTTGCTTGTGGCCGGCGTCGTCATGAAGTTTACTTTGCCGGGCGTGCAGGGCGAGGCCAGCATTGGCAGCCTCAAAGAAGCGATTGTTCATCCAGCCTTCGCCTTTCAAGAATAAAAAACCCGACATAATGTCGGGTTTTTTAGACAATAAACGGCAATGGAGTGATATCAGTCTTTTCTTGCTGCAGCAGATTCGCAATTCTGAAAGTGCCATGGGTTGGGGCGATATTGTAGCCGTGCCAAGCCATGGTGGCCAAATAACCGTTCTTGCGCCAGTCCTGCAGCCATTCCCAAGCATATTCTGGGTCTTCGGCACGAGCACCTGCCCCGATGGATTCAAGCCAGTGGCGATTGAATTGCTCTTGGGATCCGAGCGGTTCATTCATGATGATCGGGATGCCAAGTCCGCAATAGAATGAGAGCTCACTCGGCTTTGTCCATAAGGCGTCGCTATTGCGCATGCGCTTGGCAAAACCTTCAAAATACCCAGCACGCGTAGCATGAACAAAGATAAACAGGGTACGGTTCATGGCTTGGCCGAGTCCTAAACGGTGAGCTTCTTTTTCGACGTCTTTGGCAACGGCACGATGGGTGCCGGCTTCGATGGCGAGGCGAACCTTGCCTTCTAACATCGGTTGACGCAATGAACGTAAAAGCGTGTAGAGCGTGTCTTGCTGTGCGCCTGCACCGCCAAGCGAGTAGGTAATGGTAAACGGATGGTCGGTTTCATGCGTGTGGGGACGTTCGCCAAAAACTTCGACCATGTCTTTTTGGTGAAAGAGGTGAAAGACGCCTTTGGGGTCAAGACGCTCGAGACGGCCAAATAAGTCGTCACGCAAACGCGTGGCATCGAGGTCGCCGATGACCGAAGGCGGCAAAGGAAAGCCCGTTAAGAAGATGCGCTCACGAGGCACGCCATAGAGCTGCAGGCGCTCGACGACTCGGCCAGTCGGGGCAAGGTACTTGATGCGGCTTTTGCGTGGGTCGAGCGGGACCCAAGCACGGGCAATGTCGGCGTCGCAACAAACGATATAAATATCACCCGGGTAGCCGTGTTCTTCGGCGGCAAAGGCTGGCAAGAAAAACGTGCTGATCAATGGGCGCGGATCTTTGGATAGCTCATCGATAAGATGTTTGCAAAGTTTTTCATGACGGATTTGCCGATACACCTCTTTGAGCTGCAAGGTCGGTCGTGAGAGGTCACGGCGCGGATAAAATGGCTCAATGCGCTGAAAAGCATCCATGGCGGCAAAGATCATGTTGCCGATCAATGGCAGGCGTTTGAGGCGCGAGATGCGCTCATAAATATGGCGTGTGCGGTCCCAGACCCTTTTGTCATTGGCCGGCATGCCATGGTAGTTATTGGCCGTGACGATGTTTTCGTGGGCAAGATCCTCTAAGCCAAAAGCCGCGCGCTCATGGCCGTAGCCCATGTTTACTGAGAGTACCCATGGACGTGAATAAAGGTGCTTGCCGCTTTTCATGACGTCAGTATAACACAAAGCGCTCCGTGGTTGCGGAGCGTTTGCGTTAAGATTTTTTCATTTCGCCTTTTCTGGCGTCAAAATCAATCTCAGAGATATAGCGCTCGAATTGCTGTTCAACGCGCTTGGCAATCAGGGTCTCAAGCTCATCTTTATTGAGCGAGGCTTGGTTTGAATCTAGGGTGCTTTGGACGTCTTGTTCGGCTCGATGCCAGGCCCACTCTTCAGAAAATTCGCCCCAGGCATGCTCCCAAAGTTCAGCTTCGATCTCATGAGCGATGGCATGAACGCGTTCAGGCGTGAGGTTCAACGTCCGTTCAAACGCCATGAGCGATGGCAGATAAACCAATCGTTCAAGGCCCAAGCGGTCACGGCGGGTTTGTTCGCGGTGAAATTGCGCCAAGGCGGCGCGATACAATTGCATCGCGTCGTCATAAGGCAACTGGAGCGCAACGTAATTGGTATTCATGCTGTTAGCGGATGACAGGCGCTTCGAGAGGGATGACGTCTTCTTTGGCGGTGTCGCGGATGTCTAGGCTGAAGCAGTGGCGGCCGGCTTCGTGGTCCCATGCTGGGCCGTAAGCGCGGTAGGTATAATCGGTGCCTTTTGCTTCGGATTCTTTGGTGCTGAGAGCGAATTCGGCACAGAGCTCGTAGGTTTTGTCACCGGTCTTTTTGTATTCGTAAGGCTTTTGGGTTTCTGGGTCTTTGATTTGGTTTTCAAGGTAGCCAAAGTCGCGGTCTTTGATCATGGCATCCAATGACTCTGGGAGCTGCTGTTTGTTTTTCAGTACATAGGAGTCGATGCCGTATGAAATGGACTGAAGATCGGAGAGGCGGCGGTCATCGGCGCGGCGCAAACGTTCTTTCATTGGCGAGTCGATGAGAAACAATGAACCGATAGCAACGGCCACAACGACGGCTGTCGCGCCAATGGCAGCGATACGATAAGGAGAAAGAGACATGTTCATAGCGTGGGCTTGCGTGGATTAAGCACGGTCCTGCTCTTCGCTGCGGAGGTCCCAAAGATAGTAGCCAAAGATCGAACCGGCGATGGCCAAAATCGTCGTGGACTGCAAGAAGAAGCGCATGGTCAATTCGCCGCCGAGCAAGCTGGTCAAAATCGTGATCAAATCAACGATGATGATGGTCGTGGCGATGAAGAGCGTGATATAGGTGAGCCATTTGCGCACTTTTGAACCGCGCTTTTCAGGGTCTTTGGCAATGGCTTTGTGGAGGATGGACGACACCCACAAGAAGACCGGGAAGGCGATGATCATGGCCGACAAAGCGCTGCGGATAACCGAAGCCGTGCTGTCATAGCCAGAATACAAAACGTCTGGGAAGGCGCGGTCAATGAACTGGAAGATGATGGTACCGAGCGAGAAGGCGCTGATATACAAGGTCATGAAAAGCACCAAGTACAAAAAGGCTTCTTTGGCTGAAAGGTATGGCTTGCGTTTTGGCACGGCGACAGGAAACGATACGTCGGCATACGCGGCCAAGGCCGAATCAATTTCATCAGGTTGCCAGCCGCCTTTTTTGAGGGCTTCGGCAATGGCTTCGCGTGACTGGTTTTTCGCGAGGGATTCGCGTACGAACAGTTGAAGGTCTTGATTCATATGTGGATAACGATAGCTTAAACGGGTAGGACCGTCCACAATGACAGGGTTGCTGGCCTGATGATCGGGGAGTAGGCTCGGTACCTATGGATATCGCCCAAAAAGCCCTTGAATTGCACAAAAAACTTCGCGGTAAAATTCGCATCCAACCGACCTATGACATTCAGGCATTGGAGGATTTAACCCTCGTCTATTCACCCGGTGTTGGAGCGGTGGCAAAGGCGATAGCCGCCGATCCGTCTTTGGTAAAAGAATATACGTGGAAGCAAAACACCGTTGCCATCGTTTCAGACGGTACGGCTGTCTTGGGTTTTGGCGATATCGGTCCTGATGCGGTCATGCCGGTGCTTGAAGGCAAGTCGGCTATTTTCAAACGCTTCTCTGGTATTGATGCGGTGCCTATCGCGCTGAGCACCAAAGATCCGAAGCGCATCATCGAGGCGGTAGAAGCGATCGCTCCGTCTTTTGGCGCCATCCAACTTGAAGACATTGCGGCACCTGCGTGTTTTGAAATTGAGCGTGAACTTTCAGAACGTTTGTCCATCCCGGTCATGCATGATGACCAACATGGTACGGCCATTGTGGTGCTTGCCGGTTTATTGAACGCCATCAAGGTTGCCAAAAAAGACATGGGCGGTATTCGCGTGGTGATGAATGGTGCCGGTGCTGCCGGTATTGCCATCGCACGTCTCTTAACAAAAGCTGGCGTCACCGATCTCGTCATGTGCGACCGCCAAGGCGCCATTGTCGAGGGCCGCGACGATATGAACAGCGAAAAAGCAGAAATCGCCACCTTCACGAACCGCCAAAAACATTCAGGCACGCTAGCCGAAGTCGTGAGCGGTGCGGATGTGTTGATCGGCGTATCGGCTGCCGGTTCGTTTACGGCCGAGATGGTCAAGCGGATGAATCCGAACGCGATCGTCTTTGCCTTGGCGAATCCCGTCCCAGAAATCATGCCTGAAGAAGCGAAGGCCGCGGGTGCGCTCGTGGTGGCTACCGGTCGCAGCGATTTTGCCAATCAAGTAAATAATGCCCTCTGCTATCCGGGTTTGTTCAGGGGGATGTTGGATACGGGTGTGAACAAGGTGACGGATGAGATGAAGATCCGTGCAGCAGAGGCGATTGCGGGTTTTGTTAGCGAGCCTTCGAACGAGCGCGTGATCCCGACGATGTTCGAACAGGGGTTGCACGAGGCAGTTGCGCGTAGCGTCCAACCATAGCGATGACAGCGAGCAGCAGTGATGCGCCGTTGATAAGGTTGAGCGTTTCTGGTCGCAAGGCAAAAGGGGAAATATCCATGAGGGCAAAGGTGGGTGCCATGGTGAAGCAGGCGATGAGGTAGAGGGTGAGGCTGTAGACGCGAGCTTTTGCCCAATGGTCTGCGCCCAATAGAGCAGCGATGGTAAGTGGTGCTAATAGGACGGCGCCTTGGGTGATGATTGATTGCGGATAAAAGTTCGCCACGAAAGCCCAGTTCCACAGGGTATAGCTTGCGATCCAGAGCCAGGGGAGGTCCCAGCTAAATTGTTTTACGCCGATCTCGTCAGTCTTGAGTTTGATGCGGTTAGTCGATGGGATGGCAAACAGAAGAAAAACGCCAGCCACGGCATTGACCCAATTGCCGGCATAGGCGTCCATGAGGGCGACTTCGCCGATATTGATGGCGAGCAAGGCATAAGCGATGCTGATGATGGCTTTTTGTGAAAACCAGTTCGTGAACCGGATAATCCAAAGCCACAGCGCGCAGGCAACGATGGTGACAAACTTCACCAAGGCTGGCCAGGGTACATGAGACACATTCACCCAGAACCCAACGGCAAAAATGGGAAAGATGGCAAATACGGCCAAAAAAAGCCATTTGGTTTTTTCAATCGCCCAAGAAAACATGGTGAGAGCGATGAAGAAAAGTGCAATTAACAACACTAACAACGTAGACATGGTTTTATTTTAATGCACATGGCGCGCTTTGTCACTTGTCATTGGCTTGATGGCAGAGAATTCATGCGCGATGACAAGCAAGGCAAAAACGACACCTGAGACCGTGAAGGGCACTTGCCAGGGGGTAAAAGCGGTTGTTTCAAGAATACGGATCGTGCGGTCAAAGGATGCTGACAAAAGGTAGTATGCAGCAAAACTCAGGGCACGGTACTCGACCCACTTGCCAGGCTTAACAAAGGCGATCGCTAGCGGGATGAGAAGGGTCGGGGACAACCTAACGACAAGCTCAGGATAGTGGTTGATAATAAAGGCAAAGTTCCAACAGGTGTAGGAAAGTATCCAGACCAAGGTAAGGTGATAATGGATCTGTCCGTTCTTCTCTAATTCATGCAATCGGTGCCAGGCCTTGGTACAAAGCGGCGCGATCAGCAGAAGGCCGGTGAGAGCATTCATCCAATAGCCGCCCAGGGCGTCATACATAACAGCCTCACTGATATTGAGCACGAGTAAAATGCTTACGCCAATATAAAGATGTTTTTTGTTCAGCCAGTAACGCGAACCGAGCAAAGTGACCCCGGCAAATATTGAATACATCTTGATCCAGCTAAACAATGGCCATTGGTTCATCTGCACCCACCAAGCGGTCAAGAGAAGCGGCAAAAATAGGCCAGCGACCAGCTGCAAACGCGGCCTATTGGCGAGCAAAAGGCTTATCAGCAAAAGAACCAAGGCATAGAGGCCGAAGATAAGAAAGAACGACATATGGGCTATTTCTCTCGTTTGCAGGCTATGATACCATAGCACCATGATTGTCTTGGAGCGCGTCTCAAAAGTGTATCCTCGAAACTCGGTGGGTCTCGAGGATATTTCTTTGCATATTAAGCCTGGCGAATTTGTCTCAATCGTGGGGCAAAGCGGTGCTGGCAAAACCACCTTGGCCAAATTATTAATGGCTGAAGAGCGACCCACGGGTGGCAAGATTTCGATCGGCGGTTGGGACATCACGCGCATCCGTTCGCATGAGATCCCGCAGCTGCGCCGGCAAATCGGCGTCATTTTTCAAGATTATAAGTTGCTGCCAAAGCGCACCGTCTATGAAAACGTCGCTTTTGCCCTTGAGGTCGCCGGTGCTTCAACAAAACATATCCGCGATATCGTGCCGAGCGTCTTGCGCATCGTGGGGTTGGATGAGAAAGCCGACCGCTACCCTTCGCAGCTCTCGGGTGGCGAGCAGCAACGCATCGTGATTGCCCGCGCCCTCGTTCACCGTCCAAAAGTGCTATTGGCGGATGAGCCAACCGGCAACCTTGATACGCTGAACACGCAAGAAATCATGAACCTGTTGGTCAAAAATCAATGCCTTTGGTACCACGGTTGTCTTGGTCACTCACAACCGTGAAGTCGTAAATGCGCTTCGCCGCCGCGTGATCACGCTTAAAGACGGTAAGGTCGCCTCAGACCAGCAGCACGGCAAGTATACGCTCTCACATTAATTTTTCTTTTTAACGATTCGCCCTTTTATGCGCATGGCCTGGAGAATTTTCAAAGCATCGTGGACGCATGTGATCCGCAATCTTTGGATTGGCCTGGCAACCATCATCGTGTTCATGATGGCGTTTTTGTCGGTCAATACGTTGCTTGGCGCCAATGCTCTGGCCGACTGTTTGGTCGACATGCTCGAGGCCCGCATCGACGTGACCATCACCTTTCAGCCGGCCACGCCAGAAGCCGTGTTAAACCAAGCGCGTTTTTATATCGCCTCATTGCCGCAAACCGACCGCGTCACGCTCGTGACGGCTGAAGAGGCGCTGGCGGCTTTTAGAGAACGTAATAAGAACAATGTCAAAATCATCGACGCCCTCGACGAGCTTGGCACCAACCCGATCGGTGCGCAGATTGTCATGAAGGCCAAAAAACCTGAAGAATACGCCTTCTTGCTTGAGGCGGCCAAGAATCCGCAATATGCGAGTTATGTGAAGTCTTCGTCCTTTGACGACCATAAAGAGGCGATTGAACGCATCCGTTCGATCGGCCAGAGCGTTCGTCTCTTCACCTCAGCCCTGGTTGCGGTCTTTGCCTTATTCGGTTTGCTTGCCGCGTTTAATGCCGTGCGCGTGGCCATTTATACCCATCGTGAAGAGATCGCGATCATGCGCCTTGTGGGTGCGTCATCTGCCTATATTCGTTTTCCGTTCGTGCTTGAGGCAGTGTGGCTCGTCTTGTTTGCCGCCATCATGGCAGCCGGCGCAATTTGGCTTGGTCTTGATGCCGTAGAGCCGCGCCTAACAGCTGCATTTGAAGGCGAGACGGGCTTGCGCCAGTTCTTCGTGACCCAATGGCCGATGCTGGTCTTGTTACAGGTCGGCGGCTTGTCGTTGTTGACTGCCTTGGTTTCGTGGATCGCCGTCGGTCGCTATATCCGCCGCTAATATGAATTTTGAGAAATTCATTTCTGAACAAAAGCATCCTGCGCCAGAAAAAGCGCCGGCGATTGAGGCTGTCAGCAATGAAAAACTCATTGGCCGCGAAAAAGTCGTAAAGCTCTTTAAAAAACTCCGCCCAGAAACGGCCGACGTCTTTTTGTTGCCGCATGGCCTATGATGGTACTCGTTTTTGGCACCGACCAAGCGTTTCTTGGCGAATTCACGTTTCAGGACGGCGCTTTTCGCCAGTCGATTTTGTCGAACCAAGGCGAGCAAGTGCTTGGGCCGCATGTTTCTCGTTGGATGACCCGCGGCATCCCGATGGCGCGCGGATTCGTCACCCATGACAAGGCGCAGAATGAAATCTCCTACCAAGAATACATTCAGCCTAGAAGCCCTGAAGCGATCATGGCCGCTTATCGCTGGTTTCAAGACCATAAGTTTTTTGCCATCGACCTCGCTGAAGTATTGATCCCGTTTTGGGAGAGGTTATTGCGCTTACCCTTTGAACCGCAAGAACGTTTGGCGATTCTTGCCCTACGTGCCACCTATCGTGAATCGCTCGAAGAATGGAGAGAATGTTTTTGAGAGAGTCGAACGTGCGCATTCAGTAAAGAGATAGCCGCGTATGAAAAAGCAAAAATGAAGAACGCGAGCGGCCTCGAGGACGATTACTAAAACATAACCAACACTAGTTGAAGCTTTCGGATGCACCAACATAAATGATAGAAATGACAAGTACTCCATATTACCATTCACTAAACATTGAATCTCACTGGATATATAAAAAGTAATAAAAATGTTCAATTTCCAAATATTCCAGTTATTGTTGTAATAGTGACCGCTGACGCGGTATTGCCTGATGGTGGCTGTTCAAAGTCGTCGTTAATGTTCGATCCGGTAAACTTCAGCTCGGCCGCTCGTGTGACGAATATTCGTTGATCGTTGCTCAAACCCCAGATGACGCGTTAACAAACGGATGATCAAAAATAAATTGGTTTGCCGTCTGTAGGCAGGTCTTTGGCGATTTGGGCCGTTTGCAAACAGCGCGTGAACGGTGATGAAAAAATCATGGTTGAGCGATTAAGCTCGCCGGCTACCAAGGCAACGCTGATAGAGGTTTTACCTGCTCTTCACCTTGAGGGGTGAGGCCTAAGGATTCATATTGGCCTTCTTCAGGGTCGGATTGCAAGAGTCCGGCACGATTCAAGACGCTCTCGCCATGGCGCATCACGTAATAGGTATTGCGAAAGGTCATACAGTAGAGCTCGAGTATAGCACGAGGCAAAGAAAAAACCGCCGTTTAAAGGCGGTTTTTCATGGCTCCGGGACTTGGATTCGAACCAAGATAAACGGCTTCAAAGGCCGGTGTCCTACCATTAGACGATCCCGGAATGTGGCCAAAGGATAAGGATTTTTAGATGGATTGTCAAAGTGATGATGTCATTGACAGCTCGCATAATGAAATGTATATAAGGGCCAGAACATTTTACCCAGGAGGACGGAATGCCGATCCATACTGCTGATAGGTCGGGCCCGCCTGAAACGCGCCGTGCCAAGACCATGGGCCTATTGCATAAGGTAGCCCGTATCGTGGCTAATAATCCTGAGATTTCAGATGCGGTGCTCGACCAAGCAGATGCGGCCATCGAAGCCCCTTTCTCAAGGCGTACGAAGCCTCGAGAAGTTCAGATCATGAGATGAAATGGTCGCGCTTTGAAGCTCGGCAACCGCCCAATATGCTTAAGACGGTCCATGAACTGGGTTTGTCTAAACGGTTTATTGATGCTGTTGTCTACAGCAAGTTCTCGAATTGTAGTTCGCATTGTACTTTTCAGTATAAAAATCAAAGAGAGCGACGAGTACATATGCTCGCGGGCGATCTTGTTCAGTTGTCATATGAAGAGGTCGGCAACGCCTGCGCCAAATGCTGTCGATTGGTACGATGAGAGATGTGACCGCGGCACTCGCCAAGCATGGTCTTATGCTCGGTTCACCGTCAGCGAACTGGATTCCTCTCGAAGACCGCCTCAAATTCTGAAACGCCTGCCACAAGCGGGCGTTTTGCGTTATGATATGGTCATGCACCCTTTACTCAAGCTCTCCGATAGCCCTCGTCTGCGTGATTTTTATTGGCTTATCGGGTTATTGGATTTTTGAAATCGTGCAGAACCTGCAAGAGGTCGGCAATGGGCCGTTATTGCCAACGACGTCGACGGTGACCATTATCCCTCGTCCGACCAATGATGATGCTCACCCGCTTGAGAGCCAAGAGCAACAAAAGGGCTATCAGATCGTGAAGAGCGTGCCATTCACGAACAATGGCAAAACCGTTGAGCTCGTCCACCAATGCGGCCATGAATTGTTCGTTGCCAAGAATCCGCTCACGCAAGAACGCGTCACGTTTTGCCGTGGCATGAACCGCCTGGTGTTGAAGCGTGCTGATGGTCAGTATCGCGTTCTAGATACGGTCGATGCCAAGGTTGATACCGACATCCCGCTATTGACCTATGCCAAACAAACCATTGCCCAAGGCGCCCAGGTCATCATGATTTTTGAACGCGATGCCTGCCCGGTGAATCCGTCAAAATGCGGCGAGACGGGTCTGCGCGCCATGACGCATTCATTGGATCTGGGCAGTGAATCCTATAAACGTTTGTCGAGTTATCCGTCCCGTTCAAAACCCGTTTGGAATACCGACGGCACCAAGGCTGTATTTATTACGCAAACATGCGGTGCCACACGCTGCGATGCCGCGCCTCTCATGGGGTATGACCTCGTGAATGACAAGCTGACACGCCTCACCCAAGAAGAGGGTGCAAATGAAGACTATGCCAAAGACGTCACGGGCAAAAAACTCGGCTATTGGCGTTCGGCAACATGGACCTCGCTTGCGGCTTGGTCGGCGGTCTATGTGAGTGATGCGGGTGTTGCCAAAACGTTTACAGGCACGCTTCAATAGGGCTCCATGGCAAAAGAAGTCCTAGAGCGTAAGAGCTTTTTCTTTGGTACGAAAGAGATTATTTGGACGAAACGGCGCGGCCAGCGTTCGGTGCGTTTGCGTTTGTCACGCGGCATTTTGCAATTAAGTTCTGGACGATGGGCGACCGAGGGCTTTGTGCGCGGATTCTTGGAGCGCCACCGTGAATGGATAGATCGCGCCGTCGAAAAAGCCGCATCGCCTGACCGAGGTCTGTTTGCCAAAGCAAGCCGAGAAGATTATGCCGCCCGCAAAAAAGCCGCTTTGGCATTCGTGCAAGCGCATTTGCCTCGTTTGAATGCTTTTTATGGTTTTACCTACGGCAAAGTATCCATCCGGTGCAATAAGCATGTGTGGGGGAGCTGTTCGAGTGACGGTTCGTTGCAATTTCACTATCAGATTTTGGACTTGCCGCTTGAGGTTGCGGAGTATCTCATGATCCATGAATTGTGCCATTTGAAATACCGTTCGCATGGGATTCGTTTTTGGCAACTGGTCGAAAAAAGCCGCCCAAACATGAAAGCGTTGCGTAAACATCTGCGGGAGCTGTCTTAAGTGTGGTATAATGGCCGCATGGTCACCAAAAAAACACAAACCATCTTCTTTTTGGTTTTGCTGATCTTGTCCATGGTCTTGGCGGCTTTTGTCTATGCGCCCTTTGCCCAAGTCTTGGCCATGGCCGCCATCACGTCGGTGATGCTGTCATCTTTTTATGAAAATACGCTCAAGCTATTGCGCGGACGCGAAAACATCGCAGCCTTCGTCACGGCTTTGGTATTGCTGACCATGATCGTGGTGCCGGTGATTTTGATCGGTACCCAAGTTGCTGATGAAGCCACCTTGCTGTACCAATCGGTGAGCGACCAACGTGATTCGTTTTTCGTGATGATCGAAAAAACCATCAACCAATTCGCCACCCAGATGTTGCCTGGCGTCGAGGTGAACGTGACCGACGCCGTCAAGCAGGCGCTTTCATTTGTCAGTTCGCGTTTGGGCAGCGTCTTCTCGGGCATCGTATCGGTCTTTGCCAGTATTTTGCTTTGGCTGATCGCGACGTTCTACCTTCTCAAAGACGGTCGCAAATTCGTCGATAACTTGGTTGAGCTGAGTCCACTGCAAGACAATTATGACCATGTCATCGTGAACCGCATGTCCATGGCCATTCACTCAGTGGTACGTGGCCAATTGCTCGTGGCCTGTATCCAGGGCGGCATGACCGGTCTTGGTTTTGCTGTTTTGGGCGTGCCGTCACCGGCCCTTTGGGGCGTGGTTGCGGCCTTTTGCGCCCTGGTACCGGGTTTGGGTACAAGTTTGGTTTTGGTGCCTGGCATTTTGTATCTCGCCATCACAAACCACCCGTTGCAGGCATCCGTTTTGACTTTGTGGGGTATTTTCGCTGTCGGTGTTATTGATAATATTCTCGGTCCTAGCCTGGTGGGCAAAGGTGCCGATATCCATCCGTTATTGATCTTGTTTGCGGTGCTCGGAGGATTTGCTTTCTTTGGTCCCCTCGGATTCATCTTAGGGCCACTGACGGTGAGTTTTTTGATCGCCATGCTCGATATCTACCGCCTCGTCATCCTCAAAGAAAAAACCGGCCATTAGGCCGGTTTTTGTTAGTTGATGAAGCTTGCAAGCGGGCCATCGGTACGGATCATGTCCTTCAGGTCGCCGTAGGGGATATAGGTTTCAAATTGGCCGGCAGCATAGGCGGCGATTTCGTACGCCGTGTGGTAGAGCACGATGCCAGAATCCGTGAGGTAGAAGTTGGCATCATTGCCGTAGAGCTCTTCTTGTTTTGCGGCTGACTGCAGTGGGAGCTGCAAGAATTTTTGATACTCGGCATTTGTTTCTTCGTACAGATAGCCGCCTTGTTCGTCTGAGAGCAGGATACGGCGCTCTTTGGCGATGACATTTTGCAATTGGTCGCTTTTGAAAAGGTCTTTGAGCGTGAGCGCCTTGCCTGTCTCGGTATTGATGCTCAAGCCGTACAAAAACGGATTGCCATGGGCGCCGCCCGTATATTCGTAACCATCAAAACGGATGCTGAGCAGGCTAGGACTATTGAGCGAGATGGCAGCTGATGAATCCGAGCTATACGAGAGAGCGGAGCGGTCTTCTTGGTCCGTACTGCTCAAAATATCTTGAATCTCACTGACGCAGTTGGCGATATATTCGGAGGCGCGTTGCTCGATTGGCGCGATGCTTGTGCTTGAAGCCGTTGTGCCCGCGACGACGCCTTCAATCAGCATATTGATGGCACGAGCATTCTTTTCACTATCAGCGAGCAAGGGGTAACCGCTTTGGTAGTGGCAGATTTCATTGCCTGTTTTGGTATCTTTGTGCGAGACGCTGGCTTTTTCGACGCGTAGCGCATGGGCCATTGGTTGGGTGGTGAGGGTAAGGTTGAGCGCATTCGCCGAGCCTTTCGGTGTCCACGTGGCATTAACCGTTTTGGTATTGTCGCTCGGCCATTGAATTTGCAGGTTGCCAAGTTCGATGTCGGTATGGGTCGA
>JAXLZL010000004.1:0-83840 GCA_046350895.1 Patescibacteria group bacterium | reverse complement strand
GGGCCGGTGCGCACGCCGCTGTTTGATTACAAATTCTCACACTTCTTCGACAAGAAGAACTGATATGCCGAGACTGATACCGCTTGGCGCCTTGAGCGAATGGAGAGAAGGGGAGACAAAAACGATGTCGCTGTATCCGGGCGCCAAAGGCATTGCCATTCGTAAAGGTCAAAACGTCTTGGCGTATCGCAATACCTGCACCCATATGGGCGGGCCGCTTAAGGCTTGCGGCGAGAACCGTTTTCGCTGCGAATGGCATTTTGCCGAATTCAACGCTTCGACCGGCGAAGCGGTACAAGGCCAAGCGCCTCCAGGCAGCTTTTTAACCAAAATCGAAACCGTACTAAAAGACGATGGCATCGTTTATGCCATGGTCGACCTACCGATTGACCCCTTTGCTTGATAGAATGCGATTATGATCCAGTGGATAAAGAAATTGTGGAACAAAGAATCGGGCGGACTCACGGCGGCGGCGATCATTATTGGCGTCTCTTCGGCGGGTTCGCGCGTTTTGGGCGTGGTGCGTGATCGAGTTCTTGCCTCGACCTTTGGCGCAGGCCATGATCTCGACGTCTATTATGCGGCTTTTCGTTTGCCGGACACGATTTATACGCTATTGATTATCGGTGCTTTATCGGCAGGGTTCATCCCGGTTTTTGCCGAAACGATTGAACGCGAAGGCAAAGAGCAGGCAAAAAAACTTGTCTCGCAATTATTGGTATTGGTGGGTGGCGCCTTGTTGGCCGCGGCAATTGGCATCGTATTGTTTGCGCCGATTGTGATGCCGTGGGTGTTTCCGGCCTTCAAGGGCGAGCAGATGAGCGAATTGGTGTTTTTGACGCGCATTATGGCGCTGTCGCCGTTTTTGCTCGGCTTATCATCGGTGGCAGGTGGCGTACTGCAAGTCACCAAGCGCTATGCTGCATTTGCGATCGCACCAATGCTTTATAATGTCGGCATCATTTTGGGTGCGTGGTTTTTTGGCGAGCAATACGGCATTCAGGCGGTTGCCTGGGGTGTGATCGCCGGCGCTGGTGCGCATTTGGCATCGCAGTTGGTAACAGTAAATGCCATGGGCTTTGTGGGCATTGGCCGCTTTCGCGGTTTTGCCAAAGGCATCAAACGGATTTTGAGTTTGATGGGTCCGCGCATTTTAGGGCTTGGTGTTTCGCAATTGAGTTTGACGGTACTGCTCTCAATGGCGGCATTTACCGGCACGGGCTCGGTGAGCGCGCTTCAATTCGCGACCAATCTTCAGAGCTTCCCGCTTGGCGTGTTTGGTTTGTCTTTGGCAATGGCGGCATTCCCGCTGCTCTCGCAGTCATTTGCCAAAGAAGACCATGAACAATTTCGCAAAACGTTTTCATCGGCGACGCGCCAGATTTTCTTTTTCTTATTGCCATCGACGGCCATCTTCTTTTTATTGCGTGCACAGATCGTCCGTTTGGTCTTAGGGCAGGGGAGGTTTGATTGGCATGACACCATCCTCACGGCAGATATACTTGGTTATCTCGCCTTTGCTTTGGTAGCACAAGCGTTGATCCCGCTCTTCACTCGCGCGTTTTATGCGATGCAAAATACCTGGTTGCCGTTTTTTGTCAGTCTGCTTGGCGAGACGTTGACGGTGTTTTGCGCCTGGATGTTGCGCGACCAGTTAGGGCCGATCGGCATCGCGGTCGCGATCGCCATCGGCTCTTGGACCCAATTATTGATCCATGCCTTTGTCTTGCGACGCACCTTCGGCAAATACGCCAAAGGTGACTCGTTCGTATCGGCGTATAAAACCACGGTGGCGACCATTGCCTTTTGCGTGGCCGGTTTCCCTGTCCGTGAGTATCTCGGTACGGTCTTCACCCTTCGCACCGTATGGCAATTGGCTTTGCAGGCAGGCGGTACATTGTTAGCGGGTGGCATCGCTTTTTTTATCGTTGCCAATTTGGTGAAATCAGAAGAGTTGGCTGAGTTGCTTGAGACGGTGAAACGCCGCTTGTGGAAGCGCACCTCGGTTAAAAATCTTGACGAAGGCGGTATTTTGTTATAGAAAAAGGCACCGTTTTATCCCAACCAAGGAGGCAGGGATGTCAGACCTCGGTGCCCAACGTCACGAATGGGATGAAAGGCCCACCCGTGATAATGACACGTTGCGTGTTTGCAAGCGTTGCCAAGTCGAGGACTATCGTCGCGGTACTCGATACCGCGTTCAGTGGCCCTGTATCGTCGCCCAAGAGACATGGACCCTCGAAGACACCAAGGCCGCCCTTTTGGCCAGCACCATGCTGTTTCGCTATGTCGATATGCTCGTGGTCGTGGTGAAGGACGGTAAGCACTATGCCGGCCTCCGCGTCCCTGATGCGGGCAAGTACGGCTTGTCCCTGTACCCTGCCAAGTCACAGGGCACCCTCTATGCCGGCAAGGCCCTGTCCCTGTTCTTTAACTGGGCCTTGAGCCTCGGTTTCGACCTCGATACCGATGCCGTGCTCCAACAACGGCTCACCTCGAAAACGGGGAGTTGAGTCCTGCTGCGAACGTCTGCCCAAAAGGTGGACGTTTTTGCTTTTTTCGCGTAGAGTCCGCCCCAAATGGACCAAGCCCGCATCCGCAATTTTTGCATCATCGCCCACATCGACCACGGCAAATCGACCCTCTCGGACCGATTGCTTGAGGTTACCGGCACGATCGAAAAGCGTAAGATGAAGGACCAGGCGCTCGACACCATGGACATTGAGCGCGAACGCGGCATCACCATCAAACTTCAGCCGGCGCGCATGAAGTACAAGGCGCAAGACGGCATCGAATACGAGCTTAACTTGATCGATACTCCGGGTCACGTAGATTTTACCTACGAAGTTTCTCGCTCACTCGCTGCCGTTGAAGGCGCCATTCTTTTGGTGGATGCCACCCAAGGCGTACAAGCACAGACGATCGCGAACTTGTATCTCGCCCTCGAGCAGGACCTCGTGATCATCCCGGTCTTGAACAAAATCGATTTGCCAAATGCCGATGTAGAGAAGCGCTCAAACGAATTGATGCAGCTCATCGGTTGCAAACGTGAAGAGATTCTCACCGCCTCAGGTAAAACGGGCGAAGGCGTGCCGACTATTCTTGAAGAAATCATCAAACAAGTGCCCGCGCCAAAAGGTGACCGTACCAAACCGTTTCGCGCCGTCATTTTTGATTCGAAGTACGATGATTACCAAGGCGTGATCGCTTTTGTTCGTTGTGTTGACGGCAAATTGCAGAAAACCGAAAAGATCCATTTTATCGCCACTGACGGTGACGGCGAAGCGCTTGAAATCGGTTATCTCAAACCTGACCGTATCAACTCAGGCGTGATCGAAGCTGGCGATATCGGTTATATCGTCACCGGTCTTAAAGAAATCGAATACGTTCGCGTCGGTGATACCATTACGACGCCAAATTCAGGCGCTGAAGCCTTGCCTGGTTATAAAGAGGTGCATCCGATGGTGTATGCGGGCATCTTTCCTGAAGAAGGCAATGAGTATGAGCGTTTGCGCGACGCGATGTTGAAGCTCAAGTTGAATGATGCCGCGCTTGTTTTTGAGCCAGAGCACTCAAAAGCTCTTGGCTTTGGCTTTCGTGCCGGCATGTTGGGCATGCTTCACCTTGAAATCGTGCAAGAGCGCTTGTCGCGCGAATTTGGCATGGACGTCGTCATCACCACGCCATCGGTAGGTTATGAAGTGACTAAGACTGACGGCACTGAATTGCTCGTCAAATCTCCGGCGGAGTTTTTAGACCGCTCACGCATCCAAGAAACCCGCGAGCCATGGGTAAAGGTTGATATTCTTTGTCCAAAAGACTATATCGGCAATGTCATGGCCCTCGTGCAAGACCGTCGCGGTGTCTATCTCAATACCCAGTATCTCGATGTCACGCGCGCGCTCTTGTCATATGAAATGCCGCTCGCATCCGTTATTGTGGATTTTCATGACAAGCTCAAAGGCGTTACCGCCGGCTATGCTTCGCTCAACTACGAGTTCAAAGAGTACCGCCCATCAGAAATCGTCCGTCTCGACATTCAGGTGGCAGAAGAATCCGTAGAGGCGCTGGCAACGTTGTTGCATGAAAGCGAGGCCTATCGCCGCGGCAAAGAAATCGTTGAGACGCTCAAAGAAGAATTGCCACGCGCCCAATTCGCCATCAAACTGCAAGCTTGCATCGGTGCCAAGATCATCGCCTCAGAGCGCATCGCCCCATTTCGCAAAGACGTTACCGGCTATCTCTATGGCGGTGACGTGACGCGTAAGATGAAACTGCTTGAAAAGCAAAAGAAGGGTAAAAAGCGCATGCTCGAGCATAGCAAGGGCTCGGTAGATATCCCACCCGACACCTTTATCAAAGTGCTGCGAAGAGGGTAGAATAGAGGTAATCACATTATGCAAAACAACCACCTCCAATTGCGCCGTCAAAAGCTCATGAAGATCTTTGCAGGTTTCATGATCTTTATGACCATCCTGTTTCTGGTCGCGCCGTTCATTCAGTATTAAACAAAAGATCCCGAAAGGGATCTTTTAACGTTCTTTTTATGTAATACAGCTTGATTATCTCTCGGGCGCAAACTTCATCACCAACGATGCCAAGCAGGTAGAAGAGTTTGTAGACTACTTCCCATTCGGTGGTGTGCGTGTTGATAACAAGGCTGGTGCCTGGTCTGAGCAACGCAAGTTCACCGGCCATGAAAACGATGCCACGGGTTTGATCTACATGAAGGCGCGTTACCAAGATCCGACCATTGGTAGATTCTTGTCAGAAGATCCGGCGTTCTGGGATCTGAGCTTAGATCTTAAGGACCCGCAGGCATGGAATAGTTATGCGTATGCGAGAAATAATCCCATTAGCTATATCGATCCTGATGGTAAGTTCGCCTTCCTTATTCCCTTGGCCGCATATGCCACTGCGAACTCTGCCTGGATAGCTCCTGTGGCATTAATGTGGACGAGTGCTGCTACGCTTGCAGTCACTGCGCCATTAGTAGGGGGCCAGGCATATTCGTATGCCAAAGGTGATTATGTAACCGGTGATCGTCTGGGTGAAGCGGCAATGACTACCAACATGATTGCAATGACGAGTGTTCAGGCGCTCATGTCAGTACAGGACTCGGTTCCAAGAAGTCAAGTACGAACAAAATCAAGTAATCCATCCTCGGATGCGAAAAGAATCGGAAATGGGCATGCCTATGATAAGCATGTAGCTAAGGAGGGTCAGTTTTCAGGAATTGCAACCGACAAAGCTACTTTTTCACAGCATATTGATTATGTAATGAAGAACCCTACTGAAACCAAGATGTTGCAAAATGGACGGTATGCATATTGGCAAGAGAGTACCAATACTGTAATCATTAGGGACCCAAGAAGCTCTGACATGGGCACTGCATTTCAGCCAAAGAACGGCAAGTCATACTTCGATAATCTTAAATAAGTTTTCCTCATTTCTATATGAATCTTTCACTTACTAAGAATGAGTTACTAATCCTAAATAACTCGTTAAATGAGTGTTTAGAGCTCCTTGATCAGATGGATTACACCACTAGACTAGGGGGTACTGAGCTGGAGGTGCGTGATTTGCTCGCAAAGGTTAGTAAGGCTCTTGATAATTGACCTCCCCTCCCGAATCGTGGCACCTTATGGGTGCCACTTTTCGTTCGTGAAACGAAGTGAAAAAATGGAGGCGCTCATGGAGAACGACGATAACGTGTTGTTCGAGAAGGAGATCTGAAGGAGTCCCGTGGAAACCCACCAACAGCGCCACGAACGTGGCCACAAGGGTCGCATCCCGACCCTTAAAGAACAGTTCGCCCAGAGCGCCACCGATGCTGCCCTGGCGCGGTACAACCAAGATCTCGATGAGCTCAAGAGGCTCGCCGAAGGGGAGGATCCTCCCGACGAAGACTGATGGATGCCGATTGGCGTCCAATCTACTGCTACTCTGCCAAAAAGGCAGAGTATTTGCGTTTTTAAGTATTTTAATGTAAGACGCTAGGGCACCTTTACCCCATAGGAGCATCATGGAGCGTACCTATCTAGAGTTGCTTTCTGACGCAGGTTTCGTTCGACGAGGGCGGCAGATCGGTGAATTATTGGATGTTTTTACAGCTAAGCATGAAGCTTGTTTTGCGCTACTGCCTGTTGATGAAGACGTAAAAACCATCTTCACCAAGAGTGTTATCTTGCTTCGTTCGGCCTTGCATCTCTGCATGGACTCCTATAATCGCATGCACGAACTCGATCAGCGTGAGACGGCGTCTATGATGGAGCCCATAAAAGAGGGTGAGACGCTTCTCACCGCACTGAGAACGGGCAAAAAGCTCTTAAAAGAACTTCATGACAGTGTCCTCGAAAACCATAAGCATGCAAATGCCGTCATCGAGGCAGCTGAAAAATGGCTGGACGTTTCTGAAATCTTGGCGATGCATTTATTGCGTCTTTCCTACTGTGGTCATGGCGCGACGGCGCTTCCATTGCCTATCGGGCATGAACAGCTTCTCGAAGTGATTGGCGAATTGCATCGTGCTTGCACCGAGTTGGTAGAGGCGTTTCCGGACATTGAAAATATCGAAGAGATTTTCGACATTGGGATGGAGCGCAGACTTGCTCTGCCTGATACCACGCCAGAAGAAGTGCATTTTATGAAGGCGGGCTGCTTGGGAGTCGTCTTCGTATTTGTCTTTGTCTGGGTGATCGGTGTCTTGGCATTTGCTCGTCAGTGAGTGAGTTGATGGTGATTTGCGTTCTATGGGCATTTTGTTATGGTGGGCCGGGTTTCAAGTGCCCTAAGGAGGTCGCGTGGAAAACTTCGACAATGCCGAAGCCTTTGCCATCGTGAATCTTGACGTCGGGGCCCTCAAAAAGGCCCTGCGCACCTTTCACCTTCGCCAGCGCGAATTGCGCGAATATTGCTCGGACATTTTTGCCAATCCCAACAATGTCGATTTGCCCGAACATGCCTTTGCAAAACTGAAGGCCGCCGACGGCCTGCTCAAAGAGCGGTTCAGGCAGCATGACCAGGCGCATCTCGAAGTCGTGAAGGCCTTCGAGCGCTTCCATCACCCGCCGCTTGGGGTCGACGGTAATCCTGGTCTGGCAAATATGGACCATAAGCGGGCCTGTGATGAGGCGCTTGCGTCCTATAAGCTCGCGCGCCGTGACCTCGGCATGGCCTTGGCGGATGCCAGAAAGTGGTCATCATTAACCGCTTCGCGCTATGCGCGCATCTGCTATGGCATCGTCGACAGTTCTTCGATGCGCCTGCTGCCCGAGCAATACAGCCTCGAGCACCGTTCTTTGGTCGAGTACTTCTCGGCGATCGAAGGCTTGATGGACGTATTCGACTTCGTCCCCGGCGACAGCGAAGCGGTACAAGAGACCCATGCCTACGGTTACATGGCGGCCTTTGGCGGGTTTCTCGCCCTGCTCATTTTCATTGATTGGATGGTCAACCGCTTTCCCGGGTTCGTGGCTTGGGTAAAAGGGTTGCATTGGTAGCACTGGCCCCTTGGTCCGCTTGGATCGAGGGGTTTTACTTTTGCCTGCGCGGCGGTCAACATGGTGCCCATGACGAAGCGCTGGCAATTGGCCGAACCTTGCCCTGAAGACGTGGCTGAACGGCTGGGCGTGGCCCGCATCCCGGCGGCATTATTGTGGAATCGCGGCGTGCGCACGGCCGAAGAAGCGCAACAGTTTTTGGCGCCTTCGTTTGAAGAGCATCTCCACCATCCGAGTGTTTTTAAGGATGCGGTTGAAGCGGTGGCGCGCGTTTTTACGGCGTTTGAAAACGGCAATCGCATTACCGTGCACGGCGACTATGATGCGGATGGCGTGACGGGTTCGACGCTCGTTTTGAATGTTCTGAATGAAATCGCCGCGCGTTTGAAGGCAGACCAATCATTGATTGATTATTATATCCCGCATCGCGATAAAGAGGGCTATGGTTTGCAAATGGGTACCGTGCCAAAACTCGCTGATCGCGGCACCAAGCTCTTGATCACGGTAGATTGTGGCATTGCTTGCGTGGCCGAGATCGCATATGCCAAAGAACAGGGGATAGACACCATCGTTTTGGACCATCACCAATTCGGTGATGAGCTGCCAAACGGATTATTGATCCATCCGGGTTTGCCGAATGAAACCTATCCCTTTAAGCATCTCGCCGCCGTGGGCGTTTCGTATAAATTTTCTTTGCTTTTGCTCGAAGAAGCGCGCAAGCGCGGTTTAGAAATCCCCGACGGTTGGGAGAAATGGTTGTTGGACTTGGTCGCGATCGCCACGGTCACTGACATGGTGCCGCTTCATGGCGAGAACCGCGTGCTTGAGACCTTTGGTTTGCGTGTTTTGAATAAGACGCGCCGCCCGGGGTTATTGGCGTTGTTTGATGCGGCTGGACTTGTACCCGGCACTATCACCTCTGAATCGATCGGATTCGCCATCGGCCCCCGCATCAACGCGGCCGGTCGCATGGACCATGCCGAACTCGCCCTCAAGCTTCTGATGGCCGAGTCGCTTGAAGACGCCAAGATCCACGCCAAAGACTTAGAACGTTGCAACCGCCTGCGCCAAGAGACGACGCGCGGCATGATGGACGAAGCGGATGCCATGGTCGACACCTCAAAACAGATTATCGTTTTATCATCGCCTGATTGGTCGCCGGCTCTTGTAGGCTTGGTCGCCGGCCGTTATCTCGAAGCTACCGGCAAACCGGTCGTGGCTATCGGTAAGCACGGTGACCAATGGATAGGTTCGGGCCGTTCGCCGTCGCATTATGACATCACGGTGGCCGTGCGCGAGGCGGGCGAGGGGTTGCTGACGCGTTCGGGCGGGCATGTGCAGGCCTGCGGTTTTGCGCTACATAGCGATGAAAACATCCCCCTCTTCACGCAAAAACTGTATGAACACGCAGCTGAACGCCTCAAAGACGAAGACATAAGGCCCGTATTGAATATCGACATGGAGATTGAGCTCTCAAGCGTTTCATTGCCGCTTATTGAAGCGGTGAGCGCCCTCGAGCCTTTTGGCATGGGCAATGCGGTGCCATTGTTCATGACCAAGCGTTGTCTCGTGGTTTCTGCTGACGCGATCGGGCAAAAGAAAGACGTCCTACGCATGCAATTGCAAGACGCAAGCGGTGCCACCAAAAAAGGCGTCGGCTTCAAACTCGGCAAGCGCGTTGCCGAGTTTCCTCCCGGTTCTTGGGTGGATGTGGCATACTCCTTGTCAGCAAATGAATGGAATGGCCGAGTAACGGCTGAGCTTCGTTTGGTGGATGTAAACCTATGCAATTAATCGTTCGTACGGATGGGGGAGCGCGTGGCAATCCGGGCCCTGCCGGGTTTGGCGTGGTGATTGAAGATGCCAAAGGCAAGGTCCTCGAAGAACATGCCGTCTATCTCGGCAAAAAGACCAATAACCAGGCTGAATATGCCGGAGCGATTTTTGCTTTGCGCCGCGCGGGCGAATTGGGCGCCACTGAAGTCACCCTCTATTCTGACAGTGAATTGATGATCAAACAGGCCAATGGCGAGTACAAGGTGAAACACCCCAATGTCGTGCCGCTTTTTCAAGACTTGTTTCGCGCTGAACGCGTGATCGGCAAGGTCAAATACATCCATGTGCGCCGCGAACAAAACAAACATGCCGACGCCCTCTCAAATAAGGCGATGGACGAAGGGATGGGCATTATCAAGCCAAAAGCTGTGGATGACGCCGAATAGCCAAACATGGTAGACTGAGACCCAAATATGGGTCTCTTTTCTTCTTCTCCGGCGCAGACCGGTTATCTTGGCATCGATATCGGTTATGGCGGTATTAAGCTGGTCGAATTGAAGACCGAAAAGGGCCGTTCGCGCCTTATTACGTACTCATATGCCAACGTGCCGGTCGAGAGCCTCGAGCGTGCGCTCATCCATGACGTGCCGGGTACGGCCGACCTCATCAAGCAGATGGTGGCCAAGTCAAAGGCGAGTTCAAAAAAAGTGATTGCCGCTTTGCCGATTTCTTCGGTGTTTTCTTCGGTACTTTCGGTGCCGACCGTGAATGAAAAAGAATTAAAAGAGATGGTGACCGCGCAAGCGAAGAAGTTATTGCCTTTGCCGATTGAAGAAGTCTCTCTCGACATCAAGGTCATCGACAAAACCGAACCAAAAGAAGGCGAAGGCAAACCGGCGACGCGCGTACTGGTGACTGCTGCACCAAAAACGGTGGTGTCTAAATACATCGAGATTTTCAAACAGACCGGCCTTGAACTCATCTCGCTTGAGACCGAGGCATTTGCCGAGATCCGTTCGTTGATCGGCAAAGACCGTTCGACCATGATGCTCATCGATATCGGCGCCTTGCGCACCAATGTGTTGGTGGTCAAAAACGGCATCCCGTTTATCACGCGTTCGATTGCCACCGGCGGCAATACCATCACCCAAACCATCGCCCGTACGCTCGGCATCGCGCCAGAACAGGCCGAGAGCATGAAGCGCGACATCAAATCGATGCAGACCTTTGCGCCAACCGGCGACCTCACGCCGATTTTGAACGTGCTCGCCAAACCGATTCTCGACGAGATCAAATACATCATCGGCGAATACCAAAAACAATCGCCTACCGACCGCATTGAAAAAATGATTTTGACCGGCGGTTCTTCGCTCTTGCCGCGCTTGCCAGAATTCTTGACCCAGCAGCTCAATATCAACTGCTATCTCGGCAACCCATGGGCTCGCATCGTTTATCCGCCAGAACTGCGCCCGGTGCTTGAAGAATTGGGGCCTCGTTTTGCCGTGACCGTTGGCTGTGCCATGCGAGACCAAGACGCATGATGACCTTGCTCGACCGCCGCATGCTTGATGGCATGCAAGCCAAAGGACTGCTCGATTCGCAGTCCCGCGCCTTTGCTGTCGATTTATTGCAGCAGGGTTGCACGCTTGAGCAGGCGCTTTTGGGTACCAAGTTAGTCAATAAAAGCGAATTCATCGATGAACTCGAGTCGCTTGGCGTTGCCCGGCAAGAGTATGATTTTGTCTCTGAACGCAAACCGCGTCCACAAAAACTGCGCTCACTGAATACCGAGATCGAATCCGTTTTGCGCAATGCCGTTGAGAAGCGCGCGTTTGAAGTGGTATTCATCCCCACCAAGCACTCGGTGCGCGTGATGTTTGGCCAGTCGGCTGACAGTACGGAGTTGCCAAAAGCGATGTATCCGGCTTTGGCGATGCGTTTGCGACGATGGGGTGGCCGTTTGGGTTGGGAGGTGAAAGAATTTCGCACGCATGGACATGATGGCATCCGCCTTATCCGCGCCGTAAAGCGTGCCAGCGAGCACCCAGCTGAACAATCTGAGGTATTAAAGGCATTGAGAGCAGGTCAGGCGGGCTTATATGTGTTTGTCCAGCCCGATGCTTATGTGGTCGAGCAGTATTTTTTGAAGCCGGCGGCCAATGTTTTGGTGTTTGATGGGTCGGATGAAGAAGCGATTGAGTCCGCCTTGCATGAAGCCCTCTTCGGAGGTACCGTCCTCGTCTCAATACCGAGCGCGCGCCCTGCCTGGTGGCAACTTGCCGAAGGCGCCGACGTGCCGGTTTATCTTTACGCCTAGCTATGGAGCAACCGCTGATCGCGATCATTGAAGACGACCGTTTTTATGCAGGTATCGTAGCTTCGCATTTGGAGTCATTGGGTTACCGCACCTTTCATGAAACCAATGGCGAAGAAGGCCTGCGCAAGGTCAAAGAAAAACGCCCCCAGCTTGTTTTGCTCGATATCGGTTTGCCAACGATGGACGGCTTTCAAGTCTTGCAAGCGATCCGTGATGACAGCGAGACTTTTACCGTTCCGGTCTTCATGGTGACGCGTTTGAGTGACCGCGAAGATGTCGCCCGCGCCTTTGCCCTCGGTGCCAACCAGTACCTGGTCAAAAACCAACATCCAATTGACGATATCGTTCACCATGTCGAGCGCCAGCTCGCTGTGGTATAATCGTGCCATGCGTTACCGACCTGCTTTTAATGCCCTTGAGGCCATCATCGTGATCGCGGTCTTTGGTTTGTTTGCCACGCTCGCCGTCTTGTCGCTTAACAGCGCTCGCGCGAGTGCCCGCGATGCGCAGCGTTTATCTGACGTTGGCACGATGCGTGCGGCGCTCGGCCAGTACTGGCTCGAGAAGGCCGCGTATCCGCTTTCTGGCGGCATCGATCTTGGCAAGGCCGGCAATAATGCCGACATGCTGACCGCCAACGGCTTCATTGGCCGCCAAACGCCACAAGGCGCCGTCTACCTGAATAACGTGCCAACGCCACCAAAGAGCGGCGAATACTACCGTTATCGCGGCGGTGCCAATGGCTACTCGATCCGTTTCAAAACCGAAACCAAAACCGAACTCGGTGATCCGAACGTCTATTATGCGCATGCCACCGGCATCGACAAAGAAGACGCTGAACGCTAATGCCAATCACCGCACTCGTGCCTTGGGCCGTCCTTCTCATCTTTTTGGGATGGGCGGCTTTTGTTGATGGCAAGAAAAAGATGTTGCCACTCGAGCCGCTTTGGCTGATATTTGGTTTTGCCCTTTTGTGGGCATTCGTTATCGGCCATGTGGTTGATGCTCTTATGGGTGCCGCGTTTTGGTTTGCTTGGACGGGCGGGCTTTGGTATCTCTCGGCCGGTCGTTGGATGGGCTTTGCGGATTTGTGGCTCACCGCCGCTACCGGTGCCTGGCTCGGAGTCACGGCTAGCCTTGAAGCCTGGTATTTTACCTATGTCGTCATTGGGCCTTTGGTCGTCATTTTGGCGTTTTCTGGCTTGATCAAAAAGCCACAGCGCATCGCTTTTGCTCCGATGCTTTTAGGCGGGGTTTTATTGGCTTTTTTGAGCCAAGGACGCCTCTTGGCCTGGTTTGCCCAGGCTCTGCAGGGCTGATATTCTAGCGGCATGAACAAGCAGGATGCCAAGGTGCGCATTGAGAAGTTGCGCGAGGCCATTAACCGCTACCGCTACGAACAACATGTCTTGGACAACCTCAGCATCAGTGAGGGCGCTTTGGATGCCTTGAAGCATGAACTTTATACCCTTGAGCAGGCATATCCCGACCTCATCACGAAAGACTCGCCGACCCAGCGTGTGGCGGGTGCCGCCATGGAGGGCTTCAAAAAGGTGCGCCATGAAGTACCGATGCGCTCGATTGAAGATGTCTTCTCGCGTGAAGAAGCTGATGCTTGGCTTGCACGCATCCAAAAACTGTCATCGGCATCTTTTGATTTTTTTGCCGAACTTAAACTCGACGGTTTGGCGATCTCGATTGTTTACCAAGATGGAGAGCTGG
Source organism: Patescibacteria group bacterium (assembly GCA_046350895.1). Classification (GTDB taxonomy): domain Bacteria; phylum Patescibacteriota; class Patescibacteriia; order 2-12-FULL-60-25; family 2-12-FULL-60-25; genus HK-STAS-PATE-2. Next base: position 70,523 of record JAXLZL010000004.1, on the reverse strand, counting down.
TTGAAGCATCGACGCGCGGCGATGGCCAAGTCGGCGAAGACGTGACGCACAATGTGCGCACCGTTGAAGCGGTGCCGTTGGTTTTGCGCACGCCAGAAGAAAAAGAGGTTGTTGCTTTTTTAAAAAAACACCACGGCAAGCTAGATGAAAAACGCGTACGTTTGTTTTTTGAGAAGCCAAAAGGCCGTGTTGAGATTCGCGGCGAGATCTATTTAACGCGCAAGCAGCTCGAACTCATCAATAAGCTCCAAGAAAAGAGGGGAGAGCCTCTCTATGCGAATCCGCGCAATACGGCGGCGGGCACCATTCGCCAGCTCGACCCTTCTATCGTCGCTGAACGCAAGCTGTCGTTTTTTGGCTATGCGCTGATCAGCGATATCGGATTGACGACCCATGAACAGGCGCATGAAGCGCTGACGCTTTTGGGCTTCCCGCAAAATCCGGCCAACCGTTATTGCAAAAACCTTGATGAGGTTGAAAAACTCTTTGCGGAGATTGGTAAAAAGCGCGAGAAGTTGCCTTATTGGATTGATGGCATTGTCGTGAACGTGAATGATGACGCGCTCTTTGAATCGCTCGGCGTGGTCGGTAAAACGGCCCGCGCCTGCATTGCATGGAAGTTCCCCGCCGAGCAGGTGACGACCGTGGTACGCGAGATTGAGGTTTCGGTTGGTCGCACGGGCGCATTGACGCCGGTGGCCATCATGGATCCGGTGCTTGTCGCCGGCACAACCGTTTCGCGTGCCTCTTTGCATAATCAAGATGAGATCGACCGTTTAGATGTGCGCATTGGCGATACGGTCATTATTGAAAAAGCCGGCGACATCATTCCAAAGTCATCAAGGCGTTAACCGAGTTGCACGGGCAAAAGAGAGAAGAAGTTTAAGATGCCAGAGAAGTGTCCGATTTGCGGGATTTCAAAAGTCATGCGTATCGGTGAAATCGCGACGATGTGTACCAATAAAAACTGTTTTGCCCAAAAATTGGCGCGCATTTTGCATATGTCCGGCCGCATGTCGGCCGACATCAATGGCCTTGGTGACAAGATTGTCGAACAACTCGTGCAAACCGGGCTCGTGCATGAACCGGCCGATCTCTTTGATTTGACCCAGGTGACTTCTTGTCGCTCGGGGGTTTTGCTGAAAAATCCGCGCAAAGCTGTTTGATGAAATCAAACCAAACGAGTGATCGCTTACCCGCGTTTCTTGTACGCGCTTGGCATCCGCCATGTCGGCGAAGAGACGGCACGTGATTTGGCAAAAGCATTTCCGAAATACGAGGAGTTTGCCGAGGCGAGCGAAGAAGAATTGCAAAACGTCGAAGGCATTGGCGAAGTTGTTGCCAAGGCCATTCGCGAATATTTTGCCGACAAACAAGATGCGGCTCGCGCTTCAGGCGGCGCACCAGGCGATGAAGATCCATTATGAAAAACCGCGCGCAGCCGGCGGCAAGCTTGAAGGCACGACCTGGGTGCTCACGGGCACGCTTGAGACCATGTCGCGCGATGAAGCCAAGGCATTGATACGTGAACTTGGCGGCGATGTTTCAGAATCGGTATCCAAAAACACGAGCTTCGTGGTGGCGGGTGATAAAGCCGAGTTCAAATTAAGCACAGAAACTGGGTGTTCCTGTGTAGCGATGAACAGGCGTTTTTGCGGCGCGTTCTCGCGTTAGTCCTCGAGCGGCGGCAAGATGCGCCGGTCGTACTCGATGCGCGCACTCCAGACGTCACAGACATGCAAGAAGGCGGCAAGCTCGTTCATGACACGCTTGCCAGCCCGGTAGTCTTTGCCGCCACTGTTGGAGCATATTTGAGCGCATTGAGATGCGCGTCGCTTAACTTAAAGTGATAAGGATTCCACGATTTCATGCAAGAATGACTTGATGTCTTCTTCGCCCTCAAACACGCGACGGGTGCCGTCAGGATTGTCGACGTACTTCCACGGCTTTTCGATGTCGTGAAGCAGGATGACGAGCACGGCATCGCCGAAACCGAAGGGCAGAGGCGTCTTTGACGTGGCGTAGAGCATCTCGGCGAGTTCGAGCATGCCGAGCATGTGGTCGGCGTATCCGCCGGGCCATGTTTGGTGGTTGTTGGTGGATCCGGGTGAAAGGGCGATGCGATCGCCTTCGTCTTCAAAAAGACGGATCATGGCAACGCAGTTCGGTAAGGTCGATGGTGCCGATAAAACGAATCAGGCATTCAGGGCGCGGATGAAAGGACATGGCTAACCCCGGCTAAGACCATAAAACCCCTTCACGTTTTGTGAAGGGGTTTTCGTGTAAGGATGGTTATGGCGCGGTGGGCATTTCGGTCATGTCCGTTGTGCTGGCATCTTCTAGGATGGTGGCTGGCTCAGGTGGTACCTGGGCTTCAAGTAAGCCTCAACATCTTTGACCGTCATGTACTCAGCGGGTGCTGCCACTGGGGCACCAGGTGCTGAGATTGATACCGCCTTTAACCGTGGTCAGGGAGTGGGAGCCAACAGCTTTGCACGTTTCTTTGGTATAGGTGCTGTTCCAGGTGCATTCTTCTTTTGGTTCGGTCACCTTGGCGCTGAATTCGATGCGTTCAAATTTCTTCGTCACCGTATTGATATTGGCGGCGAGATAGATGCCGCGCAAAGCTGCCAATGATTTGAGATATTCTTTATAGGCGTCTTTTAAGCGTTCGGTGCGATAGGTGCCAGCCGGCCAATCTTTTTTGATTTGTTTGACCTGTTCTTGGTAGAGGATGGTAGCGATCGCAGGATTTAAGCGGCCCGTCACGCGGATGATTTCTTCACCGGCAGCGTTTTTGAAGGTTTTTTCTTTGCGGACGCCAATGACGAGCTGGGTTTTGGCGAGAGGGCCTTTATTGATGGCGTCACTGGCGGTGTCGCTGCCGGTAATGCCTGCATCCTCAAGCAAAGACTTTTGGCTGAAGGGGAATCCGATCCATTTGCCAATGAGGCCAGAGTAGTCGATTGAGCTTAATTCTTTGGCATAGTCCAATAATGATGCGGGTACCTTGGTGACACGGACAAAGACCATGTCGGAGGTTTGCTTCCATTCAAAAGCGATAGGCTCGTTAATGGTGAATGGCAGGCCGAGGTCGGTACCCTCCATTTTGAACTTGTTCAGCGAGATCAGGCCTTCAGATGTCTGCATGCCGGCGGTTGCCTGCGGGGTACGCAGCGCCATTGAGACATTGACCGAGCCAGTCGAGCCCTTGCGGCTCTTGGCATAAAAGCGTTCAGCGACATTGATGTCGATGGTGGCATCGGCGGCAATGGCGGATTCGGTCTGAGGGGCGCGTACCAATTGGTTAAACCATTGGCTTGGCGTAAGGGCAAAAGAGGCCGACGGCAAAAGCAGTGATGCAGCCGTCATGGCGGCGACGCCGGACTTGAAAAAAGAGGGTTTCATACGGCCCTAAGGCTAACACGCCCTCCTACCTTGAACAATGGGGATTTACGTGGCATTCTGCGCCCATATGGCCCTCACCCGCACCGACATTGAACGCTTGGCAGAATTGTCCCGTTTGGCACTTACCGAAGAAGAAATGGTCCGCATGGAGCAGACCATTGACCCGATATTGAATTATGTCGGACGTCTTTCTGAGGTGAATACCGACGTCGTCCCTGAGACTGAAGAGGCGGACGAAGTCCGTGCGCTGCGCGTCGATGAGGCTATCCCTGCCACCCAAGAGACCCATGACGGCATTGTTGCCAACTTTCCTGACAAGAAGGACGGCTTATTGCGCGCGCCGGCCGTTTTTGAAAAACCAAAATCCTAAAAAACAACACTGACGATTATGTACGAATACATGACCCTGAAGCAGGCCTCTGAAGCGCTTGCCAACAAATCCGTGACGTCGGTTGCTTTGACGCAGTCCTATCTTGATCGCATCCGCGAAAAAGACGGCGCCATTCATGCCTATCTCGAAGTGTTTGAAGCACATGCCCTAGAACAGGCCAAGGCTTCTGATGAACGCCGCGCCAATGGCGCAGCGCTTTCTGAGATTGATGGCATCCCGCTTGCCATCAAAGACAATATCTTGATTGAAGGCGAACATGCGACGGGCGGTTCAAAAATTTTGGACGGTTATACGGCGCCTTATGACGCCACGGTCACGCAAAAACTCAAAGCGGCCGGTGCTGTTTTTGTCGGCCGCGTGAACATGGACGAGTTTGCCATGGGCGGTTCAACCGAGCGTTCTGCTTATGGCATTACGCGCAATCCGGTCGACCTTGAACGCGTGCCTGGCGGTTCATCGGGTGGCAGTGCCGCTGCCGTAGCCGGCGATCTTTGCGTTGCGGCACTCGGTTCAGATACGGGTGGCTCCATCCGTCAACCGGCCGCTTTTACCGGCATCGTCGGTTTGAAGCCGAGTTATGGCACGGTCTCGCGTTATGGCCTTATGGCCATGGCTTCGTCACTCGACCAAATCGGCCCGATGACCAAAACGGTCGAAGACGCGGCGATGTTGTATCAGGTGATCCGCGGAGAAGACTCGCATGACCAAACGACGGTCAATACGCCGGCATTTCATTTTGAAAAACGCACCGACCTCAAAGGCGTGCGCATCGGCGTGCCAAAGCAGGCCTGGGGTGAAGGCATGACGCCGGGCGTGCGCCAAGAATGCGGCGCCGCGCTCGAGAAGCTCAAAGTACTTGGCGCTGAGTTGGTTGAGATCGATTTGCCTTATATGGACGAAGCGCTAGCTGTGTATTATGTGCTCATGCCTTGTGAAGTGTCGGCGAATATTTCGCGTTTCGACGGCATTCGCTTTGGTCAGCGCGTACCAGGCCTGCCATTGATTGAGACTTATGGCCAATCGCGTCTACAGGGTCTCGGTGAAGAAGTACGCCGACGCGTTATGCTCGGTACCTACGCGCTTTCAAAGGGTTACTATGATGCGTATTACAGAAAGGCTCGCAAAGTACAAACGCTTATCAAGCGCGCTTATCGCAAAGCGTTTGAGAGTGTTGATGTGATTGTCACGCCAACGACGCCGTCACCGGCCTTTAAAATCGGTGAGAAACTCAATGATCCGCTCGCGATGTACCTCGAAGATGTTTATACGGTTGGCGTAAACGTCGCCGGCATCCCGGCGGTTTCGGTGCCATGTGGCAAAACTGATGGCTTACCTGTCGGCTTGCAGTTCATCGGCGGCATGTTCAAAGACGACCAGCTGCTCTCTATTGCGTCCGCCTTCGAATCCGCGCCATAATGCGGACATATGTGGCTCCTTCAAGTTGTTGCGCTTAACAGTTCAAACCAGGCGGCGGCCGTCGGCGGTGATTTTTCGTGGATCGGATTCATCGCGGTACTGGCCGTCGTTTTTTTGCTCGTCTTGGCTTATCTCAAGTTGAAGCCGGGTACAGGCGATGACGGCTTGGACCGCAAAAAAATCCGTGAGACCTGGGCCGAGATCCAAAAGACCTCGGGCATGGGGCTCATGGGCATGAAGCTTGCCGTCATCGAAGCCGACAAGCTCGTCGACAATGTCATGCGCCAATTATTGATCCCGGGCGAGACCATGGGCGAGCGCATGAAGATGGCCGAATTCAAATACCCAGACATCCGTCGTGTTTGGCCGGCGCATCGCATCCGCAACCAGCTCGTGCATGATGCGACGTTTCAGCTGCGTATGGGTGATGGCAAAGAGGCGTTGCAGGCGTATGAACGCGCTTTGAAAATGTTTAAGGCATTATGATCCCATATTTTGGCATTGTTTCTTTTTCTCTTGGTCCGGTCACGATTTATACTTGGGGCTTGCTTGTCGCGCTTGGCTATTTGATCGGCACCTACGTGGCTTATCGCCGTGCCAAGAGCAGGGGACTGGATGCTGATAAAATCCTCGATCTCTCGGTGTGGATTTTTGCCGCCTCTTTTATCGGTGCACGCCTGATGCATGTGCTGTTTTATGATGATGGCACCTTTGCAGCTGCGCCGTTAAAAATGTTTGACCCGCGCATCGCCGGTTTTTCGATGGTGGGCGGGTTATTGGGTGCGGCGGTAATCGCATTGTGGTATTTACGCCGCCACAAACTCAATTGGATCGCCTATGCCGACACCATGATTTGGGGCTTGCCATGGGGTTGCGGCGTCGGCCGCCTCGGTTGTTTTTTGATCCATGACCATCCGGGCACGCTCACGCATTTTTTCTTGGGTGTGAAATATCCGAACGGTGAAGTACGCCATGACCATGGCCTCTATCTCTCGCTCATTGGCTTAGCCACTGGCCTTTGGTTTTTGTGGTTGAACCGCAAACAACGCCAACCGGGCTTTTGGCTCGGCTGTTATATGGCCATCGAAGGGCTCTCGCGTTTTGGTTTGGATTTTTATCGCATTGCCGACAAAACGTATTTTTATCTCACGCCCACTCAGTGGTTAGCTATCCCGATGTTTGTTGCTGGTTTGTATTTTGTCACCGCAAAAAAAGAAAAAGTGTGATAGAATAACGGCATGTACGATGTCGTTATTGTTGGTGGCGGGCCTGCCGGTATGGCTGCCGCTGTGTACTTTGCGCGCCAAAAGCTGTCGTTTGCGATGTTTGCCGGCCAGCTAGGCGGCCAAGTCATTTGGTCGAACGATGTTGAAAATTATCTCGGTATCCACCGCGTTAATGGCATTCAGCTCGTCGAGCTTTTTCAAAAACATCTCGAAGACTACCGCAAAGCCATGGATCTTTTTGAACAAGAGCCGGTGCTCGACATCAAGAAGATCCCGGGCGGATTTGAAATAAAGACCGCCGTACGCACGTATCAAACAGTAACCGTCCTCATCGCGACGGGCGCAGAGCACCGCAAGCTGCATGTGCCCGGCGAAGAACGGCTTTATGGCAATGGCGTGACCTATTGCGCGACCTGTGAGGCGCCCCTTACGGCCGGCCGTGAGGTGGCTGTCATTGGTGGCGGTAACTCTGCCATGGATGCTGCGCTTTTGTTGGCGCAATATGCTGACAAGGTCACCATCCTCACCATCAACCCCGAGCTCTCGGGTGATGCCGTAATGAAGTCGCGTTGCGAACAGCATCCAAAAATCCAGGTGCTGACCAACGCGGCTACGGTAAGGTTTGAAGGCGAGAAGGTTCTCGAGGCTATTGCCTACGAGCAGTACGGCAAAGAAATGTCGTTAACGGTGCGTGATGCGTTTATTGAGGTCGGTCTCATGCCGCAGTCAGGCATGGCGTCCATCGTCGGCAAGAATCCGCAAGGAGAGATTCTCGTTGACGCGGTTGGCAGGACGAATGTTGATGGCATTTGGTCGGCGGGCGACGTGACAAGCACGCCGGTCAAGCAGGTCGCCGTTGCCGTTGGCGATGGCTCGCGTGCCGCTATTGACATCATTCGTTATTTGCAAAGCCATCCTTCACATCTCTAATCCCATTTGCCACAATCTGGCCGTATGCAAGAAACATCAAATAAAGGATTAATCATCGGTACCGTTGTTGCCGTCGCCTCGATCTTTGGCATTTTGACCTGGGCATTGGTCAGCTTGCCGTCCGAAGGTCCGGGCCAAACAGCGGGCAACCTGACGTTCAACGATGACAATGCGCCAATCACGGGCAATACCAGTTCAACGGTGGTCGTGCAGATCTACAGCGATTTGCAGTGTCCTGCTTGCAAAGCAGCCGAACCGGGCTTGAAGCATGCCATCGAAACCTTCGGCGACCGCGTCAAATTCGTGTGGAACGACTTTCCGCTCATGAGCATTCACCCAAATGCCCGCAATGCCGCCAATGCAGCGCGATGCGCCAAAGAGCAAGGCAAATTCTGGGAGTACACCGAACAGCTCTACAGCAACCAGACGGTTTGGCAAGGTCTCTCAGACCTCAAGGACGCCTATAAGTCCTATGCATCGACCGTTGGCATCAATGTCGAGCAATTCGCCCAATGCTTCGCTGACAAAAAATATGACAACGTCGTCATGGACGATGTGGCCGAAGGTAATCGCAATAACGTGCGTGCCACGCCGACCTTCATTGTCGGTGGCCAGGTCTATAACGGCATTACCGCTTCGGACTGGGACCGCATCCTGAATGCGGCTTTGGCCAAGTAGGATTGACAAAATCTTCAATAATTCACTCTCACTTGTTACCCTCGTACCACTTTAGTACGTAACTCAACACATATGTCCCAAGGCTCATTTTTTGACGGCGGTGCAAAGACCATGTTTTTCTCGGGTCTTTTTCTCGGCGTAGCGGTTTCGGCGGTTATCGGTTTTGGCCTCACGTTTGCCCTTCTCGCTGGTGGCAAATTGCCAAGCGGCGGTTCGCTCGCAGCAAATAACCCAACCGTTCCAACGGCCAATGATCCTACCCAGCCATCGGCTCCAGCTGGCCCTGTTAAACCGGTAGACGAAAAAGTTGACCACATCAAAGGTAGTAAGAATGCCAAGGTCACCTTGATCGAATACTCCGATTTTCAGTGCCCATTCTGCCAACGCCACACGCCTTCAATTGAAAGCGCTTTAAAAGACTTCCCTCAAGACGTCCGCTTGGTTTATCGCCACTACCCACTTTCGGCGATTCATCCTGAAGCGCAAAAGGCTGCAGAAGCATCCGAATGTGCCGCCAAGCTCGGCGGTGAAGACAAGTTCTGGCAGATGCACGACCAACTCTTTGCCAAGCAAGAGTCGCTCGGCACCCAGACCTATATCGATATCGCGAAGAGCCTCGGCATTAACGAAGGTAATTTCACCAAGTGTCTCAACTCTGGCGAGATGGCCAAACGCGTAAACACGGACACGACCGAGGGTTCGGCGGCAGGTGTCGAAGGTACTCCAGCAACCTTTGTTAACGGTTCGCTTATCTCTGGTGCGGTGCCATACGCTCAGCTCAAGGCCGCCATTCAGGCTGCCGGCGCAAGCAAATAATATCCACGGTTCAAATGAAAAAATCACCCCGTATGGGGTGATTTTTGTGATGGGATAAAACGCTTAGTTCATGGCAACAAAGATGACTGATGCGATGGCTAACATGATGAGATTGAAGCCTTGGTTGACGGCAAAGAGCTTCCAGCTTTTACGTTCGAAAATGACGGGGCTGATGCCCGGGGCGGCAAAGAAGCCAAGCCAGGTCCAGAACGCGCCTTGAAGCGCCATGCTATAGTCGACCGTTTTATAGGTAGCCAGCATGTGAAAATAAACGTACATCGTGACCAGAACGCCAACAAAGTAGATGAGCATGGACTTCATCATCATGCCGGCCATTTTTTTATTCTCCTCCGGCGTGGGTTCTTTGAAACCAAGTTCTTTCAGCCAGAGCTTGCCGGTAGGGGACGAGAGTGAGTACCAACCCGAACCCACGGCCATGGCCGCGACGGCTGCGAGAAAGACAGCCAAAAAATTGATGTGTGGCATACGGTTAACAGTATACCAGATCGTCAAAAAGCCTTGAAAATGGGCTTTACTTGCCTTTAGAGGGATTTTTGGATATGATCCCGCCACCAATAAAACCGGCACGGAGAGGTCGCATAGTGGTCTAGTGCTCTTGCTTGGAAAGCAAGCATACCCTTCGCCGGTATCGGGAGTTCGAATCTCCTTCTCCGCCACGTACAAACCCCACCCACAAGGTGGGGTTTTACTGTTTTGCGGTCTAGGGCTAAGATACGCAGGCCATGAATCCGTCTACCAAGCCTCGTACCGCCTTGCTTCATGGTTTTGCCATTGACGCCGAGTTTTCACGCTTTCGGCCGGCTTTGGGTGCTGACGCCGGCTTTGAAGCCTTTCGTGATGAGGTGGCAAAAGGGGAGGTGAGCGTCTTTCGTTGGGGGATACCCAAGCGTTTTGCCTTGTGGCAAATCGTGTCGCTTGGTTCTATTCTAAACCTCTACCGCGCCGAAGAACGCCGCGCAGCTGATCCTGAATGGCAGCAAAAGCTCTTTCGTTTTTTGGAGGATGGTCAGATCGAAACCGTGGTTTGCCACTCGCTCGGATGTCGCTTCTTGCTGGATACAATCAACCGTTTTGGCGCACCAGCTTCGCTCAAGAAGATCGTCTTTGTGCAAGCGGACATCGCACAAAACCAAGCTGTTACAGACCAAAACACGATTAACCGCCTTCATGACGGCTCGTTAAAGTTGGTGAATGTTTATTGCGCTTGGGACAAGAATCTTATCGCGTCATCTATTCTCACGGGCAGAATGCGCTATGGCATGGCCAAGGTGATTCGCCCAAACGTTGAAAATGTCTTCATGCCGCTCAAGACCTTGCCGAATTTGCATACCTGCTCAATCAAGTCGAAAGAGTTACACGAGTTTATTTTACGATAAGCTATGGATCTTCAGAAACTGTTAGCAGCATTCAATAAGAGGCGTGATGTACCGTATCGTATTCCTTTGGGTGACGATATGAAAATAATTGCTGCTCTGGTAAATGCGAACGTTTACAGAAAGCGCTTAAAGCTGAAGGTCTTAAGGTGCGGAGACGTGTTTGTCGTTTTCGCTGGGATGATTTGAATTTACCGCAAAGTATTTTAGACATCCCTCATGAACCCGATGCTACACACCTTTATCTTGAAGTATTCATAAATAATGAATGGCAGGTTCTGGATCGGAGCTGCAGGATATGGGCTTGAGAATGTTTTTCTGGTGAATCGTGGAGTGGGGTGTTGCCAACAGTTCTTGCTGTTCCTAGTTATAGTCTCATGGGCGTTGAAGAAGGAGAAGCCTATTTGGAGGGGCTTTCGTATAAAGATCAGGAAAATGATTTAGAAAGAAACGGTGGTTTTTACACAGCTTTAAATGTCTATCTTGCAAGTACAAGGACGGCTTATTAAGCTATTATGAATAACGCTGGTATTTACGACTTATTAGCTTCAACCTACCAACAAAGATGGCGGCTTTTTCTTGATAATCAGAACGGGGTTCTAGAACCGTTCGTTACTCGACTTAAAGAAAGAGCGAAGGAACCCCGTGTACTCGATATGGGTTGTGGAGTTGGCCTAGATTTATACGTACTAACCCGATACGGATGTATCGCTCACGGTATAGACTCTTCGGAGTTGATGGTCGCATTCGCAAAAAAGAACGCGTGCCCACAGCGGTGGTATCTGTTATGGATGGAGTCGAAAAGAGACCTCTCTACATATGACGGCCTTGTATTGGATGCGGTATTACACCTTTTTCCAAAGGGCGCGCAGGCTTTCTTTTAAAGAAAATTGTGACTGCTGCTAAAAAGACGCAATTATCTTTATTTCCACCACTCGTTCAAAACAGGCGTACGAAGGTTATGAAACAAGGCGGGTTATCCCGGTGAATTGAAGCGATATAAGGAGCGCATTGGACAAAAACTGAACTTATGAATCTCCTTGAGTCTGTTGGATTTAAAAAACATCAGCTACACCAAAGAAGATGAAGATCCAGTAAGGCATATAATGTTAGTGAATTTCATGGCAGATATGATTATAGCACCCGCCCTCGACCCCTTCGTCGACTTTGTCGTCAACGACCTATTGTCTGGTTTGCCGGCATTAGCGCATCGTCGCATGTTTGGCGGTTATGGCCTGTATTCTGATGGAAAGTTTTTGCCCATCATTGATGATGGTGTTTTATATTTGAAAGCGGATGAAAAACTCCATTGCGGGTTTGAAGAAGCGGGGAGTGAACGTTTGCGTATCCGACCAAAGACGGTGAGCATGCTTCGATGAATTACTGGAGACTTCCTGAAGACGCGCTTGAAGACATATAGACTCGCCAAAAATGGGCGCTAAAATCCATCGCTATCGCTAAGCCACCAAAGAAACGTTAAGATGCCTGTATGAAAGGGGTTTCTTGGTATGTCTCACCGCGTTGCCGCGACAACTCTTTGCTGTTGCGGCATCACAAATGGTCTGAAAACGCATCAAACACAATGATGGCACCGGCGCCAAATATACGCGTGGTCGTGGCCCGGTTATTTTGGTCTACAAGAAAAAGATGAAAACGGCTACCGAAGCGCGCAAAAAAGAAGCCGAGATAAAAAAGCTCACAAAGTCAGAAAAAGCCTTGATAATGACTATGGTCACAAAAGCCGCTCGATGAGCGGCCTTGGCGAAAAGTCGCAGGGGATTCGTTGATTGCGAGGCGCTGAATCGTCGGGCTCGATGTCAAAACGAGCTGCTAATTGGATGGCGTTCGCAATAAGTTTGGCAGCTGATTCGCGAATAATAACGCGTACATCCTCACGCAGAAGTCTTCATGATCGTAGTTTTCAGAAATGGCGGCAAGTTTGCCCGTCTGTTTGACTATGTGCAAAAGAGACGTGATTCAAGACAAAGGCCTGAAACGGACCTTTCATTTCAATCGCCTGATTGCTGGATGAGCATCGCTGTGAACGTAAGCGGTTATTGATGAGCGAATAAAGGTCTGAGGTTGCATTTGTTCTGCCTCCGGATAAAACCTTAGCGAACAATCCTTAATCACCGGCAGGTTTCTTGCCCGTTCGGTATCTGTTCTGGTATCCTCTTGCCTAATGAAACTGAACCATACGCCCGCTTTCGATGAAGCGCTCGAACAATTGCACCATGGCGGCGCGTTTACCATGATCACGAGACGTGCCGGCACCGGCAAAGCACGCTTTTGCGCCATTTTTGCTTGAGACCCAGGGTATGTGCCCGTGCTTGCGCCAACGGGGCATCGCGGCCCTTGAATGTTGGAGGGCAAACGATCCATCGGTTTTGGTTTTTCGCCCAATGTCACGGTTGAGAAAGCCAGGTTGAAGCGGTTGCGCCCGAGCGTTTCGTTATTTCGCAAACTGAATTTGATCATCATTGATGAGATCTCAATGAATTGCGCGCAGATTTGATGGATTGCATGGATGTCTTTTTACGTACGGCCAGAAAAGACAAGCGGCCATTTGGCGGCGTACGCATCGTGGCGGTGGGGGATTTGTACCAACTGCCGCCGACAGTGACGTCGCGTGAACGAGACGCTTTTCGATGCTGTATCCAACGCCTTACTTTTTTTCATCCCACGTCATTGGCCAATTGCTCGATGCGGGAGGTTTTGCCTTGATCGAACTTGAAAAAATTTACCGCCAAGAAGATCCGACCTTCATCGGTTTGTTGAACGGGATCCGCCATCGTGATTTAGGGGAAGGGATATTGCGTGAGCTCAACCGTCAGGTCGCCAATGAATTGCCAAAAGATGTCATTACTCTGACGGCACGTAACGCCGAAGCGGATGCCATTAACGAACGTTTGGAGCTTTGGACGGCAAAGAAAAATCATATGACGGTTTATTGAATGGTGACTTTAAAGAAAATGAAATACCAACGGACATGGTATTAACCTTAAAAAAAGGGGCACGCGTTATGTGTGTGGCGAATGATCCGATGGGGCGATATGTGAATAGCGGCCTGGGTTGGAGTAGAGGGATTCGACAAGGACGAACAAGGTGCCGAGTTCGTCTTGGTGAAGTTGGACGATGATGGACAAACCGTGGCGGTTGGCCCGCATACCTGGAGTTTGTATGAAAGCACGTTTAATGATGAAACAAAGTCGATCGAGCAAGAATCCGCCGGGAGCTTTACCCAATTGCCTTTACGTTTGGCAGCCTGGGCGGTGACCATCCATAAAAGCCAAAGGCAAAACCTTTGACCATGTGCACATCGATTTTGGCAATGGCGCTTTGCCGCTGGCCAAGCCTATGTGGCATTGAGTCGCTGCCGCAGTTTTGGTGGTTTGTCGTTGGCAAAAAAGATGCTGCCTTCTGATGTGCCGCCTCGAGCTGGGCCGTCGTGCAATTCATAGGGAATACCACAAAAACGAAACCCGCACCTAGAGAAGTGCGGGTCAGACCGGCCATCTTCTGAAGGCGCCAGTTTGGGAAAAACGCGCATTCAGCGAGCGAAGAATATAGTGGTACTTGTCCTCCATGGTTGCGGCATTCGGGACGAAGTCGAGATCGATGGTGCTCAGATGCGCCTCCTTGGACCACGCCAAGGCATCGTCCATGCGGGCGCGGGCGCTCTGCGGCGTTTCACCTCGCTCGATGAGGCGTTCATACCACTGGTCGTGCAAAGGCGGAGGATCGAGAAAGAGCGAATAGATCGCGTCTTCTGCCTGTACCGCTGCCGCGTGTTTGCGGATGCGTGGTATGACATCGGTTTTGCAGAAAGCAGGTGTAGGCTCTCGCCGTGCATCAAGGCATGGTGCAAGTCGATGAGGCGGGTGCCATAGTGTTGGCCATGAATCTCGATGTCCCAGAGAAGCTCTTCATCTTCGAGAGGAACAATAGAACCATTCTTTGGTGACGTAGTTGTATTCACCCGCGGATAGTCGCGTGCCGTGCGCGTCGTATACGACGGCACAAGCTGGGCGACGGGCGCCAACAACTCAATGAGGCGCCGATTAGTTGCTGTTTTACCGTGCCAGGCGGACCGCTAATGGTGAGCAGCATGATCCCTCAAAGGTTTCAAGGCCGAGATAGCTTGTGCCTCGGTTTGGCATTCGTCAATATTTTGCAAAATAGGAACCCCGCATCGAACCCTCTATGAGTTCAATGCGGAAGTCCGGAAATTGTTCGGATTCGCTGCCATCTGGGACCAGGGCAGAACAACAGGTGCGCAGCTCGCCGAAGACGAACGACGTGATGCTGTCGTGGATCACGCGGAGGATCAGGAGAGGATCTCTTCGACCTCGCGTCGCGGGATGAACCGCAGACCGCTCGAGTACTGCGCTCGGATCGACGAGCCCGGCCAGGTAGATGTTGACCGGCAGCTCGCCGTACTTGGCCGGCTTGTGGCTGATCAGCTCGACGAAGTCGAACGGCAACCGTGCGTGGCAGGTGGCGTGGATCATGTCGTCGCCTGCGTGCATCGACTCGATGCACATCGACTTGTCCAGCACCGTCCAGATCCGTGCGCCTACCGTGACGGTACCGCCGAGCATGGCCTGACCGTTGAACATCGGGATGATGATCGACAGCGGCTTGCCCGAGGCGAGGAGCGGATGGCTGAACGGGTTGGTGGCCTGCATCTTCTCCTCCGGCTTCTTGGTCGCGTGCTTGGCGGGCGGGATGCTGGTGCGCTTGGGCTTGGACGGCTTCTCCTTCTTCGGGGTCTCGGCGGGAAGCCGGGATTCGGGGATGGCGCGGATCTTGTCCTCGATGAGGCCGAGATCGTCCATCTGGTCGAAGATGTCCTTCCAGGCCTCGGTGACGCGCGGGTTGCCCTTCAGCGTCTCGCGGGTGAAGGTCTGGTGGCCTTCGGCCTCGCGCTTGCCCGCCTTCGCGAAGAAGACGTGGAAGTTGTGCGTGACGTTGTTGTGGCCGCGCTCGAAGCAGTAGAAGTTGCTGTGGAGCTGGGTGGACCCGATCTTGGCCTCGCATGCCGACGCTTCGCAGAGCCGATGCGCCGCCTCGAGGATCTCGTGATCCTTCGGGAGCGTTTCGAAGCTCATGCACAGGTGCGGGTCGAAGATCGACACCGCGCCGTTGACGGTCGGCAGAATCAGCGCGTCGTCGACGTGGGGGATGACCACCACGTGGTAACGGCTGCCTGCGGTGTCCACGAGGTCGTGGTCACCGCTTTCGAGTACCGGCGGGAGCCGGTGCTTGTTGCGTTCGTGCGATACTTGGCTAACGTGCATGTAATAACCCTCCTAAATGGTTATGACGCGGGCGAACGGTATCATATTATAGTATTTTTGTCTAGTGTCTCATTAACATTCGACATGACAAGAATCCCTTCTTTCACAAAGAAGGGGCAGGGGATGATTCTGGGTGTGGTATCCTTGTATCTATATGCGTAGCCCTTTTCGCCGTATTTTAGCTCTATTGAGCCTTGGATCATTGGTTTTAGCCTCGGTACCTGCCGTGCCAGCTATGGCGGCGGTACAAGATGCCTTGATCAAGAATCCGACCAATCCGGCCGTCTATTATGTTTTGGACGGCAAACGTTATGTCTTTCCCAACGAACGCATCTATAAGAGCTGGTATGCGGATTTCTCAAACGTTCAAACCGTCAGCGAAGCAGAGTTAGCTTCGTACCAAATCAGTGGCAATGTGCCATATCGACCCGGCAAGCAGTTGGTAAAAATCACGAGCGATCCAAGGGTTTATGCGGTTGCGAACAAAGGTGTTTTGCGCGTCTTGGCAAGTGAAGAGATCGCGAAAAGTTTTTATGATACGAATTGGGCAACCAAGGTCCATGATTTGTCGGATGCGTTTTTTGTGAATTACAGCATAGGTGAACCTATTGCCGCCGTAAATAACTATTCGGTTGGCACAGAGCTGCTGGTGACGACGTTGTTTGAACTCTACAAAGGTTATGCATTGCCCGGTGCGCCCGCATCGCAGGAGCTTGTCATGGGGGCAGTTAAAATACGAATAATGGGAATGCGCAACAAACGTTTATCAAGACTACGCGAATCATGTCACCAAATGGCTTGATATTTCGCTGGTACAAAACGGTGTTGATCGATCCAGGGGCGACGGTTGAAGTCGGTGTTTACGCCGATAACGTGGGTGCGGATTATGCGATAGCCCCAACGACGTTCACAATCCCAGGATTGATGGGTTCTACAGCGTTCTACGTCGTGTCGAGTCAGCCGTTTGGCTTCAACCAAGCGTCAAATGTTATTTCGGGTACGTCTTTTCAGGGCTGCCCGGTCTTTCCGCCAGATAATGCCTGGAACCAGCGCGTGGATGCTTTGCCGGTGCATGAAAAATCCGCAACCTATATTGCTTCGATCGGCGCATCGCGAACCTTACATCCTGACTTTGGCGAAAACCAAACATACGGCATCCCTTATACCGTAGCTGATGCGTCAACGCCAAAGGTCGCCATTAGCTATACGGCCTATGGTGATGAGAGTGATGCCGGGCCATTCCCCATCCCAAATAATGCGCGCGTAGAGTCGGGGAGTGATCATCACGTGCTTGTCGTTGATAAGAGCGCTTGCATGCTCTATGAGTTATACAATGCCGTTAAAACGACAACGGGATGGAATGCGGATTCTGGCGCAAAATGGAATTTGAAGACAGGTGCGCTGCGCCCAGAGGGTTGGACGAGTGCCGATGCCGCCGGCCTGCCGATTTTTAACGGACTTGTTCGTTATGATGAGATCGCTGCCGGTAAAATCACGCATGCGATTCGCGTGACGGTACCACGCAGCCAAAGCGGCCATATTTTGCCGGCTACGCACCATGCGGGCTCAAATAATGCTGACTTGCCGCCAATGGGCTTACGCCTGCGTTTGAAGAAAGACTACGATATCTCTTCTTTGACGGGCTCAGCCAAGATCATTGCGCAAGCGATGAAAGAGTATGGCATGATCGTCGCCGACAATGGCTCGGCTTGGTACTTTCAAGGTGCTACTGATACGAGATGGAATGATAATGAGCTCAACCAGCTAAAAGCAGTGCCAGGGTCAGCATTTGAGGCCGTGTATACCGGTGATATACGCAAGTAATAAAACACCGCCATGAGGCGGTGTTTATTTTTGCGTAAGTTTGTATTTATACCAAGCAGAGATCGTTACGGCATTGTTGATGCGGCCGTCGGCGATCATGGCATCGATTTCATCGAAGGCCAGCCAGTGAAGCTTGATATCGTATTCCTCCGGATCTTTTTCGCCGCTCGCTGGTTTGAGACCTTCGCCGACAAACATGGCGACGCGGTGGTTTGATTGGCCTGGTAATGGCTCTATGACTCCGAGTGGCTTCATGGTAATCGGGGCGAGTCCGCATTCTTCTGCCAATTCACGCAGCGCGGCTTGGTCGAGGGGTTCGCCCTCGTGCCCACGACCCATCGGAAATTCATACGTGACTTTGTTGAGAGGATGACGGTATTGGCTGACGAGAAGTGCTTTGCCATCATTCACCATAATGACACCGGCCGCTTCTGCTAGCTCAATGACGTAATAATTACCCTTATTGCCATTTGGCAAATCAAGGGCATCATGGCGGATCGTATAATATGGGCATTCAAAAACGCGTTTGCTGCCGGTAACAGTAGGAAAAACAGACTCATTCATATGGCCAGCATTCTTGCATGCCGACGTTTGCCCGAATAGGGGAGATCGCGTATAGTCCACTAATCGCCCCCACAACGGGCGGCCTTCTGCGTTATGCAAGATAAAATCATCATCCGCGGTGCCCGCGAACACAACCTCAAGAATATTTCTCTTGAGATCCCCCGCCACAAAATGACCGTTTTTACGGGGCTTTCTGGTTCAGGAAAGTCGTCTTTGGCGTTTGATACCATCTTCGCCGAAGGCCAGCGCCGTTATGTCGAGTCTTTGTCGGCCTATGCCCGCCAATTCTTGGGCCAAATGGACAAACCTGATGTCGACGAAATCGAAGGTCTCTCGCCGGCTATTTCGATTGACCAAAAAGCGCACTCGGCAAACCCGCGTTCAACCGTGGCAACCATCACCGAAATCTACGACTACCTGCGCGTGCTTTATGCCCGTGCCGGTAAGCCGCATTGCCCGATTTGCCGCAACCCTATCCAAAAGATGACGGTGGATGAAATGGTTGATCGCATCCTCAAGAAGACTGAAGAAATTCATGCCGGTGCCGCCACTTCAACGATCGGCGAAGCAAAACCGAAGAAAAGCGCAAAGAACGTCGCTCTAACCAATGAGCTCGTGATTTTGGCTCCGGTCGTTCGTGGTCGCAAGGGTGAGTATCACCAGTTACTTCAAGATCTCCACGAATCTGGTTTTACCGAAGTGCGCGTGAATGGCAAATGGCATTCATTGCGTGAACCGATTGATCTTGGCCGCTATGACCGTCATACGATTGAAGTCGTAACCGACCGCATCCCGCTCGGTTGGCCGATCGCCGGCAATAAAGGCTTGCAGTCGCGTTTGAGCGAAGCGGTTGAATCCGCGCTCGACCGTGCCAACGATACCGTACTCGTCATCATGGACGACAAAACCGAAGTATTAATGTCGGCGCGCTTCTCGTGTCCTGATGACGGGTTTGCCTTTCCTGAAATCGAACCGCGTTTGTTCTCGTTTAACTCGCCTTATGGCGCCTGCCAGACCTGTAACGGTATCGGTACTGAGTCGCTGTTTTCTGACGAGATTTGTCCGGCTTGTGAAGGTGCGCGTTTGCGCAAAGAAGCGCTGTTTGTCTGGCTCGAAGGCAAGAGCATCGTTGAAGTGACGAATTTGCCGATCAATGAGGCGGCGGATTTCTTTTTGAAATTGTCGCTCGACAAAACGGCAATGTCGATTGCCGAGCCCGTGATGCGTGAAGTCTTGTCGCGTCTTTCATTTTTGTTGGACGTGGGTCTCGAATATCTCACGCTTAATCGCACGGCTGGCACGCTTTCAGGCGGTGAGGCACAACGCATTCGTCTTGCTTCGCAAATCGGTTCGCATCTCGTGGGTGCTTTGTATGTATTGGATGAGCCAACCATCGGTTTGCACCAGCGCGACAATAAGCGCTTGATCGACACGCTCTTAAAACTTCGTGATCTTGGTAATACCATCATCGTCGTTGAACATGACGAAGATACCATTCATGCCGCTGACCACTTGGTCGATATTGGCCCTGGTGCCGGCGTGCATGGCGGTTATGTCGTGGCTGAAGGCGCGATGCCAAAGGTGCTCGAGAACAAAGACAGTCTCACCTGCGCCTATTTGCGCGGCGACAAAAAAATTACGTATCCGCATAAGCGCCGCCCGGCCGCCAAAGCCTTTTTAGAAGTGAAAAAAGCGACCGAGAACAATTTGAAAAACGTGAATGCCAAGATCCCGCTTGGCCGTATGGTTTGTGTTACCGGTGTTTCTGGTTCGGGCAAATCGACTCTGATGATCGATGTGCTCTATCGCGAACTCGCCAAGCACTTGAATGGCGCTACAACCAAACCAGGTGCCCATGGCGGCATTGAAGGCATGGACTGGATCGATAAAGTCGTTGACGTTGACCAAAGCGCCATTGGCCGTACGCCACGTTCGAACCCCGCGACCTATACGGGTATCTGGAATCACGTTCGTGAACTTTATGCATTAACGCCTGAAGCTCGTATTCGCGGTTATAAGGTTGGGCGCTTCTCGTTCAACGTCCCTGGTGGCCGTTGTGAGCATTGTGAAGGCAATGGTCAAATTGCCATCGAGATGCACTTCTTGCCGACGGTGTATGTTCCTTGTGATGTTTGTAAAGGCAAGCGCTTTAACCGTGAAACGCTCGAAGTGACCTATCGCGAGAAAAACATTTCGGATGTCTTGAACATGACCATCGAAGAAGCCAGCCATTTCTTCCGCGACATCCCGGTTATTCATGACCGTACCAAGATTCTTGAAGAAGTGGGTTTGGGTTATTTGAAGCTTGGCCAGAGCGCGACCACCCTCTCAGGCGGTGAGGCACAACGCATCAAGCTCTCAAGCGAGCTTGCCAAACGTGATACCGGCCGCACGTTCTATCTTCTCGATGAGCCAACCACGGGTCTTCACTTCGAAGATATTCGCAAGCTTCTTGAAGTACTGCATCGTCTCGTGACACGCGGCAATACGGTCGCCATCATCGAACACAACCTCGACGTCATCAAAAATGCCGATTGGATCATCGATATGGGCCCAGAAGGCGGCGACAAAGGCGGCACCATCGTTGCCCAAGGTACACCAGAAGATGTCGCCAAAAATCCAAAGAGCTGGACGGGTAAATATTTGAAAGAAGTATTGAAGAAGCGCTAAGCGTCACTAAATAAGCTGATCTGCGTTATACTGCTTACATATGCCTCAAGACCTCAACAAAAAACCGTTAACCAAATCGCAGAAGTGGGTTTATAGTTCGCTTGCCTGGGTGGCGCTCGTATTGGTATTCGCCATCGTGAATCTCGGTATTTATATCGCTAAATCCGCGCCAGGTACGACAGTATCGCAGTATCTCATAGTTGGTTGGGAAGGCTTCGTGTCCATGATCAAGCTCTTTATCGCCTTACCTGCCATTTGGATCGTGAGCCTTTATCAGCTTGCTACCGGTAGTGACAGTATCTTCAAAGGCTACGAGCTCGGCATGACGGGTTTTCTTTGGGTGACGCCTTATGTCTTCATCCCGCTCTCGTATTGGATTATCGGAAAGATAAATAAAAAAATAACTTAATCCATAATTCCCTGTCCACGAAGTGGAAAGGGATACCCCGAGTGAGCCGAAGGCGAATCGAGGGGGAGGGAAAAGTATGTTACCCGCCTATATCCGCATCAAGAATGATGCCTTGCCCGATACTCCGGGCGTGTATCTCATGAAAGATGCCCATGGGAAGATTTTATATGTGGGCAAAGCAGTGAATTTGAAACGCCGCGTCAACCAGCATTTTGAACGCCCTCATGGGCCGTTCATCCAAGAGATGACGCCATTGGTGCGTGAGATCGACTATATCGAGAAGGGGACGGCGATTGAGGCGCTGATTCTTGAAGCGAACCTCATCAAATTGCATTGGCCAAAATATAACGTGATGCTCAAGGACAATAAGAGCTTCATGTACTTGGTCATCACGGATGAAGAATATCCGCGCCCGATTTTAAAGCGCGCGACCGATCTTGCCCCAGAAGAAGAAAAGCATGCGTTGGCGGTTTTTGGGCCATATTTGTCGGCGCGATCATTGCGCGTGGCTTTAGACTTGGTCCGCAAGGTATTCCCGTGGTCGACGTGCTCGCCTGACCAACAACGCGCTTGTTTTGATTACCAAATCGGACGATGTCCGGGCGTTTGCATTCGCAAGATCGATCCAAAAATGTATAAGCAGGGGATCCGTAACCTGATCAAATTTTTTGAAGGCAAAAAAGAAGAGATCGTCAAAGCGATGACCAAAGAGATGGAGAAGTTGGCCAAAGAACAGAAATTTGAAGAAGCGGCCAAAATCCGCAACCAGCTCTTCTCGCTTGAGCATATCCAAGACATCGCGCTGCTCATGCGTGATGAGCCTGATGCCCGTGTCATTAAACGCTCTGAAGGTGAGATTGACGTGTATGGCCGCATTGAGGGTTATGATATTTCTCATATCAGCGGCACGTCGCAGGTGGCGAGCATGGTCGTCTTTCAAAATGGCGCCCCCGCCAAAGCGCAATACCGCAAATTCAAGATCAAAACCGTCGACGGTTCAAATGACGTCGCCTCATTGAAAGAGGTGCTGACGAGACGCTTGAAACATGATGAATGGCCACTGCCGCAGCTCTTATTGATTGATGGAGGCAAGCCACAGGTGCATGCCGTCGAAGAAGTGGTGCGCGAGCTGGGTGTGCAGGTGCCGGTGGTGGGGATGGCCAAAGGCCCCGAGCGCAAACGTACGGATTTGATCTGTTCTGACCGCAGCCCAAGCCTGTGCCAGTTGCTCGAACCGCATATCGACATGTTGACCCAGGTACGAGATGAGTCACACCGGTTTGCCATCACCTTTCACCGCAAAGTGAGAAGTGATGCCTTCGTGGGTAAAAAGAAACGCGTTGTAAAAACGGCCAAGCGCAAGGTATAATCGTGGCATGCACACCGTTCTTTTGGTCATTGAAGGCATTGGTTGGTTTCTTGCTTTTGCTTTGGCCATTCTTGTTGTTTATGTCTATACGGCTTCATACCGTCCAAGGCTTATCGAGAAAGTGCGCGTCATCGGCCCTAATGAAGGCAGGACACTGCCAAAAAACCGCGTGGTCAAAATCATGACGTGGAATATCCAATTCTTCGCCGGTCGGGGATACGTCTTCTTTTTTGACCTCCCAAAAGGCAAACAAAAAAGAATCACGGTTGATGAAAAAGATTTAAGAAAGTCCTTCAAGCGCTGCATCGAGATCATCAAGGCCGAAGATCCTGACATCATCATGATGCAAGAGGTGGACGTGCGTTCAGCACGCAGCCGCCACCATGACCAAGAACGTGAGATTGCCCAAGCGCTTAAAACGTTTCCGTACCGCGTGAGCGCGTTTTACAACAAATCCTATTTTACGCCCCATGCCATGGTGCTTGGTTCATGGAACATGGAGGTGGCCATTTTTTCCAAATACAAAATTGAATCCGCCTTTCGATACCAGCTTTCAAAGATTCCGATGACATGGATCGTGCAACTCTTCTACCTTAAGCGCTGCGTATTGGAGGCGAGGGTCGCCATGCAAGGCGGGGGCTATCTCTCGGTCATGACGACGCACCTTGATGCTTATGCCCAGGGTAATGACATCATGCAGCGCCAAGTGAATGAAGTGGACGCGTTACTCGCTGAGCGAACGGCGGCCAAAGTCCCATGGGTGATTGGCGGTGATTTTAACCTGTTGCCAAATGCCGAAGCGCGCAAAAGCCTCGTGCCAGACCAACGGGAGCTCTATGCCAAAAAGTCCGAAATCGAAACCTTGATGAAAAAGTACCAAGTAGTACCGACGGCAGCCGAGTTAAAAGGGGAGGGTCGTGCCAAGTGGTTCACCCATGCCCCCGACCGCCCGGATCTGTTTGAGCTCGACCGCACCCTCGACTATCTCTTCTACTCTGATCTGCTTGAGGCCAAAAGCCACAAGGTAAGATCGCGCGACGTTCAGGATATCAGCGACCATATGCCCCTCATTGCGGAGTTTAAGGTGAAAGGGTAGAGGGGTGTCATAAAGCGTTAGCGGTAGCGTTAGTTGGATTAAATACCACTTATTTAGCTATACTTAGCCTATGTACAAGCAAAACCAGCTACTTGCTGCCAGTGTCATCATACTTTTGGCCACCCTAACCCTTATTGAGGGCGCCAGCCTTCATCAGAAGGTTCGGATGCAAAATCTTTCCAAAAACGTGACGACAACTACCACGGCCATGCATACCGTCGCCTCAACACCCGTAACATACCCCATTGAAAAAGATGACGCGGGTAAGGAATATTACATCATGCGTACTGTTTCGGGTCCGGACGGTTATACCCTCACCCAGTACTGCGCGGATAAGCCATTACAGCTTACTAATCCAGATAGCACACCGTTCTATAAGGACGCTCCTATTTGTCTTTGGGGACCAGTTCTTGAGCTGAAAGACCGACGCGGCGTCGACATTAGTCGATTCGATGTTTATGGAACCCCAGGTCTTCATGATTGGTATCTGATCAATGGTTTTTCGTTCATTGAACGTAATGGCAACCGATATATTCTTATAACGAATGAGATTAATAACTTTGATGAGATACTAGAAGCGGGCGACAACCGTTCTGTGGGCGTGAATGTTGTTGGTATCGGTGGAGGGACTTTAAGGGTGTCGGAGGGTTATTACGGTTATGAGCATCCGATTGATCCTGCTATTGCAGCAAAGGGTTATAGTGTCTATGAGAACGCTTCTTGTTCAGGAGGTCCTGGCTGTTCAGGCACGGTGACTGTTGTTGACCATGTCACTGGTGATAGCGCAGAGACCAAAGAAGTTTTTGACTTTCAAAACCATGAAGGCTTAGTGCTCAAGTCCGTAAAATTTGATGAGAAGTCAGGTAATTTTACCCTTACAGCTACACAGGGTTCAACAACAAAAGACATTGTTTTGACGTTGAAGCCTAAGCCAAGCAAGCAGTAATTCAGCGATCTATGCAAGAAAAATATAGATACGCCCTGCCTTTTGCGGTGGCCCTGATTGTCTTTATTGTCGGTGGAGGAGCTGTGATTTTGCGACTTGAGCAGCGAAATAATGAGCTAGCTACGTTAGTTGATTGGTACAGAAATGAGGTCGCTAATAGTGCCCCTAAGCCCATCAGAGCTTCTGATCAGTGGATGTATGATAACGATCCTAGGTTGGTTCTGAGTATTAGCGGAAGTCCTGAGCTGGGTGCTAACGGCTATGAATTACGCCAGTACTGTAAAGATAGCGATCCTTTGAATATTGCCCCCGATACGCAAAATTCTCGAAGAAGGATTTGCAGGGCCGATAATACGCTCATTCTTGTTGACAGCGCTGGAAATCAGAAAGAGATTGGTCGATATTGGAACACGGACACCGATGTCTTTATAAAGGAGTTTACTCTATTCAAACGGGAAGGTAATCAATATATCGCTATCGTAATGTCTCGTGGGCTGCTGAAAAATGAGTTTTTCGACGTCTTTTCAACGGATTCGATCTATGTAGCAAACCTCTCTAAGGCTGGCGACCTACATAGAATTCGTTCTTTCAGACCTTCACCGGTGTTCAGTTTCTCAACTGAAGGCAAAGAAGCCTATAGCAGAAGACTTTTTGTTGATGGCTATTTCGCAATGACCAATGAAGAGATCTGCGAGGGGTCTTGCCAGGGGCAACCGTTAAATGTTCTTGATTTGGTGAACGATAAACTTGTATCCAGTAATCAGAGCAACGTGGTTGATGAGGCAGATATTGTGCATAATACCTGGTGGGAGAACTTGCGATATGTAACTTCTACGAAAACTTTCGTTGCAGAGCTCGTTGGTCGAAGTAGCACGACAACGGTCACGGTAAAGCCCTAGTGGGATCTAACTTATCCCCACAAACAAAAACAGAACGCAAAAACCCGCTAAGATAGCGGGTTTTTTGTTGAGAACGGTTTTTGTACAAAAGGGGCAAAGTGGTATAAAATGGGATCACGTGGGAAGAAGTGGGAAAACTTCAGAACACGTATCCGCGCCATGTTTATCGGGGAATTTCATCACAGTCTCGATGAAAAAGGCCGCATGTCCATACCGGCTAAGTTTCGCGCTGCCCTCGCTGAGGGTGTCGTCGTTACTCGTGGGTTGGACCGCAGCCTCTTCCTTTACCCGAAACAGGAGTGGGAGACACTCGCTGCCAAACTCGCTGCGCTTCCGCTCGGCCAGGCTGATACGCGTGCTTTTGCACGTTTGATGCTTGCCGGTGCCATGGAGGCCGAAGTCGACAAGGCCGGACGCGTGCTTTTGCCAGAGTATCTGCGTACCTATTCAGGGTTGCAGAAAAACGTTGTTGTCGCAGGTTTGTACAATCGTCTCGAAATTTGGGACGAAGAAGCTTACGAAGCCTATGCCCGCCAAACGGAGGACCAAGGCAATGCGATTGCAGAACGTTTAACCAATCTCGGCGTATGAGCACCTCCATCCACATCGCCGTGATGCTCGAGGAAACCATGCTTGGCCTCGAACCTCATGATGGCGGTACCTATGTCGACGGGACGCTCGGCGGTGCCACGCATACGCGTGAACTGCTGAAGCGCTCGGCGCCTACCGGCCGCGTGTACTCCTTCGACGTTGACCCCCAGGCTCTCTCAAGAGCCAAAGAAACGCTCGCCGAATACGGCGACCGTTGGCAGGGGATCGATGCGAACTTCAGAACCATGGCAGACAGCTTGCGCGAACTCGGCGTGAACTCGGTTGACGGTATTCTGCTCGATCTCGGTTTCTCCTCTGATGAGATCTCAGACCCGAAAAAAGGCTTGTCCTTTCAACTCGAGGGACCGCTCGATATGCGCCTTGGTCCAAAGGCGAATGAAGACGGCCTCACGGCTGCCGACATCGTCAATACATGGAAGGTGTCCGAATTGACCGAGATGATCCGCAATTTCGGCGAAGAAAAATTCGCCTTCAGAATCGCCACGGCGATTGCCGACGCGCGCCGCGTGTCCCGTATCACCCGAACGATCGAACTTGCCGGCGTTATCAAAGCGGCGGTACCAGCCAATTACGAACAAGGCCGCATCCATCCCGCGACAAGAACCTTTCAAGCCTTGCGCATGGCGGTAAATGACGAGATCCAATCGCTCAAGCAGGCCATCGAGAGTGCCTATAGCATCCTCGCCCCTAATGGCCGGCTCGCGATCATCTCGTTTCACTCCATTGAAGACCGCGTGGTCAAACTCGCGCTCAAAGATGAGTCCAAGTGGACCAACCTGTACAAGAAGCCCCTGACCCCTGGCGAATCAGAACTCGCCGCCAATCCGCGATCGCGCAGTGCAAAATTACGCGTCGCCACCAAATCCCTCGGCTAACGCTCGGGATGACAAAAAGTACTTTATCTATGACATCGATCACCCGCACCTCGTACGCCTATAACCTCCGCTCACCGCAGCAGGCCCTCGGTTTGGCTTTGCCTTTGGGCAAGCGCCTCGCCAATGTCGCTGAGCGTTCTTGGGTGTATTTGTTGATCGGGATCTCGATTGTCGGGATGGTGTCGTATGTTTTTCAGATGAACCACACGGCTACAAAGGGCTTTGCCTTGCGTGACCAAGAACGACAGTTGGAGCGTTTGCAAATCACCGTTGCTTCGCTCGAAGACCAGGTGGCGCAAAAGCGTGCCATCCGCAGCATTGAAGACCGTGTTAATGGCCTCGGTTATGTTTCTGCTGACCGCATGGAGTTTGTCGACGTCAGCCGCGACAGTGTCGCCGTCGCCCGCTAGACTTCGGGCATGAGCGCGTCACCCGACCGTGAAAACGATCAAATGTGATTCACTCATGCCGGCAGTTGCTTAGCATCTACCGACATAATCCTCCCTCATAGCGTGTAGGGGGGATTATTGATATAATCGCCCCATGTCCATGCCTGTCGCATCTTCTTTTACGATCATCGTTTCAGAATTGTTTGGCGTGGTGCTTAAAACCTTTTTTTGGTGGTATTCAGACGGTGTTACCCGTCTTTTTGATTGGGTAAAAACACGGCTCGCTTTTCGTTGGCGTTCATTGGCCTTTCGTTTCTGGACATCGCATCTGTTTCAACCGATGTATGGCCAAAGCGATTTGGCTGGGCGCCTCATCAGTGTCGTGATGCGTTTTGTCGTGTTAATTTGGCGCTTATTGGTTTTGGTGGTGTCGGTGTTCTTTTATCTGCTGGCATTGGTAGCTTGGTTTTTTATCCCGGCATTCATCATTGCCCTGCTCGTATTAAACGCCATGGCCGTACTCGGTTTGATTCACCTGATGTGATATGGATATCCAGAGAATTTCTTGTGACACCTGTGACGGAGTAGAAGACAAGCGCTTGTGTAAAAACTGCCAAGGCTCGGAGTTTGCGTTGGTCGTCGACAATGCTGAACAGCTTATCTGGTTGAGTCCGGTTGAAAGCTCGGTTTTTGCCTTGCGACGCGTCAAAGAAATTTCGCGCCGCGGGAGTGTGGTCTTGGCCATGGCCGCCCTCATTATTTCGGCTTTGGTTGCGGGTTGGCTATTGATGCAATCCGTGACCGAGTTCACGTTTCTGGCTCTCGTGAATGGCGGTCCGATGGCTTTTGCCTTTTGTGTGGCTGCCTTGTCTATCTTGTTGCTTGTTTATCGTTCGGCGACCTGGGCAGAGACGCAAGAACGGTTGCCGCAAGCTCCGGCGCATACGCCTGAGCTGCCATTTGTGCGCGATGTCTCGCGTTATGCCGATGACAGTGCCTGGAACGCGCTTCGTTTGGCCCATGACCTTGCGCGCAAACAGCAAAAATCCGAGTTGGCGCCTATTCATGTATTTGCCTCCGCGCTCACTTCAACCCAAGGCGGTATTCTGCTCTCACGCCTCGGCGTCACCTTTGATGCCTGGAAGCCGCAACTCACGCGCTTATTGGGGCAAGTGCCTTTTGGCGAGCAACGCGAACCAAAACTGACAACCGAAGCAAGAGAGATTTTACTGCGCGCGTTTCTCTATGCCCGGCAAAACCAGCGCCAAACGGTAAGCGTAATGGATATCTTTCAAGCGGCTGTTGAAGTCGATGCGGGCATTCGTGATGCTCTCGATGTTTTAGGCGTGCCACCTGAGCGTGTTGAACGCGTGGCGCATTGGATCCGTTTGCAAGAGCAACTCGTTGAAGACCACCGCGCCTTTCACCAGCTCGCCATCCTCAAGCCTGACGCCTCGATGGACCGTGCCATGACGGCCCATGCCACGCCGCTCCTTGACCAGTTTGGCGAAGATCTCACCCGTTCGGCGCGACATGACTATCTTTTCCCTTTGATTGGACGCGATGCCGACATGGACCAGCTTTTGCGCGGGTTTGAAAGTGGGCACCGTGCCATGGCTCTCATTGCGGATGCAGGTGTTGGTAAGCGCGCCTTGGTAGAAGGTTTGGCGCAGCGCATGGTGATTGAAGACGTGCCGCCTATCCTGTTTGATAAACGCATGGTCGTGGTTGATGTAGCGCATGTACTCGCTGGCGGTGACCCGTCTTATGCTCCACAGCGCTTATTGTCATTGATTCGTGAAGCTGAGAGCTCGGGCAATATTTTGCTTGTGCTTCAACAACTTGATGCCGTGGTGCGCGTCTCGACGAACGGTGTTGATTTGGCTGATTTACTCGCTTCAGATTTAGAGCAGGGGAGGCTGATGCTGCTTGCGACAACGACACCAGGTGCATGGACGAGCGTCCTTGAGCCGCATGCCTTAAGCGCCCAAATGGGTAAGCAGATACTCGAAGAGCCATCACAAGAGGCGGCTATGGAGTTATTGATGGCAAAGGCGGGCAGTATCGAATACCGATCACATGTCTTTTTTACCTATGGTGCCCTTGAGCAGGCCTATGCGTCGGCCAAGCGGTATCTCAAAGATATCCGTTTGCCTGAGAGTGCCCTTCAACTCATGACCGAGGCGGCGGCATCCGCCCAGCGCAAGCGCGGTTCGGGAGTATTGGTGAGTGAAGAAGATATCGCCCAAATTGTACATGAGAAGACGCGCATCCCGGTCGAATCGATCAACTCAAATGAAAAAGAAAAACTCCTTGGCCTCGAAGACCGTTTAAAGGCCCATGTCATCGGCCAAGAAGAGGCGGTCAAAGCCGTCTCGCAGGCGATGCGCCGTGCACGCGTCGATGTGCGTGAGACGAGACGTCCGATGGCGACCTTCTTGTTCTTGGGCCCGACGGGTGTCGGTAAAACTGAGCTCGCTAAAGCGCTTGCGATGGAGTATGTCGGTCATGAACGTTTTTTGGTGCGTCTCGACATGTCCGAATACCAACAGGCTTCATCGGTATCGCGCCTGATCGGTAATCCTGGTGACAATAAGGGCGGTTTATTGACCGAGGCTATTCGCAAACAGCCATTCTCGATCGTGCTCTTGGATGAATTAGAGAAAGCGAATCCTGATGTACTAACAACGTTTTTGCAGGTGCTTGATGATGGGCGTCTCACCGATGGCGTTGGTCGCACCATCGATTTCACCAATACCGTGATTATCGCAACGTCAAATGCCGGTGCCGGGTATATCCAACAAGCCGTTCGTGAAGAAAAGGGTATTGAGTCCATCAAGCGCGAATTGTTAGAACGTGAACTGCAATCGACCTATCGTCCGGAGTTCTTGAACCGTTTTGACGGTATCATTGTGTTCCGTCCGCTTCATCTTGATGAGGTAGAGCAAATTACCTGGTTGCAAATTCGTCGCCTGGCTGAAAAACTCAAAGAAAAAGGGATCGTCTTTACCGCCGACGATGAAGCGGTTCAATGGTTGGCGAAAGAGGGTTTTGATCCGCAATTTGGCGTGCGCCCTCTAAAACGCCTTATCCAAGACAAGGTTGAGACAGCCATTGCCGATGCCTTATTGCGCGAAGAAGCCACCCGCAAAGATACCCTCGTGCTCGAAGAGGGTGGTCACTTGCGCGTCGAGAAATGGCGCGGTTAGATGCCGATATGAGCCGTGTGACCCTGTATTTGATTCTTGCCGCTCTTGGCTTGGCCAGTGCGGCTTTGTCGTGGGTTTTGGCTCGTGCGACCCAGCGACTGGCATTTCGCCTCAGGGCTATTGATGAGCCAAAAGGGGGACGTAAAATTCATGAGATGGCAACGCCCCTTTTGGGCGGACTCGGTATCGGTTTGGTCGTTTTGATCGCTTTTGGTTTTTTATCACCATGGTTATCGGTGCCTAGTTTGGCATTAACGGGCTTAATGGTCGCTGCCATCATTCTGATGTTTGGCGGTGTTTTGGATGATCGTCATGATTTGCCCGCTAAATACCAAATTCTCTTTCCGATTGTTGGGTGCGTTGTTGCCGTGGCTTGCGGATTATCGATTAGCCATATCACGAATCCTTCTGGCGGAGCCTACTCGTTGCAGTTCTGGGTGATCGGTGGTGTCGCCGTATTGCCGAGCTTGCTCGCCTTCTGTTGGTTGATGGGTGTCACGTATGCAACCAAGGCCATGGACGGTCTTGATGGCCTTGTGACCGGCCAAGCGGTGATTGGTGCGATGCTTATCGTGGCTCTGTCACTCACTCAACGTTATTACCAACCAAGCATGGCGATGTTGGCTGTTGTTGTTGCCGGTGCCTTTGCCGGATTCTTGCCCCATAATATGAATCCCGCCAAACAGTTTTTGGGAGAAGCGGGGAGTACGTTGGCTGGCTTCTTGCTTGGTGCGTTAGCGATCTTGAGCGGTGCAAAATTAGCGACGGCTCTGATGGTGCTTGGTTTACCGATTGTTGATCTCGCTTTTGTCCTCGTAGGCCGAGTACGTCGCGGCGTATCACCGTTCAAGGGTGATGATACCCACCTGCATCACAAACTATTGAAGGCAGGTCTCGATAAGCGCCATGTTGTCTATCTTCTTTGGTCGCTCACCGCCCTCGTCGGTGCCGCGGGTTTATTTGTGCAAACACGGGAAAAGTCTTGTTATTTATTTTATTGTGTTCAGTAACCGTAGGGCTTGGTGCATGGGCTGATGCCAAACATAAGCAAAAAACCATCTCATGAAGAAAAAACTTTTTGTAACGATTGCGCTCGTTATATTGTCAGCCGGCATCTGTGTCGCGGCTTTCATTTTTGCTGCACCAAGCGCGGCAGTGATGCGTCATGACCAAGCTGTGACACTTAACGGCAAAACTCTCAATCTTGAGATCGCTCGTACGCCCGCTTCGATCGTTCAGGGCCTCAGCGGCCGCAAACGCATGACCAAAGACGAGGGGATGCTCTTTATCATGCCAAATGTCGAGAACCAGAATTTCTGGATGAAGGATATGAAGTTTGCACTCGACATTGTTTACCTAAGAGAGGGGAAGGTGGTCGATATCGCGACCCTTCAGCGCCCGAGCCTTGCCGGTATCCCCAGTCACCAGTCTGTAACCGAGGCTGATATGGTACTTGAGCTCAATGAGGGGATGGTAAAAGAATACAAGCTCGAAATCGGTACCCAGACGGATTTAAACAGCTTAAGATAGCCAAATACGGGCAAATGGCCTTTTATTGACAACCTAGCCTAAAACCGCTATTATACGCCCATTCCCAAAAATTCTATGATTGCAGTTATCTCTACTGGCGGTAAGCAGTACCTCGTATCCGAGGGCGACGTCATCAAAATCGAAAAGCTCGAAGCAGAAGCCGGCAAAGCCGTGTCTTTTGAGACGCTTCTCACCGCTGAGGGCGACAAGCTCAATCTCGGCACTCCTTCGCTCGGCGAAAAGGTTACCGGCGAAGTCGTTCGCCAGGGCCGCCACGCCAAGGTAGAAGTCGTGAAATACAAAGCCAAGAGCCGCTATACGCGCCGCCATGGCCACCGCCAGCACTTCACTGAAGTGAAGATCACCAAGATTGCGTAATCAATCTTTCAAACCCCGCCCTCAAGGCGGGGTTTGTGTATAACTGGCTATTCGGAGGACGGTGTCATGATTTATAATATGTTTCGTTCTATTGGCATCTAAACACTCTTTTAACCACACTATGGACGGTAAACACTTCTCCCTTATCACGATCGCCATGATCATTTTGCTTGGCATTGTGGGCCTTGGCTTTATGCAGATGAATACGAATGGTTCGCTTATGATGATCTCGGATCGCCTTTCGGTTGTAGAAAAAAAGATTGACCAAGACCCGGCTAAGGCGCTTGTGACCCCTGCGGGTGATTCAGTGCAGTCTACTACCACTGCTTATACGGGTTGGGATTTTGCATTCTCTTATCCTACTGCCGCCCACACAGCTCTCGCCGACAATACTAATGTGCTCTACATTACCAGCGCCACTGGCACGTTGTTCCGTACGAGTGGGGGTCCTGTGGGGCCGAGTGCAAGTGAGTTTACCGTTGGGTATGAGGTAATAATCTACAAGGCGGATGAAAGTAATTTGGAACTAGTCTCGGCTACCACGACCAAGCTTTCGCCAACAAAGAACCCTCTCGTACAAAAAGTGAATTTTGTCGTTGATGGGGCAGGTTACCCAGGAGAGCAGTATCTCATCACAACGAAGAAAGGAAAGTATCTTCTTGATGCGAATTATAGCGATGGTCCGACGGCAAAAATCGCCCAACAGGACCAAGCCGCTCTCTCAACGATCATCGAATCCATCCACGAATAAGTTAAATCCCACCGGGATTTTCATTGTTCACCATGAGTGCTAGCCTTGGGTCATGTACAAGCTCGTCAATGCCCTCCGCCGCCTCTATTGGTGGATTCGACGCCCTATCACTATCGGTGCCCGCGCCATCGTTACGGATGGACAGAGTGTGCTGCTCGTAAAGCATTCATACCTGAAAGACTGGTATTTGCCCGGTGGGGGAGTTGGGCGTGGTGAAACGTTACAAGATGTCGTACGTCGTGAGCTCAAAGAAGAGGTGGGTTTTGATTTTTCTGGGCCTTTGAATTTGCTCGCTACGCACACGAACTTTGGCGAATATAAAAATGACCATATCGTGCTTTTTGAAGCAAAGACATCGGTCTTTGAGCCAAGTAGCGGGGGAGAAGTGAAAGAGACGAAATTCTTTGCTTTTGATCATTTGCCAGCGGATATTTCACCGGCAACGAAAAGACGCATTGAAGAATATCTTGAGACCAGGCCAAGGGAAGAGAGATGGTAGGCAGAATCGCCTCTCAAACCTCTCCTGCCTCTCCGCGTAGCGAAGAGGGACGGATGTAACCTCCGTAACCCTTCGCTCCGCGGAGGGAAAGGGAGGATGGGGAGGCGAAGGTTACGACTCACTTCTGTGCTGAAAAGCGTCGTTGAGCGTATGCGCATCCGCATATTCAAGTGCGGCGCCCGTAGGTAGGCCACGAGCAAGGCGGGTGACACGGACGTTCATCTTGCTTAAGTGTTTTTTCAAATACATCGCCGTCACGTCGCCTGGGATATTGGCATCGAGGGCAAGAATGACTTCTTTGATTGGCGAATCCGCGTGGCTGAGACGGTTGATGAGTTTGGCGATATTAAGCGTCTCCGGCGTGCGGCCTTCGATCGGGTCGATGGTGCCGCCAAGGACGAGATAACGTCCTTTAAAGATACCGGCGTCTTCGATGACGCGAATGTCGGGACTCGTGGCGATGACGCAGAGGATGTCTTGGTTGCGGCGAGAATCCGAGCAAATGCTGCAAGGGGAGGATTCGGACCACATCCCACAGGTATCACAGAGATGCATGCGTTCAGCGAGCTGGGTTAGCGCACGAGAGAATTGATCAACGACATTCTTCGGCTGGTTTACGAGCCAATAGGCATAACGCAAAGCCGCCCTCGGACCAACGCCGGGGAGGCTGTCGAAGGCGGCTGCGGCCTGCCGTAATGGCTCAGGAAGTGACATTGATTATTGTTTCATGAGGTCGCCAAGTTCATTGGCGAGATCCATACCGCCCATGTCTTTGAGCTTGGTAGCCATGGTCTTCTGGAGGTTCTTCATCGCATCGTTCGCGGCGTCCTTCACGTAGTTCTGGAGTTTCTCGCGATCTTCCATGGCCGAAGGGTCGATTTCCACCGAGGTGACTTCTTGGGTGCCGTTGATGGTGATCTTTACCTTGTCGCCCCAGCCCGAAGTACCGGTAACGAATTCTTTGCTAAGCGCGTCCTGAAGGGTTTTCGCCTTAGAACGAAGGTCGTTGATTTGTTTCAATTTGTTGAACATAGGGTTGTAGGGTAAAGGGTTTTAGAACGGAACGCCAGAGCCGACCATTGGATTCGACGGTTGGTGCGGATTCGCATCGGATGGACCAGATGAGCCGCCTTGCGGAGCCCCGCCCATGAATTGGTCTTTAGCGATGTTTTTAAAGCTGGCACGCGCGGCGTCGAAGTAGAGCTTTACCACGCCGGTAGGGCCATTACGATGTTTGGCGATGTGAATTTCGGCGGTATTGAGCTCTTCAGGCGAGAGCTCTTCTGGGCGGTAGTTTTTATCAGCGGCTTTGCGGTAGATAAAGAGCACGATATCGGCATCCTGCTCAATCGAACCCGATTCACGAAGGTGGGCGAGGCGGGGGATGGCAGGCTTCTGCAATTCAACCGAACGCGAGAGCTGCGAGAGCGCGATCACCGGAACATTTAATTCACGGGCAAGCGATTTAAGGCCACGGGTAATTTCAGCAACTTCATTCACGCGGTTGTCCGAGGCTTTGCTGCGGGATTCCATGAGCTGCAAGTAGTCGATAACGACCATGCCAAGGCCATGCTCCATTTGAAGGCGACGGCATTTGGTGCGGATCTCCATGATATTTGCCGAGGCGGAGTCATCGATATAGATCGGCGCTTCAGACAAAATGCCGAGAGCGTGGCCGATGCGAGAGAACTCGTCGTGTTCACCGCCTTCTTGAAGGCGGCCGGTGCGCATGCGCCACAAATCAACATTCGCCTCAGAGCAAAGCATACGGTCAACAAGTTGCTCTTTCGACATTTCGAGCGAAAAGACGCCAACAGGGACTTTGTGTTTTACGGCAGCATGGCGGGCGAGATCGAGGGCGAACGAGGTTTTACCACAAGCAGGGCGTGCGGCGAGAATGATAAGATCGCTTTTTTGCAAACCGCCAAGAATGTTATCGAGATCGGTATAGCCTGAAGGGACGCCGCGCAGTTTGCCTTTTTCACGGTGCAATTCATCGATACGGTCAAACGCGTCGGTCAGCACATCGCGAATGATGGTGAACGAACGTTTTAAAAACTTTTGCGAGACGTTAAACAGCTTGCTCTCGGCACTGTCGAGCAAGACTTCGACGTCTTCAGCTTGTTCATAACCGAGGGCGGTGATTTCTTGTGCGGCAACGAGCAAACGGCGCAGCGTCGATTTCTTTTGGATGATTTCGGCGTAGTGAACGACGTGCGCTGCCGTTGGCGTGGCATTCGCAAGACTCATGAGCTCGGCACGGCCGCCGATGCCTTCGAGCTCTCCTTTGTCGGTGAGGCGGCTACCCAAAGACAAAAGATCGATCGGCATCGAACGTCGATACAAATCGAGCATCGCTTCATAGACGCGGCGGTGTTTGTCGAGATAGAAATCTTCTGGAGTGAGCTGGTCAGCAACTTTGACCATAGCGTCCTTGTCGAGAAGGAGAGAGCCTAAAAATGACTGTTCCGCTTCGATATTGTGGGGAGTCAGTTTTTCCATGCTCATATGGTGACGATCTTAGGGGTGGTGCAGGGTGCTGGCAATGCGTTTTGGATCCAAATAGGGGAGAAGCTGGGCGACGACTGTGGATAACTATACTCCCCCTCGCTACTTTAGTATTAACGTTTTACGACGCAAGAGGAGTTTGGTTTTTTGATCTTGATCTTTGACGATATGGGCGGATCTCGGTAAGAAGGTATCACGAACTTTCAACTGGAGAATGCCTGTGACGATGACGTTCAAAGATGGTTTGCGGATTTTGCCGGATCCCACCCTGGCCCTCGACTATGAGTCCCTGGACGCGGAGTTCATCACGCGCCTCGATAGGCGCAATGAGGTGATGCTAGCCAAGCAGTACCAGGCCCATAGCCGGCTGCCGCGCGTCCCGAACGAGGGTTGTCCTCTTCGGCTGTACTATCCGCAATCCCTGATCTCTACGGACGAAGCTCTTTCGCCAAATGGCGAACGGTTGGACGCCGGTGATGTTGAGTGAGATGTTGTTGGTTTGTCGGCAGCATCGCGACATCGTACGCGAGTCGACGCTCATTGCGCTCGGCACCCAGTACGGGATTCATCTCGAGTATCCGCATTCACCCTTGCTCTGGGACAGGAACGGTTTGTTCTTGGATTTGAGCTGGCACGGTAGCGGTTGGTCTCGTGGGATCTGCTTTCCCGTCATTCAGCTCGCGTGAAGCATTCTCGGTAAGGTTGGCCATGGTATACTTCTCGCCATGAAGCTCGCACATTCTTGGTTAAAGGCCACGTTCTCTATGATGGGTACCATCATGGGCGCTGGTCTTTTTGCTTTGCCGGCCGCGTTTTCTTATGTCGGGTTGTGGTGGGGTACCGTTTTGTTTTGGATTCTGGCCTTTGGCGCACTGGCCACGCATCTCAGCTTGACTCGAGAGTTGCTCGAGACA
The DNA here is from genome assembly GCA_046350895.1 of Patescibacteria group bacterium. Lineage (GTDB taxonomy): Bacteria > Patescibacteriota > Patescibacteriia > 2-12-FULL-60-25 > 2-12-FULL-60-25 > HK-STAS-PATE-2. The sequence continues at coordinate 33,522 of JAXLZL010000004.1, read as the reverse complement.
GGTGATAAGCATCGCCTGGGGTATTTTGTCGGCAAATATTTTGGCAAGAATGCCAAGATGATCCCGGCAGTAACTTACCCTTTGCATTTGCTGTCGACGAACTACGCTTATATTTTGCTCGGCGGCGGTTTTTTGGCGGCGTGTTTGCAAATTTTTTCAGTGAGCATCCCTGAATTGTCGGCAATCGTGTTGTTTTGGTTTTTGTTTGCGGCGATCTCTATCTCGGGCAATAGCGCCGTCGCGCGTGCTGAAACCTATATCACGGCAGCCATGGTCACGGCTCTTTTGATGTTAAGCGCTTTGCAATGGCCGGCCATCACATTTGACGTCACGGGCGCCACGCGTTCGGGCTGGGCCGTGGCCATGGGCATTTTCTTGTTTGCCGTTTCGGGTTTTTCGGGCATCGGTGAAGCCGTCCAAATGGTTGGCAGGTCACGCAAAGAGGCGTATTCGGCCATCATCGTCAGCACCATGGTTTCAGCCGGCCTCTCGTGGATCTTTGGCGTGGCTTTTTATCTCGCATCGCATGGCGCGATCGGTGAACGCGTTATCGAATTCAACTCCTATGTGCCGATGGCGTTCTTTTGGCTTTTGCCGGTGCTTGGTTTGACGGGCATCTCTTCTTCATACATTACCGCTTCTGCCGAATTAAAATCGGTTTTTGCTTTGGACTTTGGCTGGACAAAAACATTGGCGGCCGTGCTCGCCTATTGCTTGCCGATCATTTTGTTGGTTTTTGTTTCGCGTGAATTCGTCAAAGTCATTGCATTCATCGGTTCAGTGTTTATCGGCATCAATGCGGCGATGATTTGTGCCTTTGCCGTCGCCAGAAAAACCGCACCGTCACAAAAAGCCACCTTGGTTAAGGCAGCATATGGGCTTTGGCATTCGTTTATCTCGCCTTTGCCGTCTTTACCGTTTACAAGGTGTTTTTGAGCGATCGCCAGCGTCACGAGGTTGTTGAGCGCCGTGGCAACCGTTACGGGACCAACGCCACCCGGCACAGGCGTGATCCAGTGTCCGGCATCCAAAAAAGCTTGCGTGTCGGCATCGCCAACGGTTTTGCCGTTTTCTTTGTTGATACCGATGTCGATGATGACGGCTTTCTCGCTCGTGAGCGAAGGATGAAAGAATTGGGCGCGGCCAATCGCGATGATAACGATGTCGGCTTCTTTGAGTTTGAAGCTGTCGAGCTCGTCGGCACGATAGGATGAAACGATGGCACCGGCAGTTTTGAGTAATTGAGCAAGGGGATTCGCGAACGTATCTGAATTTGTGATCAACACGACAATGGCGCCTGCGAGTTTTACCGGCGTCTCGCTGATGAGTCTGAGGGTCGCCTCATGAACCGGTGAGATCACCAGCGGTGCGCCTTCTGTGAGTTTTTTGGCATTGTCCGGATGAAAGGCGTCCACGTCTTTCATCGGGTTAATGGTGGCCAGCACGGCATCGGTGTCGTGCGCGCCTTTGAGGGGGAGCTGCACTAAAATTCCGTTCACGATCGGATTCGCATTCCATTTTTGAATGACGGCCATGAGTTCGGTGTCGGTCGAGTCCGCGCCCACGCGTTCAAGAATGGCTTTGGCGCCGATGCGCTCGGCGGCTTCCATTTTTTTCTGGATATAGATGCTTGAAGCCGCGTCTTCGCCCACTTGCAAAATGGCCAGGGTAGGGCTGAGCTGGGCTTCTTGCAAGCGTGTTTTGGTTTGTTGTTCGAGGCGGGTCGCGAGCGTTTTACCGTCAATAATAGGCATGGGCGATAGGATAGGGCTTGCCCCGGGTAAAGTCGAGGGTTTGGACAAGGGAGGCAAAACCCGCTATCCTCAAGCCCACTGTATGACCCAGGGACCCCACCACGTCGCCATGATTATGGACGGAAACCGCCGCTGGGCAAAAGAGCGCGGACTCTCGACCATCGACGGCCATAAAGCCGGCTATGAAACCATGAAAAAAGTGGGTGATTGGTGCATCGATCGAGGCGTAAAAGTGCTCACGGTGTATGCTTTTTCTACCGAGAACTGGAAGCGCAGCGAGACCGAAGTGAATTTTTTGATGCTTTTGCTCGAGACCGCGCTTGAAAAAGAAATCGAATACTTTCTCACGCGCCAAATCCGTTTGCGCATCTTGGGGCGCCGTGAGGGATTTTCAAAAAAGATCCTCGACCTCATCGACAATGCAGAAAAACAAACGGAGCATTTTCAAGATTTCACCTTCTGTATTTGTTTGAACTATGGCGGCCGCCAAGAGATCACAGATGCCGTCAAAGCCATCGTGAAAACCGGCACCAAAGAAGAAGACATCACTGAAGACACGGTCGCTGCCCATTTGTATTGGTCTCATATGCCAAACCCCGACCTGATTATCCGCACGTCGGGCGAAGAGAGATTAAGCGGATTCTTGTTATGGCAGGCTGCTTATAGCGAACTCATGTGGCTCAAAAAGTTTTGGCCGGATCTTGAAGAGCGTGACATTGATGCGGCATTTGCCGACTTTCACGAACGTTCTCGTCGCTTTGGCAAATAACGGATTATTGACAGAAGAGGGGAGCTTCGCTATGATCGGAGCTCCCTTTTTTATGACAAAAAGGGTGTACCCTATGGAGGGGATGCATGACTGGGATCGATATCGTTAGCGAACAGGAAGCCATCATCGACCACGAGAGTGTCGGTGTCATCATCACCTGCCCCAAGCTCGGAGCCTTCATGTTCCAGCTGAACGGTGACGAGCATCCTGACCCGCGTTGTCGGGGCAAGTACCAGCTCTGGGGTGGCCGCATGGAGCCGCAAGACCGTGGTAATCCGTTCGAAGCGCTGCGCCGTGAATTGTATGAAGAGTGGCGAGATCATCGCGTAGCTGACGCCGTACTCACGAGCATCGGTCCGCGACAGCGGCCCAAGATCTTCACGCCATGGTCGAGCGGAGGCACTCATCAGCCCTACCGATACCGTCTCTATACGTTCTTGGCTCTGGCGAACCAGGATCGGTACATGGATTGGTTCACGAGCCTAGAGGCGGCGGGCTATAACGAAGGGCGACTGACGGTCATGGACCGAAAATGCGTCGAGCTGCATATCGACGATGTGGAGAAAAGCAAGCTGTTTCTTGGCAGTCAGAACGAAGTGCTGCGTGAATACTTCACCCTCGATGAGGCCCTTCGCTACTGAGATTCTCTGTTACTACTGAAAAAGCACCCGACTGGGTGCTTTTCTCATACCGCGAAGCAATTATGCTTTTTTGGTGGTTTTGCGAGCGGCCTTTTTAGGGGCGGCTTTCTTTTCTGCTGGAGCCTTTGGAGCTGCTTCAGTAGGGGTCACGTTTGCGAACTTTGCCAGTTTGAAGTGGCCGGTAAAGCGGCGAATGCGCTTGTCCGTGAACGAAACGATGCCTGGTGCTACCGCGAAGAGCGTGTCGTCACTGCCTTTCATGACATTGAGACCCGGGCGGATAGCCGTACCGCGTTGGCGGACGATGATGTTGCCGGCTTTTACGTATTCACCTGCATAGCGCTTGACGCCGAGACGCTGACCTTGAGAGTCTCGCAGGTTTTGAGTAGAACCACCGGCCTTTTTTGTTGCCATAAAAGGGTGCTAATAATTAATGATGATGGGCAGTAGAATACCCGTATCCCCTTAACTTGTCAAGAATGCGAAAATGGGTAAAATTGGCTAAAACTATGACAAAAAGCCAAGAACAGTTCAAAGAAGAGGTTGAAGGCGTCCTTGAGGTCGTCCGCCAGGGCCTGGCTTTTCATAATGGCAGCGTTGAGTTGGTAGACGCCGACCCTGTCACCGGGAGGGTCGAAGTGCGTTTTCAGGGCAACTGCGTCGGCTGCCCGATGTCAGAATTTACCTTCAAAGCCGGTGTCGAAGAGGTCTTGTTCGAGATGTTGCCAGAAGTCCGCGAAGTGGTCTTGGCAGCTCCACAAGAATCCATTGAAAAAACCTCGTGCGGCGCGTAGCATGGTGGCATGAATTGGAGCGCCTGGTTGTTGTCCGCAAAGCTCGCGTGGGGAAGGCCCTTTTTGCGCTGGTCTACCATTCTGTCGATCGCGTTATGCCTTATAGCAAGCACGATTTTTGTCGCTGGCATTTTGCCTGACGCTACCCGCAACCATGCTTTTGCTTTTCACTACAATGTCTATTTTGGCATCGATGAAGTGAAGGACTGGCCATGGGTCTTTTTCTTGCCTGGACTCTGGCTTGTGTTCACGGTTATCGATTGTTTGGTTGCCTTGGGCGTGTACCGCTCGGATGCCGTGATGGCAAACGCTTGTGCTGCCTTAGCCCTAGCCTGGGCTCTGCCCTGGATGAGTTTCTTTTTCTACCTCTCGGTTTTAAACGTCTAACCTATGTCCATCGAACCATTCTTGATTGCCCGCACCCTCGCCGTCTCAGGCGCCGCTTTTGCGATCTCGGTTGCCTCCATGCCGTTATTGATTCGCGTCTTGCGCAAATACAAGATGGGCAAGTCCATCCGCGCCGCAGAGGCCGCGCCGATCATGTCTTCGATGCACCAGGCAAAATCCGGCACGCCGACCATGGGTGGCATTGTCATTTGGGGGACGGTTCTTGCGCTGGTCCTCGGGCTCTCGGGCGCCTGTGCGTTATTCGGCGAAGGTTCGTTGGCTTGCCGCGCGGATTTTCTTTCGCGTGGACAAACCTGGTTGCCGCTTGGTTTGATGTTGGGAGCGGCTTTAATCGGTTTGGTTGATGACTATCTCAATATCTTGCGCATCGGTTCAAAGGGCGGCGGCTTGCGTGAACGTGAACGCATTCTCTCATATGGCCTGATTGCCGTTATCGGTGCCTTGTGGTTTTTCTTAAAGCTTGGTTGGGACTATTTTCACATCCCTTTTCTCGGTACGTTTCAGATCGGTTGGTGGTATGTGCCGTTCTTCATTCTTGTGATCATCTCAACATCGCATTCGGTGAACGTGACCGACGGTTTGGACGGCTTGGCAGGTGGCATCCTGCTCTCGTCCTTTGCCGCCTTTTCGATCATCGCTTGGTCCCAGGGCAGATATGACCTTGCAACCCTGTGCGGTGCGATCTGTGGCGCGTTACTTGGTTTTCTTTGGTACAATATCAATCCAGCCGACGTGTTTATGGGGGATACAGGCGCAATGTCATTGGGTACCACGCTCGGAGTCATCGCCCTGCTTACCAACCAACCCCTGTTATTGCTGGTCATCGGTTTGCCTTATGTCGTCGAGAGCTTGTCCGTCATCATCCAGCTTACGAGCAAAAAACTCCGCAATGGCAAAAAGGTTTTCAAGGTCGCTCCGATCCACCATCACTTTGAAGCCATTGGCTGGAGTGAGCCCCGCGTCGTGATGCGCGCCTGGATGGTCTCGTTCGTGGTCGCCGGTCTCGGCATCGTCATCGGTTTGTTGGATAAATCGTAATTTACATGCGCACTTCGCTCATCGACCGCCTCAAATCGCTTGACCCGATCATTGTCGGAGCGACGGCGTTTTTGGTGGTTGTTGGTTTGGCGATGCTCATGTCGGCCACGGGTCCTATTGCTTTTCAGCGCACCCAAGACAGTTTGTTCATGGTAAAGCGCCAATTGCTTTTGGGGCTGTTCCCCGGGGTCGTGGCGTTTTTATTGTTTTCACTCATTGATTACCGCGTGTGGAAGAAGCTGGCCGTGTTTGGTTTTTTTGGCAGCGTCTTTTTATTGTTGTTGGTGTATGTGCCGGGCATCGGTGTGCGCGTGGGCGGTTCGCTCAGCTGGTTGAATATCGCCGGTATCCAGTTTCAGCCGTCTGAGTTCGTGAAGTTCGGTCTGCTCATGTATTTTGCTGCTTGGCTCTCATCGCGCACGCCGCAACAAGTCAAAGACATGCATGAAGGACTGCTACCGTTTTTGGGCTCGCTTGGCATCATTGTTGTCTTATTAATCGCTGAGCCAGATACGGGTTCGATGACCGTCATCGCTGGTATGACCGGTTTGATGTATTTATTGTCGGGTGCGCCCTTGTGGTGGTTTGCAGCGCTCGGTACTGCCGGTGTGACCATGATCGGTTTGCTGATTAAATTTTCTGATTATCGCGCCGCCCGTTTCATGACCTTTTTTACCCCTGAACTCGATCCGCAGGCATTGGTTATCATATCAATCAGGCAATGCTTGCCATTGGTTCAGGGAGTTGGTTCGGACTCGGATACGGCAAGTCTCGACAAAAATATTTGTATCTTCCCGCCGTTGAATCCGATTCTATTTTTGCCGTCATGGCCGAAGAACTTGGACTTATTTTGTGTAGTTTGATTTTGGCGGTGATTGGCGTCTTGGTTTGGAGGTGCTTTCAGATCGCGAGACAATCGACTGACGGATTCGCAAAATACCTCTCTGCCGGCGTTGGCATTTGGATAGCATTGCAAACCATCATTAATATTTGTTCGATGCTTGGACTCATGCCGATGACGGGTGTGACCTTGCCGTTCATCTCTTACGGAGGCACCTCTTTGACCGTTTTGCTTGCTGCCATTGGTCTGGTAGCATCCCTGCCAAGAAGCGCCACGCTCAAACGACTATGAAATACGCCTTTGTTGGAGGGGGGACCATGGGTCCGGTAACACCACTCATCGCTGTCTACCAGTCGCTCAAAGCCAAACACGCAGATGCGTCGTTTTGCTGGTTTGGTACCGAATATGGCCCAGAAAAAGCCGTTATCGAGGTTTTTCATGTCCCATTTCATGCCATTCCTGCGGCAAAATTACCGCGTTACCCTTCAAAGCAGTGGCTAACATGGCCTCTCGATCTCTATCGCGCCTTTGTCGAAGCCAAGCGTTTGTTAGAACAAGAACGTCCTGATGCGGTGATTGGAGCAGGTGGTTTTACGGCGTTTCCCGTTTCATTTCCGCAAAACGCTTGGTATCAGTCATGATGCACCAGCTTGATGTTGAGCCTGGTCTGACGAATAAACTGATTGCACCATTGGCAACATCGGTAACAACGTCGTTTGCCTATGCTACCTCGCCATTTGCCGGCGTTAAGCATGTGCACCGCATTGCAACGCCAGTGCGTTTTGTCGGTGAAGTCATGACACGCGCAGAGGGGGCAAATGTCTTCGGTTTGGATGCGGCCAAGCCGATCGTCCTTATCATGGGTGGAGGTACGGGTGCCCAAGCTTTGAATGAAGCGTTTCTGACAAAACAGGATGCTTGGTTTAAAGACATGCAGGTCATTCATGTGTCAGGTAAAGGCAAAAAGGCGGCCGATTCTTCGTATGAGTTTTTGGACGCTGAGCGCATGCGTGCCGCTTATGCGGCTGCAGACGTTGTCATCACACGCGCTGGTCTCGGTTCTTTGTCTGAAATCGTTGCTTTGCAAAAGCCGTGCATCATTGTGCCTATCCCGGGTTCACACCAAGAAGCAAATGCCCAAGCCTTTGCTAAGGCTGATGCGGCGATTGTGCTTGATCAGCGCACCGAGGGTTTTGCCGCCATGTTGCATGCCTGCGCATTAGCCATGGTTCAACATCCTGAAGAGGCAAAGAAACTCGTCTCCCATTATGACAACGTAATGACAACCGACGGGGGAGAATCACTCGCTGACCGTATCGACGGCATTTTGTAATATTATGCATTCACTGCACCAATTCAAAACGGTTTTTGATGCTGAGCTTGAGCGTTTTTTGGATGCAAAACTAAAGAGCGTAAAGCGTCAGGCTGATGATGTCACGTTAAACCGACTATTTGCCCATGCAAAAACCATCGTGATGCATGGCGGTAAACGCGTACGTCCGTATATTGCCGCGTTAATGTATGAGTCTTGTGGAGGCAAGATGAGTCCTTCGGTGTGGAGGGTTTTGCTTGGCATCGAGCTTTTTCATGCATTCGCCTTGATGCATGATGATGTGATGGACATGGGTACCGATCGTCATGGCATGCCGACCTTGCATGAATATGCCAAAACGCTATTTAAAAAAGAGTCCCGTATTGGCGATACGGCGCACATAGGGGAGTCTCATGCCATTTTAGTCGGCGACATGCTTTTTGTCTGGGCGAACGAATGTTTTTTTGATCAGCCAAGATTGGACAAGCGCGTTCTGTTCGCCCTCCAGCGGATTTTATACCGAGATGAACCAAGAGGTCATGCTTGGGCAAATGCTCGATATCGATGGCATGACGCGCCTAAGCGTTAATGACAAACAAGTCTTAAAGAAAACCTCAATGAAAACGGCGGGTTATACCTTTGTGCAGCCATTGCGCATGGGGTGGGCATTGGCCGGTTCGCCTAAGGCGCATCTCGGTTTTGCCGAAGCGTTTGGCCGACCGCTTGGCATCGCCTTTCAAATTCAAGATGACCTGCTAGATCTGACGGGTACGGCTAAAGACCTTGGCAAGCAGCCATTTTCTGATTTGCGCGACGGCCAGCACACCATGTTCACGCAGTTCATTCATACGCATGGCGGTCCCAAGCAAAAAGCCGCTTTAAAAAAGCTCTGGCGATCGATGGTGGACGAAAAGCAGGCGCGAGAAGTCCATGCGCTTTTTGAGCAGAGCGGCGCCTTTGAGCAAGTGAGTAAAACCATGAACGGCTATTTTAAAAAAGCCGAACAAGCCATCAAGAAAAGTGGTTTTAAGGCCAAAGAACAAGCGGGCTTTTTGGCCCTCTATGAAAAAATCTGTTCACGCATCAGCTGATATGACGCTCGAACAAGCCTATCGCGAATGCGCGCGCATCCAGAAGCGATATGGAAAAAGCTATTATTTTGCCACCCTGTTTTTTGAGAAGAAACGCCGCAAAGCCGTTAATGCCTTGTATGCCTTTTTTCGTTTGCCTGATGAGATGGTGGATGGCAATTCGCCTGAGGACGCTGTCATGAAGTTAGACCGTTGGGAAAACGAGTGGAAGTCGGTATTGGGCGGGGCTAAGACCTCTGATCCTGTCCTCATGGCGGCCAAGGATGTCTTTAGCCGGTATGAGATCCCAGAACAGCTTGCCACCGACTTTTTGACAGCCATGAAGCAGGACTTGGTGAAGACGCGGTATGCGAATTACGAGGAGTTACGGCAATACATGCATGGTTCGGCCGTCGTTGTCGGCTTGATGATGACCCATGTCATCGGTTGGCAGAAAGAGGCGTCAACGGACGAAGTGACTCGTTGCGCGTCAGCCCTGGGTGAAGCAATGCAACTCACGAATTTTTTACGTGATATCGGTGAAGATTATCGTGAACGTGGCCGTATCTATCTACCGAAAGATGAGTTGGCTCGGTTTGGCTTGTCTGACGAGGATATTGCCAAGGGCGAGGTGACCCCGGCATTCATTGAAATGATGAAATGGCAGATGGCACGCATTCATGCGCTCTATGAAGAGGCGAATAAGGGTATCGCGCTTTTAAATCACGGGGGACGATTGCCGGTGCGGTTGGCCAGTGATCTTTACCGCTTCATCCTGCTAAAGATCGAGCAGAACGGTTATGACGTTTTCACCAAACGTGCGAGCACGACACTTAGAGAAAAGATAAAAACAATCCCGTTATCCATGCTTTATGCCTAAACACGTGATTATTGTCGGTTCTGGCCTTGGTGGGCTGGCGACCGCGGCTTTTCTGGCCAAAGCCGGGCTTCGTGTATCGGTTTACGAAAAAAATGAACAGCTTGGCGGCCGTGCGAGCCTGCTAGAAAAAGACGGCTTTCGTTTTGACATGGGTCCGTCTTGGTATTTGATGCCGGACATCTTTCAGCGCACGTTTGATTTACTGGGAGAAAACATTGAAGACTATCTTAATCTCGTAAAACTCGACCCTTCGTATCGCGTCTATTTTAAAGATGAGGCGAGAGGCCCGGTTGATCTGCGCTCTGAATTGGCGGCAGACAAAGTTGTTTATGAATCGCTTGAGGCCGGTTCAGCGGCCAAGCTTGACGAGTATTTGCGACGCTCGAAATACCAATACGAAGTCTCGAAGAAGGATTTTCTTTATGGCAATATCGACTCGCCTTTGGATTTTTTTACGCCGAGATTGATGATTGAGGGGAGCCGTCTTTCGGTATTTCAGACCATGGATAAATACGTTAAGCGATGGTTCTCGTCGCCTTTTGTGCAGAAGTTATTGCAGTACCCGCTCGTCTTTTTAGGCAATTCGCCGTTTAATGCTCCGGCGATTTACAGTATGATGACGCATATCGATACCGAGTTGGGCGTTTTTTATCCAAAGGGTGGCATCTATGAAATCACCAAGGCGCTGGTTGCCATTGGCGCAAAGCATGGGGTGAGCTATCACACGCAGGCGAATGTAGAAAAAATCATGGTCAAGAGCACGGTCGCAACAGGCATTCGCTTGTCGACGGGCGAAGAGATTCAGGCTGACGTCGTCGTCTCAAATGCCGACCTTGAATGGACCGATCGCGTCTTGCTTGGCCAAGAACAGCGCGTGCACTCGGACGCCTACTGGAAGAAGCGTGTCTTGGCACCATCGGCATTTATCGCGTATCTCGGCATTAAGGGTCGCGTAAACGGCCTAGAGCACCACACCCTGGTGTTCGCCAAAGATTGGAAAGAGAATTTTCGCCAGATCTTTGACCGGCCGCAGTGGCCGAGCGATCCGTCGTTTTATGTCTGCGCGCCATCAAAGACTGATGACTCCGTGGCGCCGCCCGACCATGAAAATCTTTTTATTCTTGTACCCGTGGCCGCAGGTCTCGATGACTCTGCCCAGCTACGCGAGGACTATCTCAAAAAGATCCTCGCCACGATCGAAGAGCAGACGGGAGAACGAGATTTGGCGCTTGTATCGTCGCCAAAGAGCTTTTCAGCATTCAAGATTTTGAAAAGCGCTATAACAGCTATCGCGGTACGGCACTCGGTCTCGCGCATACCTTGTTTCAGACGGCCTGGTTCCGTCCAAAGACAAAGCACCCAAAGATCGACAATCTCTTTTTTGTGGGGGCGGGTGCACAGCCGGGCATTGGCATGCCGATGGTGTTGATTAGTGCCGAGTTGATTGTGAAGCGTTTGATGAAAAACAAAACAATGCAGGCATTGCCTGCATTGCCCGATCTCTCAAATCTTTAATGCACGAACGCGGCGGCAAAAAACAACAACATCCCAAACAGCGCGTTGATAGCTGGAAAGTGCTGATAGTTTTGGGTGAGCTTTGCTTCGCCGTCTTTATAGCTCTTTGCCATCATGAAGACGTAGGCGATGCCAGCAACAAAGCCAAAGAGCGGCGAGTGAGGTATGACGAGCAAGGCTGCAGCCGCATAGAGAAAGAGGCAGAAAAGCACGGTGCGCTTCCATCCCAGTTTTGTGGCAATCGTTTGCAGGCCGGCCTGCGTGTCAGCGGCGATGTCTGGGGCTGCGCTATAGGCATGCATGGCCATGCACCAGAGCCCGGCGGCAATAAGTACATCGGGGCTCCAGGCGGTGCCGCCGCCCAAAGCGTAGGCAAATAGCCCAGGTAATGCATATAGGACATTTGAAAGGCTGTCCCAAAAAGGTCGGACCTTAAAACGCAACGGCGGGGATGAATAGAATAACCCCAAAAAGAGAAAGCCAAGGAGAATGGCGGTTGGCTTGTTTGGTAGCCAAGGCGCCAAAAAAAGAAACGGCGCATGCGATACGGCTATCATGATGCCGATGAGGTTGCGGCGGTCTGGCGGTACCAAGGCCTCGTAACCTTGTTTTTTGGCATTCAAGACATCGGTTTCGTAATCAAAGCAATCGTTAAACCCGTAGATAAAAATATTGGCAGGATAAGTAAAATACAGCAGCCACGGCCATAGCTGCCACGGGACGGTGCCGGTTTGGCGGTAGATCATGGCGCAGCCGATCAAAAAAGGTCCCAACAAGTAGATCCAAAAACGCGGTCGCGACACCTTGAGCCAAAGGGGGAGTTGCATGGCCAAAGCGTAGCATGTCGGTTATTCTTTTGTCTTATGAGCGTTGATCCGCGCCGCATGCGCACCCTGAACCACCATCCTTACCAAAAAGGCGCCATCGCCTATTGGATGAACCGTGACATGCGCCTTGAAGACAATTGGGCGCTCTTGGCCGCCCAAGAATGGGCCATGCGTGAAAACGTTGTCCTGCAGGTGGTTTATAATCTCGATCCGGCCTTTTTAGGCGGAGGCCGTCGCCAGTTTGAATTTAAGCTCGCTGCACTCGAAGAGATCTCGGTTGATTGTCAGAAAAAGGGCATCGGCTTTTCTTTGCTCATTGGATCAAAGACGGAGCAGGACCTGGTTCTATGGATCAAGAAACAGAAGATTGGCGGACTTGTAACGGATTTTTCGCCTCTGCGCATCCAGCGCAAATGGCTAAAGTCGGTGGTAAAAGCGGTTGGGATCCCCGTTATCGAAGTCGATGCGCATAATGTCGTGCCATGCTGGATAGCGTCGGACAAAGCCGAATATGGCGCTTATACATTGCGCCCAAAAATCAAAAAGCTGCTCAAAGCTTTTTTGACGGATTTTCCAATCCTGAAGAAACACCCGATTGCCATTACGTCACCGGTGATTAAGTGGGATGCGTTGCGACGCGGCTTTAAAGGTCGTGAGATTGCACCCGTGTCTTGGATTTTTGCAGGCGAGAAGGCGGCGCAGAGGGCTTTGCGAGGATTTATCCAACATGAATTGAACGGCTATGACGAAGGGCGCAATGACCCAAATGCCCAAGCCCAGTCAGACCTCTCACCGTATTTTCATTATGGCATGCTGAGCCCGCAACGGGCGGCCTTTGAAGTAATGAAGGCGGCGGCTCCGTCCAAGGATAAAGAGGCTTATCTAGAAGAGCTCATCATTCGCCGTGAATTATCAGATAATTTTTGCTATTACCACCCTGATGACTATGACACGGTTGGATGTTTTCCTGATTGGGCAAAAGAGGATATTGCCAAGCATCGTAAAGACAAACGCGAATTCGTCAATACGTTCAAACAATTTGAATCCGCCAAAACGCATGATGGTTTGTGGAATGCCGCCCAGCTTGAGATGGTGAAACATGGCAAAATGCATGGTTACATGCGTATGTATTGGGCGAAGAAGATTTTAGAGTGGAGTGAATCTGTAGAAGAAGCGATGAAGATCGCCATCGTGCTAAATGACCGCTATGAGCTCGATGGCCGTGACCCGAACGGTTATGCCGGCATCGCTTGGTCGATGGGTGGCGTTCATGACCGGCCCTGGTCGAGACGCAAGGTTTTTGGACGCGTGCGCTATATGAACCGCAATGGCTGTGAACGCAAGTTCGATGTAGGTGAGTATATTGCACGTAATAACAAAATGTGATAAGTGCTAAGCAGGACCTTGAACCAACAGGAGTACGCATGATCGAGGCTCTGGATCGGCACGCGGTGTGTCTGTATCGGCTGAATGAGGCGCTTGCCGCTATCGATAATCCGTTCGCCGTCATGAACTGGATGGTATCGAGGCCGGATGCCATGCGTGTCATTGCTGAGGATATCTGTTCTTGGCAGGATCCGTTGGAGGATGAGATTGCTCGAGGCCTGGATACGGTCCCTGAATCGGACCGGGCACGGCTCATCGTTTATCCTTCGCATGTCACGGCCAAGAACTCGTATGTTCTCGAGGCATGGTTCTTCGAGCGGCTCTTTCGGGCATGTTGTGAGACGAAGAAGCCGATTTGCAGGCTTTTGCACCTCGTCAATGCGCGACGCGCCAGTACCGCTGCCCATCGCATGGTCTCGCTTTATAGGCGAGAAGAAACCTTGAGCGACGGCGAATACTGGCTCGATCATACGAAGCCTTGGGATGGCAGCGCCAAGTCACTTGCGGATGCTTTCGATTTTATCGATTGGCGTTTGCAAAAAGGCTGGCCTGTCACCAATGAATTTCGCCTCGGTAAAGAGGACCAATACTGTCCGAAGTCCCGCATTGGCGTGATTCCGTGTCTGTTGAAAAAATTTGGCTCGACGGTGTCACAGAATGATGCGATGAGATGGGGGATTAGTAACGGTTACCGCTCCGCAACGTTGTCGGAGGGTTTGGCTCATGCCAGGCTCTGGCCCGACGTGCAGAGGGGTAGCAGAGTCCATCTGCTCTCATCTCAAGTGGCTGATATGGGCGTCAGGCATGTGCCTGTGCTCGACGGTCGCCATACGGTGAGATCGCTAGAGCTCGTCTGTCACAGCGCCATGGTCAAACAGGATCATAGCGTCCTCTATGTGCGGGATATCAAGGCGATCACGACCAAGCCCGGTCACCTCGCCTTCTAAAATGCTGAAAACGCCTTAAGGGGCGTTTTATTGTTTGTCTTGCTTTTTTAGCCTCATTTAGTATACTACCGCGCATCCATACGGAACTGTAGCTCAGTCGGTAGAGCACCGGCCTTTTAAGCCGAGGGTCGTGGGTTCGATCCCCACCGGTTCCACCATTCAAATACCCCTGCGAAAGCGGGGGTTTTGGTTTTTTATATCAAATTACAATTGCTTTTTGACCGTAATCGTAACTTCTTTTAGTCTGAAACGGCATTTCTACAAAGATGGAGGTGGTAAATGCGTACTTTTTTTCTCACTTTCTGTGTCTTGTTCGTCTGTTTGATAACGGTACGAGCTGAGGCCGGCCCTGCGCCAGATTCGTGCATGCCGCCTTATGAGCCTGTACCTACGAAGATTATGTCGGGGCCACTGCCCACTACTTGGTTCTGGTACTCTGAAGAGCTGGTAGCGCGCACTCATGACTGTTCAAGATCAGTCTACAACGAGACTGATGTCGACTTAAGCGAACGAGTACTGGACAATATCGAGCATTCACTGACCCGGATGGAAAAGAAAACAGGTCTGCGTTATCGGTATTATTTGTCTGACGCTTCGCACGGCGAGGTGTTTAACCCGTATACCCTTGTTTGTCCTCAGTGGAGACGCGAGGCGATGCATCCGCGACGACACAGTTGCTTGATTGTTCTCTATCGTGATGGGTACGCCCAGACATTCGGCGGCACGTCGGGACGATGTGGCGAGGATTGGTCTCAGCGCACAGCCGATGAAACGAGAATATCTTTTCAATCCGCACCTAGAGGAACGGTCCGCATCGTTCTGCGCGAGGATGCCTTCAAACGGTTTTTCATGGCAGACGTATCCATAAGATCAGGTGTGATGGATCCGATCTCTGCAAGAAATTACGTCGATCCTCCGGACCCATATCATATATATACAGGTGTCTGGTTGGACTATGATGTGTCTGGCACGCACCTCTGGAGGAATTACTGAAAGAAGGCGTTGACGCCTTCTTCTCTGTTTGTCCGCGATGTTATGTCCACCATGATCTTGACAAAATCAGGAAAACCTGATATTATTAATCTACGTTGCGCACAAAACCCCTCCGCTAATATTAGCGGTTTTTTTAATACCAAAAGCCAAAAAGTGACGTTTTTAGGCATTTTAGGTAGGATTGGGGTAATCCCATGCGCATCCATATTATTGGCTCCAAAGGCATCCCTTCTGCCTCTATCCAGGGTGCGGGTGGTGTTGAACGCCACGTCGAGCAGGTTGCGACCCGTTTAGCTGAGCGAGGTCATGAGATTTTTGTGTATGTACGCGATAGCTCTACCTATCAGCTGCCAGAATGGAATGGTGTGAAGCTCATTCGCACGCCGTTTATCCCCGGTAAAAATACGGCGACGATCTCGCATGTCTTTTTTTCGACCCTGCATGTGTTGTTTCAGAAAACCGACATCATCCATTACCACGGCGTAGGTCCTTCAACCTTGGCGTGGATCCCGCGTTTGTTTAAGTGGAAGGCAAAAATTGTGACGACCTTTCATAGCCGCGATTGGTTTGATACCAAGTGGTCGAGGTTTGCAAGAATGTATTTGCAATTCGGTGAATGGTCGGCGGTGAACTTTCCGCATGCGACGATCGCCGTTTCGCACGTCATCAAAGTGTTTTGTCGTACAAATTATAAAAAAGAGGTTACCTACATACCAAATGGTGCCGATATCCCGAGCTCCGCAAGGCGTTGATCTGCTTTCTCAGTTTGGCTTAAAGGCGGGTGAGTATTTGTTGGGTGTTGGCCGTTTGGTGCCGAATAAGGCCTATGATGTTGCCATTGAGGCCTTTCGTGACGTGCAAACAGAGAAGAAGCTGGTTATTGTTGGTGAGGCCTTTCACTCAAGTCACTATGATCAAAAGCTTCGCGATTTGGCTGACAAAGACCATCGCGTGAAGTTGCTTGGCTACCAAAGCGGTGAACCGCTCCGCCAAATCCTGTCTCATGCCCATGCGTTCGTTCATCCATCTCGCGCTGAAGGCTTGTCGGTGGCCATCATTGAAGCGATGGCGAATGCCAAGCTCGTGATCATGTCAGACATCAAAGAAAACCTCGAACTTGTTGACCATAGTGGACTCGCCTTTCCAACTGACGACGTCAAAGCCCTGACACTGGCCATGCAAATGGTGGTGGATGATCCTGAAATGGCACGTCAGCGCGGATTGCGCGCCCGTGAGGTTGTGCGTAAAGAGTATTCGTGGGAGTCAGTCATTCTTCGTCTTGAGGCTTTTTACAAACGTTTGCTTGGCGCATAATACATAAACATGAACGTATTGATTTTGGGCCTTGGCCAATATGCCAAAGGCAGCGGTGTCTCGGCGGCACTGTATTTCGCCAAACAGGGTGACCGTGTTTGTGTTACTGATTTAAAAACTGAGAAAGAGCTCGCAGGCAACGTGAAGCAACTGAAGAAGTTTAAAAACGTGCGCTTTGCCTTGGGAAAGCATGACCTGAACGATGTGCGTTGGGCTGATTTGATCGTGCGTGGCCCCCGTGTGCGCAAAGATTCACGCGAGATGAAAGAAGCGGCTAAACGCAAAATCGAGACAACCTCTGATATCGCGCTCTTTTTGTCGCGTTGCCCGGCGCCGGTCGTCGGCATCACCGGCACCCGCGGCAAAAGCACTACGACCATGATGACCTATGAAATCGCCGTAGCCTCAAAGCGCTGGCGCAAGGTCTGGCTCGGCGGCAATATTTTGAATTCGCCATTAAATTTTCTTGCCCAGGTAAAGCCAGATGATTTGGTCGTGCTTGAACTATCAAGTTTTCAACTCGAAGGCACGGGGGACGCGGGCTTGTCGCCGCAAATCGCCGTGTGGACCAACTTCATGCGCGACCACCAAGACGCTTATCCCGACATGGATACGTATGCTGAAGCCAAAGCGCAGGTTTTTCGCCACCAAAAACCCGACGATGTCGTTTTGTTGCCAACGGGCAAACACTTTGACGAATATGCCAGCGAAGCTCCGGGTTATGTCTACCGTTTTGGTAAAAAGAACAGCGAAGAAGCCAAGCTTGTCGCCAAGTCAAAGCTTAAAGTCCCGGGCGAGCACAATGTTCGCAATGCCGAGATTGCGACGGCGATTGCCCTTGAGCTTGGCGTAAAACCCACGGTGATCAAAACATCACTTGAGACCTTCAAGGGGCTCGAGAACCGCATTCAAACCATCGCGACCATCAAGGGCGTGGATTTTGTGAATGACACGACGGCCACGACACCAGACGGTACCATTGCGGCGATCAATGCCTTACAAAAGCCAAAACGCATGCTGAATCTGATTTTTGGTGGTGCTAATAAAGAGCTTGATTTTGCCGAGGTTTCAAAACTCCTCACAAAACGCAAAGATGTGCGCGTGTTTTTATTGCCAGGTACGGCGCAAGAGACGATTATCAAATCGTTTAACAAAGCAAAGACGCATTTTGAAGAAACGGCTGATCTCGCCCATGCCGTAGAACGAGCTCAAGAAGAATCCAAAAAAGGTGATGTCGTGCTTCTGTCGCCAGGCTGTGCCAGTTTCGGGTATTTTAAGAATGAATTTGATCGTGGCGAACAATTTGTGAAAATCGTAAAGAAGCTCGCTAAGCGCAAATAATATGGCGGCGCAGATTTTTGGTTTGCCGATCGAAGGCATAAACATGGAGACGGCCATTGGTGCCGTGCTTCAAAGTGAAACGCCGGTCTGGCTGGTAACGGCGAATCCAGAAATCTTACTTGAATCAAAGCGAGACAGTGATTATCGCAGCGTCATTCGCAAAGCAACTTTTCGCTTGGTCGATGGCTTTGGACTTGAACTCGCCTGCCGTGCCAAAGGGGAGAATGTCACGCGCGTGGCCGGCGTAGAATTAAGTGAAAGGCTTTTGCAGCTGGCAAATGAGCAAGGCTGGCGCGTTGGCTTGATCGGTAGTTCTGCTGCAGTGATCGAAAAAGCGCTGGCAGGCATTCGCTCCGCCTATCCGAATGCCGTCTTTGTTGGTGAGGCCGGTGGCATGGTGAATGAGCGTGGCAATGGCGATCTGGCAAACGAAGAAGCGGCGATGCGTTTGTCGCAAGTTGACCCGCATATTGTACTTGTCGCTTTTGGCCATCCGAAGCAAGAGTTTTGGATAGAAAAACATCTGGGCGACTACCCGTCCCTTAAAGCCATCGTTGGCGTAGGCGGCACGTTTGATTATTGGGCCGGTACCGCCAAACGCGCCCCGCAGTGGATGCGTTCTTTGGGGTTGGAGTGGCTTTGGCGCGTCATTCTTGAGCCAAAACGCCTTAAACGCATCCTCAATGCCGTTATCGTCTTTCCTATTCAAGTTTTATTGTCAAAATAGCGTTTTTCGCTTAGATTAGCAGCCTATGGCCTCACAGAATCCCGTCCGCGTGCGTTTTGCCCCAAGTCCTACCGGTTATTTGCATATCGGCGGTTTGCGCACGGCGCTCTACAATTGGTTGATGGCACGCCGCTTGGGCGGGACGTTTTTGTTGCGCGTAGAAGATACCGACCGCGCACGTTATGTCGAAGGCGCTGTCGAAAATCTCTATCGCTCGTTGGTTGCCTGTGGCGTTACGCCTGATGAAGGTGTCCATGTGACCGATGATGGCAAAATCGAAGACAAAGGCGAATTTGGTCCATACTTGCAAAGTGCGCGCAAAGAAAAGCATCTTGCATATGCGTATGAATTGATTGAGAAGGGTCATGCCTACTATTGCTTCTGCACGCGCGAGCGTTTGGACGAAGTGGCGAAGCAGCAGCAAGAGAACAAGCAACCAACCATGTATGACCGTCACTGCCGCAATTTGCCTCGCCAAAAGGCTGAAGACCGTGCTGCCGTCGGAGATGAGCACGTGATTCGTTTGGCAGTGCCACTCGAGGGCTCGATCACCATGCATGACATGATCCGTGGTGATGTCACCATCCCGTGGTCGCAAGTAGATGACCAGGTTTTGATCAAATCAGACGGATTCCCAACTTATCACCTCGCTGCCACATGTGATGACCATGACATGCAAATCTCGCATGTGATTCGTGGTGAAGAATGGCTCTCGTCTTTGCCGAAGCATCTTTTTATCGCCGAGGCTTTTGGTTGGAAGGCGCCTGAATATGCCCACTTGCCGTTGCTTTTGAATGCAGACCGCTCAAAGCTCTCAAAGCGCCAGGGTGATGTGGCAGTTGAAGATTATCTCGCTAAAGGCTATTTGCCCGAAGCGTTGATCAACTTTGTTGCTTTGCTTGGCTGGAATCCGACCTCGGACCGAGAAATCTTCACTAAAGAAGAATTGGCCGAACTTTTTGATATCACCAAGGTCAATAAAGCCGGCGCCGTGTTTAATGTTGAAAAACTCGATTGGTTGAACGCGCATTATCTCAAACAGCTTTCTGAAGCTGAGTTCATGAAAAAATCCGAGCCATTTATCAAAGACGTGAAGGGTGAAGAGGGGATGATTAAACGCGCGACCGCCATCCAACGCGAACGCGTGGCCGTATTGTCACAATTACCAGATCTCTTGAATGAGGTGCTCGAAGCCCCTAAGCCAACAGCAGAAAACCTGGTTTGGAAGAAATCCACCAAAGAAGAAGCGGTAGAGCGTTTGAATGGAGTGCGTGGTTTTGTGGCTGGCCTGTCAGATGAGGCGTTTGAATCCGTCGCCAAGCTCGAAGAAGCGATGAAAGCCTTCATTGCCGAAAAAGGCTGGGGTAATGGCGATACCTTGTGGCCAACCCGCGTGGCACTTTCTGGCCGTGAGAAATCCCCAAGCCCATTTGAATTGCTGTTTGTTTACCAAAAAAACCGCTCGCTTGAACGTATCGACGAAGCCCTTGCTCTTCTGGCATAATAGAGCGGATGAAACTCGGCAAAGGATTGGTTCTTTCATACGTCGCCCTGGCACTCGTTTTTGGTGTGCCGATGGCTTTTGCGGCAACCGATGACACTTCAGGCGATGGTATCAAGGCCGAAGTGGATGATTTGCAGAATGCCGTCAAACAAAAACAAGACCGCATCAAAGAACTTGAGGGTGTAATCGCCAAGTACCGTACCCGCATCAACGAACAGGCGAATGCCCAGGCAACACTTTCAAACCAAGTCGCGCTTATTGAGAACAGTGTCCAAGAAAAAGAGCTGGCCATCGAACGCGTACGCGGCTTGATCGACGTCGCCAATCTTGAGTTACAACGCGTCCAGTTGCAGATCCAAAACGAAGAGATCCGCTTGCAGCGTCGCAAAGAGGCGCTGGGCGGCGTGCTTGGCGAATTGCAAGATGCCCAAGGCGTTGGCTTGTTTGAATCTTATGTTGCACGTGGTTCATTGTCTGAATTCTTCACGCGAATGGAAGAATTGAAGCGCCTTGAAGATGACATGACGGACGCGACCCAGGCGGTACGGGACGGCAAACAGGTTCTTGAACTCAAAAAACAAGAACTTGAGAACTACCGCAAAGACCTCGAGAGCGACCAGCAAGATTTGATTGCCCAACAAAACGAATTAGAACAAGAACGTGGCGCCAAAACGTCACTCTTGGCCGAGACCTCCGCCCGCGAAGACGAGTTTCAGCGCATCATGTATGAATTGAGGCAACAAAGGCAGCAAGAAGCGTCTGATGCTGCAGATCTTGAAGCAAAAATTAAAGATAAGCTGGATGAGATCGACAAGGCGCTCGCGCGTGGTGATGTCTTGTTCAGCTGGCCTATCCCGGTCACACGCATCTCGGCCCACTTTCACGACAAAAGCTACCCTTACCGTAACCTTTTTGAACACCCTGGTACCGACTTACCGACGGCTGTTGGTACGCCGGTCAAAGCAGCG
This sequence comes from Patescibacteria group bacterium, assembly GCA_046350895.1. Lineage (GTDB taxonomy): Bacteria > Patescibacteriota > Patescibacteriia > 2-12-FULL-60-25 > 2-12-FULL-60-25 > HK-STAS-PATE-2. Next base: position 12,493 of record JAXLZL010000004.1, on the reverse strand, counting down.
GCCGGTGGCTATGTCGCGTTTACGCGTACGGGTAAGCAGTACGGTAATTATCTCATGATCGTGCATCCTGGCGGTTATGCCACGGTGTATGCGCACTTATCGGCATTTAAGGTGAAGGCTGATACCTATGTCGAGCGCGGTGACTTAATTGGTTTGTCGGGCGGTCGCCCAGGCGACCAAGGTGCCGGCCTCTCAACGGGTGCCCACTTGCACTTCGAATTACGCAAAGATGGCATCCCGATCGATGCAGCCTTATCTCCCAGATCTTTGATCCAAAAATCCCCCGACCGACGTCGGGGGATTTTGTTTTACAATGCGCGTGCTTGTTCGAAGATTTCTTCTAGTTCGGCAAGCGATGAGATGCGCACGAGTTTTTCTTTTAGCGGTTTGTACTTTGGATCGTGTTTGAAATACCACGGTAAATGTTTGCGGAGTTTGGTCAGGCCGTGGTCACCATAATGCTCGAGCTGCAATTTGGCATGTTTGCGAACCGTGTCGATGCGTTCTTCAAGTGTTGGTGGGTCAATGAGGGTACCGTCTGCGAGATAGGCTTCGACTTGTTTGGCAAACCAAGGGTTGCCGAGCAAGCCACGGCCGATCAAGACGCCATCAGCACCGCTTTGTTCAAGGGCTTCTCTGGCATCTTCAGGAGTGAGGATATCACCGTTCACCAAGAAGGGGACATGCGGCACATTGCGGCGCGCTTCGCCGACGCGTTTCCAGTTTGCTTTGCCAGAGTAGCCTTGTTCGCGCGTGCGGCCATGCATTGAGATAAGGTCGGCACCGGCATCCGCGATGACTTTGACGAATTCAAGACAGTCCGTGTCATTGGACCAACCGAGACGGGTTTTGACTGAGACAGGGCATGGAACAGCGGCTTTTACGGCTCTCACGATCGCTGCGGCGCGTTCTGGTTCTTTGATAAGGGCAGCGCCATTAAAGTTTGAAACCAGGTTATACACCGGGCAACCCATATTGATGTCGATGGCATCCGGCTTAAATCGCTCATAGATGATGCGGGCTGCCTCAGCCATGACTTCGGGGTTAGCACCAAAAATTTGCTGGACGATCGGGCGTTCACGCTCGTCGAACATGGCCATTTTAAGGGTTTTTGGGTTCAAACGGACGATAGCTTCGGAGCTCACCATCTCACGAAACATCAAAGAGACGCCTACGTCTTTTGAAACGAGGCAAAATGGCAAATCGCTCATATCTGCCATTGGCGCCAGGGCGACAATCGGCTTTTTGTAGGACTTCCAGTCAATCATGGCGGGATAGTAGTATTTTATTGACTTTTGGGCAAATTTCCTGTATTAAGAGGATGTCTCGTACCTAGGAGGGGTGATGGACCAGACTACCGACAAAAAGCCTTCTGCTCCGGAAACTCCGGAGGAGCTCGTCAAGCAAGAACTTGGGAGGCTGCGGCAAGAGTGTATCGACGGCAAATTACCTGATCACATCATTCGAGAAAAATTGATCAATCGCTGTTTGTTGCTGCAAGCTCGCCATATCCAAAAGCGACATAATGCAGCACGTCTGGCCGCCTTGCTGTCTATCGTCATGTTCGCATGTTTGTATAAGGCTTGCACGGCGGATCAGGGCTCTGCCTTGTACGGAGTGGCATGCCTCATCGCCAATGTTTTGGCTTTCAAGTACGTCCACCAGATGATCTTGTCGATGAAGGTGATCTCGATCGCCTATGAGCAAGAACAGATGTACGAGAGCTTCTCACGTCAGTAGAGCCAAAGAGGTGATGTCATGATTCAAGAAAAACATGACCTGGACCAGTCTCCTTTTTCTCGTTTGGCGACAATGACTGACGTAAGCGGTTCGTTGATAGCGCTATTTAGCACCACGCTCATCTTTAGTCTCGATGCATATCTCCCAAGCGATGCATTGATAGATTTCCAGCTACTTGATGCCATGCCGTCATGGCAAAAGTTTGTTGTCATTAGTGCGGTGCTGCTTTTGGCGGTACTCTTGATTGTCTTTCCTTGTATGTTTCAGCACACGCTCCGTGCTTTTTATCAAAATCATCCTGACACCGTAGATGAGTTGGTACAGGGTCTTGAATTAACGATAAACAGAGAGCATCAACCGGGTACGGGGATTATCGATAAAGCGGCTCTCGAGTTCGAGCATGTCATTAATGGCTATGCATATTCTTTTTGGAGACTGTTTAGACTGGTAATCAAAGACATAATGTTAGCCGGTCTATTGATTGTCGGCCTCGGTAGCTATAACCTTTTAATCTTTGGACCTTCAGTTTGCTCAGATGAGACATTGCTCAGAATCCTATTGGTTGCTCCATGCGGTTTTCTAGTATCTGTATTGTTTGATTTGATAATGCTACTGATCCTTCTAACTGGCCTAGTATTCATTCTTGCCGTTAAAAATAAGTGGATAGACCGCCGAAACCAGATTCTTCTCCTGAAGTCCCGTCCTGCCTAGGACGGGTTTTCATTTACGAAATCCGCCAAAACGGGCATGATACCCCCATGTCCGAAAAATTCGTCTTGAAGTCCGATTATAAGCCCTCTGGTGATCAGCCAGAAGCGATTGCAGGGCTTATTCAGGGTGTCCAAAATGGGGACCGATTTCAGACGCTTTTAGGTGCTACCGGTACGGGTAAGACCTTTACCGTGGCCAATGTGATTCAGGCCGTGCAAAAGCCGACCTTGATTATCGCGCACAATAAAACCTTGGCGGCGCAGCTCTGTAATGAATTTCGCCGTTTCTTTCCTGATAATGCTGTCGAGTATTTTGTTTCGTATTACGATTACTACCAACCTGAAGCGTATATCGCGCGTTCGGATACCTATATTGAGAAAGAGGCACAGATCAATGATGAAATTGACCGACTTCGCCATGCGGCTACCCAAGCCGTGCTTTCGCGTAAAGACGTGATCATCGTGGCGACGGTTTCGTGTATCTATGGTCTTGGTTCGCCAAAAGAATACGAGAATACCGTGATGCATTTGAAAGTGGGTGAGACCTTTGACCGTGAAAAAGTCTTGCAGCGCTTGGTGGACATGCAATTCACCCGCACCCAAACCGATTTGACCCGCGGCAGTTTTCGCATGCGCGGGGCATTGTTGGAGGTGATGCCAGTGAATGAAGAATTCATCTACCGTATCGATGCCACGCGCGGATTCATCGAGCACATCGACCGCCAAGACCCTGTGACGAAAGCTTTTCAGAGTAATTTGAAAGACCTGTGGCTCTTTCCGGCCAAGCACTTCATTACGGGTACCGCTGAACGTGAAGCCTCCTTGGTGAAGATTCGCCAAGAACTTAAAGACCGTCTCGAGTATTTTGAAAAGAATGGTAAGCTCCTAGAAGCTGAGCGCCTTGAACGCAAAACCAAATACGATCTTGAATTGCTTGAGACGCTTGGTTATTGCAATGGCGTTGAAAACTATTCGCAGCCTTTGTCAGGCCGTGCGCCGGGCGAACCGCCAGACACCTTGTTTGAATACTTCCCAAAAGACAGTTTGATCGTGATCGACGAATCGCATGTGACGGTGCCGCAACTCGGCGGCATGTATGAAGGCGATCGTTCGCGCAAGCAATCGCTCATCGAGCACGGCTTTCGTTTGCCTTCGGCGGCCGATAATCGCCCGTTGCGCTGTCATGAGCTTGAAGAAAAGATGAAGCAAGTCATCTTTGTTTCAGCGACTCCGGGCAAGTATGAACGCGACAACTCATCGCGTATCGCTGAGCAGATCATCCGTCCTACCGGTTTGGTTGATCCTGAAGTGGTCTTGTTGCCGGTGACTCCGGGTGATTATGAAGCGGGGGACTTGCCGGTACAACTCCCATTTGAAATCCCATCGCCTTATGAAGGCCAGGTTCATGATTTGTTGAATAATCGCATCCCAGAAGTCATTGCCCGTGGTGAACGCATTCTTGTGACAACGCTCACTAAAAAGATGTCCGAAGACCTCACGACCTTTATGACCGAACGTGGGCTAAAGGTGCGTTATTTGCATAGCGGCATTGAAACCGTCGAGCGCCTTGAGATTCTTTCAGAGTTTCGCAAAGGCACTTATGACATCATTGTCGGTGTGAACTTGCTGCGCGAAGGTCTCGATCTGCCAGAGGTTTCATTGGTGGCCATTATGGACGCGGACAAAGAAGGCTTCTTGCGTTCTGAAACGTCCCTCATCCAAACCATCGGCCGCGCGGCACGTAATGTGCGTGGACGCGTACTTTTGTATGCCGACCAAATGACGGGTTCGCTTGAACGTGCGATCAAAGAAACCGAACGTCGCCGCGCCAAGCAGATCGCCTACAATATCAAACACAAAATCACGCCAAAGACGATTATTAAGGCAATCGATGACCTTCGTGAAATTCTTGGTTTGTCGGCAAGTGAAAAAGATATTAAAGAAATTTTGAAACTAGAGCTGACAGCAGACTCTCATGAGCTGAGCGACATCATCAAACAAAAAGAAAAAGAAATGAAAGAAGCCGCCAAGAATCTTGAATTTGAATTGGCCGCCATTCTTCGCGATGAAATCAACCAGCTCGATACTGAATTGCGTAAGCGTAACCGTGAATCGGCTTTGCCGGACAAAGAAAAGAAGAAAGTGGAGAAGAAGGGGAGGCATGGGAGGACGAGATAAGTATTATTTTGGTTGTTCTGGATTTGTTCTTTTTTCGTACGGTATGATAAAAGCGGGGTATGGATGCCGTCCAAGAAATTAAATCACGACTCGATGTTGCCGACATTGTAGGGGAGTATTTGCCCCTCAAACCATCCGGAACCGGCACATTTAAGGCGAATTGCCCATTTCACAATGAGCGTACGCCGTCGTTTTTTGTTTCGCGTCCGCGCCAGAGTTGGCATTGTTTTGGTTGTGACGAGGGCGGTGATATTTTTTCTTTCGTCCAAAAAATGGAGGGGTTTGGTTTTCGCGAAGCGCTTCAGCATCTCGCGGGCAAAGCCGGCGTAACCTTGCCGGAGTTTGAGCAGAGACCCGAATACAATAGCAAGCAACGTATTTTTGAGATCAATGATCTTGCTCGCCGTTTCTACCGTTCAACGCTCGAGACATCGCCTGAGGCTGAGATTGCACGCGCTTATGTGGCCAAGCGTGGCGTTGATACGTTAACGGCAGATTTGTTCTCACTTGGTTATGCGCCCGATGAATGGTCGGCTTTTGCCGATTACGCCAAAACCAAGGGCGTGACTGAAGCTGAGTTGATGCAGGCCGGTCTTGCAAATAAGCGAGAAAAGGGGAGCGGCGTCTATGATCGTTTTCGAGGGCGTCTCATGTTCCCGATCTGGGACGTGCAGGGCCATGTAATCGGTTTTACAGCGCGTATTCTGACGGATGCCAAAGACCAGCCAAAGTATGTAAATACGCCAGAAACGCCGGCCTATAAAAAGTCTGCGGTGCTTTATGGTTTGGACAAAGCCAAGGGTGCCATTCGCCAAGAAGACATGGCGGTGATCGTTGAAGGTAATATGGACGTGGTTGGTTCGCACCAGTTCAATGTGCAAAATGTCGTCGCTTCGAGCGGCACGGCGTTAACCGGTGAGCAATTGTTTTTGATTAAACGCTTCACGACCAATATCGCGATCGCCTTCGATCAAGACTCAGCCGGTGTTGCCGCAACCTTACGTGGGTTGGATTTGGCGCGTTCGCAAGATTTCTCCATCCGCGTGATTATTTTGCCGCCTGAAGCCGGCAAAGATCCTGATGAGGCGGTGCGTAAAGATCCGCAATTATGGAGAGATGCGATCAAGAATGCCATCCCGATCATGGAGTGGGTCTATCGCATGGGCTTCAAGGCTGGCTCAGCGTCCACCCCAGAAGGTAAAAAGGAGATTGTGAAGATGATCTTGCCTGAGATCGGCCGCATTGCCGATGCTGTTGAACGCGACCACTGGATGCGCCGTTTGGCCAAGGACCTTGATACCAGCCTCAGTGCCCTGGAGGAGGTGTTATTGAAGCTCGGCAAGGTGAAGACCTATGGCACGGTCGCGCCGCGCGAAGAAGCGTCGACTGAGGCGAGTATTACCCCTGAGGACCCTGACCGTGTCTGGAATGAGACACAGGAAGAGCGTATTTTGGCCATGTGCCTGTATTTTAAGCAGGATCCTAAGAATATATTGCAAGAATGTGGATGGTTGGAGCCGGTTTTCAGCCGTCCGGACTTGTCAAAACTTTACATGGCACTTGGGACAGCCTATACTCAAGCACGTCAAGAAACACCGTCCGACCACCTCGACTTCGCTCGGGGTGACAAAGCGGGTATCCGTCCTCCGGCCTCTCTGGCGCCTGACGAGACGACGACCTTCGACGCTCTCGCTTTTTTTGCGGAGCGCGAATTCCAGGGACAACCGCTTGAACAGCTCAAGCGCGAATTACAGAGGGATGCCGCCGCCCTTCAGGACCGCCTGAAGAAACAAAAGCGCCGTCATCTCGAACAACAGATGCGGGAAGCAGAACGCCTCAACGACCAAGAGCGCATGACTGCCCTTCTCGAACAGTTTCAAAAACTGACCTAAATCGCTGGCACCGCAGAGAATATCTACGTGCTGGCACACCTATGCCAATCAAGCGCAAAACAGCAAAGCCTGTTAAAGCCAATAAATCCGCATCGAAACCGTCCCAGAAAATGTCGAAAACGTTTCACCCAAGCAAGCCTTCGCCAAAGAAAACAGCGAAGAAGCCTTTAAAGCCCGCTCCTAAAGCCAAAGTCGCAGCAAAAAAACCGGTAGCACAACCGGCTGTTCGTGTACCCTATAAAAAATCTTTACCACCTTCGCAAGAGGTCATTGACCGTTTGTTTGAAAAAGCCAAGTCACGTGGTTTTTTGACCGAGAACGAAGTGCTCTACGCCTTTCCTGAAGTCGAAGACTACATTGATGTCTACGAAGCCTTTATTGACCGCCTTGATGCGGCCGGTGTCGGTATTGTTGAGCAAAAAGAAGGCATCCTTGGCCGCCAAAAAGAACGTGACCAGATTTTGCACACGCTTCACAGCGTCGATGAACGCCGCGGTCGCGTTGACCCTTCAGAATTGTTGACGGCAGATTCGATCCAAATGTATTTGCGCGAGATCGGCAAAATCCCATTGCTCACGGCCGAAGAAGAAGTTGCACTCGCGAAACGCAAAGAACGCGGAGAAAAAGAAGCTGAACAAATGCTCATCGAGGCCAACTTGCGTCTCGTGGTCTCGATTGCCAAAAAGTTTACCGGCAAGAGTTTGTCCCTTCTCGATTTGATCCAAGAAGGCAATATCGGTCTCTTTAGAGCCGTGAAAAAGTTTGAATACCGCAAAGGTTTCAAGTTCTCGACCTATGCCACGTGGTGGATCCGCCAAGCGATTACCCGTGCCCTCGCCGACCAAAGCCGTACCATCCGTATCCCGGTTCACATGGTTGAAACGATCAACAAGTTTCAGCAAATCGAGCGTGAGCTCATTCAAGAACTTGGCCGCGAACCATTGCCAGAAGAAATCGCTGCTGAAATGGGCCAAGACCTCGATAAAGTGCGCCACATCATCAAGATCTCGCAAGACACCGTCTCGCTTGAAACTTCGGTGGGCGACGACGATGAAGACTCAACGCTCGAAGACTTCATTGAGGACGTCAAAAACGTCACGCCAGATCGTTCAGCTGCTCTTCAGTTGTTGAAAGACTACGTGAATGAAATCGTGAAGGACTTGAACCCGCGCGAACAGAAGATTCTTGAGATGCGCTTCGGCCTCGTCGATGGCGTATCCCACACCCTTGAAGAAGTGGGTAAAGAATTCGATGTTACCCGTGAACGTATCCGCCAAATCGAAGCCAAGGCTCTTGAGAAGATCCAAAACCATCCTCTCATCCGTCGCCTCGCTGATTACTAAGCGCAAAACCCCACCGAGAGGTGGGGTTTTCAGTATTCATAGTAGGACCGTTCGCGAGGAGCGTCCTTTTTGTAGTAGGCGAGTACGCGCCGGTTCTCGTCGCTATAGAAAGCGTCTTTGAAGGTATCCCAGATGGCATCCATATGACGCCTGGGATCATAGCCTTCGTTTTTTTGGACGAAGTGATGTGCCGTGAGCGTTAGGATGGCGGGTAGATGAATTTTTTGTGACGTGATGACGTCTTGTATGCTTGGATGGCACAAGAAGCTTGTATGGAGGCTGAAGCCGAAATTACCTCCACCCATGGTTACGATCAACTTACTCAAGCCAACAAGCTCAAGTAGCTGATTGATTTCTTCTTGGGTAACGGGTCGCTTGGGTTCGATGACCGGTATACTGAGCTCGCCACTGGTACGAGACCAGTTCGAGAGATCCTGATCAAGCTCTTGGAGAGCTCTTTTTTGATCAGGGCTAAGAGCGTGCTTCTTTGCCAATTGTTCGAGCGCGGCATTCATGATGATCACCTTGGGTGCGAGACGGCAATACCGTAGCAAAGCAAAACCCCGCTCGCAAGCGGGGTTAAAGCTCTGGTTCAGCGCGGTTCAAGAGCGTTTTAAGATCCAAGAACTCGTTGAATTCGATTTGGCTCACGAAGTCTGGCATATGGCTTACCACAATGATCACGCCTTCAAAGGCATCGAGCGCCTTGGCAATGACCGGCAAGTGGCGGAAGTTGATATGGTTGGTCGGCTCGTCGAGAATGATAAGGGCCGGTTCTTGCAAGACGAAGCGGGCAAAACAGAGCAAGCCTTTTTGGCCTTCAGACATCGAGCCGACTTTGTTCTGCATGATCTTTGATGGGATCAAGAATTGGGCCGCTGTGCCATAAATGACTTCTTTGTCCGCGATGCCCATCATTTCGGCGAGCGATTCGTAGACGGTTTTGTCGAAGTCCAAGCCAGAGAAGTCTTGGCGGTAATAGCCGACTTTGACGCCTTCGCCGATCACGGCGCCAGGATCATTGTTCTCGGCGAGGTGACGCAAGAGCGTTGATTTGCCGATGCCATTTGGACCTGAGATCAAAAGCTTGCGGCCACGGCGTAGATTCAAATCGATTTCGGCGCGGAACGGTTCATGGTTCTTGATAATGCGAACGGATTTCAAACGAACAACGGATTCTTTGTATTCTTGTGCCGGAATGGTGAATTCGCGGATGGTTTTGTCGTCTTTGCGCTCGTCTACCATGTTTTCTTCGGCTTCTTCAATCTGGTCGCGGAGCTTTGAGGCGAGTTTACGCATCTTACCACCCTTGTTCGCAAAGAAGTTCACCTTGTCTTTGCGGTCTTGGATGGCTTTTTCAGCACGGGCATTTTGCATGCGTTCGCGTTCAAGGCGGGCGGCGATTTCTTCAACCACGTTGAAATAGTTGCCGACGTATTGTTCGACTTTATGCGAATAGCTGTCGAGGTGCAAAACGCCTTCGGTAAACGCATTCAAGAAGTCCGCATCGTGAGAGATGACAATCACGGTTTTCGGATACATCATCAAAAAACCGGTGAGGTGTTCGATGCCTTCGGTGTCAAGGTTATTGGTAGGCTCATCCAGCAAGAGAATGTCCGGTTCTTGGATGAGGGCATAGGCCAAGAGCAAGCGCGCCTGCTGGCCGCCTGAGAAGGCCTTGATGACCTTATCGAGAGGGGTGTCGAGGTTTACGACTTCAAGCACGTCTTTGATGCGCTTGTCGAGGTCGTATTTCTTTTCTTCAAAGGCCTGCTCAAAGTATTCGCGAACGGTCTTATCAAGGTTTTCTTTGGCCATGACCTGCAAACCAATGGCGATTTTGGCATTGTCACGGATGTGGATCTTGCCTTCGAGCGGCTTCAATTGGCCGAGCATCAACTTAAAAAGCGTTGACTTGCCGGCGCCGTTTTGGCCCATGAGGGTGATTTTGGAGTCTTCGCGTACCGAAAAGCTCGCTTCTTCAAGCGTTGGATGCTCTTCATCGTAGCCGTAGGTGACGTCCTGAAAGCGGACGATAACGTTGCCGTGGTCCATAGAAAATTGCGCTGAGGATACCTTAAAATGGCAAAAAAGGCAAGGGTTTGGCAATCAAAAAGCGCCACGACCGAGAATCCGGCTAGGCGCTTCGTGTCAGGTCTCGCGAAAGATCTTGGGGATACCGTCGCTGTACCGCTCGAGGGCGGCGACATTGGCGGGGGAGAGAATGAGCGGTTTGAAGAACTCGAGGCAGAGCTTGCGATGCGTGCCAGGCTCGGAGTCCTTGGGCATCAAGAAATGCCCGTCGATGATCTCAAAGAGATACCGTTTGTCGCCATTGGCGAGGCGGTGCCAAGGCGGCGCATACACCAAGATAGGGATGCCGCCATACAGGCGCGTCGTGGCCGAGAAAAAGATCTTTTCTTCGGCAGCCAGCTTGGTGAGTATTTCACGATCGGCGTCAGTCAGGCAGTTGCGGGGCGTTTTGGTCGGTACCCGGGTATTGCGGGTCCTGGCCGTATCCCCGTATTGGTAGGTGATATACCACAGCCGTTCGTCCAATTCGGTCAGTTGCTCCCATTCGGTGCGGTTCATGGCGTTTGATGGCGGCGTTTCTGGTTCGTCCACCAAGAAAAGCTTGGCCGCATCGATGATGCCACCGATGCCGATCGTATTGCGAAAATATTTGTTGACCGGCGTCTGTGTGAACGGAAACAGTTTTTCGAGAAACACGTTTCGGCGTTGGATCACGGACGCTTCGTCCATGGAGCCCTCGAAGTGCACGTCTTGGATGGTCAGGATCGCTTCCGGGTCCGGCCTTCGCTGCCGCCGTCCGACAGGAGCCGGTTTGGGAAAGAAAAAGGCTTTGATGCCCATGCCGTACCAGGTGGGATGCAGGGCAAGGCCCAGGCTGGCATCACTCATGATGGCGATCACGCGACGATAGTCTTGGTCGCTGATGAATCCGTTCGGTACTTGTTGGCCCATGTGGCCGGTCGTCCACAGACGACGGTTAAGGTCTTGCAAGAAATCACGGTCTCGCCGCATCAATGGCTCGGGATAGCTCATGACGTCTCCTCTGAAAGTCCGAATCGCCATTAAAATACAGGAATTGTTGAAAAAGTCAATGGATTTTCCACATCTTGACCATCCTTGGGCAAAACGATATTATCCCGTCACCAACCACTATTCCGAGGTAGCTCAGTGGTAGAGCAGAGGACTGTTAATCCTTTGGTCGTGGGTTCGAATCCCCCCCTCGGAGCCATCATCAAACCATCACGCAAGTGGTGGTTTTTTGTTTGACCCTCGCGGAGCGACATGAGAATATAGTGTTCATTATGCGCAAAATCATTGTCATTGAGTTCATGAGTTTGGACGGTGTTATCCAGGCACCGGGTGGCAAAAAAGAAGATGCCGAAGGAGGTTTTAAATATGGCGGTTGGACGACGCCGTACTTTGACGACGCGGCCGGCAAAGTCATGCAAAAGCAAATGAAGCAGGCGGATTATTTGTTAGGCAGAAAGACGTTTGAGATTTGGGAAAATTATTGGCCAAAGCATGCCGCCGTTTGGCCGGGGATCAATAAAGGGATGAAATATGTACTTTCTTCGAAAGTGAAAAAAAGCGATTGGCAAAATACGGCCTTTTTGAAAAACGTTGCCGACATCAAGAAACTCAAGAAATCCAAGGGCGCGGATTTGCAGGTGTGGGGCAGCAGCAAGCTCTCACAACTCTTATTGAAGAATGACTTGGTTGACGAGCTTTGGTTGAAGATTTTTCCTGTCACCTTGGGCAATGGTAAGCGTTTGTTTGGCGAAGGAACGATCCCTTCGGCATTCAAATTAGTTAGTAGCTCCGTAACACCAAGCGGTGTCATCATCGCTAACTACAAACGCGCAGGCAAAATCAAAACGGGTAATATCGGTGTTTAAGTATGAAAGACGACAAGAACCACCGAATCTATAAAATGCCTTTCTCTGGCGTGTATCCGGCCTATATCACCAAAGCCGAGAGAAAAGGACGTACCAAAGCCGAAGTGGATGAAATCATCCTTTGGCTTACGGGCTATACGCAAAAACAATTCGAATCTCAGATCAAAAAGCAGGTGGATTTTGAAACGTTCTTTGCCGAGGCAAAGAAGATTAATCCATCACGCAAGCTGATTACGGGCGTGGTTTGCGGTGTGCGTATCGAGGATATTAAAGAACCATTGATGCGTGAGATCCGTTATTTGGACAAATTGATCGACGAACTTGCTAAAGGTCGTCCGATGGAAAAGATTTTGCGCAAGGCATAAGCATGGTACATATGCTTCAAGAATTCAAAGAATACGTAAACAATAACCCAAATGGCTATTGGTTTAAGGCCAAGTGGTATGGTTGGGGTTGGGTGCCAGTGACGTGGCAGGGATGGGCGGTGACGCTCGGTTATATCGCCCTTGTTCTCGCGTTGGCCCTGACGATCGACGAACGTTCATCAGTAAAAGACGTTTCATTTACCTTCTTGTTACCGGTAGTCATTTTGACGGCCTGCCTTATTCGTATTTGCTATGCCAAGGGCGAGAAGCCCGGCTGGCATTGGGGAGTCCCTAAAGATAATCATTAACGTTGATATCGCTATGCAAAAAATCGTC
>JAXLZL010000003.1:0-126070 GCA_046350895.1 Patescibacteria group bacterium | reverse complement strand
GCGGCCTTTTGGCTTTGGCAGATATTTCTCGTAGGCGGCACGCTCTGGATCATGCGACATGGTCATATCGCTTACATCCTGTTGGTAACGGCGATAAATGCTCCACTTCCACCAGCCGAAGATCACAAGCCAAACCAACCAGAAAGCACGCATCGACAACAATGGGACGCCTTCATAGTTCACGAACCACAAGAACAAGCCTGAAAGCGATGCCGTCATCGCACATGCAGCCATACGGCCCGCAGCATGGCGCAAAGCCATGTCTTTCATGCGACCCTTCCAGATCCAAAGAGCGATGGCAACAATGGCCGACAAAGCCATCAAGACCAAAATACCCTTGCTCGCCCAAGGCGAAAAAGGCGTGGCGTAATAAGAAAACCAGTACGAAAGAGAAAACAGCGGTTTAATGAAGTTCATAATGAAGGTGAAAGAATAGCGGGCTGTGACACGGACAAAACTTCGGTAAAGGCGGCGACGCGTTTTTTCATGAAAACGAGAGCATAGTGCTCATCACCAGCGTCGAAGCGTTCGACAAAAACGCATTCAGTGCCGTCAAAGCATTTTTTCGCCTCGTCTTCGCTCATGCGCGCATCAGCAGGAGGACCGATCGGCCTTTGGCCCGCCTTCCATTCGATCACGCAAACGCGACCACCGGGTTTTGTAAGGCGTATCGCCTCGGCAACAAGCCCATGACGATCGCCAGAAAGATAGAGGTTGTTCGCAATAAGCGTCAAGTCAACTGAGCCAGCCTGAATGCGCGTGGCACCGACAATGTCAATGTCTGACCAAATGACCGAAATGTGAAAACGCTGCTCATGCTTCGCGGCACGCTCTATGGCATGCAGGGCCGTCTTATCAATATCCACGGCATACACCTTGCCACCTGGTCCAACCAATTCAGCCGCAGGAAACACAAAATGCCCCAAAGCCCCACAACCCAAATCGGCAAACACCTGCCCCTCGCGCAAACCGAGGCGCTTGCAAACAGCGGCAGCATTAATGAGCTGGTTGCGACTTTGCAGCATACTTACTTGATATCAGGCTTAGGAAACAATGACCCGACCGTGGCCTGCAAAAAGCCCTCCCATAAGTTTAAGCCCCACATAAAACCGCCCAAAATAATAATGATGCCGATCAACTTAATGAAGAGGCGCGAGCCGCCGGAGCCGAGGTATTTTTCGGCGGTAGGGATACGACCCACGAAATCATAGATAGGCTCGGTTTTAAGAATCATGAGGACACCGACGGCGGCAATGAGCATGCCCGTGATAAAGCGAAGGATCATAGTATTGATTTTATTCTCATTTAGTGTACCATGCGCGCCATTATGCCAAAACCCTCATATCCCCGCTCCTCCGGCTCAAGCTACGGGGACCGTAAGCCGTCATTCGGCGGCCGCAAACCGTCTTTTGGCGACCGTAAACCCTCCTTTGGTGCCCGCAAGTCCTACGGTGACAAGCCGGCCTATAGCGACCGCAAACCTTCGTATGGCGGCCGTTCTGAACGCCCTTCCTACGGTGACCGCAAACCATCCTACGGTGACAAGCCAGCCTATGGTGCTCGCAAGTCATACGGCGATCGCAAGCCTTCATACGGTGACAAGCCGGCTTATGGCGAAAAGAAGCCTTATGTCTCACGCCCTTGGGGTGACCGCAAACCAATGGGTGGCGCAAAATCCTTTGGCGACCGTAAGCCTTATGGCGAACGCAAATCATACGGTGATCGCAAGCCTTCATACGGTGACAAGCCTGCCTACGAGAAAAAGTCGTATGGCGACCGTGCCGAAAAACGCCCATTCAGCGACCGTCCGTTCAACTCTGAGAACAGTTCACGCAAGACTTACATCTCGCGCAGCTCCCACGGCCCTAAGTCGAGCTGGGAGCCAGTAGCGCCTTGGTACGATGACTATATGGGCAAGTCGGGTGGCGACTATCAGCAAGATGTCGTGTTCCCAGCCGCGCTCAAGCTCTTGAATCCAAAGGCTGACCACACCTACCTTGATCTCGCTTGTGGCAATGGCGCCTTTAGCCACTTGGTCACGACCAAGGTCAGCGCCAAAACGGTTGGCATCGATGCCTCCCCTACCTTGATCAGCTCAGCCAAAGCCGCTGCCAAGAAAAACGAAACCTTCGAAGTCGGCGACGCCCGCACCGCGCTCTTGCAGCGTGATGAGAACGAATTCGACGGTGCCGTCATCAACCTCGCGATCCAAAACATTGATCCGCTCGAATCCATGTTTCGCGGCCTGGCCCGCGTCATGAAGAAAGATGCGACCCTCGTCATCACCATGAACCACCCAGGCTTCAGACAGCCTCGTCAAAGCGGCTGGGGTTGGGACGAAGAACGCAAACTCCAATTTCGCCGCATCGACCGTTATTTGACGGAGTACGAACAGCCAATCCAAATGCACCCTGGTGCATCGCCGGATGAAAAGACCTATTCGTACCACCGCCCTTTGCAGACCTACATCAACGCTCTCGCTCGCCATGGTTTCATGGTGGACGGCATCGAAGAATTGATCTCAAACCGCGTGTCGGATTCTGGTCCTAAGGCCAAAGCAGAAAACTTTGCCCGCAACGAATTTCCGCTCTTCATGGCCATCCGCGCCATCAAGATCAAATAAGCAAACGAAAGAAAAAAACCTTCCGCAAACGCGGAAGGTTTTTTTGATTACGAGGCACCGTGGCACTTTTTGTATTTCTTGCCGCTGCCGCAGAAACATTCGTCATTGCGGCCGAGCGTACCCGGGTCAACGGCGAGTTCGGTTGGTTTTTGCGGATCAAGCACCTCGGCATTCTCGCTCGGATTCTCTGCCGAGACTTCAGCTTTTGGCGCTTCGCGCACCAGGCGCACTTTGAACAAGTTGGCGGCGATGCGCTGGTTGAAGGCAGCCAACATCTCATGAAAGAGGCGGTAGGACTCGCGCTTGTACTCGACAAGCGGGTCACGCTGGCCATAACCCTGCAAACCGACGCCTTGGCGAAGGTAGTCCATGTTCTCAAGGTGATGGGTCCAGAGGTTGTCGATGCTTTGCAGTAAGAGCGAGTTCTCAATGCTCGTCATGAGGCTTGGATCATTCACGTCCTTGGCAAGATAGTCATAACCGTCGCGGACGAGTTTTTGGCCTGCCTCAATCAAGCCGGTGCGAAGTTTTACGGCGTCGCCTTCTTCACTGAGTTTGGCGATGGCCTTGGTCCACTCTTCGCTGATCGGCATATTTGCCGGCAAGAGGGCGACCATGGCAGCCGTCATCTCGTTAGACTCCCAGTCTGCGGCAACCTCGGCAGCCGTATGGTGCGAGACGAGTTGCTCGACTTCGCTGTCATAGGCTTCAAGAATGTATTTTTTGAGCGGGCTCACACCATCTACCGTTGGCTGCATCGAGGCTTCGAGCATCTCGCGGCGCTTGCGATAAATCGAGGTGCGGTGCTTGTTCAAGACGTCATCGTATTCGAGCACGTGCTTACGAAGGTCAAAGTTATGGCCTTCGACTTTACGTTGTGCGGCAGCGAGCGACTTCGTGAGCATCTTATGCTCGATAGCTTCGTCTTCTGGCAAGCCGAGCGCGTCCATCATGCTCTTCATGCGTTCAGAACCGAAGATGCGCATCAGGTCATCCTCCATCGAAAGGTAGAACTGCGTTGAACCTGGGTCACCCTGACGGGCAGCGCGGCCACGCAGCTGGTTATCGATGCGGCGCGATTCATGGCGTTCGGTACCGAGTACAAACAAACCACCGAGCGCGCGCACCTCTTCGGCTTCTTTGGCATCAGGAGGGTTACCACCAAGCAAAATATCGACACCACGGCCTGCCATATTGGTGGCCACGGTCACCGCACCTTTGCGGCCGGCTTGGGCAATGATCTCAGCTTCTTTTTCGTGGTTCTTGGCATTCAAGACCTGGTGAGGCACGCCCTCAATCTCAAGCATCTTTGAAAGCAGCTCATTTTTGTCGATCGACGCCGTACCAACCAAGACTGGCTGGCCGGTTTGGTGGCGGGCCTTAATCTCGCGCACGACCGAACGGTATTTACCAAGCTCGGTCTTATAGACACGGTCAACCAAATCGACGCGCTTATTGTCTTTATTGGTCGGGATCGAAAGAACCTCGAGCTTATAGATCTTATGAAATTCTTCAGCCTCGGTTTCAGCCGTACCCGTCATGCCCGACAATTTTTCATAAAGGCGGAAGAGGTTCTGAAAGGTCACCGTCGCCAGCGTCACCGATTCACGCTGAATCTGTACGCGCTCTTTAGCTTCAATAGCCTGGTGCAAGCCGTCAGAATAGCGGCGGCCAATCATGAGACGGCCCGTGAACTCATCAACGATCACGATCTCGCCTTCATGGATCACATAATCGCGGTCGATCTTGAAAAGCGCCTTGGCCTTAAGTGCCTGCTCAACGTGATGGACGGTTTTCAAACCGCCTTCGCCATAAAGGTTGTCGACTCCGAGCGCTTTTTGGACTTTTTCAACACCGGCATCCGTCAAAGAAACGGATTTAAGTTTTTCATCCAAAAGATAATCTTCCTTTTCGACAAGGTTGTGCACGACATCAGCAAAGCGGTAATACAAGTCACCAGCTTCTTCGGCTGGCGCACTGATGATCAGCGGCGTGCGGGCTTCATCGATCAAAATCGAGTCGACTTCATCGACGACGGCAAAATGCAAACCACGCTGTACCAAATCTTCGGCGCGCGAAGCCATATTGTCGCGCAAGTAGTCAAAGCCGAATTCGTTATTAGTGCCGTAGGTGATGTCGGCGTCATACGCCTCTTTGCGCGTGCATGGGCGCAAGTAGTCATGGTCAATTCTGAATGAACCAGTTTCATCACGTTCGGTATCATGCTCGGCTTCGTTTTTAAACGAAGCGTCATAACGAAAACTCTTGTACGGTTGAATACACGAAACCGTGAGACCCAAGAATTCATAGACCTGACCCATCCACACCGCATCACGACGTGCGAGATAATCGTTAACCGTCACGACATGCACGCCTTTGCCCGTGAGCGCATTGATATAGACAGGTGCTGCTGCCGTAAGTGTTTTACCCTCACCGGTGCGCATTTCGGCAATCATGCCCTTATTAAGAGCAAGACCACCGATCAACTGCACGTCATATTGGCGCTGTTTCAAAACGCGTTTGGACGCTTCGCGAACAACGGCAAAAGCCTCCGGTAAGATTTGCTCGGAGGTTTCGCCCTTGGCGAGACGGTCTTTAAACTCGGCGGTTTTGGCTTTTAAGGCCTCATCTGAGAGCGCTTGAACGCTTGGCTCAAGGCCATTAATGATATCGACAATTTTGCGAAGTTTAGCCACTTCTTTGGCATTGGGGTCGCCAAAGATCTTTTTGATCAGAGATTGCATGCGGGGATCTTAGACAATCCACCCCTTTTTGCCAACCTTTGGCTTAACCACGCTGTTTTTCTTTCCATTCGGTGATTTCGACGCGCAGGTGGTCGCGAACTTTGTCGATCGCCTTGTACAAGTCGTCAGATTCGCGCTCAACGACAATCAAATGGCCGTTAACGTCTACCATCATCTTGCAGAAAAAAACGTCACCTGAGTGATGGTGGGCGCTCTGCTTACCAACTTCAACATCGATGTGGTTGATGTTATCGGCGAATTTCTCGAGCGATTGGGCCTTTTCTTCAGAAAACTCATGGATAGAAGGGGTCATCTCAATGCCTTTGGCTTTTACGTTGATGGTCATATGCCCCTATTTTCGCGCATGAGCAAAAAGAAGGCAAACGTATCAAAAGCCCAATAGCTGCACCTCTTCTTCTAACTCAATCCCGAAGGTATCGCGCACCTTCATTTTGACGCTTGAAATGAGCGCCACGACATCGGCCGCCTTGGCTTTGCCTTTATTCACCATGAAATTGCCATGCTTCTCGCTGACCGCCACGTCACCGATGGATGCGCCGAGCATATCGGCTTGATCGATGAGCCACCCTGCCGAAATACGCTTCGCCTTCAACATGCTTTCTGGGATCTCTGGGATTTCGCGCTTCAAGATCTCGAGCTCGGATTCATTTTCAAAATCCCAATTCTTGAAGGCACAACCCGCGCTAGACTCTCCGAGCGGTTGTTTGGCTTTGCGTTCGTCCATCACCCATTGCAAACGGGCTTTTGCCGCTTCGATGTCAGGCGCGGCTTCAATGCGCAGCACGGTCGACAAAATGAGATGCGGTTCTTTTTTGAAAAAACTGGTGCGATAGCCAAAACCGCATTCGGCATTCGTTAAGGTGACGCGTTCTAAATCACGCAAACGAATCGCATCAACCGTGACGACATTGTCTTTCATTTCGCCGCCATAACAACCGGCATTGCCATACACCGCGCCTCCAATGGTACCAGGCACACCGACCGCCCATTCAAAACCGCCAAGACCTTGCTGCACAGATTGTCGCGCCACGAGACCGGTGATCGCCCCGGCTTCTGCCTTCACTTCATTGCCGTTAAATACGATGGCGCGCATCCCCGCTTGAATCACCACGCCCTCAAAGCCTTCATCGGCCACCAATAAATTTGAACCGCCACCATAGACGGCAAATGGGATTTCTTGCTCTTTGGCAAAGCGCGCCATCTCAACCAATCCATCCGCCGATGATGCCGTGACGTATAATCGCGCCGGGCCACCGATGCGAAAGTTCGTATGCGCTGACATCAACTCATCACGAACAACGCCTTTGAAACGTTGCTCGAAGGCGATTTTCTTTTGTTCGGACAAAACCTCCATATTAATTCAACTCCGTGGCAATCGTGTAAATGTCACCCGCACCCATGACGAGCACCACGTCACCCGTGCGTATCCAGCGCTTCAAAATCTCTTTGGTCGCCGGCACGTTTGGCGCGTATTCGACATGGCGCATGACACCTCGTTCAAGATCGTGACGCACCACCGCTTCTTGCAGATCACGCGAACTGATCTCGATGCCGTTTTCACGGCCAACGACATCATAAATCTCGACGAGGGCGAGAGCATCGGCTTTTTCGAACGAGGTCACAAAAGCGTCAAAGAGATCCTTGGTGCGCTGGCGTTGGTGTGGTTGAAACGCCAAAACGACGCGACGCCCCGGATAAAACAACTTCGTTGCTTCAAGCGTGGCCGCCCCCGCCGTGGGATGATGGCCATAATCCGACACGACCGTGATGCCATTGGCTTCTGAAATGATTTGAAAACGGCGCCAAATGCCTTTGAAGTCGGCGATCGGCTTAATGAGCTTATTGAATGGCACGCCAATCGAACCGACCAATGCGAGCGCAGCTGCGGCATTCATCACGTTGATCTTGCCAGGCACATGCATGACAAAACGATGCGGACGGCCCTCGAGGTCGCGCAACATGAATGACTGCTCCCCCGCCTTGGTCATGTGGTCGGTAACAGGGATGTCGGCATGCATGCCGAATCCGAACGTTTTGACGCGAATGCGTTTGGCTTCGAGTTGCGCGCGCACGCGTCCTACCACGGTTTGCACATGCGGGTCATTGGCATTAGCGAGCACGATGCCACCGTCTTGCACCTTTTCAAGCATTTCGCGAAAGACGCTGAGCATTGCTTCGAGGTCTGGGTAGATATCGGTGTGGTCAAGCTCGATATTGTTGACAATCACGCCGAACGGTTTGAATTCTAAAAAGTGCTTGGCGTATTCGTCGCCTTCGATTACGACCCAATCAGAATGGCCATGGCGCACATTACCATCAGGAAACGAGGGCACACGGCTACCCACGATCACAGTCGGATCGGCATCAACGCTCTCAAGCAAAAGCCCGGCGATCGACGTCGTTGTGCTTTTGCCATGGGTGCCGGTAATCAACAACACGCGCTTGTTTTTGGTCCATTCGCCGAGAAATTCAAAATTCGTCAGCTGGTGGATATTGCGCTTCATCGCCTCCAATCGCTCTGGATTTGAAACTGGTACTGCCGATGAATAAATCACGAGCTCAGCGTCTTGTGGGACGTTCTGCGCTTCGTGCCCAATCGACACGCGCACGCCGATCTTTTCAAGCTCTTCGGTCGCTTCAGAGAGCGCCGCGTCTGAGCCGCTCACCTCAACCCCCGAACGCTTCAGGATCTTGGCCACGCCGGACATATTAATGCCGCCAATGCCGACAAAATGGACCTTTTTCAATTCGGTGAGATTCATAGCCAAAGATTAGAGGAGAAACGCAAAACAGAAAACCCCCTACGCTTTGGAGCATCGGGGGCAGAGGGGTGCTTGCCTCTTGAGTTCGGCGGGACGGTTGTCCACGGCTTCGATGGCAGCATGCCAATAGTCGCGCGGGACGTGATAAACGTTTTTATACAACCTCACCATTTCGGTGATCTGGTAGAGGGCCATTTGGCTATAATCGTCGTCATAGGCCTGGATAACGGCCTTTTGTAACGCGAGGCAAAAATCCATACGCTGACCATTACGGTCATGAAGGTACTTGGCCACTTCAATGATATGGGCCTGGTCGAACAAACAAGCTGAGGACATGAGGCCTCCCTAAAAAAGAGCACCCCGAAGGGTGCCTCTATTTACAATTAAATACTAATTTCGTCAATTCGAGGTGCAGAGCAACGTCTTATTGATCCCTTTGAACTTGCGCGGCATGCGCTCGGTCTCGCGCACAAAAATCTCAGCGATGTTGCGAAGGGTGTCTTCGGGCACAAGTCGTTTGCGTGACAACGCCACATCTGCCGAACACTCAAAAGTTAGCAACTCAACTTCATAACCATAAGCGCCGGCGGCCAATACATAGGGCGAATACTCCCAAGCATGCACATTGGTATTGTCGACGATGATCCATTCTTTTTTATCAGCGAGCGCTTCTAAAAATGCCTTGAAGGTGTGCCGGTGGGCTTCTTCAAGTTTATTGATATCAAATTTGTATTCACCATCAACCATAAAAAACAAATCGGCGCTCACAACAAAAGCATCAGGCGCATTATTTTTGATCCAGGTTGATTTGCCGGCGCCTGAGATGCCGCGCAGAACGGTGACTTTCATGAGGACAAAGCTAACACAAAAGCCGTCAGGCGACGACTTTGGTCATGTTAGGCCGAACACGCGCTTTGCAGTGTCGGCGAATACGGCTTCGGACCCCGGTCCGAAGACCGACTGGAGTCGCTTGGCATAATCCGCAGAATCGCAGATCGGCCAATCAGTACCGAACAGGAGCTTCGAGTGGCGTTGCGCGTCGGCGATGTCCTCGAACTCGGTAAGCACTCTTTGGAAGGCCTGGAGGCGCCGTTCAGTAAATGCCCCGTCGACATATCCGGATACATCGGCGTATACGTTCGCGTTCTTGGTGCAAACCAATGCCGCTTCCTTGATCCAGGGATTGCCCATGTGCGCGATGACGATCTTCAGATCGGGAAACATCCCCGCTACGTCATCGATCACCAGCGGATGCGAATACTTCAACAACGCACCCTTGGCCTCGCTGTAGAGGTCGCCGCAGTGAAAGATGACCGGCTTGCCGATGTCGCTCATCATGCGGTACCAATCGGTAAGCCGTGGATCATCAGGATAGAAATGCTCGTAGCCAAGATAGAATTTCAAGGCGACGAAATCACCGCTCTCGAAAGACCTCCGCAACGGCAAAAGCTTTTCAGGTCGGTCGTGGATGGGCGAAATGGTCGCAACGCCCTTTAAGCGCCCGGGGAAAACCGCGATCTGACCTTTGAGCCATTCGTTGTCACAACCATTGATGGGGCAGGCGAACGCCAGTGACAGGTCGATCTTGGCAACATCCATGGCCGCCACGAGTTCAGCAGCCGTCTTCATCATGGGTTCTTGTGGCCCAATGTGCGTATGAACATCGATGAGCATAACAACCTCCGTTCAACAGGCCTGCTTTATTATAAAAAGACAAGAATGTCAACAAAAAAGCTGTCAGGCGACGACTTTGGTCAGGCAACGCGCGTGAGAACCGCGCGTTTTCGTTTCTTGAAATCGACACGCACGATATTCGACGCACCGCCCGAATCGTCGCTGGGCTCGTCAGGATAATCACAACATGGCGAAATGTGCATTTTCAGCACCAATAACTTGCCGCGTTCGTAGAGAAGGATCGACCCCTCATACTCTTCACCAGGGTCGATCGGATTCAAGCACCGATCGCAAACATGCTGATGCATGGCGATGCGACGATAGGATCGCAGTAATCTGCTTTTCACAAATCACCTCCGGCGGTGGCACGCTAACACAAATAGACGCCTTTTTCTATCTGGCGCATACTATAAGTTGATTGCCCGCCCTAAAGGGCAACACTCCCCTCTTTTTGTGAAAAACGCTTCTCTTGCCATGTGGTCATACTACATTGGCTTGGCCCTCGTCGTCTTAACCCATATCTACATGCTCGTGGCCGGCCTACCGGCTTCGCAGATGATGGGCCACGCGATCATTAACTTGGTTGCCGCCGCCCTCATCGGTTATGGCTACATGAAGAAATAGGCCAAAAAACCACCCAGAGGGGTGGTTTTTTGTTTGTGCTATACTGCGGTCACTTAAACCGCCTATGTCCAAACTCCAAGAGATCCACGCGCGCATCCGTGCCAATAAAGATGAGAAGAAAAAAGTCCGCGTTATCTTCAAAGACGTCCTCGCCCAATCAAAACCCTACCAAGACGTACTCGAAGAACTTGAGGAGTTGAAGGCAAAAAAAATCCGCCTCGAAAACGAGATTCGCGCAGACTTTACTAAGGAAATGGAGAAACTCGAGAAAATCGCCCTCGATATCAAATCAGATGAGATGCTCTTGACCGACCTCTCGCTCACCATGCTCATGAAGGGCCAATCACTTGACCTCATGGACGAAAACGATGTGAAATACGAACCAGTATTCAAAATCACGTTTAAAAAAGCCGTTTAACCCTTATGATCAACATCGAAGCCACCATCAACGCCCCCGTTGAAAAAGTCTGGACCAACTACACCGAACCAGAGCATATCACCAAGTGGAACTTTGCCTCAGACGACTGGATGTGCCCTTCTGCCACCAATGACCTGCGCGTCGGCGGCATGCTCACCGCACGCATGGAGGCCAAAGACGGCAGCTTCGGCTTCGACTTCGGCGGCACCTATACCGAAGTCATCCCAAACCAGCGCCTTGCTTATACGCTTGGCGATGGCCGCAAAGTTGAAGTGAACTTTTCTGAAACCGACGGCGTCACCACTGTCACCACGGCTTTCGATGCCGAAACGCAAAACCCTGAAGAGATGCAACGCCAAGGTTGGCAAGCCATCTTGAACAACTTCAAAAAACACGTTGAGAGCAACTAATAAAAATCCACCGCATGGCGGTGGATTTTTTCTTGGCTACTTCAGATAGGTTTCCATGCGGATGAAGTGACACGTATACCCACCCGGATTATTTTGCAGATAATCTTGGTGCTCGGGTTCGGCTTCAGTAAAGGCGGTGAACGGTTCGATGCTTGTCACGACCGGGTCTGACCATCGGCCTGACTTGTTCACGAGCGCGATAAAATCTTCAGCTTCTTTTTTCTGTTCAGCATCCGTATAAAAAATCGCTGAACGGTATGACGTACCAACATCATTCCCCTGTCGGTTTAATGTCGTTGGGTTGTGGATGCGAAAAAAGAAATCGAGCAAAGCGCGATACGATGTTTGCGTTGGATCAAAAACGATTTTCAATGCTTCAGCATGACCGGGATGATTTTGGTAGGTCGGATTCGCATTCTCACCGCCCGTATAACCGGTTTCGGTATCAATGACACCCGGCTGTTTACGAAAGAGGTCTTCCATCCCCCAAAAGCAACCACCGGCGAGATAAGCGGTTTGGTTCATATGGAGAAAGTGTAATCGCATTGACAGTTGCGTGGCAAACGCTAAGCTGGCGGTAGCTCTTTCTGAGGAGGCACCATGACCGATCCTCTGCAATACAAGTGCTACTCCTGCGGTCATATCGGACCCGAGTCGGACTTTCCGCCGAATGAATTCGGCGCACACGAATGCAGCCGCAAGCCAGATTGTGGCGAAGATATTTTTCCGCACCGCGTCTATGAGTGTACTGGTTGCGGGCTCGTCTTCGACCAAAATGAGATGTGGCCCGAATACGATCTTGACCAAGACCCGATCGCATTCAACTACGAATTCGTCTGCGATGAATACGAAGACGATAACGGACACATCAAACCAGGCTGCGGTAGCAAAGTCTTCATACCCCATACCCCCTGAATGAAAAACCACGGATCTCTCCGTGGCTTATTTTTTATTTGGTTTTTAACTTTCCTCCCAACCACGTTAATGGATACGCTGTCACAGCTAAGGCAATCGGATACCAATGCGCAGAAAGATTCCAACCAATGATCACGCCTGCGGTACCGGCAATGGTACCAAGGATACCAAGAATCATCACGAGCTTCTTGGCATTACCCGGAGCAAGCCATGCCGTCACGAAACCACCGATGACCGTATAAGCACTTCGATAGAGCAAGGCTACAACCAACATCCACGTCACGAACAAGCCACCTGTCGGCGGAGGGAAAACTCCTACCGATTCAAGTACGGCGTCAGTAGCCACCGATAAGATAACAACCGTCAGAAAACCAGCAAAAACGGCCCAAATGCTTTTTAGTGTGTTTTTGTTCATAAACTTAAGACAATAGTAACAGATCCTTCATCATTTGACGCTCATCCCCTCTTGCCAGTACCGTTTACCCATATGAAAACCATGACTTGCAAACAACTCGGCGGCCCTTGTGAAAAAGCTTTCACCATGAACACAGCCGATGATGTCATTAAAGCCCAAGACGCACACTTGAAAGAAGCTGTTGCCGCAGGCGATGCTTCGCACGAACAAGCCCTCAAAGACATGCAAGGCCGCTGGAAGAACCCCCTCAAAGGCATGGGTTGGTACATGGCTACCAAAAAGGCCTTTGCCGCTTTGCCAGAAAGTAACTAATATTAACATACTATGTCACTTCTCCTTCTCACTATCGCCGGCTCAATCATCGCCGTCGTCGTCGGTTCGTTCTGGTACTCGAATGCCACCCCAACGGGCAAGCTTCACATGAAGTACCTCGGTTTTGACAAACTGACCCCTGAAGAACAGCAGGCAAAGATCAAAGCCGCCATGCCTGGCATGCCTAAAATCTATGCCGCCCAGATGGCATTATCTGCCCTCACGGCCTTTGCCACGGTGTTCATCATCACGATGAGCGTTAAAAACGGCGTACCAATCACCATGGCTGTCGGATTCGTTCTTATGAACTGGCTTTGCTTCATGGTACCGATCATTGGCCAAGGCGTGCTTTGGGGCAATGTCGACCGTTCAATCGCCTGGCAGAAGTTCTTCTCGGATTCGGCCTCGAACCTCACGACCTTGTTACTCACCTCGTTGCTCGTTTCATTCTTCGTCTAAGAGTAATAAGAAACATCCGCGTTTGCGGATGTTTTTGTTTGTGGTTTATTTTATAAAACCAAAATGCTTTAGCGCTGGGACGATATTCGGCCCCAAATCATCCGGCAAATGCGAGAGATCAAGCCAATCCCATTCACGAATATCGGCGCCAGGCATGATCTCACCAACCCTTTTTGCAAGGTAATGGACCAAGATAACGTCGGTCACTGCCCCATCTTCAGCTGTTTTGGTCGTGAAGGCGATGAATGGATTCTGATCTAAAATCTCAATCTCGATACCCATTTCTTCATTCGCTTCTCGGCGAGCCGCTGCGATGAGCGTATCGTTAAAATCCTCAACTCTTCCGCCGCAAAATTTCCAAAACGTGGTATCACCGTGTTTATTCAGCAAAACACGACCGTCCTCAACGATAACAGGCCCTGAAGCAACAATGATTCTGGACATACTGCTCAACGACTAGTTTGGTAGTTATTAAGCAGCTTCAAAACGTGCACGATTCTCTGCCATCCATTTCATCATTTCTGCTCTCTTCTCTTCGTCAGTCTGGCCAGGCTTACCCATCATGACATCCGAGTGAGCCTGCATATAGTGGGGTTTTAGAGCCTCCATCCACTCTTCAAACGTTTCACCTCTAACCGTTGCCTCGCACAGGTCGCATTTGAGTGTTTTCATAGTAGAAAAACCCTATCACAAAAGCCGTCTTGCGACGACTTTGGTGCTGGCAGGTGCTGATAGAAAAAATCAGAACTATAACGCTCTAAGTAGCCGGGATTGATAAAAATAGTATCGTAAGAGAAAGCAGTATCAATGTAGCCCCAAATAATTTTCTCCATCCTCGAAAGGCGAAAACGGCCAGCCAGCCAGCAACAAAAGAGATGGCGATGGATGACAAAAGATATCTCAGAGCAATATTTCTCATACCTTGCCAGTAGTACACTTGGCTGAGATCAGCAGTGGGCTGTTGTTGGGCGGCATGCGTTTTGCTCTGTATGTAAATTAATGCAGGCAAGATCAACGTAGCGAGAAATCCAATAATAAGAGAGGCTATTCCTAGGGTCTGTCTTTTTTCTTTCATGCTATTATTTTATCAGATTTGCCCTCTTAGCACGATTTTCTCTGCACCCGCAACAAAATAACCGCGTGGTTACGCGGTTAAAATGTTGGCTGGGGCTGGTATCGGACAGTAGAACTATTTGTTGATATCTTTAAATGCAAGCATATCTGCCAACTGTGTTTCACGACCACCCTCAAACCCACTGTGATCGACGAATCTCGTCACATCTTTAAATGTTCCAAAGAGACGATCCCAAAACGTGAGATCGCCAAAGTTGTACTGGTGAACACCCGTTTGATGGTGGATCGAATGATGTTCGGGGCGCTGGATGAAATACCCGATCCAGTGTGGAGTACAGACGTTCATGTGATAGAAAAACTCTCCAAAAACGGCAAAGACATTGTACCAAGCTGCGGCTTCGATGGATCCGCCAAAAAACCCGTACACGATCAGACTGATCAAGATTGAGTTTACGGCCATCTCGATTGGATGCTTATAAAACGAGGTCAGCGTTTCTATTCTGGTTGGGCTATGATGCACCTGATGAAACATTTGCCACCACCAATTTCGGTGACGGATACGATGCCACCAATAAAAAACAAAGGTTCCAAAAAGCCAAAACACCAATCCTTCAATCACATCAGGCAAACCCACCACATGGAACAGCGAGCGTGATTGCAGCCAGTGGTTCCAGGTAATGCCCGCGAGATAGACCACACCTAACTGGCAGAGATTGAGGAGAATCGCTCGCAGATACCAACCCTGAACATGCGGCAACTCCCGACCGGGACGAAGCCGCTCTAGCATCATGAAGACAAGCGTCATGATGGCGATACAAATCACCTGGAGCATGGACGAAGTGTAACACAAAAACAAAAACCCACGGGCTAATCCGTGGATTTTTGTATGGCAGGGGCGGAGGGAATCGAACCCGCGCTAGCGGTTTTGGAGACCGATGTACTACCATTATACGACGCCCCTGTTTGTTCTTTGCCGGATGAGAATAGCGCACAGCGGGCAAAAAATCAATACAAAAGGGAGTCCCGCTCGGACTCCCTCAAAACAGGGTTAATCATTAGCATAGTACTGCCTCAACCGACGCAGTCGCGTGGCGCCGGGCGCATGCGACCAGCCATGCGAATCACTCCCAAAGAAGCGTTCGATCGCATCAATATTCACCTCATTCAGCCACCCATGTGCTTTGGCGGTCTGGATGGCGATGCGGTCTGCATCAGACTCGTCACCCGTGATCGCTTCACGGTGGGCACAGAGGTGGGCAAAGACAAAGATCTGCTCACTGGGCGGCAAAACGGCAAACTCAGTGCTGAGCAAGATCGCATTTGATCTTGTCGTGGCAAGATCCGAGATGTCAGCCATCTCGATGATGGCACCGGGGCACTCCACCGTTACACCGCCTATGACGGGCCTCGTGCCCAGGTCTTGTAGGACTTGGTCGGTACCGACATGAAGCGGATATCCGGCGCAAGCCCCGCTAGAAATGAGCAACAGCACGGCAAACGTACACAGAAAAAGCCCCTGTCTCTTGTCCATGCGACCCCCTTAATGCCGAGATAACCAGGTGCGAGTCCCGCACAGTAGAGCAAGCGTCTATAGCACCGTCAACCTCAAAGCAAAATACCTTGACAAAATACATTAAAATACCTATGGTAATGGCGCTTGAGACCAACCAGGGGGTTTCTCATGAACGGACTAGCCGATAAGGCCGCGAGCCAATCCTTCGTAAAGGCCTATCAGGCCCGCAAGATCATCTACGTAAAGATCGCTGGTACCATGGACCTCGCCACGAATGAGTTTATCGCCAAAGAATGCGCGGATATCGTGAAGTCCGGCGGCCCTTGGACGGGCATCGCCGACCTCACGACCATGCGGGACTTCGACTCCAAAGGCACCGGTGTCTGGCAAGAGGTCTTCAAGACTATCACGGCCAATATCAACCGCGTATATATCGCGACGTCCGATATCAAAATCCGTTTAGTGACTCGAGCCTGGGGGTTCTTTGTCTCCAGAAATGTCTATGCGCTCGATACCATGGCCGCCCTCATCGAAAAGGCCAAGGCTGACCAGCTCTATCTGCCTGAAGACGTGCTCTTGAAGCGTGATTTCACTGCGAGAACAAGGCGTGTCACACGCTAATACCGCTCGAAGCCATCCTGCCTAGGATGGCTTCTTTCTTTGTCCTTTTTGCCAATAACTGTTAGCCTGCGCCCATGATCACTTTCGTGAAAAGCGGTACCACGCTTGAACACCTTCCTAAAGGCGAGCGCCCAGAGATCGCCTTTATCGGGCGCTCGAATGTCGGCAAATCTTCGCTGATAAACCACTTGGCCGGCCAAAAGCAACTCGCCCACTCAAGCTCTGAACCTGGCCGTACGCGCACGCTCAATATCTTTGACGTTGATAAACGTTATTTTTTGATCGATCTCCCCGGTTACGGCTATGCGAAGGGTCGCAAAGAAACTGGCTTCGTGTTTGATGACATGATCGGCGGCTATCTCGAAGGCAGCAAAAATTTGAAACTTGTTTTTGTCATCATCGATGCGCGTCTTGGGCCAACCGACCTCGACCGACAGATGTTGAACTTCTTGCAAGAACAGCGGCTGCCTTTTGCCATCATCGCCAACAAGGTCGACAAGCTCACGCATTCAGAAAAAATCGAACTCAAGCGCCAATTACAGGCGGGTTATGACGGTTTGCCCGTCATCATGCATTCAAGCACCAAAAGCACCGGCCGCGGTGACGTGCTTGATTTGATTGCTAAATATCTCTAAGATCCGGCGCGGAGGTAACCCATGCCGCTCGAGGCAAACCCCAACAACCTCATTGCCCCTTCTTACGATCAACCTCTCGGTGATCGACAACTCATCTTTCTGGCGGGCCCCATTCAAGGCGGCCCCGACTGGCAAGCTATGGCCATTCGTGCCCTGCGCATCTTCGACCAAGAGGTCCTGATCGCGAATCCGCGCGGCCCTGAGCCGTGGCACGGCGACTACAAGGCACAAGTGAGTTGGGAGCGTGACCATCTGAACCATGCCTGCAAACACGGCGTCGTTCTGTTTTGGATGGCAAGTGAAGTCCACCACAACCCGCGCCGCGCCTATGCGCAAACAACCCGGGTCGAATGGGGACGCGTCTTCGAACGCCTCCTTCACCATGAAGCCCGACTCGTCATCGGGATGGAAACCGGTTTCTCCGGCAGAAAATACATCGTCGACATGATCGAGACCGAGACCCCCTCGATCAAGATCCACCGCGACCTTCAAGAAGCGTGCTTTGCCGCCCTGAAGATCCTCGGCCGAACCTGAAAACCGTCCACCGCTTGGACGGTTTTTGTATTGACAGGTAAGCCAGGGCGGGTGAATAATCCCGCTCGCTGCCCAATTAAGGAGGCTGACGTGCACTTTTCAAACCCGAACATGTTGCTGTACATCGCCATGGCTGATGCCTATGGGATGGCAACCGAGTACGTCTCACGAGACGCCGACCCCGACACCTTCAAGCGCGCCTTGTCGTTCAAGGGCTATGTCGCCCACCCGAAGCCGAGCCATGCCCATAAGGCTGGCCTGTATTCGGACGATACCGAGATGTCGATCGCGAACGCCATGGTCATCACGGCCAAGCACTCGCCCAGCGCCCTCGACTTTGCTTGTGCGTATGTGAACGAGTTTCACTATGGTGGACAACGCAAAGGGTATTCGCGCGGATTCCAGTCCGTGCTCGAAGACTGTGAGACCGGCCATGACCTCTTGCGGCTACTCGATAAGAATGGCGGTGGCCGCTCAAACAAAAACGGCGCTGCCATGCGCTCGGTGCCCTTTGGCGTCATCAAAGATCTCGACCTATTGCTCTCGATCGCCGAAGAGCAAGCCAAGATCACCCATGATTCACCCGAGGGCATCTTTAGCAGCTTGGCCGTCGCCCTCATGAGCCATCATGCGCTCTACGAATCCGAAGCGCTATCGCATGCGCCCGGTTATGCGAAGCGCGTCCTGTCGAACAGGATGGGCAACCGTTTTCGTGAATTCTATGATGTCTTTGACCGGAGATACCCGAATACGCCCGTTCAACGTACCGGCCACACGAGCGTCGGCATCATGACCGTCCATGCCGTGATCGATCTCATCGCCAACCAACACAGCCTGATGGACATGCTCAAACAAGCCATCATCTGGGGCGGCGATACCGATTCGGTGGCCGCCATCGCTTGGGGCATCGCCTCGGCACGCTTTCAGGACGAGAAGCTCCCCGCCTTTCTCACAACCGATCTCGAACAAGGCTCGTCGAGAACAGGCGCCGAACGGTTGCGGCATGTTGGACGCCTCCTGATGGGTTGGTCGGCCTGCAATCCCTGAAAAGAAAATCCGCCCGAGTGCTTCGGCGCGGATTTTTTCTTTGTCTTATTTTTCACCTTCTTTTTTGCCAGCATAATACTTCATGCCGACAGCTAAGGCTTCAGGGAGATCCTTATGGTATTTGCGGTAGTAGGCGGCAAAACGGTCGTCTTGCAGGTACATGTCAGCGAGACCACGGTAAATCTCCATGGTGCAATCATAGAAGAAATTAATGCCTTCAAAATGCTTTTGGACAAGCGCTTGAAACTCATCGCTTTCAGGTTTTACGCCACGAGCGACAGCGTCAGCCAATACTTGATTAAAGGCTTCGGCATCTGTTTTTATCTTTTCGATCTCGGCTTTTGAAAGCTTGGCGACGCGTTCTTGCGATTGCTTATAGGCATCGGTGCCTCCCCAGCGTTGTTTTGCTTCGGTTTTATATTGCTGGATTTCTTTGTCTGACAGCGAACCGTAGAGGTCGCGGTCTTGGTTGGTGATATCTTGCATAGCGTTAAGGGTGGCATCAATGGATTTGATGATGGCGCCCAATCGTTTGCGCTTCAATTCTAGCAATCCGCGCTGATAACGAAAGGCGTCAGCGAGATCAAAACGAGGATGATCAATCATCGTCCGGATCTCTTCGAGCGGAAAATCGAGTTCGCGAAAGAACAAAATCTGCTGCAGGCGGATGAGCTCTTGTTCGCCATACTGGCGATAACCGTTCTTGGCGAGCTGGGCCGGCTTCAAAAGCCCGATGCGGTCATAATGCCGCAAGGCTCTTGGGGTAATGCCGGCCTTTTCAGCCAATTGGTGTACGGTATACGTCATACACGGTGACTAGCATAAAGGTTGACGCAACGTCAATGTCAACACCTCGTACCAAGGTGAAATAACCTGTCAGAAAACCGCTCTGTTCAGCGTAGTATCGGTTACGTACAATCCACCCTATGAATTACAAGAACATCTTGCTCGCTTTAGCGGCTCTTGCCATTTTGGCCGGTGGCACTGGTTATTATCTTCTCACCCGCCCCACCAAAACAGCCAGCCAAACCGTGGCGCCGACGCCAAATGCCGCGGGTACGAGCGAGACCACCAAGCTGCCTGGATTCAATATCGTCTCATTATCGTCCAGGGCAAACTTCAGCATCTATGAACTTTTGAATGGCAAGGACAAAACGGTTATCGGTACCACCAACCAAATCACCGGTGCCGTCGACATGGACCGCAATGATCTCTCAAGCGCCACCTTCAGTGATTTTCGCATCAATGCCCGCACCTTTCAGACCGATAGCAGCCAGCGCGACAACGCGATCCGTCGCATGATCTTAAAAACTGAAGACGACGCCAATGAATTCATTGTCTTCAAACCTACGGGTGTCACGGGTACTCCGGCTAAAGCCGAGATCGGACAAGAGTTTGCCTTTGCCATCAAGGGCAACCTCACCATCTCAGGCGTGACTAAAGAAGTCACCTTCACCGGCAAAAGCAAGTTCACCAACGACACCACCTTTTCGGGGTCGGTTCAAACCATGGTAAAGCGCAGCGACTTTAACCTCATCGTGCCAAACCTCTCGTTCTTGGCCAATGTCTCAGACGACGTCACCATTACTTTTGATTTCATTGCCAGCAAATAACCCGGCGGACAAACAAGGACACCTCGACAAAAGGGGTGTTTTTTGTTTGGATACGCCTGCCACCCGTTGGAGGTAGATTCATGGAACTGAAGACATCGCTTGGCAATGTCTGGCAACTCATTCGCGAGCTCGTCGCCGAAGGCATCGCTGAGGCGGATGAATACCGCGAGTGGGCATCGGACAACGAAGAGTTCATCGCGGATATCTTGCAGTACCGGCGCCTCGATGGCATGCCGGCCGCATCCGCCCTGATCAAGCCCTTCTTTCATCCAGAAGAACCTTTGATTGGCGTAAACTATACGCCGGTGGCCCACAATACGCTGTTTCGGTTTCCGTCCGGATGGACACCGACGCTTCGGATTTGCCGGGGCCTCGTCTTCAGCCGCCGCGGCGCGCTCATGGCACTTCCCTTTCCGAAATTCTTCAATGACCGGGAGCATGAAGAAACGTCAAACATCCGTGACGATACGCATTGCCTGGCGGCAGAAAAACGCGACGGTCATCTCGGCATCATCTTCAAACACCAAAGTCGGTGGATGGTCACGACGCGTGGCAGCTTCACGAGCAAAACCGCGATCATCGCCCAAGCCATGCTTGATAAAGAGCAGGCAAAGAATCCGCACGGATGGAGAAATATCGACAAGCGCGCCACGCTGCTCGTCGAAATCATCCATCCTGAAACCAAGGTCATTGTCGACTATGGCGGCGCCGAGCGTTTTGATCTCATCGGTGGCTACAATGCCGGATCCCTTAAACCTATCAAGGCGACCAAACTAACGATGTTTGGTCACTGGCTCGGTTTTGACCCGGTACTTGGCACGATGACAACGGTTGGCAAGCTTCGCGAAGAAGTGAAGCGCCTGAACGTAAAAAACCACGAAGGCTATGTCGCCACCATGCCCGGCGGGCAACGCGTAAAATTCAAATACGCCGGCTACGTGTCTAAAATGATGGGTGACAAATTCACTTATCCCTACATGATGCGTCGAATGCTCGAAGGCGACTTCAAGGCCCGTATTGCCGACCTGGACCCTGAAATCCAGATGCGCGCACATGAAATGGCGCTCAATCTCGTAGCCTGCCTCGAACCAAGCGATACCAACGAACGCGTGAAGCAATTGGTCAGCCTCATGCCGCAACCGCAGAGATCGAGCGAAGCGCTCGCGCTCTGCCGAAAGTTCGCAAAACTGAACACCGTCTGATGACGCGCCCATCCGCCTTTGGACAGGGCGCGTTTTCTTGTTACAGTGGCCGGCGATATGAAACGCATTGCCATTATCGGTGCCGGCATCTCAGGACTCACGGCCGGTTACGAGCTCAAAAAGCTCGGTTTTGACGTGACCGTATATGAAAAAGAACCGCTCGTTGGCGGCCGCATGTCGACCCGCGTCAAAGACGGCTTTCATTTTGACATCGGTGCCGACCACCTGTGCAACCTCTATTTTCACATGAAGGATTACTGCAAAGAATTCGGCATCGAATGGCAGCCGATGCGATTCGATAAATACGGGTTGATCAAGCAACACCGCACGATCCCGCTTGCCGAGGGCGTAACGCTCTTGGGCAAACTCCGCATGGCCTGGCATACCCTCACCATGAAAACGGTTGATGAGCTCTTTGATTTCAATAAAATTGCCGAGCATGACACTGAAGACGCCAAGCACTATGCCGAGCGCCATCTCGGCAAAGAAGCCACTGCCTATTACGTGGACGGATTTACCAGCGCCTACCAATTTCACCGCGCTGACGAAATCAGCATCGCGCCATTTCTCGCCATCATGAATTCGATCAAGCGCGACGGACCCCTCTGGAACCTGCACCGCACCAAAGGTGGCATGATCGCCTTGCCGCAAAAACTCGCCGAACAGCTGACGGTAAAAACATCTACCACCGTGAAGTCAGTCACTGGCACCACGGTCGCCCTAGAGAACGGCGAGTCCGCAACGTATGACGCGGTCATCGTCACGGCACCGGCACCGGTCGCCCTCCAACTCATCACCGATCCAACCGCCGAAGCAAAAACCTTACTCGAACAAAGCAAATTCGCCGCCACCATCAGCCTCACCTTCAAGATCCAAAAAGACTTGGCGCCAAAAAAAGGCGTCACTTGGGTGCCTTTTGTCGAAAGCCAAATCGTGGCCAGCATCTCTAACCAAAACATGAAAGGCGAAGACTGCACCGTTGGTGATACATCCCTTATTTCAGTGTGGTTGCACGAAGATGCCGCCAAAGACCTTATGGCAAAAAGTGACGACGAGATTTCAGCGGTCGTACGCAATGAACTCGTCACGGTGACTGACTGGCTTCAGGATGCGACCTTGCTCACGCTTCATGATATCCAGCGCTGGGACTACGCCATGCCAAAATTTAGTCTTGGCCACCAAAAACTCGTGAAGAACTATCTTGAAAACCATCAAGGCAAAAACCACCTCTATCTTTGCGGAGATTACATGAACGCCCTCTGGACGGAGGGCGCTCTTCGCTATGGCCAGCGTTTGGCCAAGCGGATTAAAACTGATTTGGGTACAGTTTAGGCAAGTCGGCGATGAACTGTTCATCGCTTACCTTGGTTGGATCATAGAACTCATCACCCGTTAACTCAGAGTAAAGACCCATGCCCGTGGTGACCGTGCCATAGACACCGCTCCAACCACTAGTCGCATTGCACCAATACATGTTTTCAAACGGCGTCTTTGAGCGTACGCGGGTTTTGACCTGAGATGGGATCATGGCCGAGCCATAACAAGAACCTTCTGGCGACATGATGAAGTCTTCGTTGGTCACCGATGTACCCACTACTTTAAGTTCGATATGTTTGCGCAGGTTCGGGATATATTTTTGCTCTACGATATCGAGCATCTTTTCTGCCACGGCGTTTTTCATTTTCAGATACTCGGTATACGAGCGCTCTTGGGCGTCTTTAAAAATCTTGTAGCTAGCCAGGGTTGAGATTTCTAAAATCTGCTTGCCTTCTGGGGCTGTGCCGCCTTCATGCGTGTGCAAGGTTGGCGTGGACAAGAAGATCCAAGGATGTGAAAAATCGCCCGATAGCTGGTCCTTCCAGCTCTTATTGATGTCCCACTGTTCGTGGTGCCAGATATTGTAGCTGCCAAAACCAAGCGCCTTCATATCTACGTCTTTGAGCCCGAGGTAGATCGTGACGCTCGACGGGGACTGTTCGTATTCAAGCTTCTTTTTGTAAGAAGCAGGCACCTCGCCTTTCACGAGCTTCATGCCCATCGCCGGGTCGATATTGCAAATGTAGTTTTTTGCCTTAAACGTTTTGCCGTCTTTGGTTTCTACGCGCGTTACCTTGCCGTTCTCGGTGACGATCGAAGACACCTCGGTCTCGTAGTAGATGTGGCAGCCTGGGTGGTCGGTAATGAACTGTACCAAACGGTCGACATAGTGCTTGAAATGCTTGGTTGGATAGTAGGAGCCGGTATTGTAGCCGCCCATCAAACCCGTATACATGAAAATCGACAAGCGTTCTGGCGACTCCATAAAGTCACCGGCATTCGCCATCAGCACGGTCTGGGCCTCTTTTGGCACGCGAAGTTCGTCAAACACGTCTTGTACTGTTGCATTGCGATACTTGATGACGGTTGGCACCTTGATCGCCGTCGTCAAATAATCCGTCCAACGCAATGCGCGGTTGGGAAAGTACCCCATTTCAACGCGAAGCTTCTCAATAACATCAAAAAAACGTTTTGCCGCTTCACCCTGACCCGGATACGCCTCTTCGACATTCGCCACCAACTTGTCGAATCCGTACGGGACTCGCACGCGCTTGCCGTCTGGCATGGCCATCACGTCATAACCTTTTGGATCCATCAATTCAAACGTGATGTCTTTTTCAAGGCCGATGCGCTTCAAGAATTCATAGATCTTGCCGCCGGGCGCACAACCCCAGATATAGTGCACCTGAGCACAAAAACGATAGTCACCCATCTTGAAAGACTGCAGATAGCCACCCGGGATATCATGCGCTTCAAGAAGGCAAATCTTATAACCCTGGTTTGCCAACAACGAGCCCACGGTAAGCGCCGAGCTGCCCGAACCGACAATCACATAATCATACTCATGCCCTTCGGCGTAACGCGCATCCTGCGCCGCCTTTTGCTCGGCGGTAAGCGCCGTAGTGCTGTGTTTTTTAGCCATAGAATAGGCGAATAATAGCACAGACCTCGGTCAAAAACAGCCATTTCGTCAAGATCAACGTCATGGTCGGCGCCTTTGGTCGTTATGCTATGATCAAACCGATATGCCGAGCCTTTTGAAGGAGTTACTTGTCTTTGGACTCAAACAAGCACGCGCCTGTATTTTTGCCGGCTCCTTCTTCGTTCTGCTCTTTGCCTCAAATTATTTACCGCTTGGCCCCATTTACCGTTACGATTTCTTATTCGTGGCATCAATCTTTATTCAGATTATCCTGTACTGGACAAAGCTCGAGACAAAAGACGAGATCAAAACCATTGCCCTCTTTCACGTGCTCGGACTTGGGCTTGAACTTTTCAAAACGCATCCGGCTGTCGGATCATGGTCATACCCTGAACCAAGCATCTTAAAGATCGGCACCGTCCCGCTCTTTAGCGGATTCATGTATGCGGCCGTTGGCAGCTATATCAGCCAAGCCTGGCGTATCATGAAGCTAAAACTTTCAGGCCCCGTCCCCTACCTTGCGTCGACGGTGCTCGGTGTCGCGATCTATCTTAACTTCTTCGCCAATCATTTTTTTCCAGACATGCGCTGGGTGCTGATAGCTGGCGTCTTTTTCATCTATAGCAAAACATGGGTTGAATTTGTCGTCACCGACAAAATACGCCGCATGCCGTTGAGCCTGTCTTTTTTATTGATCGCCTTCTTCATTTGGATTGCCGAAAATATCTCGACTTACCTTGGCGCCTGGAAGTATCCACACCAACTCACGACTTGGAGTATGGTCTCGCTCCATAAAATCAGCTCATGGTTTCTCTTGGTCATCATCAGCGTGATCCTGATCGCGAACTTGAAGCATGCAAAACAAAACCGCTCATAACATGAGCGGTTTTGTTGGCTTCATGATGGCTTTCACGTCGTCCTTCCAGTCATGGCTGGCATCGATGTAGAGCTCGAGTTCATTGCCGTCGGGGTCAAGCACGTACAAGCTATGTGTCACGTGATGGTTAGCTGAGCCGACAATGGTAACGCCTTTTTCTTGCAGCTCTTTGAGAGCGGCGCGCAGCTCATCATCCGTATCGCCGATTTTGAAACCGATATGATAAAGCCCCGGCTCAGGAAATCTCGTAACCTTTGGCTGTCCACCGATCTCAAGCAAGAGCAATTCATGATGGGTGCGGCCCGATGAATAGACGGCAAAACCATTACCACGATCGAGCTCACGAAAGCCAAGCGTATCACGGTAAAAATTGGCGGACCTCTCGAGGTTCGTTACATACAAAACGACATGGCCAAGTTCTTTGATCTGCATAGATTGACAATATAATACTATTTTGCTAGGTTGCGTCAACTTTATGGCCATCAACGAATCCAAGCGCAATCTCTTCATCAT
The DNA here is from genome assembly GCA_046350895.1 of Patescibacteria group bacterium. Lineage (GTDB taxonomy): Bacteria > Patescibacteriota > Patescibacteriia > 2-12-FULL-60-25 > 2-12-FULL-60-25 > HK-STAS-PATE-2. Next base: position 100,105 of record JAXLZL010000003.1, on the reverse strand, counting down.
GGGCGGCGTCATGCTCGCGATGCTGCTTTCAGCACTCGATCAAACCATCCTTTCGACGGCCATGCCAAAAGTCGTTTCAGAATTGAACGGCTTTGAGCACCTGAGCTGGGTCTTTACGGCCTATATGCTGGCGTCGACGATTACGGTGCCTATCTTCGGCAAATTATCCGACTTGTTTGGCCGCCGTGGTTTTTATTTGCTGGGTGTCGCTATCTTTTTGGTTGGCTCCATGTTGTCAGGGATGTCACAAGACATGGCCCAACTCATCCTCTTCCGCGCCATCCAAGGCGTGGGCGGTGGCGCCATCATGGTGAACTCATTCGCCATCATCGGCGATATTTTTCCTCCGGGCGAACGCGGCAAGTATCAAGGCATGATCGGCGGCGTCTTTGGCCTTGCCAGTATCATCGGCCCATTGCTTGGTGGCTGGTTGACCGACAATGTCAGCTGGCGTTGGACCTTTTACGTCAATATGCCAATCGGCGTTTTGGCCTTGCTCGCCTTGGCGATCATGCTCCCTAAAATAAAACCCGATGGCAAATCACGTTCCATTGATTATGCGGGCGCCCTCACGCTCGCCGGTGCGCTTGGCGCGCTTTTGCTCGGCCTCGTTTGGGGTGGCAATGAATATGCCTGGAACTCTCGTGAGATCCTTGGCCTCTTTAGCGGTTCGGCATTTTTTGCCGCCTGTTTTGTCTTGATCGAGCACTATGCCAAAGAGCCGATTCTGCCACTCGAACTCTTCAAGGGCCGCGTCTTTACGGCCTCAGCATTGAGCGTCTTCTTGTCTGGCATGGGGATGTTTGGCGCCATCATGTATATCCCCTTGTTTGCGCAGGGCGTTATCGGGGTCACGGCCACCTACTCGGGCCTGATTCTGACCCCGCTCATGTTGGGTTTAATTGTGGCCAGCGCCATCTCGGGACAACTCGTTGCTCGCACCGGCCGCTACAAACTCCTCGCCATGACGGGTATGGCCATCACGGCCGGCGGCATGTACCTCTTATCGCGCATGAATGTCGACACCAACCAAGCGACCTTGGTCATGAACATGATCATTACGGGATTTGGGCTTGGTATTGGCATGCCGATTTTTACCATCGTCACCCAAAGCGCTTTTGACCATTCAAAACTCGGTACCGTCACGGCCGGCGTGCAAATGTTTCGCTCGATCGGCGGCACGGTGGGTACCGCCATTCTTGGCTCGGTATTGAATGACCGCATGACCAACAATCTTGCAGGCATCGAAAAAAATCCGATCTATGCGGCGCTCGCCAAAAACTCCCCTACCGGTCTCGATATCAATAGCCTCACCCAATTCTTAACCAAAGATGGCAAAGAACGTTTAGCCGGGATGATTGGCCAAATGCCAGAACAGGTGCGTAATGCCTTGGTACCAAGCCTCGATGGCTTCAACCACGCCATCGCCACCGCTTTTGCGTCATCCGTTGGTGAAGTCTTTATTGCTGCCGCCATCATTGTTGGCATTGGCATCCTCAGCGCCATGCTCTTGCCGGTTATCGAGATCCGCAGCCGCAAACAAGCATCGGCTGCTCCGGATTTTGCCACGCGCTCGCCAGAAACCATTACGCAAACGGCTTCAGCGGCGATCACCGCAATGGCAGCACCTGTTACTTCATGGGAGCTGCGCAAATCAGCCAACTCACTATTTGATCTCAAATACCATGTCGTGATCGCCGCCCCAGGACTTGGCCGCATGCACTCGCCAGAAACTGCCGCCAAAGTCAAAGAAGGTCTCATGCTGCTTCACCACGAGCATCCTGACACCGAAGTGATCAGCGTCGAACTCAAGCCAAATGCTCTCGATGTCACCTTGATCGCCTCACCGCATATCAGCCTGCATGACGCCATTGAGCGCATCAAAGAAAAGGCCACGCTTTACTTGCAAGCCATCGAACACCCATGGGCAGACGGCTATCTCGCCGCCGCCGGCGGGCTCGACCAAGAGCTGATCCAGTCGTACCTCGCCTTGCAAGCACAGCAAGACCGCGGCATGGTCAAGGTGCGCTTGATCGCACCGTAAATAAAACGCCCCACAACGGGGCGTTTTATTATTTCACTTGGATGATTCCTTCGGTGATCTTTAGTAGGTCCGCATCTTTGATACCGAGACTCAATTCACGCATCACCGCATAAGCGGCGGCACCATCCCTTAAATAATGCACCGTGCCGTTTGGATGAATGTAATACGCCTCACCGTGTGCCTGCACGCGCAAAACAATCTTGCCTTTAAGCTTATCAATGAATGGGCCATTGCCAACCTGTAACTTCGCATAATCCGCTTCGGTCATGCCGAGACCGAATGAGCGCATCATTTGGTAGGCCGTTGCCCCGTCTTTCATGTAATAACGAATACCACTTGGTGAGACATACCAAGCCTCACCGTTCTTCTCGACGCGCAATAAGATATACCCGCGCAAACGCGTCGCAGCCGGAGCCATGGCCGTAGGCGTGGTTGGCGTTGGAGTCGGTGCCGGTGTTGCCGGTGCTGTATACGACGTCTGTGCAACACTCACCAGTTGCTGGCCAACCCAACCCACCTTGCCATCATTCGTTTTTACCTTGTACCAACCGTCAGTCTCAGCGATCAAGGCGACCTTGGTACCGACGCCTAGCGTCGTTAATACCGTTGAGCCCTCCATACAGGCGACATCGCGCACGCGCGCACCCGTGGTAACCATCGCCGTCCAATCATGGTCATAGATGGGGTCTTGAAAGCAATCACCGGCAAAAGCCACCTGTGGCATCAACGACAGCAATGGCGCCGCCGTCACAAATAAGGCAATGATTTTTCTCATATATCCACAGAGTAGCACCTTGGCGCTTCTTGGGTAAAACCCGATCTGGTACGCTGTAGCCATGAACCCGTTCTCTGCACGCGCCAAGATGGATGACACGATTGCCTTTCTCAAGGACAAAAAACGGGTTTTGTTTTTGACGACGTCAAACCGCTGGGTTGGTGAAAAAGGCGGCGAGATGCCAAAAAGCACCAAACTTGCCGAAACGATAGCCACGCATGTCGGCAAAGACCGGGTGACGATTATCGACGCAAGCAAACTCAAAATTTACCCTTGCGAGGGCAATGTCTCAACAGCACGCGGCAATACCTGCGGAGAAAAAAAGGCGCTACTCAAAGATACCGAAAAGAATCCGAGTGGCTGCCACCGCTGCTGGGCTAGCGTCAATAATCCAGACGACGAACTCTGGATGGTAAGCAAGCCCCTGCTCGAGTCTGATGCCGTCGTCTTTTTTGGCTCGATCCGCTGGGGCCAAATGAATGCGTATTACCAAAAACTCATCGAACGCCTCACTTGGCTTGAGAACCGCCACTCAACCCTCGGTGAAGAAAACCTTTTGAAGAACATCGATGCCGGTGTTATCGCCATCGGCCAAAACTGGAACGGCGATGAAGTGGTAAAGACGCAAAAGCAAGTCTTGGATTTCTTTGGCTTCAAAACGCCGCGCGAACTCTCATGGCACTGGAGCCACTCACATGACCCGGCCGACGAACGCCCTGAAAGCTATGTCGAAGCCGTCAAAGATTTTGAAAACACTTTTCTCAACTAACAACAAACCGCCTGATGGCGGTTTTGTTGCATGCTTTCTTTTTTTTACGAACGCTATTCCCCTATAACAGCGTCCTTAGTTTTGAGCAGCGGCTTTTTTGTCGGTCTTCCAAGATTTGTTGAAAGCGCGTTTGGCGCCTTGTTTGAAGGCTTTTTTGTCTTTTATGTGTTGCCCATGTCGTGTTTGATCACGTCTTTGAGCAGGTCTTTGGCGCCCGCTTCATCACCGGCGGCGCAACGCTTCGGCTTTCTTCCTGCAGCAAAAGCGGCAGCGTCGATCTGGTCGGCAAATGGCGCATCCTTGGTAAGTTCTTTGAACTTTGCAAAGTCATTGGCTTTGATGGCAGCCATCACGGCTTCATGATGCGCTTTCATCTCGGCGGATTCTTCTCCCCGCGGGCCATGCTTGCCCTGGGGTGGTTTGACTCCGGCTTTGTCGAGAAGCGCCTTTGCTTCATCCTTTTTGCCCTGGTCGAACAATTGCTTGGCTTGGTCGAGGGCATCTTTTTGTTCTTGCGTGAGTGCCGGGCGGGTACCGAAGTGGTCAAAGGTGGCCGCCTGCACCGTCATCGTCGAAAATGCGAGAGCAAAAATAGGGATGAATGCCGCGAGGGCATACGTCATCTTTCTTTTATTCATAGGCTGTTTAGAGGGTTAGCGCTTCTTCGTTCCGAAGCGTCTTGAGGAATTGGTAAGGTCGTACGCCCTTACAATCAGTACTACGCTCGGACGTGAACTTTGTGTCACGCAAAACCTCCGGCAAATTCGACATATCGACCGCGTCCATCGGTTTGAACGCGCTATATGAATCCATTTTTGGTGAATGCATTGGCATGCCTCGCACCTCCCAAGGGATGGCAAAACACGCATGAAACACCGACGTCTCCCCATTGGCCTCGGTATGCTTCACCGGCAAACCGACAAAACGGATCTCTTTTGATTGAATGAGCGCCCGGCAATCGCGAATGCGCAAATCTTCGCCATTCACCTTCCAAACCGTGCCATCGAACGACTTAATCGTAACCGATGAAAAATCCTTGCTAATATCAACAATCTCACCGGCTAATAAGCCGTTTTCAGGTTGGTTCCAAAACTGTTTTTGCTGTTCAACGGTTGGCTTGTGCAAAGGGATATGCGCCCCGACCGTTTCTTCAAACTCCGAGCCCAAGCCCGAGACATAAACGGCCGTACCGCCCGCCAAGGCGATCACGATACCACCGACGATAAGCAAGACAAACGAATAACGATAACCACGGCCGGTATGGCGCACGTTTTCATAAGCGATATAGATGGCCGCGATAAAAATTGCCATCCATGCAAACGGCAAAACATCCGCCAAAAACGGCAGTAAACTGCGGTGCGTGACTGGATAGAATTCAAAACCCGCATTCGCGATGGCAAAAACCGTTACCCCAGAAGCGGCCGCCGCCAATACCAAGGCTAAGACCGCCGCCAACCACAAGACGCGCTCTTTCAACGCAAACTGCCAGCGCGGACGCGGCGTCACATGCTCTTGTTCGATGAGTCCGATCACTTTGTCAGCAATCGGGTCGCGTTCTGGTTGTGGTTGATTAGATGGATTCATACTTATCTTGGATCTTTGGCAAAACGGTCCTTGAGCTTTTTCTTGGCGCGTGCGATCAAGGTACCGACCGTGCTCACCGGCACCTGCAAGATATCTGAAATTTCGGTGTACTCACGCTCTTCAAAATAACGAAGCACCAAGACGTCACGATATTTGGCATCCATGCCATACATGGCTTTGTGGATCGCTTCGGCATCGAGAGTCTTGCCAGCTTCGGACTCGATATCGAGCACCGAGGGCATGACATCGAGCACCTCTTCACTGTCACCGACCAATGAACCTTCGGGACGTGCTTTACGCGACCTGAAAAAAGTCATTGCTTCGTTATGGGTAATACGATAGATCCAAGACGAAAATTTCAATTTTGGATCGAAGCCGTTCAGGTTGCGATAAGCCTTGATAAAGGCATTTTGCAAGACATCTTCAGCATCCTCGCGGCGAAAAACACCCAAACGACGGATATAGCGCATGAGCTTTTCATCATAACGCCTGACGAGCACGCCAAAAGCCTCCTTGCGGGCCAAGGTTTCAAGAACGAGCTGCTCATCCGTCATGGTGTCTACAAGCATGGACATGACTAAAGAGGTACTACGCACCCAACCCAAAAAATATTCTAGTAGGCACCCTTCTTTAATTCACGCGTATCGTACCCCTTTTGCAGGCGCTCTGCTATTCTACAACCATATGAATCTCAGCTGGTCTTACACGTTTCAAGGTCGCGCCAAAAATCTCGCAGTTGGCATTGTCTTCACTTTGGTTGGACTCGGTCTTGGCATTGGTGCCGCCTTCTTGCGCTCCGACATTATCGCCACGGGCGCCCTTGGTTTTCTTGCCTTCGTTTTCTTTGTGATCGGCGCGACCATCCTCATAATGGACTTGCGCGGCGCCTCGGCTGAACACATTAGCAATGTCGGTGGACTCTTGGGTGCCCTGAGCTTCGGTATTCCATCCATCTTCGTGTTCCCCTTCGTGTATAAAACGGATTTTTGGCTCGGATTACTTTTCTCGGTCTTAGGCGTTGTTGTCACCGTTGCGACGATCGCCCTCTACCGCTACCAAGAAAAAACCGGCAAACCGGGCTGGTCAAAGTCCTGGTCGGCGACGATGACAAAAGACGACCTTTCTTAATATGACACTCCTCTCACGCTTTGATGCCGCCGCCATCAACTTTGCCCGCAACCAAGGCGAGGCCATGGCCCGTATCGCGCTTTTCATTATCTATTTTTGGTTTGGCGCATTAAAAGTCTTTGGCCTCTCCCCAGCGAATCCGCTCGTGCAGCAACTCTTGCACCGTACCTTGCCATGGATGTCTTTTGACACCTTCATCATGCTTTTCGGCTTGCTTGAAGCGCTGATTGGTATCCTGTTCTTGATCCGTAATGAATGGATCAGCCGCGTCACCATCGCCATCATGTGGCTGCACATGTCGCTCACGCTTTTACCGCTCTTCTTATTGCCGCAAATCGCCTGGAGCAAGCCCTTTGTCCCGACCCTTGAAGGCCAATATATCATCAAAAACGTCGCGTTGATCGCCCTTACCATCCAGCTTGCAGCAAACATGCATAAACAAAAATCCGTATGATTCTTGAACACAATCCCCTCGAAGCCTGCCTGACAGCAGCAGGCGTGCGCGCTTTTTCTGACCGTTATCTCGAAGCGGCGAAAGACATCCAGAAAATCATCGGATCATTAAAAGACCAACCAACGCTTACCTGGGATGAAACCTTTGGTGCTTTTGACGAGCTGCATTTTGCCCTTTCTTCGGCAGGAACCATCCCGCACCTCATGAGCGCAACGCATCCTGATAAAGAAGTGCGTGATGCCGCCGAAGAATCCCAACCAAAAATCAGCGCTTTTGCCACGGACTTGTTTTTAGACAAGGCTGTTTTTGCCGTCCTCGAACGGTTCGAAAAACAGCAAAGCGAAAACGATTCGGCGCGATTGCGCTTTATGCGCGAAACGCTGAACGAATACCGCCGCAACGGTCTCGCTCTTTCTGATGAAAACCAAACAACCCTGAAAGAACTGAACAAAAAACTTACCGACTTTGGCCAAGAATTCGACAAGAACCTTGCCGAAACGCTCTCAATCAAGATCAAACCCGAACAGCTCGCCGGCCTCTCAGAACAATTCATCGCCCAACACCAACCAGGTGCCGACGGTCTCGTCACCATCACGACCGACTACCCTGACATGGTGCCCTTTATGCGCGACGCCAAAGACCGCGAAGCCGTACTCGAGCTGTATACGCTTAATGCCAACCGCTGCCTCGCTAATCTACCTTTGCTGAAAGAGATGATCGCTTTGCGCCGCCAAAAAGCTGCCTTGCTTGGCCACTCTACTTGGGCGGATTTCGTGCTCGAACCGCGTATGGCCAAGGACGCCAAAACGGTAGAAGCGTTTTTAAAAGACCTGCATGCCGGTCTCATCGAACCCCGTGATAAAGAATTGGCCATCTTGAGTGACATGGCTAAACGCTTAGGCCTACCGCATGGGCAAGAACTTCGTGCCAGCGATCTCTCGCACGTGATCGAACAAGCCACCAAAGAACGTTTCGCCCTCGATGGCCAAATCTTGAGCCAGTATTTTGAAGTGAACGCCGTCAAAAAAGGCATTCTTGGCGTCATTGAAGATCTCTATAGCATCCGTTTTGCAGAGCAGCCAAAACAAGGTGCGCACGCTGATGTCGAGACCTATAACGTACTCGATAAAAACGAGGTGATCGGCGTCTTGCATCTTGACCTCTACCCACGCCCGGACAAATACAAACATATGGCCATGTTTGGCATGCGTAGCGGCGTCAAAAACGATAAGCAAAGCATTTTGCCCATGTGCTCGCTCGTTTGTAACTTTCCACAACCCACGGCAGACGCGCCGGCGCTCTTAACCCACCGTGATGTTGAAACGTTCTTTCACGAACTTGGCCATGCCATGCATCATCTCTTTGGCCAAACGGCATTAGCCAGCCAAAGTGGCACCAGTGTCGCCTGGGATTTTGTCGAAGTACCTTCGCAGCTTTTTGAAAACTGGGCATGGGACCGCGCCGTCCTCGACCGGTTTGCCAAACATTATCAAACGGGCGAGACCATCCCTCAAGACCTCTTTGACGCCATGACCGCTTCGCGCACTTTTGGCGAAGCGATCGCGACTGAGCGCCAGCTGTTTTTTGCCACCCTCGACTTCACCTATCACACCGCGCAGACCATCGAAGACACCACCAAAACCTTCGATGAGCTCTACCCCCAGTTCATGCCCATCAGCCGCCCAGCCGGCACCCACCCAGAAGCCAGCTTTGGCCACCTAAACGGCTACGACGCCGCCTATTATGGCTACCAATGGGCCTTGGCCATCGCTCATGACGTGGCCAGCCGCTTCTTCTCTGAAGGCCTCATGAACCCCGCCACCGGCGCCGCCTACCGCGAGTCCATCTTGAGCCAAGGCGACAGCGCCGACGGCTATGCCCTGGTTGAGCGCTTTTTGGGCCGTAAGCCGAACAATGAGGCGTATAAACGTTACTTAGGGCTTTAAGGTTGACTTTTCTATTATTATAAGGTATACTTTTGGCCTCTCAAATCATTGGCTCGAACCTTTGCGTAACCGCTTGTCTCTCTAAGGAAATCGAGTCCTCCTGCCTGTGTTTGAGAATCTTATTAAGGCAGAACTCAACTCGTTTTCTTTATGACGAACCCCACCGGGGCTACGCCAGCCTTTTCTGAGCTCGGCATTGCCCCAAAGCTCCTCGAGGCCCTCACGGCCCGAGGCTTGAGCCAGCCTACCCCCATCCAGGGCAAGGCCATCCCAGTCGCCCTTGAAGGCGGCGACATTATCGGCATCGCCCAGACGGGTACCGGTAAAACCCTCGCTTTCTCCATCCCGATGATCCAACGCCTTTCAAAAAGCAAAGGCCGCGGTTTGGTTATCCTCCCTACCCGTGAACTTGCTTTGCAGGTGGATGAAGAACTCCAAAAGATCGCCAAGCATATCGGTCTTCGCACCGCCGTGCTTATCGGTGGCCAGTCGATGAAGCCACAGATGGATTCATTGCGCCGCAACCCACATGTCATCGTCGCGACTCCGGGCCGCTTGATCGACCACCTCGACCAGCGCACGGTAAAACTCGATACCGTCCATGAACTTGTTTTGGACGAAGCCGACCGCATGCTTGATATGGGTTTTGAACCCCAGATTAAGCGCGTCCTTCAGAGCGTGACGAGCGAACACCAGACCATGCTCTTCTCGGCCACCATGCCGCCAGAGATCGTCCACATCGCCAACAAATACATGAAGACGCCAACCCGCGTCGAAGTCGCTGCCGCTGGCACCGCCAGCTCGCGCGTCGCACAAGAAATGATTCTCGTGCCACGCCATGACAAGATTCGCTTGCTTGAAAAGATCCTTGGCGAAACCGAGGGTACCGTGCTCGTCTTCTCGCGCACCAAACATGGCGCCAGCAAGATCACCCGCCAAATCAAACAGATGAACCACACGGCTGCCGAGATCCACTCGGACCGCTCGCTAAACCAGCGCAAAGAAGCGCTTAACGGCTTCAAGAGTGGCAAGTACCGCATTCTCGTCGCTACCGACATCGCTGCCCGTGGCATCGACGTCAAAGGCATCGAGCTCGTCGTGAACTTTGACTTGCCAGACAACCCGGACGACTACGTGCACCGCATCGGCCGTACCGGCCGCGCCAACCACGAAGGCAAGGCCGTTTCATTTGCAACGCCAGACCAGATTCGCGACGTCAAATCGATTGAGCGCATCATCCGCAAAGAGATCCCTCGCGGCAAGCTCCCAACCGACTTGCCAGCCCATCGCGCCACCCTTCCTAACGAAGAAAAAGGCGACTTTGGTTCGGTGTATGGACGTGACTTCTCTGGCCGCGCCACCTATGGCCGCGCCCGTGAACAAGCCCGTTCGTACGGCAAGAGCTCTAGCTATGGCCAACGCTCGGATTCATATGGCGCCCGCAAGTCGTATGGCGACAAAGCCATCGTACAGCGATCACCAGCCTTCATATGGCGACCGCAAGCCGGGCTACGAGCAAACCGGCGCTTTGGCAAAAAGAATGACCGCAACAAACTCGCGTGCTGACCGTTCGTAGGGATTCATCAATCAATACGATTATCATCACCGGCGGCCGCGTAAAAATCCACGGTTAAATAAACATAAAGAAAAACCACCCGCGAGGGTGGAACTTTTGTTGCGGCTTTTACTGCCAGAACTCGGCTTCACTGTTCGTACCCCATCCCAACCTTCATCCCGGTACCAGCGGGGTATACTTCGCATGTTTCAAACTTAGCGCCTTTGCTCGAAGTACCGCGCACCGCATGGGATGCATAAATAGGTGCCTGATACAGGCACAATATCAGTTATTTTAAATAACATCTCCCACTCTTCTGATTTACGTCCCCCATAACAAATGGAAATAGATACTTATCGAGAGCAACCCTCGCACTGCTTTCCAGATAAAAAATACTCAGTTAACCTTTAATTAACGGCTATATTCTTGCCGTCAGTGTTCATGAAGTGAGTTGCATTGAAAACCCCAACGACCATCGAATGCTGATAAAGCTTTGCGTCGCCTTGTTGTAATCGCCATATATTCATCTGAAGAAATTCTAAGAAAACTGGTTATTCTTAAACAACCTGAAAGCATCCCAATACGCATACCCAAGAAACGCCGTCATAAGTGAAACAACGATACCTGAAGCGATATATGAAGGCACGTTAAACAAATCATATACGATAATGCCCACGCATATCGGCGCCACAAACAACAAAGCGAGCGCAGGCAAGAAGCCGAAGATCAGCATAAGGCCACCAACAATTTCAGTGACTTTGATCATTTGAAAGATCCCCATATCCCAAAGCTGCGCTTGAGTCGCGAGCATCGGAGCCGGGATCTTGCCTTCCATCCCCGTAAAACCGGCAACGAGGCCAGAGGCACCACTAAAGACAAACATAAGACCCAAGAGAATGCGCACCGTCATGACGAGCTTTTTGTTGCGGAAGTTCATATGCCCCCAGTATACCAAAATCCGCCTTTTTGGGGCGGATTATGGGTGGCTCCGAGGCCTGGATTCGAACCAAGATAGACTGCTCCAGAGGCAGTAGTCCTACCATTAGACGACCTCGGAATGTGGCCCGATAGTACTCAAAAAACGGGATTCAGTCAATTCAGCTAACAAAACGAAAAACACCCCTAAGATTAGGGGTGTTTTTATCTTTACGGTATTAAGGGGTAGTGGAGGTTGTGGCCTTGGGGGCCTGGTTTTGGCATGGTTTTCTCGTCTTTTCAGAGTCCGTTTGGTGCCATTATCACCCTTCAAGAAGTCGCGGGTTTCGGTGGTGACGCGCTCAATGCAGGTTAATTTGTTCGATCACCTTGGCGATATGGCGGTGATTTGGCGTTCTGTTTCTGAAGCACCTGTGCCGCCTTGAGTGGAATGTGGCTTCACCGACTGGTAAAAAAGGCAATGGCGCCGTAACAACGAGTGCGAGACCCGTGACGACAGCTGCCGACTTGAATACGGATAGAAGCCTGGGCAAAGTCATGGCATGGTGGTCAGCGATTTGCGACGTTGGGCCGACATAGCGCACATTGCACGCATTGGCGTTGCAGTGGCCGTCATGGCCGCAGGTTGGTGCCTGCATGCTTGGCGCTGAGCTGTGCCTGCTGGCATTTTGCCTTGATGGTGCGCTTTTTTGCTGCCGTTTTTTTGATAGGTTCGCTCATAGCCAATGCTTGTGGAATCAAAGAGTAAATGATGAAACCATTATACCATAACAACCTAAAAACCGTCGCTGTGGATGAACAACCCCTCACGAATAACTCGCTCAAGCAGGACCCTGCTCTTCCAGCACCTTCAATCGCCTTTCGAAATCAACGCTGAAAGACTTGAAACAACTTGAAGAAACCACGCCTTTTGAAAGGCCTTCCAGATCGTGTGGATGGCAGTAATTTCCCGCGTGCTCTTTTTCACGTCGCAAAAAGTCATTATTTGAACCAATGTAATACCGGTCTGTTAGCTGAATGGAGAATGTAAACGTAGTATATTCATTACTAACTCCGTTCACTTTTAAAAATAGTTGTCAACAACAAAATCCGGCTTTTCGAGCCGGATTTGTCTCGTTACCTTCCCAAGTTCGACTTGGACGCTTTTACAATGTCAATGTAACGCTCTAACCAACTGAGCTATACGCGCGTATACGCTGAAGTTTTACCAGCGTGCGCGAGGCTGGATTCGAGCCTGGGACCTCCCCGACGTCACGTCAGGGCAATACTCCTTCAACTGGGCTTTATACGCGCCTGTTTGTGACGGAAGAATACGTGATTTTGGGCGCTACGTCAATAATGCGGCTACTCGCCCAAGCCTCGTAATACCGAATGAAACCAAGGCACCGATGATGGTCATGGCGACCGTCTTCCAGCAGGTGTTTGGGCATGGGCCTCAGGCAAGACATGGCGGCGGCGATATAGAGCAGACGCCCGCAAACCAGCCAAGGATGATCGGCATAACAGCGGCAGGCAAGAACGGTACCGTTGCCAAGATACCACCCAATAAAGGCGCGGGTATACTACCAAAAACAAAATCGTCTGTTGCGCGACTGCCGTGGCTTTTAACATAGACGGCTGCAACAGCCCAACATCGCAAAATATTGAAGGCCGGAAATTACCGCGTAGCCACACTCACACCAACCACCGATGAGACATGAAAACCGAGACCGATGGCCAAACCGTCAAAAAATGAATGCCCGTCAGAGCGAGCGCCTGCGCCTTGCCTACATGCAGGTGCGAGTGGGCGGCGTATTCATCCTCATGTGCATGGTGGATGAGAATGCTTCGCTCCAAAAACGCTTAGACCGAAGACAAAAACCAAAGACCAGCCGCCATCGCAACCCATGGCTCAAAGCCCGCATGCAAACCAGCTTCGATCACCTACAGGATCGTCAAAGGCAACAACACCAGAATGATACCCGCCGATGCCCCAAAGGATGAGGTGTGAACGGTCGCGAAAACGCAAACCACCAACCGAACAGAGTCATGGCAAAGCCGAGGCAATAAAGATAAACGCCATAGAATTGCAACAAAATAACACAAACCCCGTACCAACTGAGCTCGACAAGTTAAGCAACTTGTCCATCCCGAGCAAGCGAAGCGTGCCGAGAAACACAAAACCCCGCCAACGCAGGGTTCGCAGACTTTCTGACTTCAGAAAAAGTGATTGGAAACCTTACGTCCTAAATCTATGCGTACGACGCACCTGCAAAAAAATAGCAGGCCGTTTCGCACTAAATGTTCTGACATAAATGTCGGGGAATAATCGGTCAACAATTGCAATATTTGCAAATTCTCCCTAGAAAGGAGGTGATCCATCCACAGCTTCGCTACGGATGCCTTGTTACGACTTCATCCCTATCCTTTGTCTCTGCAACTAGTCCCTCATCAAGGGCCGCCAAAGATGCTATACAACTCTCTTGATGTGACGGGCGGTAGAGAATTTTAAAGACCGAGAACGTATTCAACGCGCCGATGCTGATACGCGTTTACTAGCCAATCCGGCTTCACTGAGGGCGAATTGCAGCCCTCAATCCGAATTGGGGCGGCTATGTTTGGTGGGATTAGCTCCGCCTTGCGGCTTGGCAGCCCAGTAAGCCATAGCCATTGTAGCATGTGTAGCCTAGGTGTAAGAGCCATGCTGATTTGACGTCATCCCCACCTTCCTCCCCGTTATCCGAGGCGGTCTCCCATGAAAAAACAACATGGGACGGGGGTTGCGCTCGTTACCCGACTTAACGGTACATCTCACGACACGAGCTGACGGCAACCATACGCTTTCTGTGTAGCACCCTGAAAGGCACGGCAAGGAGATTCTTTCGGCTTGCAATACATTTTCAAACCTAGGTAAAGTTTCTCGCTTCCTCGAATTAAACGTAGCTTCACTCTGCTTGTGCGGGTCCCCATCTATTCCTTTGAGTTTAGTCTTGCGACCGTACTCCCCAGGAGCGGAATGCTTAATGTGTTAACTATTTTAAACGACACTGGGAGGAGTCGATACTCCCCAATATCTAGCATTCATCGTTTAGGGCGTGGACTACAAGGGTATCTAATCCTTTTCGCTCCCCGCGCTTTCGTCCCTGAGTGTCAGCAATGTCCCAGTAAGCTGCCCTTCACATGGTGTTCCTACTGATATTAACGCATTTTACTACTACACCAGTAATTCCGCTTACCTCTTCCATGCTCTAGCTAAACCGTATCGATAGCAGTTTCAGGGTTGGGCTTCAAATTTAACCATCGACGTGTAAAGCCACCTGCGGACCGCGCGCCCAATAAAATCCGGATAACGCTTGAGGTCTCTGTATTACCGCTGCCAACACGGCACAGAGTTAGCAACCTCTTATTCTCCGAGCTGCCGTCATGATTCTTCCTCAGCAAAGCAGTTCCCGCGACCCGAAGGCCTTATTCCTGCACGCGGCGCTCCTCAGCCTTTCGGCCATTGGGGAGCTGTTCTCGACTGCAGCCACCCCCGTAGGTGTCTGGGCGTGTCTCAGTCCCAGTGAGGTGTTGCTCCTGCACTACCGTCATAACTGCCGGTGAGCCGTTACCTCACCACCAACGGCTGATGACCGCCGTCCCCTCTAAAAGCGTATTGCTGCCCCATCAGAAGGAGTCACCTTGACGACATCGTGGAATTAGTCCCACTTTCGCGGGATTATGCTTGTTTTTTGAACGGAACTGTGCCTGAAGGCGTAGTACCTTGTTGCATCTTTCGTTCTTGATGGCCTTCCCCAATAACGGTCATTCAGCCTGCATACCTTGGGAACGCCTTCAGGCGTTCGTCTGGCGGCAAAATCGACTCCTGTAAAAACCTTTGGCTTGTAACAGCGGAAGGTTGATCAGGTAATGACTTGATTTTCAGGTTCAAATCCTCTTCTTTTATCCGGGATTTTGTTTGCGAAATTTTGCGGATCTCTCAGTGAGGTAAAGTTTAATGAAAATCGTTGGCCATGGCTCAAGTATGCTGGGCTTTGCCCACTTCATTCTTAAACGGCAAAAAACCTAATAAAACCCACCTTTTTCAGGTGGGTTTTAATATTTTAAGGGCACTAGCTTGAGCTCATACTGAGCAGGGACCAATCCTCAGCTCTGGCCTTGAGGATTGATCCCAAGGGCCTCCCAGGCCTGAGAATCTGCCTCACAAACCCCGAGTTTGATAAGAACACAGGGCTTGAAAGCCCTTTTTGCAGCTCCATAACCCGTTCAGGGTCGATACCCCATTAGGCTTTGCAGGCCTTGGGTCGAAGGCAGAATAAAGCACCGCCGAATCAACGCGTGGCGGAGGATAAAAACAGCCCGGCGGGACCTTGCGCAAGATACGGCGCTTCAGCGCTCCGGCGAGCGCCACCATTAACAACAGGACTGTTTGCCATCGCGATCGCACGTTCTGCCACTTCTTTTTGGACGGAAATTACAACGATGCATTCGAGCGGATGCTTGGCCCATAAACCAAGACGCAAGGCATACGACGTGATCTTGGCAAATTCGCAATGAGCTTCCACGGCTTTTTGCAACAGTTTCATCAATCGATTTGAATCGCATCACCTTGTACGATCTTTGAGATTCTTGAGTTTGCGCGAGGTGTGGTATTCGGCAGCGTAACGCTTGTCTTTTTCGATAGCAATCACATTCACGCCACGACCGGCGGCTCATTCGTTAGCACGCCCAAACCCGGACCGTCTCGACACCGTCTACCTTCTTGGATTTCGCGGCTTCGACAATGGTTTCAAGCGCCATCCACCAAAAAATGCGGCCAGGCGCTTATTTGGCGCCCCGCCCAGTACTCTGCTGCCCCAGTTTCGGTGGGATTCATGGCGCTACTCTACTCGGACAAATACCTTCTTGTCTAACAAGCAAAAAGCCACGAAGTTTCGTGGCTGGTCAGCGCTTTGGGAGCTGAAGCTCTTTGCCGTTCGGCATGAGCGTATTTGGTACGGGCTTACCTTCTTGCGACCGTTGGTATCGAGCGCATTTCTTAAAATCACCTTCGCAGTAGTTGTCTTTCCAGATACGAGTCGTCGTATTCTGGGTAAAGAGCGCAAACATCGGGCAAGAAGCCAGATGAGAACAAGCGGTGGTTTTGGACATTTCAACCTCCGCACCCACCTTACGCTAGGCTAGAAAAAATGCAAAGATTTATTCTTTGTTTAACTCAGAAGGGATATCTCGCTTCCCTGCTTCCATGCGCAAATACCCTTCAACGAACATGTCGAGATCACCATCAAGGACACTGTCAGGATCCGCCGTCTCAACATCGGTGCGATGATCTTTAACCATTTTATATGGATGCAGAACGTACGAACGAATTTGATTGCCCCACTCGGCGCTCTGGTATTCGCCGCGAAGTTTTTGTTTTTCTTTTTGTAATTCTTCTTCGCGTAGTTTCAATAACTTCGACTTGAGCACGCGCATCGCAAATTCTTTGTTCTGCGCCTGCGAACGCTCGTTCTGACAAGAAACCATGATGCCCGTCGGGATATGCACGATACGTACGGCCGAATACGTCGTATTCACCGACTGTCCGCCCTTACCGCCTGCAGTGAAGGTATCGATGCGCAAATCTTCATTCTTAATTTCGACATCGGAGTCACGCTCAATTTCAGGAATAACTTCAACTAACGCAAAAGACGTTTGGCGAAGCGCGTCGGCATTAAATGGCGATTGGCGCACAAGGCGGTGCACACCATGTTCGCTCTTCAAATGACCGTAGGCAAAGCGCCCTTCAATGCGAAACGTGGCGGATTTGATACCTGCTTCACCGCCGCGCGACTCATCAAGTAATTGAACCTTCCAGCCTTTGCGTTCGGCATAGCGAAAGAGCATGCGCATGAGCATCTCAGCCCAGTCTTGCGCATCAGTACCGCCGGCACCGGCATGGATGCCGAGAATCGCATTCGCTTGGTCATGGTCGCCAGAGAACATCAAACTGAATTCAAGCTTGGTAAAATCCGCCTCGAGTTCGGCCGTGCGGGTTTGCACATCTTCAATAGCGGCTTCATCTTTTTCACCTTCGGCCATCGCGAGCAATTCGAGCGAGTCCGTAATGGCAGTACGGATCTTGTCCCAGTCCGCAACCTCGCGACGAAGTTCGGCGAGCTTTTGCGATTCACGGGTGGCGCGTTCTTGGTCCTGCCAAAAATCTGCCGACATCGTCTCGGCTTCAAGAGCATTGATCTCTTTTTTGATCGCGTCCAATGACAAAATCTGCCACGCTTCAGAGACCTTCTTTTGCAGCGCATCGAGGCGCTCGCGGAGTTCTTGGACCATGCACGGAGGGTAAAGCATTGCCCATGACACGACAAGCGCCTACCATGGGTACGGGGAGGCTTAAATGACGCAACGCTGGTTTATCGCCCTCATACCCGAAAAACCCCAGCACGAAGCGATCGTCAGGTTTTCTGCGCAGTTGCGCGAAAGGATACCCGGCATCGTACCGCCGCATACCGAACCGCACGTCACCATCATCCCGCCTTTTGTCTGTGACAAAGAGCAAGCCGAAGCAGCATTAAAAGAGATGGTCGTTGCTCCGGCATTTCAGGTACAAACGATCGGCTTTGGGCATTTTTCAAATCACCATTGCTGGTACATCTCGCTAGAACAGCACCGCTACTTCGCGACGCTCGAGCAGCTAGGGCGATCAGCCCTTGGACCAATGGCGCCAAAAACCTATGGCAAACGGATCTACCATATCACCGTTGCCCAAGGCGTCATCAATGACGAGTCCAATGTGATGCTCGGCAATTACCTGCAACAGTCGTCACCTCCTTGCACCCAGGTCAGGTTCAAACACCTGTACCTCGTCCGCAAACTGGACAACTCCCCCACCCTGTCAGCCGATTCATACGAGCTGAAGACCGCCCTCTGAAGCGCCGCCCTTTATGGACGGCGTTTTGTCTTACCACTGGATTGGCTCTTTGCCTTGGGACACGAGATACGTGTTCGCCTTGCTGAAATGCTTGCTGCCGAACCATCCGGCATAGGCGCTTAGCGGCGAAGGGTGTACCGTTTTCAAAATGAGATGCTTTGAACCATCAATGAGCATTTCTTTCTGTTGCGCATAGCGTCCCCACAAAAGAAAGACAACATGCTCGCGTTGGTCGGACAAAGCACGAATCGCGGCATCGGTGAATTTCTCCCAGCCCTTGCCTTGGTGCGAACCCGCTTGCCCTGCGCGCACGGTCAACGTTGCATTCAATAGCAAAACACCCTGCTTCACCCAGCGTGTGAGATCGCCGTTCTTCGGCATCGGCGCACCGACATCCGCTGCGATCTCTTTAAAAATATTCTGTAAGGATGGTGGAAAAGGTACGCCTTCGTTCACCGAAAAGCACAAACCATGGGCTTGCCCCGGACCATGATAAGGATCCTGCCCAATGATCACTACCTTCACTTGGTCAAAAGGACATTCGTCGAACGCGCGAAAAATCTGCGCAGGCGGTGGATAGACTTTTGCTGTTTTGTATTCGTTCTTTACGAACTCAGTAAGCGCTGAAAAATATCCCTGGCCGAATTCGGCATCGAGAGCTTTTTTCCAACTCGTTTCAAGCTTTATGTTGTCGTTCATACATTCTGCAATTGTTTCATCTGCATGAAACGCTTCTTGGCAAAATCCGGATGACGTTCGATCGCATAGCGCAACGTCGTGCGCGGCATTGTAGCGGCATGGGATTCTAAAAATCCGTTCAGTTTTGGCATGCTGGCACGCTTGCCCACTTCACGCAGCATCCAACCCACGGCTTTTTGCATGAGATCATGCTCATCATGCAAAAGCGCTTCTGCTACTTGCAAAGGCAGTTCAGCCTGACCGCGGCGAATAAGATAGAACATCGACACCATGGCCATGCGGCGCTTCCAGAACAGCTTCGAACCGATAAGCGGCTTCACATACTCAAAACCCTTCTTCGCGACCACAGGTCCAAGGACATGTTCAACCGAACTGTCGACCAAATCCCAACTATTCACACGGTCGGCATGCTTCACGTAAAACGTCGCGAGGGCATTCTGCATTTTTTCATCCGTCGTTTTTTTGGCTTGCTCGGCAAGAATAATCACGGCAGCTAATCGCACTTCATGCCACTTAGACGCTAACAGTTTTCCTATCTCGCTTAATGGGAGGGTTTTGAATGCCTTCACCTCTTTGCGGATCGACGGCACGGTCAAACCCAAAAGCAAATCCCCTTCGCAATATTCGCCCGGACCCGTTTTGAAAAAGCGCTGCAAAAAAATACCGCGTGCAACATCGCGACGCTTTACTAACAATGCCTCGAGATCTTTTGCTTTTAACGTCGTCATAACAACAGTTTACTCGGTTTGGCACTTTGGGCAAAAATGCGTGCCACGCCCGGCCTGGGTGATTTTTTGAATGGCCGTTTTGCACCTTTTACACTTCTCCCCCGTTCGTCCATAGACGCGCAATAACGACAAAAACCCACCGCGCTCATTATAGGTATCAACATAGTCATGCGCACTCGTGCCCTTTTGCTCGACGGATTCAGCCAGCACGTTTTGAATTTCTTTCGCTAATAACAAACGCTGTACATCCGTTAACGTATTCGCACGAACGGACGGATGGACCTTGGCGCGAAACAACGCCTCGTCAGCGTAGATGTTGCCAACACCGGCAATAACGCTTTGGTCGAGCAATACCGACTTGATGGTGCGTGTGGATTTTTTACTGAGCGCATCCGCCAAAATACCCGTCTCATTCTCTAATGGCTCAGGCCCATACTCTGACAGTTCTTCTTCAAGTTCTTCGTCGGTGAGTAGGGCGACGAATCCGAATTTGCGCACATCGGACCAAATCATCAATCCCCCATCATCCAGCGTAAAGACAATATGGTCATGTTTTTGCGGCTGATAACCTCGGTCAGCAAATAAAAACTTTCCCGTCATTTTGAGATGGGCCACCATCACTCCCCCATCCAAAAAATAGAAGATGAGTAACTTTGCACGGCGTTTAACCGCGATGATCTTGCGGCTTTTTACCCCTTCGATAAAGGCATCGCCTTTGGGGCGTTCGCGGCCCGAATGAATCACTTCAACATCAACGACACGTTTGCCGGCCAAGCGGGTATTTAATTGCCTTTTGACGGTTTCTACCTCGGGTAATTCAGGCATAGGCAACCGTCTTAACAAAGAAAAGAGCCCCGTACCAGACCCCTCGGGTCGAGGGTGGTACGGGGCTCCGTTTCAGAGTCGGACCTCGGCAAAGGTCAGGTAACGAACGAACGCCTTGGCATCTTCGCGAACCAATCGATGGTTCTCGAACGTATTGCGCTGGCAAAAATCGAGTTTCTGTAGCCATGCATCGAGTCCGGTCAGTCTCGACAATGACTTGGTCGATTCTGCGCGCACCCGCGCTGCAAGATCCGCGACATCTTTGCGGACGACTTCGAAAATCCTTCGTCGTGAAGCGTCATCTTCTGGAGCGGGCTGGCGAATCTCCAGCACCGTGAGCGGCAGAATGACATCACGCTCGATTCGCACGATGAGACGCATGAGCATGACACGGACGTACAGCTCGACCATATGCGCATCGAGAGCCGCGAGATGATCAACGCGCCCACTTGCCAACGCGTCGCGTATGGCAGCAGCCGCACGCTTGGCGGCAAGGGCATGCGGACTAAAGGGCATCACGAAACAAAAGATTCCCAACTCCGACCATAGCTCTTCGGCAAAATCGATGACCTTATGGCGCATCGACTCGCTCAGATCACGCCTGAATTGGGCATAAGCGGATTGCAAGCCCTGCGGCGTCACGATCTGCTTGATGCGCTGAGTACGCTCTTCGAGCTGACGCACGATGTCGCGAATGGCCAAAAACCTGGGTTGCAGGTAATAGCCGATCATCAACGTCTCGTGCAACCTCAGCTCGAGCTGACGTGCGCCAGCGTGAGTCGTGAGCGCATGCACGGCGTTCTTGCTCGGATTCGCGTCGGGATCAACGGCAACCTGCATGAAGAGGTCACCCGCCTTGATCTTTCGCTCAGCGCGAAAATCCGGATTCGCATAGCTCGCTTCGAGGGCGACGATGCGCTGGATGAGCGCATCATGCTCTTCTTGCGAGCAATGCCCCTTGTTCAACAAGAGGCCGGCAACGGCGCGAGCCTCGTGGACCGCTCGTCCGACATGAAACGATTCATCTTCGGTATTGCGCACCATATGCCACTGCTGACGCAGGTAGGCATAGATGTCGCTCACGATTTGCTCGCGTGGAGCCGTTGCAGACAGCTCGCGTTGGCGAGGCTTGCTGCAAACAATGAATCCGGGGTACGCCCATTCGGGCATCGGCTTCGGCGGATCACCGAAGAGCTCTTGCCTGGAGTACTTGCACAAGAAGGCCCTGCCGGGCAGGCTCAACCCCTTGCAAACCATCGAACCCTCTTTGACCGTGGCTCGATAGGTCCTGGACTGGATACGCCAGGACATCGGCCTGCGGGACTTCTGGCTCGCAGGGCTCGGAGTACGCTGTTTCGTCAAAGGTCTTACCATGACCTCTCCTTTTTAAAGAACGTGGATCGGAGCCTAACAGAAACCAATAATAAAATCAACCCTAGGCATCTGGCCAAGGGGTGATCAATTCATAACCGTTTTTAGTGACGGCAACCGTCAGTTCAAAGTGGGCACAGATGCTGCCGTCATTGGTAGCAATAGTCCATTCGTCTTCTTTCATGTGCACATGCCAATCACCAAGGGTAACCATCGGCTCAATGGCGAGCACCATGCCCTCAAGCAGCTTGATCTTTGGTGCGTGGCGTTCACGGTAGTTCGGCACCTGAGGCTCTTCATGTACAGCATGACCTACACCGTGGCCAACCAAATCTTTCACGATGCCATAACCCTGCGGTTTCAAATAATCTTCGATCGCGGCGCCGATATCGTGAATATAACGGCCGGCTTTGATCACGGACAAACCACGAACTAATGATTCGCGTGTCGCTTCGACAAGCGCCTTGGTTTTTTTATTCGTCTCGCCAACGATCACCGTGGTGGCCATATCGGTACAAAGATCTTTGTACCAGCAACCGATATCAAGACTTACGATATCGCCTTTTTTGATGACGCGATCAGGCGTTGGCAACCCATGCACAACCTCATCGTTAATTGAGATGCACAATGTGCCAGGAAATGGCGTACCTTCACCGCCGATGCGGTACTCCAAAAATGACGGCTTGCCGCCGGCGTCTTCGATCACCTTGCGGGCAATGGCATCGAGAGCCTCGGTATGGGCGCCTTCAACGCAGGCTTCTGCAGCGGCACGAAGCGCGCGCGACAAAATCTCGCCACCTTCTTTGAGGGCCGCAATTTCTGCTGGCGTTTTTAAGATCGACATAGGCTCGGATGGTAACAAAATACGACAAAAAAGTCAACAAATACGCCTAAAATCCGAGTTTTGTGAGCTTGCGAAACAGCTCTTCTGAAAGTTGCGCCAATGTCTGTTCAGCTTTGATGGCTAATAAGATCCCGCGCTGGCGGTAATATCCTGAGAGCGGCTCGGTCATGAAGTGATATTCAGCCAAGCGGCGGAGTACAAAATCTTCTTCATCAGCTTCACGCTTCTTCACCTCTCCCCCACAAACCGGGCAATGCTTTACCACTTTCAATACCGAGAATGGCACCGCTGAACGACACTTTACGCAGCGTCCGCATTCGCTTAAGCGCTTTACTGATTCTTTGTCAGACATTTTCAGCTGAATGGCGAGATCAAGCTTCGTGTGACGATCGAGCGCGATTGCTTGTTCTACATTGCGCGGGAATCCGTCCAAGACAAAACCGGTGGCGAGATACGGCTTCATGCGTTTGAGTACAATCGCTTCAACCACTTCGTCAGGCGCAATCACGTGTGAAGCAACGTACTCTTTTGCCAATTTACCAAGCGCGGTTTCTTCGCTTATTTCTTCTCGCAACAAATCACCCGATGACAAATACGGCACGCCATAGCGCTCAGAGAGCGCACGGCCTTGGGTGGTTTTGCCGGCGCCCTGAGGCCCGAATAAGACGGCTCGTAAGCGGCGTTTCTTCGCCATAATGCAAACAAGGCTAGCACCCGCCGAACAAAACGAAAAGCCCCACGAGGGGGCTTTTCGTTTTAGGGACTGCGATTAGTACACGTCGTACGAACGCATGGTCACCTGGGATTCGATTTGTTTGATGGACTCAATTACCACGGATACAGCGATGAGCAAGGACGTACCGCCGATGCGCACCGTCGCCGAGCCGGTAAAGGCCTGGGCAAGAAGCGGCGTAACGGCGATGAAGCCCAAGAACAAGGCGCCACCGAGGGTAATGCGCTCTACGACCGCGAGAAGGTAAGCGGCGGTTTGTGAACCTGGGCGGATGCCTGGGATGAAACCACCCTGCTTCTGCAGGTTTTCTGAAACGCGTTCTGGCTGAAACACGATCGTCGCATAGAAGAACGTGAAGCCGACCACGAACAAGAAGTAGAGCACGCCGTAGATCGTCTGGTCAGCCAAAGTACGCAAGAGCCAGTTAGCCGCGTTAGCGACTGCCGGAGTGCGTGCTTGGGCAAAGAATTGGGCGAGCACGGATGGGAACAAGAGCATCGAGACCGCGAAGATGATCGGGATAACGCCCGTCATGTTCACGCGCAATGGGAGCGACGAAGCGACGTTGCCGCCCGTGCCCGAAAGGGAGCGGGACTGGCGAGCGTACTGGATCGGCACATTGCGTTGGCCTTCGCTAACAAAGACCACGCCAGCGATCATCACCACGGCACAGATCGCGTAGATCGCAACCGTGAGCCACTGTGACGAGTCGTAGGTCGACAAGAAACGCGTGATCGAGGATGGAAGGCTCGAGACGATACCGGCGAAGATGAGCAACGAGATACCGTTACCAACTTTGCGTTCGGTGATCAATTCACCAAGCCAGACCAAGAACATCGTACCTGCCGTTACACATGAGATAATCATCACGATGTGCAATGGGTCTTGCGTCGTCAGGATCGGGAAGGACGAATTACGCATGAGCGAAATGAGGGCGAAGGACTGTACCACAGCAAGTGGCACCGTGAGCCAGCGCGTCCATTGGTTGATGCGTTTCTGTCCGGACTCCCCTTCTTTTTGGATCTCTTCGAGACGAGGGATGATCATCGCCAACAATTGAAAGACAATCGATGACGTGATGTATGGACCGACGCCGAGGGCCACGATGCTGAAATTCGACATCGTGCCGCCCGAGAAAACATTGAGAAGGCCGAGCAACTGGTTCGCTTCAAAGAAGCGGCGCAACGCGGCGAGGTCGATGCCCGGCAGCGGGATATTAGCCGCTACGCGAAACACGACCATCATCGCGATGACAAACAGGAGCCCATTGCGTACCTCCTTCACACGCCACGCTTGCGTCAATGTATTCCACATAAGAAGTTTTGGAGTTTAGGCGCGTTCAACGACCGAGCCGCCGGCAGCCTCAATAGCTGCCTTGGCACTCGCGCTGATGGCGACGCCGGAAACCTTCAGTTTTTTGCTGATGGCTTCGTTACCGACAATTTTGACAGCTTTGGCTGCGCGCGTCACGAGACCCTTCTTGCGGAGGTCCTTCATGGTCACGGTAGCACCCGTTTCAAACGCTTCGAGGCGCTTCAATGAAACGGTTTCTGCCTTGTCATAACGGCTGCGGAAACCACGGACTTTCGGGAACGAAAGCAACATGGCACGCATACCGAGACGCTTCAAACCATGGCGGCCGCCTGAGCGGGCCTTCTGACCCTTTGAACCGCGACCCGAGGTCTTGCCGAGGCCGGAGCCTTCACCGCGACCGATGCGGAACGAAGTTTTGCGGGAACCATGTTTTGGCTTGAGAGAATTCAAGGAGAGCGACATATTATTTCTTCGCTACAGCTGATTCTTCAGACTTCTCTGACTTCGCCGGGAGGCGGAGCTTGCGAAGTGCCGCGAACGTAGCTTTGACGTTGTTGGTCTTATTGCTTGAACCGAGGATCTTCGAAACGACGTTCGGGACGCCTGCGAGCTCGAGCACGATACGGACAGCGCCGCCTGCCTTCACACCAGAACCTTTAGGAGCTGGCTTGAGGAGAACGACGGCTGCGCCGAATTTTGCCGTCACTTCGTGAGGAATGGTTTCGTTCACGAGAGGGACGGTGATAAGCGATTTGCGAGCCTGGGTGCTGGCTTTGTTGCTAGCAGCAGCGACATCGACGCCTTTGGCGAGGCCAAAGCCGGTGCGGCCCTTGCGGTTACCGATCACCGAGAGAACACGGAAGCGCATGCGCTTACCGCCCTTGGTCACACGCGTAACGCGAGCAACTTCGACGTTCTTTTCTTCGTAGTCCGCTTCGGCAGGAACATCGCCACCACGGCCACCGCGACGGTTGTCACGGCCACCACGGCCACCGCGAGCACCTGCGCCACCGCGCTGGTCACGACCACCACGAGCTGCACCAAAGGCAGGACGGGCGCCGCGAGGCGCTGGAGCCCCGACGGACGTCGGGGCGGCAGCTTCAGGAGCTGCTTGTTTGATTTCGTCGGACATAGATTAGAACTTGAGACCCGCTTCACGTGCGCCTTCGGCAAGAGCCTGGACGCGACCATGATAGCGCTTATCGCGGCGGTCAAAAACCGCCTGGCTAATACCCTGCTTCACAAGGCGTTCGGCAATCATCTTGCCTACTTCGGTTGCGATTTCGGATTTCTTCTTTCCTTTGCGCTGGGCATCGGAGAGCTCGAGGTCGCGTGCGGACGCAAGCGTCTTTTGCGCGACATCATCGATAGCTTGAACGTAAATGTGAGAAGTACTGCGGAAAACGGCCAAACGCGGACGTGCTGCCGTTCCGGAGACGTGAATGCGGACGCGCTTGATGCGGCGTGCTTTCGCGGTGGAAGTATTGAGATTCGACATACGTTTAGGCGTTAGGATTTGGCAGCCTTACCTGCTTTGCGGCGGATGACCTCGTCGATGTACTTGATACCCTTGCCCTTATAAGGCTCAGGTGGGCGTACGCGGCGGATCTGCGCGGCCATTTCGCCCAACAAGTATTTGTCGGACGAAACAAGCTTAAGGATTTGTTTATCAACACTCGCTTCGAGGTTTGGTGGCACGGTGAATTTCACCTGGTGCGAGTAGCCGACGTCCATGACAATGACATTGCCCTGCAACGCGACCTTATAACCGACACCGACGAATTCGAGTGACTTCTCGTAAGGCTTCACGAGACCTTCTACCGCATTCGCGATGAGTTGGCGGGTGAGACCCCAGAGAGCGCGCTGGTCAACATCGTTTTCGTCTTTGACGTGAACGAGGACAGCATGTGGTTCTGCCTGGAGCTCGACCGACACATCCGAGTGGAGAGGCACCGTGAGGGACCCTTTTGGTCCTTTCACGGTTACCTTCCCAGCTTCGACGGTGGCGTCAAAACCCGAGGGCAGGATAACCGGTTTTTTACCGATACGAGACATACAATAGTGGTAATGAATGAGGCGAAGATCTTACGATACTTCGCAAAGGATTTCGCCACCGAGCTTGCGCTTGCGCGCTTCACGGTCTGACATGACACCCGCGGACGTTGAAAGAATGCGGATACCCTGGCCGGACAATACGCGAGGGAGCTCGTTGGACTTGCGGTACACGCGGCGGCCCGGCGTCGATACGCTCTGGATGGAGCGGATCAATGGGAGCTTGCCGAGGTATTTAAGGGTGACGACGAGGGTCTTTTTAGGGCCTTCGGCCGTTTCTTTTGCGTCTGCAAGGAAGCCTTCGTTGACGAGCACCTTGGCGACAGCCAATTTCAAACGGGAGCCCGGCAAAGAAACCGTCTCATGACGTGCGGCCTGCGCATTACGAATGCGGGTCAGGAAGTCGCTGATTGGATCGTTTTGCATAGTTTACCAGCTTGATTTGGTCACACCTGGGAGCTCAGCGCGGTTAGCGAGCTCACGGAAGCAAATACGGCACAATCCGAAGTCGCGCATGTAGCCATGCTTGCGACCGCAGCGCCAGCAACGGCGCACTTCGCGAGTCGAGAATTTCGGCTTGCGGTTGGATTTGGCGATTTGAGCTTGTGTTGCCATAAGTTAGTTCGTGAATGGAAAGCCGAGGCCCTTGAGCAAAGCGGTACCGAGTTTGCGTTCACCGGCCGTAGTGGCGATGGTGATCTGCAAACCGTGGATGCGTTCGACTTCGTCCGGGCGGATTTCAGGGAACGCGAGGTTCTCACGGAAGCCGAGGGACAAGTTGCCGTGGGCATCCATCGACTTGGATGAAATGCCACGGAAGTCGCGGATGCGAGGGAAGGTGAAGTTCGTGAGGCGGGTGAGAAAATCCCACATGCGCTGGCCACGAAGCGTTACCATCATGCCCACAACCATGCCTTCACGGATTTTGAAACTCGAGATCGATTTCTTCGCTTTGGTCTTCGCCGGCTTTTGGCCAGAGATGCGTTCAAGCGTGCGTTCGACGGTTTCAAGCACCTTTGGATCCTTAAGACCCTGCGAAAGGCCGACGGAGATCGTCACGCTCTTCACTTTTGGAACGGCCATGGCGCTCGTGATGTCGAAGTCCTTTTTCAAGGCCGGCACGACGGCGGATTGGTACTGTTCTTTGAGAGTCATAGGATTAGGCGGCGCGCTTGTTATGGCGGGCTGGTTTACCACCGACGACGAGCGCCACGTTGGACGCGTTCATCGGCATCGAGAATTCAACGGTCTGGCCTTGGGCGTTGGACTTCGCGGCGCGCATGTGGCGCTTGCGGAGGTTCACACCTTCAACCACGACACGGTTGAGTTTTGGAAAAGTCTGGATGACCTTGCCTTTTTTGCCTTTGTCGGCCCCGGCAATCACGATGACTTCATCGCCGGTTTTAATACGGAGTTGTGTCATAGGATATTAGAGGACTTCAGGGGCGAGAGACACGATCTTGGTATAGCCACGGCCGCGGAGTTCGCGGGCGACTGGACCAAAGATACGCGTGCCTTTTGGATCTTTTGTCTTGGTGTCGATGATGACAGCGGCGTTCTCGTCGAAGCGAACGTACGTGCCGTCAGGACGGCGCGTTTCTTTCTTCGAGCGTACGAGCACAGCGTGCACGACATCGGACTTTTTCACCGTACCGCGAGGGTCGGCGATTTTGACGGCGCAAGTGACAATGTCACCGAGACGGCCGTAGCGCTTCTGGTAACCGCCGTTTACGCGGATGACCTGAAGGAGCTTGGCGCCGGTGTTGTCTGCCACGGCGAGCATGGAGCGATGTTGGACCATAGATTATGCAGCTTTAATGGTCGAGATATAGCGCCAGTTCTTGTCGCGGCTCACCGGGCGGCACTCTTCGATTTCGATGGTGTCACCCATGCGGGCAGCACCTGCTTCATCGTGGACCTTGAATTTCTTCGAGATCGTGAAGTACTTGCCGTACTTCTCGTGCGCCACGCGACGGTCTACGCGAACCACAGCCGTTTTAGCCATGGCCGTCGAAACAACCGTGCCCTGAAGGCGGCGTGGTTGCGCTTTGGATGATTGAGTCGTTGACATAGTTACTTGGTAGCAATCGCCTTCGCGAGTGCGTGAACGGTGCGGGCGAGTTCGCGACGTTTAGCGCGAACCGTGCGTACCTTGAGATATTGGCGCGTCTTCACTTTGAAGCGCAGGTCGCGCAATTCGGCACGAAGCTCTTCAGCTTGGCGGCGAAGTTCGACGGGCGTCTTCAGTGAGAGCTCTTTGAAGTTCGACATAGCTTTATTTGCTTACGTACTTACAGACTGGCGAGAGCTTGTAGCCCGCGCTTTGCAACGCTTCTTTGGCTACTTCAGGTGGGATGCCGTCCATTTCATAAATGATGGTACCAGGGCGAATAACGGCGACGTAGTGGTCAGGAGCACCTTTACCGGCACCCATCGGCACTTCGCTGCCTTTCTTCGTGACCGGCTTGTCCGGGAACACGCGGATCCAGACCTTGCCGCCCTTCTTGATGTAGCGGGTAAGAACGCGGCGACCGGCTTCGATTTCTTGAGAAGAAATCCAGGCTGGCGTCATCGCTTTCAAACCGTACGAACCGAAGGCGAGCTCAATCTTGGTGGATGCGGTGCGGATATTGCGGGCGCGACCCTTCTGCCACTTGCGATGTTTGACTTTCTTTGGAATCAACATAAGGCATTAGGAGTTTTCTGATTGAGGTGCGGCAGGAGCTGCTGGAGCAGCCGATGCGCGAGGACCTGAACCGAACGAGACAGGGCGACCAGTGCCGCCGCGGCTGTCGCGGCGAGGACCACCCATGCCATCACGGCGAGGACCGCGGTCATCGCGGCGACGTGGCGTGGTTGGCTGGTAGGTTGCTGGGCGTTCACCGTTAAAGATGTCGCCACGGTAGATCCAAACCTTTACGCCGATAGAACCGGCCATGGTCTGGGCGAAGTCTGCTGCGTAATCGATGTCGGCACGGAGGTTGGTGAGAGGGATTTTGCCCCAAGCCAACCATTCGCGACGGGCGATTTCAGCACCGTTCAAACGGCCTGAGACAGCGATCTTCACACCGAGGGCGCCTGCTTTTTTGACGCGTTCGATGGTCATCTTCAATACGCGGCGGAAGGCCATGCGGCGTTCAAGGTCCGAGATAACGGACTGAACGACGAGAGCGGCTTCAACGCCCGGATTGCCGACTTCTTGAATGTTGAGGTTAACGCGAAGAGTTTTGAGCTGGCCTGGGAAGAATTTCTTTTCGATTTTCTTCTTCAAACCATCCGAACCTTCACCGCCGCGGCCAATGGCGATGCCAGGGCGTGCGGCTTGGACCGTAATCGTGACAACGCCGCGTGAGCGTTCGATGTCGATGCGGTTCACACCTGCTTCTTTCAATTCCTTTTCCAAGTATTCACGGATGCCGAGATCTTGTTGGAGGGATTGGCGGTAGACATCTTCGCGGGCGAACCAGCGTGATGGCCAGGTGGTGGTCATTCCGAGACGGAAGACTTTGGGATTGACTTTGTGACCCATAGGTTAGGCGGTTTTCTTCGGAGCGGCTTTCTTAGCGCGAACGACCTTCTTCGGAGCGGCTTCAGCCTTTGCAGGCTTGTCCTTCTTGTCAGCGAGAACGATCGTGATGTGGGTGGTACGCTTGCGGATCGGCGCGGCACGGCCAAAGGCGCGTGCGCGGAAGCGCTTAAGCATAGGACCGCCGTCAGCCACGATGGACTTTACGTACAAGTCTTCTTTTTGAAGATGGAAGTTGTGAGTTGCGTTGGCAACGGCAGAGAGCAAGAGCTTGAGTACCGGCTCGCTGGCGAGCTTAGGCACAAATTGCAACTTGGTTTCAGCGGCTGCTACCGACATCCCGCGGATAGTGTCCACGACAAGGCGAACCTTGCGAGGCGACATGCGGAGGAAGCGGAGTGATGCTTTTACTTCGGTCATAGCGATTATTTCTTAGCCGCTGGCGCTGCAGCTGGTTTTGCCGCGGCATCAATCGACTTCGTTAACTTACCGCCATGGCGAGTGAATTTGCGCGTGATCGCGAATTCGCCGAGCTTGTGGCCCACCATGTTCTCAACGACGAGCACAGGGATGTGCTGTTTGCCGTTGTGGACACCGAAGGTGAATCCAACCATCTCCGGCGTGATCGTCGAAGAGCGGTACCACGTCTTGATGACGGTCTTCGATCCCGGACCGGCTTTCTTGATTTTCTCAAGAAGCTTCGGCTCGGTGAAAGGACCTTTTTTGAGGCTGCGAGACATAGATTAGAGGGATTTGCCCTTGCGGCGGCGAATAATGAATTTGTCGCTGGCAAGATGGCGGCGGCGCGTTTTGACACCAAGGGCGTGTTTACCCCACTTGGTCTTCGCGTACTTCATACCGATTGGGTGCTTACCTTCACCACCACCGTGAGGGTGGTCTACTGGGTTCATGACCTTACCGCGAACCGTAGGACGGATACCGCGATGGCGCATGCGACCAGCTTTACCCCAACGAACGAGGTGCCAATCTTGGTTAGAAACGGAGCCGATGGTTGCCATGCAAAGCTTCGGCACGCGGCGCATTTCGCCGGATGGAAGTTTGATGACGGCCCAGTCGTCTTCGACGGCCATGAATTCGATGCGGGAGCCGGCACCGTGGCCAAGCTGACCGCCCTTGCCAGGAGCCAATTCCACGGAGTGGATGATGGTACCGACAGGGATTTTCTCAAGAGGCAAACGGTTACCAGGAAGAATTTCAGCTTCGGTTTTGGAGGAGACGATGACATCGCCGACCTTCAAACCGTCTGGAGTGAGAACGTAGGATTTTACGCCGTCCTTATAGGTGACGAGCGAGATGCGAGCACCGCGGTTCGGGTCGTATTCGACCGTCTTCACGGTTGCAGGGATGTCATAACGGTCACGGATGAAATCAACATCGCGGATGAACTTTTTATGACCACCTCCCTGGTGGCGAACGGCGATTTTACCGCCATTGCGACCAGCCTTGTTTTTGCGCGTATTGATGAGGGACTTTTCTGGCTTGTCAGTGGTGACATCCGAGAAGTCCTGCACCGAGATATTGCGCTGCCCGATGGTGACCGGGCGGATTTTCTTGATCGGCATAGGGAGGGATTAGACGCCTTCGTAGAGATCGATCTTCTGACCAGGCTTAACGGTCACAAGAGCTTTTTTGAGATCAGCGCGGTAGCTCACG
This sequence comes from Patescibacteria group bacterium, assembly GCA_046350895.1. GTDB lineage: Bacteria > Patescibacteriota > Patescibacteriia > 2-12-FULL-60-25 > 2-12-FULL-60-25 > HK-STAS-PATE-2. The sequence goes on along the minus strand of JAXLZL010000003.1, from coordinate 68,241 downwards.
CGGCGGCCCTTTTTTACAGGTTTGCCGTTCACGTTGATGATGCGTACCGATGCGACTTTGACACCGTAGAGCGATTCAACCGCGCGCTTGATGGAGATTTTTTCTGCATCCTGTGCAACTTCGAATACGTAGGTGCCCTTTTCTGCCAAACGTGCAGCCTTTTCGCTGACGCGAGGAGCGCGGAGCAAGCGGCTCGAAAGCGCGTTACCCTGCGAAGCCTTTGAAGCAACGGATGCTTCGGCGGCCTTCTCGGTCTTCTTGGCCGGAGCACGCTTTGCTTTGGTGTCTTCGGTTTTTGCCGCGGCTTTTGGCTTGCGGATTTTGTCGAGGAGAGCCATAGAATTTAGGCGTAGAGTTTCTCGAACGAGGCGACGGCATCCTTCAAGAATGCGACCGACTTGTGACCGAGAACATCGACCAAGTTGACGGAGTTAGAGGAAACAAGCGTCACCGAAGGGATGTTGCGAACCATGCGCATGAGCGCTGGGTCTGCCTTTGGCGTAACCAAGAGGATCGTGCGGCCCACTGGGAGCTTCTTGATCATCTCAGCGACGATCTTCGTCTTTACCGGTTCGGTCTTCACCGAGTCGATAACGAGAAGCTGCTTGTTGATGAGCTTGTCAGAGAGGGCCATGAAAAGCGCTTTCTGCTTTGCTTTGCGGTTGATTTTAAGTTCAAAATTACGTTCAGCGCGTGGACCGAAAACGATACCACCACCAACCCACTGCGGAGAGCGGATCGAACCCTGACGGGCGCGACCGGTACCCTTTTGCTTCCATGGCTTTTTACCACCACCTCGGACTTCGCCGCGGTTCTTGGTATTCGAGATCGAACGGCGTGCATTCGCGCGCTGTGCGACAACGGCCTCATGGACGAGGGCCTGGTTTGGTTTTACGGCAAAGATCTTGTCATTAAGCGAAAGGTCGCCGACAACTTTACCTTCTTGGTTGTAGATAGAGATTGTTGCCATACGATTACGCTGCGATGATTTCAACGATTGAGTGGCGTGCGCCCGGTACGGCACCTTTTACCGCGATGATGCCGCCTTCGCGGATCTCTACGACAACGAGGTTCTTAACCGTAACGCGATCATCACCCATCTGGCCGGCTGCGCGGTGGCCCTTAAAAACGTGTTGGACACCACCCGCACCGCTCGAACCAGGCATACGAAGCTGATCTTTGTGACCGTGAGAAGCAGGCGAACCACCGAAGTGATGGCGCTTCACAACACCCGCAAAACCGCGGCCTTTGGAGGTACCGACAACGTCGATAACATCGCCGACGGCGAATACGGATGCGTCAACCGTGTCGCCGCGCTTCAATGAAGAATCGCTGCCAACGCGGAAGTCGCGGAGCACAGAAAGGGATGGAAGGTCCTTGAGGTGGCCAGCTTCTGGCTTGTTAAGGCGTTTTGCCTCTTTGAAGCCGAGCTGAACCGACGAAACATGATCTTTTTCTACCGTCTTGACCTGAGTCACGACGCATGGGCCGGCCTTGATAAGCGTCACCGGAACTACCGTTCCGTCTTCGCGGTAGACCTGCGACATCTCGATCTTTTCGCCGATAATGAACTTGTTCATAGTTCGGATTGGTCGCTGAAGTAAGTAAGTTAGGGAAAAATAAAACGGGGTCTGCGGGCGATTTTCGACATCGTCCCCAAACCCCGTCCGCAAAAAGCGTTCGGAACCGGTTCACGGATGTGCGATTCGCTGCAGGGAGGTTATCCATCGAGTAAACTCGCGGAACTTTCTCCTTGGGAAACGTTTGTGAAATGAGGCAAGACTTACATCTTGATCTCAACGTCGACACCAGCTGGGAGATTCAACGACGTAAGAGCGTCGATGGTCTTTGCATTTGGGTCAACGATGTCCACCACGCGCTTATGGATGCGCATTTCGAACTGCTCGCGCGCGTTCTTGTGGACGAAGGTGGAGCGGTTAACGGTCCACTTCTTTTTCTCCGTAGGCAACGGGATTGGACCGATGACCTTCGCACCGGAGCGCTCCGCCGTCTCAATGATGGTGCGGGTCGCCTGGTCGATGATCTTGTGGTCGTACGCGCGGATCTTGATACGCACGCGGTGTCCTGCTGCAGGAGCCTTTGCTTTTGCTTCAGTCATGTGGGGTTGAGGGAGGCCATGGCATTCCTCATCTCCGCTCGATTGCTGAGAGACGCCTCAGAAACCAAGCGGAGAGGAGGAAACCTCCTCTCGCTATTGGATTTATTTGACGATCTTGAGAACGACACCAGCGCCGACCGTGCGACCACCCTCGCGGATGGAGAAACGCATCTTGTCTTCGATAGCAACTGGGGTGATGAGTTTTACCGTCATCTTTACCGTGTCACCTGGCTGTACCATGGCAACGTCGGCGTTCAGCGTTACTTCACCGGTTACGTCCGTCGTACGGATGTAGAACTGAGGCTTGTAACCCGTGACGAATGGCTTGTGGCGGCCGCCTTCTTCTTTGGTGAGGGCGTACACTTCAGCTTCGAATTCGGAGTGAGGAGTGATCGAGCCCGGCTTGGCAAGAACCATACCGCGTTCGATTTCTTCTTTCTTGATACCGCGAAGGAGGAGACCGGCGTTGTCACCAGCCATACCTTCGTCGAGCTGCTTGTTGAACATTTCGATACCGGTAACCGTGGTTGGGCGGGTTTCGCCGAGACCGACGATTTCAACGGCTTCGTTGATCTTCACCATGCCACGTTCGATACGGCCCGTAACAACGGTACCGCGGCCTTCAATCGTGAAGACGTCTTCAACTGGCATGAGGAAAGGCTTGTCGGTTTCACGGACAGGCTCAGGGATCCATTCGTCACAAGCCTTGATGAGGTCAAGGATTGGCTTCGAAGCAGCTTCGTCCGTTGGGTTCTGAAGGGCCTTGAGGGCCGAACCGCGGATAACCGGCGTGTTCTTGCCGTCGAATTCGTACTTCGAGAGAAGTTCGCGAATTTCTTCTTCAACGAGATCAACAAGTTCAGCATCTTCTACCATGTCAACTTTGTTCAAGAAGACAACCATGGCAGGAACACCGACCTGACGAGCAAGAAGGATGTGTTCGCGCGTCTGAGGCATAGGGCCGTCAGTTGCGGATACAACCAAGATCGAGCCGTCCATCTGGGCGGCACCCGTGATCATGTTCTTGATATAGTCAGCGTGACCTGGACAGTCGACGTGAGCATAGTGACGCTTGTCTGATTCGTACTCCGTGTGGGCCGTAGCGATGGTGATACCACGCGATTTGGATTCAGGAGCTTTATCGAATGAGTCTACACCAGCAGCCTTAGCGAGGCCGCGCTGTGCCAAAACCGTAACAATTGCTGCGGTCGTGGTGGTCTTACCGTGGTCAACGTGGCCAATAGTACCAATGTTGACGTGCGGTTTAGAACGGTTGAACTTGTCCGCCATAGTGTGGGGAAAATAATCGTCAAAGAGAATTAAAGTTCGCTATTGCAAGCGAGTGGCCAGATAGTACCAAAAAGGCCAAAAAGACGCAAGAGTTAGCCTTAATTTCAGAACATGAGGCGTTCAGAGGCTGAAAAATCGCTAACCTGAGCGAAATTATGACTCTGATCTTCACGCAAAAAGCCCGAAAAAGGCATGGCTGGTTGGGCCATCTCTACCATGATAACAGACTCCTCTTCTTTTATTGAGGACGTCTCCCCCATCTCGACCACCGACTCGGTCACAACAACGGGCTCGGATTCGACCGACCCCTGAACCGGCTTAGCTGACTCCGATAATATTAAATTCTCATAGGCCGCAAGCGGCATGATGATCAGCGGCTCCTCTACTCCTTCGGTGACGATCATCGGCAACTTCGTCCGGCGAATGACATTTTCGATGCGCTTCCATTCCATGGGGCTGATCATATACAAACACCCCTCCGATGTACATCGGAGGGGTGTTGATTGTTTTTTTATTTCTTGGCGCGACCTTCGATGATGGTCTTGGCAACGTTGTTCGGAACTTCGCCGTAGTGGCTGAATTCCATCGAGAACGCTGCGCGACCCTGAGACATCGAACGGAGTGCCGTGGTGTAGCTGAACATTTCGGAGAGCGGAACGAGAGCGTTCACGATGCGGACGCCGGAGCGTTCGCCCATGTCCTGAATCTGACCGCGCTTCGAGTTCAAATCACCGATCACGTCACCCATGTATTGTTCAGGGGTCGTGACTTCGACTTTCATGATCGGCTCGAGCAAGTAAGCACCTGCCTGTTTTGCCGCTTCTTGGAAGGCGAGCGAACCCGCGACTTTAAAGGCTGCTTCAGACGAGTCGACATCGTGGTATGAACCGTCCGTGAGCGTGACTTTAACGTCGAGCACAGGGAAGCCTGCGATAACACCGCGCTGAACCGCTTCAGCGATACCCTTGTTGATTGGCTGGATAAATTCGCGAGGGATCGCGCCACCCTTAACTTCGTCAACGAATTCGTAGCCCTTACCCGGTTCGTTTGGTTCGAGGTTGATCACACAGTGACCGTATTGACCACGACCACCCGACTGGCGAACGTACTTGCCTTCAACGTCTTTGACGGCGGTACGGATTGCTTCACGGTACGAAACCTGAGGAGCACCGACCGTGGCATCAACTTTGAACTCGCGTTTCATGCGATCAACGATGATTTCAAGGTGAAGCTCACCCATACCCATGATGATGGTCTGGAGCGTTTCTTCATCGGTACGAACGCGGAAGGAAGGATCTTCTTCAGCGAGCTTCGAGAGAGCAACACCCATCTTTTCTTGGTCGCCTTTGGTTTTTGGCTCAATGGCAATCGAGATAACAGGTTCAGGGATCACGATGGATTCGAGAACGAGTGGGCGCTTTTCTTCATAAAGCGTATCACCAGTGAAGGTCGACTTAAGACCTACGGCTGCGGCAATATCACCAGCAAACACTTCGCTTACTTCTTCACGTTCATTCGAGTGCATGCGCACGATACGCGAGATGCGTTCGCGTTCGCCGGACTTGGCGTTCACGACGTATGAACCCGACGTGAGTTTACCCGAGTACACGCGGAAGAAAATAAGCTTACCGACGAATGGATCCGTCATGACCTTAAAGGCAAGAGCGGCAAACGGTTCGTCATCCGAAGCGTGTACTTCGATTTCTTTGCTTTCATCATCGACGTCATGCGCTTTCGTTGCAGGGACGTCGATCGGCGATGGGAGGTAAGCAACGATAGCATCCAACAAGAACTGAACACCCTTGTTCTTAAGGGCAGAGCCGCAAAGAACTGGGTAAATCTGGTTGGTGATGGTCGCCTTGCGAAGACCGGCCTTAAGTTCGTCGACTGAGATTTCTTCACCGGCGAGGTACTTGTTCATCAAGGTCTCATCGGTTTCAGCAATCGCTTCAACAAGCTTGGCACGGTATTCTTTTGCTTTTTCAAGATATTCAGCAGGCACTTCGCGGGTTTCGATCTTTTGGCCCATTTCATCGAGGTAGAACTCGGCCTTCATGTCGATAAGATCGATGATGGCGTTGAAGTTGCCTTCGATACCGATTGGGAGCTGCACTGGGTAAGCGCGCTTGGTGAGCTTCTCGTGGATCGAGTCAACGTCCTTATAAAAGTCAGCACCGGTGCGGTCGAGCTTGTTTACAAAACAGATGCGAGGAACATTGTGCTTGTCAGCTTGGCGCCAAACGGTTTCAGACTGAGGCTCTACGCCGGCAACACCATCGAAAACGGTAACGGCACCGTCGAGCACGCGAAGCGAGCGCTGAACTTCAATGGTGAAGTCAACGTGGCCAGGAGTATCGATAAGATTCATGCGGGTACCCTTCCAAAAACACGTGGTGGCAGCTGCCGTGATGGTAATACCACGTTCACGTTCCTGCTCCATCCAGTCCATGGTTGCTTCACCCTCGTGAACTTCACCGATTTTGTGTTTGCGACCGGTATAAAAAAGCACACGTTCAGAAACGGTCGTTTTACCGGCGTCGATGTGGGCGATGATACCAAAGTTACGGGTATCTTTAAGCGAATATTCGCGAGGCATAAGGAGTGGATGAAGTAAGAGTGAAGAACGTTAGGATAAAGGGAGAAATGATTTTATACAAAACCGCGGACCACAGGGAGCCTATTCAGCCCTCCGCGATCCACGGGTGATGTGCTATTTCGCGAAGTGTGCGAAGGCGCGGTTGGCTTCTGCCATGCGCTGTACGTCGAGCTTCTTCTTGACGGCGTCGCCCTGGTTTTGAGCGGCTTCCATGATCTCGAAGGCGAGCTTTTCGGACATTGCTTTGCCTTTGCGGCCGCGAGCGGCAGCAAGGATCCAGCGGAAGGCAAGCTGGGTGCGGCGTTCAGCACGTACCTGGAGCGGAACTTGGTAGTTCGCGCCACCGACGCGCTTGGATTTGACTTCGAGAAGCGGTGAAACGTTTTTCATGGCTTCTTCGAAGATTTCCATCGCAGGCTTCTTCGTTTTTTCTTCGATCTCTTCAAGGGCTTTGTAAACAATGCCTTGAGCGATGGATTTTTTGCCCGAATACATCACGTAGTTGATGAGCTTCGCAACCGTTTGGTTGCCGAACTTCGGGTCTGCAGCGACATCGCGCTTTGGAGCTTTTTTACCTCGCATAGTTCAAGTGATTATTTCTTAGCTGCATCTTTAGGCTTACGTGCACCGTAGAGCGAGCGTGAGCCGCGACGGTTAGCAACACCCTGAGTATCGTAGACACCGCGAACGATGTGGTAACGAACACCAGGAAGATCTTTTACACGGCCACCACGGATCATCACGATGGAGTGCTCCTGGAGGTTATGGCCTTCACCTGGGATATAAGCCGTTACTTCAGTGCCGTTTGAAAGGCGGACACGGGCAATCTTACGAATAGCCGAGTTTGGCTTTTTCGGAGTCATGGTCGTGACCTTGGTGCAAACACCGCGCTTAAAACCAGAACCCTTGCGGAGTTCGGTGCGCTTACGGTGAAGCGTGTCCATAGCGTACTGGAGCGCTGGACTCTTGGACTTGATCTTCACAGCCTTTCGAGGGCGGCGGATCAGCTGGTTTACTGTAGGCATGTCGGATATTAGCTCGTCCGTATAAAAAGACGAAAATGTGCGCGTAATCTAGCGCCTTTCTTGGCAGCCGTCAAGGTTTTTACTGGGACGGATCAGAACCAGCCTAAGATCGCCTTAAAAATCTGGTTAGAAAGGGTCGGGATCCACGAAAAAACCGGTATAAGGCCAGAAATATCGATAACGATAGCCAAAAGCAAGAGATAGGGGCCATTCTGCTCAAACCAACGGTGGGCCGACCTGGTCTGTGGACGGTCAAGGACATGTAGCAAGATCTTGGACCCATCCAATGGTGGCAGCGGCACGACATTAAACAATGCTAAGGCGATGTTTACCTTGCCCAAAAACCACAACGCAATGACTAATAAATTACTAGTTCCAAGCTTGGTCACCAAAAATCCATAGAGACCAATCGCAATAATACCTAGTAATAAATTACTGGCAGGACCCGCCAAGGCAATGAGAATAGGTCCCCACTTGGCATCTTTAAGTCGGTAAGGGTTATAAGGCACGGGCTTGGCATACCCAAAACCCGCCACTAATAGGAGCAAAAGCCCCATCGGGTCGATATGAGCCAAGGGGTTGATGGTCAGCCTCCCCTGCTCTTCGGCGGTATGGTCACCCAGGGTACGGGCTGCCCAAGCATGGGACATCTCATGAAACGACAAAGCTAGCAAAAAACCAGCCAAAAGAACCAGAAACAGCAAGGGCTGCTCAAACAATAAGGACAATAGACTCATATCCCCATTGTCTCATGGAGCCACCCTCTTGCCAAACAGAAAAGATTTGGCTAAGATCCGGCCCATCTATGTCACGTATTTGCGCTATCTCCGGCAAAGGTCCGAAGTCTGTGAACTCCCGCAGCCACTCGAACATCGCAACCCGCCGCACCCAAAAAGTGAATCTCCAGACCCTCCGCATCAACGGACGCCGTGTTCGCGTTGCTACCAGCACGCTCCGCACCATCAAGCGCATCGTTGCCAAGGCCCACGGCGAAATCCCAACCAAACGCCAAAAGAAGGCCGCCAAAAAAGCCGCTCTTCTCGCAAAAAAAGCGTAAGGTCAAAAAACTCTCAGCCAAGCTGAGAGTTTTTGTTTTGCTAGAGTTTTCTGTCTGTGGTTTTTTGGATGATGGCAAAGGCTTCTTCGGCCGTGTCGACCAATTGAAAGATCTTGAGATCTTCTTTGCCGATGGCTTTATATTGCTGACACATCGTCTTTTCTATCCACTTCAGCATTGGCTTCCAGAACTCTTTGCCAATCAGGATGACCGGTATCTGATCTGACATCTTGCCCGTTTGAATCAAGGTCACCATCTCGAACAATTCGTCCATGGTGCCAAACCCGCCCGGCATGAAGACATAAGCTTGGGCGGATGCCGACAACATCACCTTGCGCGTGAAGAAGTAGTGAAAGTCTTTTGACTGTTGGATATAAGGATTGGTGCGCTGCTCCATCGGTAACTGGATGGTGAGCCCGATCGACTGGCCATTTACCTCAAAGGCACCGCGGTTGGCCGCCTCCATCATGCCCGGACCGCCTCCCGTAATAATAGTGAAACCGTTTTTGCCACAGAGTTTGCCGAATTTGCGCGCGATTTGGTAGTAAGGATCTTTTTCATTTGATCTAGCACTGCCAAAAACCGTTACTTCATTTGAAAACTTCGAGAGAAATTCGAAGCCTTCAACAAACTCGGACATGATGCGTAAGATTCGCCAATTGATATTGTCCGTGAACTCGTCTTGCGAGGCCGGCAAACAGCGGTTGTCGCTGCCGATCACCCAATGCTTAAAACGCTCAGCTGAAAAACTTTTGCCGGTCCAGCTTGGTTCCCACTGGGGCTTTGGTAAATCACCCTGTTCAGGTCCTACACGTTTAGGGACCTTGGTGCGGCTCTTTTTGGTTGCGCCTTTTTTTGCGGCGAACGGATTGCGCTTCGTCTTCGACATGAAGACATCATACCACAGGCGCTTTTAGCGCACCTGTTCAACGAGTTTGCAACTCTTTTGAGTGGATTCGACCAAGCGAAATAAACCTTCAACCTCATGGCGGCGCCAACACGGGCCCAGGGCAAAAAACTGCACCTGCCCATTCTCATCGGTAAAACGTATGCGAATAATGCCACGCTCGTCATTCAAACCTTCATGCACGATAAAGACATCACAGACCTGGCTCAAATCAACCGATACCGGCTTGCGCAGGCGTGAAGAAAGCTTCAACCAATCCCCGTCCAAAACCAACTGCTCACTACAGGCATCAAAAAGATAAACGCTGAAAACGACAACAAATACCAAAAGCACCAGATGCGCCGCCAGTGCATAGGTCGCAAACGACAATGAACCGACCAAAACGCCGAGCAACAAAAGCAGGATCCCGAACAACATCACACCTCCGAGTGAAAAAAGCTTGGCAGTCACGCGCACGGTCGGCTTGGCCATATCCGTCATTACATCATGCTCTCGCCCAAATACAAAACTCCCCAGCCATAGGCTAGGGAGTTTTGAGAAAGCTTAGAGAACGGCGTCCTTAGCTGCCTTAGCAACGCGGAACTTCACAACCGTCTTTGCAGGGATCTTGATCGATTCACCCGTGGCTGGGTTGCGGCCAACGCGAGCTGGGCGCTTAACCTTTACCAATTTGCCGATACCAGGGAGAACGAATTCACCGTTCTTCTTAACCTGGCTCAAAGCCATGTTTACGAGGGTTTCGACGAACATGGTCGTGTCCTTCTTGCTGAGGCCGGTCTTGGCAGCGAGTTCGGACATGATCTGGGACTTGGTCATTTTAGCCATAGTGGCATTGGTCAACCCGATGTTATGAGTAAGAAAAAGTCGGGTTTGTAAGGGCATTATGAACGCACTGTTCAGAAGACGCAAGAAAACTGGGGATATTGTCAAGAGGTACCGCCCGACCACCAAAAAACCCTGCACCAGACGGTGCGGGGTTTTGATCTCATTAGTGGCGGTATCAGCCCGCCTGTTTCTTTGCCAGATATTCTGCACCCTTGCCGACATTGGTATTGATCGGCACACCTTCGCGGCAGAGCGGGCAGTCAGCCTCCTCCCACGAATCGAGCGTGAGCGTGATGAGCTGGCGCAAAACCGGCGCACCCAGCGTCTCGGCCGTGACGCCGCCTCGATTGCAAAGCGCGGCGACACCGACGACCTCGCCACCGGTCGCACGAACGAGATCGACGACCTTGCGAACGCTGCCACCCGTCGTGAGCACGTCTTCGACGATCAGCACGCGGCGGCCACGCACGAATTCGTCGTAGCCGCGGCTGAAGACGAAGTCCTTGCGGTCGTCTTGCTTCTTCTCGGCAATGACCGAATCGACGGGCTGGTTAGCCAACATATCGAGCCAGTAGGCGGTATGGTCACCTAGCGGGATGGCGCCCAACTCGGGCGCGACCACGGTCTGGATACCGCTTGCGAGAAAATCATTGGCCATGCCCATACCCATGGCATGGGTACGCTTTGGCCGCAAAAAGAGGGCGACCTTATTGAGATAGTTGGCGCTGTGCTTTTTTGAAGCGAGGACAAAATGCCCTGTGAGCAACGCCTTCGCATCTTCGATTTCTTTGTGCCAATCGACGCTCGTCATGCCTGCCTCCAAGGTACGAATCTGCAGCCAGACTAGCCCAAGGCCCGATATTGGACAAATCCCGCGCTTTTTGCTATCCTACGGCCATTGGTCCGCCCTGCGCGGGCTTTTAAAAAACACGCTTTATGAAAAACCCTATCCGCCCCCTCTTGAACTACATCTCCGCCTCAAAGGCTGAGCTTCAAAAAGTGACCTGGCCTACCCAAAAAGACGTGATCCGCTACTCGATCATGGTGGTCGCTGTCGCGGTCGTCATGGCACTCTTCTTCGCCGGCATCGACTTCGGCCTCACCAAGGCAACGGACTTCATCCTTCAGAAGCGCGGTGTCACCCCTGCGGCTACCCAAACCCAGACCCAAGAGATCCCCGTGGACAATCTCAAGGTCAACGACGTCCAAGTCTCGACCACGCCGGCTACCAAATAACGCACTTTTTTTCTAAAACACTATGGCAAAGCAAACAGCCTCTTACGGCCGCCGTTGGTACGCCGTCCACACCTACTCTGGCTATGAAGAGAATGTCGCCGATAGCTTGATGCAGCGCATCGAAGCCCTCGGCATGAAAGAATTCATCTTCAACGTCATCGTCCCAAAAGAGAAGAAGGTGAAGATCAAAAACGGCAAGCGTCGCGTCATTGAAGAGAAGGTCTATCCGGGCTATGTGCTCGTCGACATGATCGTGACCGATGACTCATGGTACGTCGTGCGCAATACGCCAAACGTCACCGGCTTCATCGGCATGGGCAATACCCCATCCCCGCTCTCGCAGGCCGAGGTCGACGCCCTCTTGAAGCGCGCCGAAGCGACGACCTCTGAACCGGAGGTCACCATCGATCTTCAGGTAGGCATGGCTGTCAAAATCGGCGATGGCCCATTCAAGGGCTTCGAAGGCAAGATCAACGAGATCGACGCCACCCGCGGTAAGGCAAAAGTCTTGGTAAGCATGTTCGGACGCGAAACTCCGCTCGAACTTGACTTCTCCCAGATGAAAAAGATATAAAGCAATCCACTTTTGGGACCGGAGAGGCCGCCCGCACGGCACGCTTCTCGCTCCGTCTCCCTTATTCATTTGTTGCGGTGACACTTGGATAACCCCTTAAACTCAACACTATGGCTAAGAAAGTAAAGACCTATATCAAGGTCCAGGTCATCGGTGGCCGTGCTACCCCAGCACCTCCACTCGGTCCTGCCCTCGGTCAGCACGGTATGAACATCGCCGAATTCTGCCAGCGCATCAATGCTGCTACGCAGGACCGCATGGGCGAAGTTGTGCCTGCGATCATCTCGCTCTATGAAGACCGTTCTTACGACTTCATTCTCAAAACCGCTCCAGCTTCGGCCCTTCTCAAGAAGGCTGCCAAGATCGAGTCCGGCTCGGGTAAGCCTCACACCGACAAAGTCGGCAAGGTAACCAAAGCCCAGGTTCGCGAGATCGCCGAGATCAAACTCCCAGACTTGAACTGCTCGACCATCGAATCCGCCATGAAGCAGATCGAAGGTACGGCACGCAATATGGGTATCACCGTTGTTGAATAAACAACATTGACGAAGAGCGTGTTTCAAAGCACGCTCTTTGCATACCTATGAAATTCGCCATCTGTATCACAAGAGCCGTGCCAGGCGGGGCCACCGTCTTTGTTTTTGATTTGGCACGCTTTTTGAAACGCGCCGGCCATGATGTGCATGTGCTCGCCGGTGATGGCGAATGGCTAGTTGAAAAATGCGCTGACGTGCAAATCCCCTTTCATCGCTTGCAATGGATGCAGCGTGAATTGAATCCATACAAAGATACACGCGCGCTTTTTGAACTCACGTCAAAACTCAAAGAGCTCAAACCTGACGCCATTCACTTGAATAGCTCTAAGATCGGTGTACTTGGTTCATTAGCCGGAAAACTCGCGGGCATAAAAAATATCGTATATTGCATTGGCGGTTGGGCTTTTCTTGAACCGATGTCAAAAACAAAACGTGCGATTATCGTTTTCGCCGAACGCATCGCCGCGAAGTTTCGCGACGCGATTGTCTGCGTGCATCCGGGCGATGTTGAAGCGGCAAAACGCGAAGGTATCAAACCAAAACAGCAGCTACTCTCTATTCCTAATGGCGTGGACGTGGCGGTTTTTGACGCACAGCTTCTCACACGTGAATGCGCACGCGAAATACTTGAACTTCGAAACTCGGATTTCATCTTCGGTTCGATTGCGAATTTTTATCCGGCCAAAGATTTACCAAACTTCATTCTCGCTACCAAGCGCTATCGCGAACTTGGCGGCACGGGTGTCGTAGCGATTATCGGCGATGGACCTTTGCGCGCTGAAACCGAAAAAGCCATTCAAGACGCCGGCTCGGATTCTTATTTCATGCTGCTTGGCGGTAAAGAAAACGCTTCGCAGTATCTCGCAGCTTTTGATGCCTACGCTCTCCCATCCGCCAAAGAAGGCATGCCGATCTCGCTGCTTGAAGCCATGGCCGCCTCGCTCTCCTGCATCGTCACCGATGTCGGCGCCATGCGCTGGATGATTGAGCCAGATGCCGGCCTCATTATTGAGGCTCATAACCCCGAATCCCTGGCCCGAGCCATGCTCCGCCTTGAGCGTGACGTCGACTCCCGCGAAGCCTTTGGCACCCAGGCCCGCCGGGTCGTCACCGACCGCTTTCCCCTCCAAAAGACCCTTGAAGCCCATGAAAAGCTCTTAACCTTGCCAAAACAAGCAATATAAGCTAATCTCCAGCCACTAAAAAACTAACGTGGAAGGCAGTAAAACCTGCCGTCCGAACCACTATGCCAAGCAAACGCTACGCAGAAGCTGCAAAGCTCGTCGATGCCAAGAAACTCTACTCCCCAGAAGAAGCTCTTGAGCTCGCAAAAAAGACCTCGACCACCAAATTCGTTGGCTCCGTCGAAGTCCACATCAACCTCGGTATCGATGTCCGTAAGGGTGACCAGCAGGTCCGCTCGACGCTCATCTTCCCTCACTCCATCGGTAAGACCAAGCGCGTGATCGCCTTTGTCTCGGGTGCAAACGAAGGTGTCGCTAAAGACGCAGGCGCTGACATCATCGCCGGCGAAGAATACATCACCGAACTCGCCCGCACCGGCAAAATCGACTTCGACGTCGCCGTTGCCACGCCTGACATGATGCCTAAGCTCGCCAAGGTCGCTAAGATCCTTGGTCCTACGGGTCTCATGCCTAACCCAAAGACCGACACCGTCGGTACCAACGTCAAGAAAATGATCGAAGACGTGAAAAAGGGTAAGGTCGCTTTCAAGACCGACAACACCGCCAATCTTCACCAGGCCATCGGCAAGACTGATCTCGGCACCAAAGAACTCCTCGAGAACTTCAACATGCTTCTCGAATCGGTTAAGAAGGCAAAGCCTGCTTCGGCAAAGGGTACCTACCTCAAATCGGTTACCGTCACCTCGACCATGGGTCCAGGCGTCAAAATCGATACTGCGAAAATCGCGTAAGAAAAACCCCGCATTGCGGGGTTTTTTATTTGGTGTTTAGATGCGCGGGACTCGAACCTTTAAGGAGGTTTTTATGACCGCCACCAAGCGCAATGGCGCACTCCCGATTCAGACCCTGCGCGAGATGATCGACGACAAGCTCGTCATCAACGCGGACGAAAGCTGCCTACAGCCTTCGTCCATGGACCTGCCGATCACGGACGAGATCTACCGCATGCCCGGCTCGATCTTGCCTCGCAAGGACGAATGCATCAGCGACTTCGTCGCTGAGTCGGGTATCGCGGTGCCGCCCGGCACCATCCTCAGGCGCGACGACGTCTATCTCTGCAAGCTGAAACCCTCGCTGCGGCTCCCTTCTGGGATCTGCGGCAAGGTCAGTAGCAAAAGCTCGACGGGTCGTATCGATGTGCGCTGCCGCCTTTTGGCGGATTGCGTGCGGCAGTACGACTTCATCCCCGACGGCTATGCGGGTGATCTCTGGGTCGAGATCGTACCCAAGTCATTCGACATCATTCTGAGCGAAGGCATGAGACTTAACCAGCTCAGGTTCTTCTACGGGGATGAACGCCTCAATCAACTCGAGCACCAGATGACCTTCGACAAGTTTGGCCTTCTGCGCGCCCGTGACGGCAGCAACTTGCCGAGCCGGGCCCATGTCTCGAGCGCAGGCGTACTCATGACCGTCGATCTGTCGATCAATGAGATCGTCGCCTACCGGTCCAAGCGGCCACATCAGGCGCTCGATCTCAGATCACCATCCAAGGTGGATGCAAAAGACTACTTCGAAGCCATCGAGCGCCCACCGCACGGCGAGCTCGTACTCAAACCCGGCGAGTTCTATCTGCTCGGTACGCGGGAGCGCATCGTCATCCCGCCTGAGTATGCCGCCGAGATGGTGCAGTATGATCCCACCATCGGCAATCTCTTTACGCATTTCGCCGGCTTCTTTGACCCCGGCTTCGGCTGGCGTGATGAAGGCGATGCCAATATCGTCGGCAATGTCGCCGTGATGGAGGTCGAGGTGCATAGCAGCGCCACCGTGCTACGCGATGGGCAACCCATCTGCATCATGGCCTACGAGCGCATGATGCGGCGCCCCGACCAGATCTACGGTACCGGCATCAAATCGAACTACGGCCTGCAAGATACCATCAAGCTCGCCAAGTGGTTTACCTGAACACAACGACCGAAGGACGTGATTGTCCCCAGGTCGTTTTTTGTTTATCCACAAAAAAACAGGACTCATTTCGTTGTGAACACATTCTTTGTGCGGTATACTCCGCCGCGATGACACGTTTGTTCGCACTTTTTTTCAAAAAAGATGGCGGGCTTTCGTGCTTATCGCAGCATCAACGCAGCACCAAGAGGTAGCACGTGGAACAGCAAGTGACGCAGAATGCCATCAAGCCGAAGTTCGCAGCTCGGGGAAGCGGCGTCGTCAATCTCCTGCGGTCGGTTCTCCGGATTCCCGACATCATCACCGACCCCGTGGGTCTCGCCAAAGAAACGTCGGCAGCCTATGGACCGGTAACCAATTGGTTTGCCGGCCCCTTCAACCTCATCTACCTGTTCGGCAATACGACCGAAGAGCGTCTCAGGCTCTACAACTGGCTGATGATGCAACCGGCCGAAAAGATGCGCATCGGCGCCGTTCTCGCCAAGATCCCCACGGTTGGCTATTGGTTCGACAAGACGTCGGACGATCCGGATGACGTGCAGAAGCTCGTGATCCCCGGCCGTCAGTTCATGGCCAGCACCCTCTTCTCGACCGAACGCGTCGAACAGATGGACATCGCCATCGATGCCGTACTCGAGACCTATCTCGACAAGTGGCGAGATCAGACCTCGGTCAACTTCACCACCGAACTCGTCGAGCTTTACCACGAAGCCGCCTGTAGCGCGATTCTCGGCTCAGACCTGTGGGGCAAGATCCGCGGCATCCGCGCTGACATGCGCGAGATCGCTGATGGTATCGAGATCCCTTACACAACCTCAACGGTAATCGCTGAAGCCCTGCCCTTCTTGCGCAGGTTCGAACCCAAGTATCGCGCCACCAAGCGCGTCGAAGCGACCCTCAAGGCCGCGATGAACGACCCTGAAGTGCAGTCGACCTGGTTCTACCAAGAGATGCGCAAGGTCATCGTTGACGGCCAGCCCATCAATGACCGCGACCTCCCCTGGTTCACCATGTGGACCGTGTGGAATGCCATGACCTATCCTGGCGCGTACGGGATGTGGAACCTGGTCGACATTCTCAGTGATGCCAAGGTCAAGGAGACGCTCGCGTCATCAGACGCAACCGATCGCCAGGTCTTGCTCGACCATTGCCTCACCGAGACGATCCGGATCAATCCGATCTCGTCCGTGATCCGCAATCCCGACCAGCACTATACGGTGCATGCCGGCGGCAAGGACTGGGAGCTTCATGCGGGCAAGAACTTCGTCGGCGTTTTCACCATGGGTGTCAACCTCGATCCGGAGCTCTTCGCTTCGCCCGAGACCTATGACCCCTTCCGCTACTACGAGAAGGACGTGAACAAGCCGATCACCTTCGGCAAGGGCGCCTTCGGATGCCCCGCCCAGCGGCCGACACGCAAGATCATCACGCGCATCAACGCGCGTCTCCTCTCGGAGTTCGACTTCACCCTCCCGATGAAGATCGAACCCAAATACGTCTGCGTCCACCTGACGTATGCAAAGAACGATATCGTCGTCGCCATCGCGCCGCCGACCATCAACTGAACATTGCTCGCAAGGGCAATGCAAAACCCTGTACCGTCTGGTACAGGGTTTTTCATTTGTTTTTTCTTTAGCGGCTTTGCATGAAAGCTTTTACTTTTTCGATCAGCTCTTCTTGGCTGCCGGCATTGTCAAAGGTAATCTTAGCTCGCGCCATGACAGCTGGGATGGTCTTTTCTGTCGGTGCGTTCTCTTCTTTTTCAAATTGCTCCCAGGTCATGTTTGATTCGGTGGATTTTTCTCCACGTTTTTTCATGCGTTCAAAACGGAGTTCAGCCGGTGCATCAATCGCAAGTAAGACGAATTGCGGCAATGGCTCAAGCGCCACAATGTCTTCAAGGCGGCGAATACCATCAACGACAATGATGTCTTTATCGGCAAGCAAGGTCTTGCGGGCAACAGCATGTGATAACACGTCTTCGCCAAACGCCTCACGTACCGCTTCTGAAATACGGATAAAATCTTCACGTGACTTCTCGATAGCTAATGCATCCAAGATCGTGCCGAGAATGGCGCTGAAACGCACATAACCCGCACCGTATTCTTTCTGGAGGAAATCCGCGACCGTACCTTTGCCGCAACCGGCCTGGCCAACGAGGCCGATAATGAGGGATGGCATACGGATTGGTATCTTACAGGCAGCGCCGCCGAAGCAAAAGCCAAGCGTCAAGACGCCCCTTGCAGGCAAAAGAACCTACCGCTAAGGTCTTCGCGATCTAGCCCGCCCCGGCTGGAGCGGACATTCGAAAAACAAAGGAGCTCCCCGTGACGACACCGACCTCTGAATACCACCGCATCATCCGTGACGTGCTCGAAAATGGCGTCATGGAGCCCAACCGCACCGGAATCAACGCCGTCACCATTGCCGGCGCGCAATTCACCTGTGACACTTCACTCGGCTTTCCGGCCATCACCACCAAACAACTGTTCTTTCGAACGGTGATGATCGAGCTCGAAGGATTCATCAAGGGCATCACCGACAAGAAGTGGTACCAAGACCGTCGGTGCAATATCTGGGACGAGTGGTGCCGACCCGACCTCGTCGCCTATGGTCATGGCGACGAACGTCAGGCTGCCATGAAGGCAGAGCGAGACCTCGGTCCTGTCTACGGCTTTCAGTGGCGGCATTTCGGTGCCGACTATCAGAGCTACGACAGTAACTACCTCGGCCAGGGCGTGGACCAACTCAAGAATGCCATCGACACTCTGCGCAAAGATCCACGCAATCGCCGCATCATCGTCCAGGCATGGAACCCGACCCAGATCGGCATGATGGCCTTGCCAGCATGCCATATCGGATACCAGCTCACCGTCACCAACGGCAAGCTGAACCTGCTCTGGAACCAACGCTCATGCGACCTGATGCTCGGCATCCCATTCAATATCGCCTCATACGCGATCCTGCAGCACCTCATCGCCCGCGATGTCGGCATGCCGACCGGCAGACTCGTTGGTCAGTTGAACGACGTGCACATCTACGAGAACCATCTCGAAGGCGCGCGCGAACAACTGTCTCGTGATCCCGAGCGACATGCGCCGCCCACTATCGTGACCGAAGGAGAATCCACGTCGATCTTCGACTGGGATCACACCATGACCAAACTCATCGACTACAAACACGACCCCGCCATCAAGATGGAAGTCGCCGTCTGATTCGAGAAGGAGGACGAGATGTACAAAAACAGTCACATTGCACTTATCGTGGCCGCCAATGACATCGACGTCATCGGTTCAGGCCTCGACATTCCGTGGCCTCGCATCAAGGAGGACATGAAACGCTTTCGCGAGCTGACCATGGGAAAACCCATCCCCATGGGCAGAAAGACCTGGGATTCGCTCGATGCGAATTTCAAGCCGCTACCGAAGCGCACCAACATCGTCATCACCAAGCAAGAGGACTTCGTCGCCGAGGGCGCCATTGTGGTGCACTCGCTCGAAGCAGCCTTCGATGCAGCGCCCGAACCGGTGATCTGCGTGATCGGAGGCGGTATCATCTACGAAGCCGCCCTGCCCTACGCTGATACGGTCGAGCTCACGCGCGTGCACAATCAGAACCCGGGCGACGTCTTCTTCAAGCCTCTCGACCCCAAGGTCTGGACGCTCGATGCAGACAAGATCGTCAAGGGTGACGGTTACACGTTCGAGACGTATCATAGGACGACAAGCTCATGAACCCCTACATCCTTGTCATCGACGCGATCGACGGTGCCGGCAAGGACACCCTTGCTTCGCAGCTGCTCGAAGCGCTCGCCAAAAGCGGATGCCTCGTCTTCGACGGGATCGCGTACCAGAAAGAGCACGGACACCTGCCCACCATGGACAACCCGGACGTGCGCAAGGCCGAAATCCTGCTGATCTGCGAACCGACCTATGTGAAGCACCGCGGCGCGTCATACCGCCTGCGTGACCACATCATCCCTGGCAGCACGACGACGCAACGCGAGCTGGTGCGGATGTACGCCGAAGATCGTGAGGCGCTGTACCAAGAGCTTGCCCTCCCTTTTCTCGAGAAGGGTGGCAAGATCTTGCAAGTGCGGGGACTCTCGTCATCGCTCGCCTACCAGCGCGCGGTCGACCCCACGATCACTGTCGAAGACATCTTGCGCGAACCTGGCAACCAGCTCGAACTCAAGCATGCTCCCCGCGCCCTCGTTCTGCTCAGCCTCCCCCAAAAGGTGGCGGCCGAACGGCGCGCGGCACGCGGCGCAAAGGATGACCCTTCGATGTTCGATGCCGAAGACATCCAAGACCGCACGCGCGAGAACTACCACTCCGGCGAATTGCGTGACATTTTCACGAACCGCGGCACCAAGATCATCGATCTCGACGCCACCGGTACCCGCGAAGAGAACTTCGAGCGCCTCATGGCAGCGCTCGCCCCTTATCTCGAATAGAACCCCTCCGTTTGGCGGGGTTCTTCTTGTTTTCTGGGGCTTTGCTATACTGTTAAACGTATGAACAAACCTCTTATTCCCGCCGGCGAACTCCTTCGCTCAAGCTGGGACCAATTTCGTAACGACTGGAAATTCAATCTCGAAGGCTCGGTACGCTTCTTGATCGCTGGTGTCATGGCAGCGATCCCAAACGCCTTTCTTCTCAAAG
Organism: Patescibacteria group bacterium; assembly: GCA_046350895.1. GTDB lineage: Bacteria > Patescibacteriota > Patescibacteriia > 2-12-FULL-60-25 > 2-12-FULL-60-25 > HK-STAS-PATE-2. Next base: position 48,299 of record JAXLZL010000003.1, on the reverse strand, counting down.
CTGACGGCTCGATGAGTGGCGGCGCCGCCATTGTTTCGATCGTCCTTGGTATCGGCGGTGGTGTCCTTGCCCTTCATGCGTCAAATAGCTTTACTCATGCGCTTTTGAAAAAAGCCGACGGACAAACTGTCACCGCTCTCGACAATAACATTGGTTGGAAGTACTTCTGGCCGGCAATTTGGGTCGGCGTTTTGCAAAGCTTGGCTGTTTTGGGCGGATTTATTTTGCTCGTTATCCCTGGCATCTGGCTTGCCGGTCGCCTCGCGTTTTCAAACATAGTGCTGATCGACGAAGACAAACGTGGCACCGAAGCCCTCAAGCGTTCTTCTGAATTAGTGAAAGGACGTTGGTGGGCGATTTTCTGGCGCAGCTTTGTCAGCGTCATTGTTTATGGCCTGCTCATGATGCTTATCTCGCTCATCGTTGGCGGCATCATTGGCCTCATCGTTGGCGGGATCACTTCGCCTTCGTCGGCCTCATCAAACGCCTTTGGGCAGATGCTGAGCTCCGTGATCCAATCGATCTTCATCCCGCTATTCATGATCTTCACGGTACGGCTCTACAAAAACCTTAAAGCAACCATGTAATACAATCCCCGCCTTGCCACGTCGCTCTCGAGCGACGTGGCTTGCGTTTGGATTAAAATCGGGGTAAAACCGACCCATTCAACTATGCCCCGCATCGCTATTATCGGCCTCGAAATCCACGCCCGCCTCAAAACCAAGAGTAAAATGTTCTGCTCTTGTCTTAACGTTGATGACGCCACGGCCCCGAACACCGCTATCTGCCCGGTTTGTACCGGCCAGCCGGGCGCACTGCCAGCCATTAATCAAGAAGCGGTGCATCTTGGCGTACGCCTTGGTCTCGCGCTCGGTTGCCGCATCCCTGATGAGGCGCATTTTGACCGCAAGAACTATTTCTATCCCGATCTCCCTAAGGGCTACCAGATCTCCCAATTTGACCATCCTATTTGTGTAGACGGTGAACTGTGGATCGACGTGCCAGGCCAAGCCGTACCCCGTGACCGCATTCGCGTCGGTGTAACGCGCGCCCATCTCGAAGAAGATGCGGCAAAGAATTCACATGATGGCGCATCACAAGCCACCCTTGTTGACTATAACCGCGGTGGCGCGCCATTGATCGAGATCGTCAGTGAGCCTGACTTGCGTTCGCCGGCAGAAGCCAAGGCGTACGTGCAAGAAATGCAAAACATTTTGCGCGCCATCGGCTCATCATCGGCAGACATGGAAAAGGGCCAGATGCGCTGTGATGCCAATATCTCACTGCTCGACGTCGACGAAAACGGCCATCGTTTGCAAGAAGAGTTCAACCCAAAAATTGAAATCAAAAACCTCAACTCATTTCGCTCGGTTGAGCACGCCCTCACCTATGAAATCGCGCGCCAAAACGAGATGCATGACCGCGGCGAGATCCCAACGGGCGCAACCCGCGGTTGGGACGAGAATACCGGCATGACTTTTGAGCAGCGCAGCAAAGAGACGAGCGCCGACTACCGTTACTTCCCAGAACCAGACCTTCCTCCACTTCATCTTGCCGCCATCCGCGAACAAGAAAAAGCCAAACTCCCTGAATTGCCGGCCGCCAAGCGCGCCCGCCTCACCGACGAATGGCAATTCTCAAGCGAAGACGCCAAACAGATCGTTGGTAATGGCTGGACCGACTACGCAGACAATGTTATGGGTGAATTGAAGGCTTGGATGATCTCTGCCGGCAAAGACGTCGAGATGAGCAAACTCGCTAAACTCACCTGCGGCTGGCTCTTGAGCAAACTCCCAGCCATCCTCACCCAAAAAGAACTCGCTTTCGAAAACCTGCGCATCACGCCCGAAGACTTCGCTGAATTCGTGAAGCTCGTACAAGAGGGCGCGGTAAACAGCACGAATGCGCAAAAACTTTTGGGCCTCATGATCGACACGGGTACCGACCCGAGCCAACTCATGGAGGACAACCAGCTCGGCCAAATCAGCGACCCGACCATCATTAAAGAAACGGTTGAACGCCTGATCGCACAGAACCCTCAACAAACCGAACAAATCAAAAACGGTGAAGAAAAACTCATCAAGTGGTTTGTCGGTTGCGTCATGAAAGCCACCGAAGGCCGCGTGAACCCAGAACTCGCCGAACAAGAACTTAAAAAACAACTCGGTTTATAAAAAAACCGGCATACAAAAATCCCACTCGCGAGAGTGGGATTTTTTGATGAGGTTTAACGGCGTTCCTGTGGGAGCGCTTCGTTGACCTTGATCTGGCGACCGCCGAAGTCCTGTTCGTTGAACATGGAGATGGCTTTCTGGGCGCCTGCTTCGTCAGCCATGGTGACGAAGACGAAGCCACGAGGGCGACGCGTTTCGCGGTCGAGAGGGATGAATACCTCTACAACTTCACCAGCCTGAGCAAAGTGTTCGCGGATTTCCTCTTCCGTAGCACGGAATGGAACGCCGCCAACAAACAATTTCGTTGACATGTGCGTATGCATGGGCTCGAGAGCCCAAGAAACAATAATGAGTCAGGATAACCGTCTGCGCCTGACCCACAAAACCTTGGAGGCTTCTTCGCACGTGATATCCACAGATAGAGTGACATTTTTAAGCCAAATTGTCAAGGTAAGCGATCTAGGGTTCAATAAGGGCCTATGCCATCAAGTCTCTCTTTGCCGCCTTGCAGCCAGCTCCACGACCTTCTCGACCAACGCCTTCAATACCCCGAAAGGATCGCCGAGATTGACCAAAAGATTACCAATTCATTCGAAAAAGAGTGCGCCGTCTTCGTTTTGGACATGTCAGGGTTTTCGTCGGTGGTGCAGCGCTATGGGATCATCCATTTTCTCGCCATGGTCCAGCGCATGCGTTCGGTGGTACGCCCTTGCGTCGAGCGTTACGGGGGTACGGTCGTGAAGTTCGAAGCTGACAACTGCTTTGCTGTTTTTGGAGACGTCGACCAGGCCTTGGCCGCCATGAAAGACGTCCGCCACGAGCTCGGAGTCTTCAATGACCAGACTCCGGATGAAAGCGACGTGCACGTTTCGATCGGTATCGGCTTCGGCAAGATCCTGTTGTTCTGTGACGACTTGTACGGCGACCAATTGAACCTCGCATCAAAACTCGGCGAAGACGTTGCTGAAAAAAATGAAACGCTTCTCACCGAAGCGGCGCACGCGCGCGTGAAAAATGTCGCGAGTGAAATTCTTCCGGTCACGATCAGCGGCGTGAAGATCAACGCGCATCGCGTATAGAAAAAATATTTTTGCGCGAAAAAAAATAATCCACAGGTTGCACTTCACACACAAAACCAAAAAGGTGTGTTATACTATTTCATGCAAGCGTGAATCAACATCACGCGCTCGATCACACGATTAAGTGCGACGACCAAACAGAAAGGAGAGTGTAATCACCATGGCTGCAAAAAAAGCAAAGAAGACGGTAAAGAAAACCGCTAAAAAAGCTGTTAAAAAGACCGCAAAGAAAACCGTAAAAAAGACGGTTAAGAAAGCAAAGAAAGCTTCGAAGAAGCGTTAATTTCTTTCACGGAGGAGATCCTCTCATCGCAAGATGGGAGGATTTTTCGTTTCAAAAAACCCTGTACCGTCCGGTTCAGGGTTTTATCGTTTGCACCTTGATCACCTCATTTGTCTGGCTGCGGTACAAGACAACGGCCGCTTGGTAACGCAAGACCCAATCACCCGCGCGAGCATTCGCATAGAACTCCGGGTTAGCGGCTTTGAGCGTTGCCACGTCATCAACGATGGCGCGAGAAGGCTGTTCATCACCCATGATACCAGCTGCTAGCGAAACTCTCATGAGCGCTTGGCGATAGAGGTCTTGTTCTTGTTGCTGCTTCACCTGTTGTTGCGGCAAAAAGACAAACCTCACATACAAAAAAGAAACTGCAAGCACACAGAAGACAATCAAGAGATAGCCTTGGCGAAGAGTGGGTTTCATCAGGCAGTATCATACCCCGGACCCTCGATCTTGCGAAACCCGATGCGGTCAGGCGCATGGTTATCACGCAAGGCCGACCATTCGAATCCTAAAAACAAGGATGATTCTCCGTATTTACGGCGCACGCGCTCAAGACCTCCGGTCGTATCACGCCAAGCAATCCACGAACTAACCGACCTTCTTTGTTCAAGCCGAGGTAAAGCAACTTGCCGACTAGGAGGGCCCAGATCAATCAAGGTGACCGCAAGAAAACTCACCCGTTCACCATGCCATAAACGGGCAAGCATTGTAGCAACCACCTGCTGTAAGCGTGGCTGATCGTCGGTGGGTGGATTGAGCTGGACTGAATCGAAACGCGAATCTTCATCGTCACGAAAACCGATAACCAAAGAAACGCCCCCTGCTAATAACTCACGTGCGCGTAAACGGTCGCAAGCGCGTGAAAGTAAACGCGCCGCAGTCGAACCGACCTTTCCTTCTTGATTAACTCGGTCGGGTACCTGGTATGAATGACCAATGGTTTTTGGCTGCTCGGGCAAGTCGTATATCTGAGGACAATCTTCGCCCTGCAAAGACATCCAAAGCAAATAGCCCGGTTTGCCGAATCTGCGAAGGATCGCCATCGGGTTTGCATGCTTTACGTCAAGCGGGGTAAAAAGACCAGCTCGCCAAAATTGGCGACGCATGCCTTTAGCAATGCCCGCGATATCTTCGAGTTGCATTTCTGCCAGAGTTGCGTCTAGGTTATCAAGCGTAATAATCGTAAGGCCATTTGGTTTTTTTCTCTCTGAAGCAAGTTTTGCCAAAAAATACGAAGGCGCAATACCGATTGAGCACATGAGCCAATCCCCAATCTCGTGATGAATCCGTTCTTTGATACGCGCCAAAATAAACGCCGCCTCCGCCTCGTCACGACACCAACCGGTCAAATCCAAAAAAGCCTCGTCAATTGAATACGGCAACATCTTGTCCGTCGTATCACGAAACATTTTGAAAAGACGTTTTGTCACTGAGCGATACTTCGTTGGGTCCACTTGAACAAAACGCGCACCGGGCACCGTTTCTCGCGCTTCTTTGAGCGTCATGCCCACCTTCATCCCCTGGCGCTTCGCCTCGATCGAAGCGGCGATGACACAACCATGTTCGTGCAAGTAAGCGCAGACGCCAAGCGCCTTGCCGCGCAACGAAGGATTCGCCTGCTGTTCAACGCTCGCAAAGTACGAGTTCATGTCGACATGGGCGATGATGCGCATATCAAGACAAGACTCGCGCTTCGTCTAAATGCCAAAGCAGGGTTTCGCTAGAGAATGACAAACGGTAGGCATTTGCCTCATCTGAAACCGAAAAATAGTAGACCTTGTCACGACCGATACGCTCCGAATGTACGAGATGCACTTTACGGATGCGCACATAGCGCTTGCCCCATTTCAAGATAAACGGTTCGGGTTTTTGTTTTTTGAAGACAACAACAACCTCCACAGGTTCTTGTACCTGCTCATACGTCATAGCTCTTTGGGTAGTAGCGATTTAAAAATTACTGTACGAACGGATCACGGCCTTTACCACGCCCTGAATCAACGGATCGTAGCAATAGATAGGCTGCATGGTTTTATTCGCCGGCTGCAAACGGATACGGTCTTTTTCACGATAAAACTTTTTAAGCGTGGCATGGGAGTTCTCAAGCAAAGCCACCACGACATCGCCGTTTTTTGGCGAGGGGTTGCGCTCAATGATCACATAATCGCCATCATGAATGCCTTCATCGATCATCGACTCGCCTTTGACGCGCAATACATAAGAATTAGCGGCATCAGGCACGATATCGACCGGCACAGCAAGCGTCTCACGTTCTTCGACGGCTTCAATCGGTTGGCCGGCCGTAATCAAACCGACAAGCGGCAAAATGACGCTACGCCCCCACTTGGTCGCCTTGTCGGTCGGCTCAAGTTCACGCGCCGTACCAGACGCTTCAGCACCGCGCAGATAACCACGCTCACGCAAAGCCTGCACATGCGCATGCACGGTTGAAGGCGAAGCGAGTTCGAGACCACTGGCAATCTCGCGATACGAAGGAGGGTATCCCTGCTCCGAAATGAAGTTGACGATGAAGTCGAGAACTTCTTTTTGCTTGGGGGTAAGTGATGGAGGCATAAGCTATAGAACAAAAATAGAACGTTATTCGCCTCTCGTCAATGCGGTCCAAGATCCCCATATTTATTGGGATATTCACACTCTTTGCTATTTTATCCACACCCTTCACCTCATTTTATGGCAACGGAGTAAAGAAGAGCGGAACGCCACCACCTGAATTCGCCCTAAGCGGATGAGCTGGCGGACGCCTCACTCCCCTATGTTTCGACGCCTCATGGGCCGTCTCTGTCTTCTCGCCCTGAGTTGTTCGGCACTCGACCCTTTTGCGCCATTGGCACACGCCGACACCCTGCACGCTTTGCACATCGGTGAGGTCGCTTGGGCCGGTTCAACCCTCTCGACCGCCGATGAATGGCTGGAGCTCTGGAATACAAGCGGCGCTCCCCTGTCACTGGCCGGCTATCGACTCGAAGGCGCTTCGGCCTCGCCGATCATTTTTGACAGCACCTCTACCGTCCCCGCTTATGGAACTTTTTTGATCGCTAACTATGACGCAAGCGATGTAAAAAGCACACTCGCAACCGATACCCAACTCGTGACCACGGCCGTCTCGCTTTCAAACAGTTCGCTGCATCTCGCGCTCTATGCTCCCGATAATGCGCTTATCGACGAAGTCCCGCTTGGCGCGCCACCGGCGGGCTCAAGCTCGCCAAAAGCCAGCATGATTCGCTCAACGACTTCAACAACCTGGTACACCGCCACGACCACACTTTTTCTGAAACCGGGCACTGCAGACTTTGGCACTCCGGGCTATTGCGACGGCTGCATCGTCCCCACCGATGAACCCGCGGCTGAAATACCGGCTACAACGACCACCGAACCCGTTCTCGATCCTGATCCTGAAGCCGAACTCGAAGACGCGACCATTGTCGAAGAAACGTCAACATCAACCGACATCGCCGTATCAGAAACAACAACCACTGAAATAACAACGACCGACGTGACGACCGTCGAAGCCACCGATACCGAACCCGTCATCATCGAAACAACGACCGCGGATGAAGTCGCGCCGATACCCGATCCAGAACCAGTCATCGAACCAGAACCGATACCCGCACCAGAACCAACACTAATACCGGCGCCGACCATCACACCGACACCGATACAGACGGCCATCGTCCCACAAACTCCGCCACCATCGCTCAAACTTCAAGCCGTCTTTCCTGCCCCTGATAATGCCAAAGAATGGGTGGATGTGATCTGGACGAATGATACCCATGATCTCGCACGCTTGGACGGATGGTCACTGCAAAACGGCCGCAATAAAACCATCTTTCGTTTTTCAACCTCAACGCGACCTACCTTGGTTGAGCATGACGGGTTGATCCGTGTCACCTTCAAGAGCGCCGTCTTATTGAATGCCGGTGATACTATCTCGCTTTTTGACGCGACCGGCGCTCTTGTTGATCGCATGAGCTATGACAAAACACCCAAAGGCAGCACCTGGACCCTTGATGGCACCTGGCAAAACCCGGACCTCCTCCCAAAAGCAACAGCCACAACATCCACCATCATGACTCCGGTACCAGCTTCAACCGCCACACAAACAGCCACAGCCAAAACATCGGTAACAACAAAAAAAGAGGCGGTGAAAACGCCTGCAAAAGAAAAAAGCCACCAAAACTGCAACAAAAACTACTGGCACCAAAAATGAGCACGGCAAAAACCAGCTCAACCAAAAAAACGGCGACCACCGCAAAGAAAACAACCGCAACCAAGAAAACGACGGCTTCAAAAACGGCCTTGGCGAATATCATTCATCCTTCAACCATTGAACAGATCCTTATGCGACCGCAATCGCTGCGCGTGCGCCTGCAAGGCGTCGTCGGCACTGTGCCGGGGATTCTCTTGAAGCGCCAATTCATTTTACAGGCACCTGATGGACGCGGGCTTCTCGTCAAACTCCCCACCGGACACAAAACACCAAAGCTCGGCAGCACCGTCGAGCTCACCGGCTCAATCACTGAAGACGATGACGGCATCATCCTCACCATGAAAGCCAAAGATACTTGGTCTTTGGTCGCACCCGAATCCGCAATCATACCCACGCGCGCCGTCGATCTGCTTGCCGAAGAAACCGAAGACGCCTGGAGCAAAATCTCGGTGACCGGCACCATTCTCTCAATCAGCGGCGGCAAGGCCGAACTTGATGCCGATGGCATCCATGTTACCGCCATCATCAAAGCTGCCGTGCGCTACCGCGTACAACGTCTCAAAAAAGGCGATCTGCTTAAACTGACCGGAGTCCTCTCATTTACCAAAGATGGCCCTACCATCTACCCCGTCACCGCCGAAGACGTTGTAATTTTAAAAAGCGCCACCGTCGCCAAACCCACCACTGCAAAAACCGCCATGCCCGATTGGATCCCCTTCGGTGCTGCCGGTGCCACGGTGGCCGCCTATGAAGGCTTCAAGCGCTGGCGCAAACGCAAACCGCTTAACAAAGAAATTCTTACCATCGCTTAATATGAATACTGACTGGTACCCCTTTAGCTCCTGGATGGACCAATGCGAACAGCTCGTCGAAGAAATCCGCGAGCTGCAAGAAATGCATGCCGCCCTCCTCCACCGCACCCAAGAACTGGCCGAGCGTCTCGGCAACCCCTCAGGCCCGATTGCCCGCGAATTCGGGGACTTGCAACTCTCTTAAAGCTTTGCTAACCTGTGGCCACTCGCAGCAATGCGAACGGTCACGCGGGTATCGTATAATGGCTATTATGCTACCTTGCCATGGTAGAGACGGGGGTTCGATTCCCCCTACCCGCTCCACACAAAAAACGCCCTAAACGGGGCGTTTTTTGTTATCCTGCCAGCCACTTGCCTTGTTTGCTAAAATTAGTTAACCTACCGCCACAAATGAAGACGGGCGTATAGCTCAGTTGGTTAGAGCGTTACACTGATAATGTAAAGGTCCCTGGTTCGAATCCAGGTACGCCCACCACAGAAAAACAGCGGTTCTGCCGCTGTTTTTCTTGTGCTGATTTTCTGCCTTTTATTATTCTGACGTTTTGACGTTAAGCGTCATGGTCACGAGGGTTTGCGGCGTATCACCCGAGGTGTCGCTGTTTACCATGACCGTGATGGTGTTCTTGTCTTTTTCATAGTTGCGCATGATGGCGCCGCCATAAGAAGCATCGGTCGTACGGGTATAACCGTTTGCTTTGAGCTGGTCTTCAACCGTCGTGGCGATCTTGGCACCGTCGGCGTCTGGCAAGGTTTGAATGAGCAGGTACTGCGACTTGTCACCCTTGCCCGAATAGTGCGAAACTTTGGCACCGTCCAACTTCTTTAACTCACTGGTAAAATCAGCTGGGACAGTGAGGTCTTCACCGTATGACTGAAAGTCACCCGTCTTCTCGTCTTTGAACGAAGCCGTATTGTTATTGATATCAACCTTGCCGCCGGTAGCTTTTTCAGCAATCTTTTCGGCAACGGATTCACCGATCTTTTGGGAGACCTTGTCTTTGGCAGCATCAATCGGATTCTGGCAGCCCCAACCGGTCAAAGCGAGCGTGGCAGCCAAAGCCGCCAAAGAGAGACGTTTGTTCATATGGGTAGATTCTATCAGACTGACCAAAACCCGTGAAACCTTAGCCCCTTTTCATGAAACATTCTAAGTTGACAAAATAGTAATTTAATGGTATAATTAAAGGACTAGGTGAGGGCTGTTTAAACCTGTTTTGAGCCCCAGAAACATACTGTTTCAGGAGCTTAAGGATCAGGTTTCACAACCAAAAACACAAAAGGAGGCCATCATGGCCAATCACAGCAACGGGCCGTATACGATCGTGCTTCTCTCCATGCTCTGCATCGGCATCAGCCTCGGCGTGGGGACTTGGATACTCAAGTGTCAGGACCAAAATCCGCAGCGGGAGATGACCATTCTCACGTGCTACGGCGACGATGATCGAGACGGGTTCGGTGCCGGAGAGCGCTACGATCTCGTTGTCCCGTTGGCGTTCAGCTTCGAATGCCCGTCAGGGTATGCGAACAACAATGGTGACTGCAACGACAGAGAACGCGACGTTCATCCCGGCGCGGAGGAGGTTTGCAATCTCCCCGAAAACCTGGATGACAATTGCGACGGCACCGTGACGGTCACCTGCAAAATCGAACGCTGCTATCGCGACCGCGATAGTGACGGCGTCGGTGCAGGTGCTGAATTCGAAACAGTGTTTGGTGTGTGCCCGTTCGGGTATGCACCTACCAACGACGACTGTGACGACCACAACAACGACATCCGACCTCGCATAGTTGAGCTCTGTAACGACGTGGACAATAACTGCAATGGCAAAAGTGATGCCGAAGACGGCCTCGTCTGCCACTCAGTAACCTGCTACGGCGATAACGGCGAGCAGATCGACTGCGGTCACCGCACGACCACCGTAACGGCAAGGCTCAATACCAGCCGCGCCTTCGTCCTCACGGGCAACGACACCAATGGCATCACCTGCCCAACGCAACCGATCGTGATCGATGGAACATCGACCACCGCCGTTGCAGGCTCTGCCTGCACGGTCGATGCCGACAATATCACGGTCACCTGCGTAGGCGTTCCCATCGGTGTGCCCTGGGCCATTCGCACTTGCTACTCTCATGGTGGCACTGTGTACACGATGCACACCGCGCACATCTACGGAGAAGACTGCGTCGTTTCAACGACCGGCTACTCTGACTTCGCTTCGATCACGGCAAGCAACAACTCGCCAATCGCCAGCAGTACAGCTAGCGGAGTTTGCCGCAACGCCGCACTTTAAAAACACCTAGCTTCGCTCCCCACTGGGTTGAGTGAAGCGCCTGTTTTAAGCCCCGGAGAATAATTCTCAGGAGCTTAAGGATCAGGACTTTCAACCAAAAGGAAGGTTATCATGAACAAGTTCGACGACTATCTGACTAACGTAGATGCTCGACGCGCGGAGCGGACTGGGGTCGAACGCACCAATCTCGTCGAGTTCGAAGATGATGACGAAGCATTCGAAGATGATGACGAAGAGGCTCCGTCTCAACAAGCCGGTGTCCTCGTCTCGCACAGGACCTTCCTCATCTTCACGGTCTGCTCGATCCTCGCGGTGCTGAACCTGGTTCTCGTCATCTGGGTCGAGGGCGACAAGATCTCGGCGAAAGCCCAGGCAACGTGGCGACAACTTCACCATCCGCCAACAGCCGTCGTCTACGAGCCTCCGAGCTCGGCAGAGACCTACGTAGATGGCTGCGATGGCGTCATCGATGACGGCGCGACCTGCGAACCCATCGAACGCTAAACTCAAAACCCCAGCAACTCTCTGACGCTCTGTCAGATCGAGATGCTGGACCTGTTTTAGGCCCCGGAGAATAATTCTCAGGAGCTTAAGGATCAGGATCACAATCAGGAGGAATAAATGTCTGAACCAGCCGAACGAAGTCTCGAGGTCGATGATCTGATCTTGGATCTATGGAACCTCGAACCGCATTCTGCGCTCCATATCTTGGATACATTCCAGAGTGGATCCGAGAATACAATCGATGGCTCCCATGACGAACTACTCGAGCGTCTTCGGAAGCTTTCCGAGGAGGATGCTGCATACGTGGTGCGAAGCATCACGATGGATACCGACGGAATGCGCCATACGGGATTCGTTCATCCACGATCCTGAGCACAACTCAAAACCCCAGCAACTCTCTGACGCTCTGTCAGATCGAGATGCTGGGGTTCTTTGATACCCGAAATTATCCGAACGATTCTTGTTTGTAGCGGGTCTTCACATCCACACCGCGGGCTGCGAGAAGAGATTTTACGCTGGCCATGAATTCATCGGGGCCGCAGGCATAGAACATCGCCGTCTCGAGAACGGGCGCAAGTTTGTCGATGTGCGATTCGTTCAAGCGGCCGACCGGGTCTGGCCAATTGTCTGGCGCATCGCGTGTCAAAATATTGATGGGGATCAATAACTGCTTTTCAGCGAGCTTTTGGATTTCTTCCATGAACGGCGCTTCTTCGATGGTGCGGTTTGAGTAGACGAGCACGATCGGATGCTTGGCGCCCTGGATCACGCATTCTTCAACATACGAACGAAATGGCGTGATACCGATACCGCCGGCAAAAAACACCACCGGCTTTTCACTCTGGATCGGTGGGCAGAAAACACCGAACGGCCCTTGCATGCGCACCTTGTCATCTGGCATGAGCTTTGAAGCACGCTTGGTGAAGTCGCCGGCAAGCTTGATTGAGAGCTCAAGTGTTTCTTTTGAGTTACTTGGCGCAGACGCAACCGAGTAGGCGGCACGCGCCCATGACGAACCGTCTTCATTCAAAAGATGAAGATACAGCCACTGGCCCGGGATAAACGAATAACAAGGCTGGCCGTCTTCGGGCGCAAGCACAAGGGTAAACGTGTCTACCGTTTCCCATTTAAGCTCTTTAACAACGAACGGGCGTTCGACAAGCGCTGGGTGCATGTTAGTGCTTTGCCTTGTAGGCCTCGATCGACTGGGCGATTTCAGCTTTTGCTTCTTCAACCGAACCAAAACCGTTAATCACGATTTGGTCGTATTTTTTCTTCTCGAGCTTTTTGTACTCTTTGAAGAAAAGTAAGAACTCTTCTTGGACGTGCTTTGGGAGCTGTTCGTATGAGGTGAGTTCGTCAAAGCGAGGGTCCACCTTTGAAACAGGCACGGCCAAAATCTTGGCATCATCGCCGTCTTGGTCAGCCGTTTTGATCATGCCGATGGCGCGCGCCTTCACGACACAACCCGTAAAGGTTGGGTGCGTAAGCAAAAGACAAACATCGGTTGCATCACCATCACCTGCATGGGTTTGTGGGATGAAACCGTAGTCAAACGGATAAAACGTTGGCTGGTGCAAAACGCGGTCGAGCTTGAAGTAGCCGCCTTCTTCATCGTATTCGATTTTGTTCACCGAGCCCTTTGGGAGGTCGATAATGACATTGAATTCGTCCGGCGTGCCACACGAGACTTCGTGGTAGAGATTGATGCCTTTCATAGGTATTTCAATAAAAAGTGATGCGGTTGAGACTAGCAAATTGGCGTTTTATGGTCAAAAAAGAAGCCCCTACGCCGTTTGCACGGGTCGGGGCAGAAAACGAGACACCTCCTTCGAAGTCTTTCGACAAATAACCATTAGGTCTCGTTTGGGAGTAGTAGGGTTTTAGGACAGGTGCCTCGAAGTCTTTCGACAGATGCGTATTAGTCCCTTCACCCTTTTCAATAACTCTCTTGTGTTCTCTCTCGAAGAGAGAACAACTGATCGAGTGTTTCTGAAAAGGATACCCGACCGAGAACGAGAATTCGTTCAAGGTCGGGCGGGAGAAAAAAGAGACACCCACTACTAAGTCTTTCGACAGACGCACGGTAGTCACTTTCTAAAAGTGCGGGTTGAGGGACAGGACACGCGAAGTCTTTCGACAGCAGGTGCAAATTCCCTCCACCCTTTTCATGACCGAATCATCCCTGCCCTTCTTTGGGAAAGAAGGGTGAATGAAAAATGATTCGATGGTGAAAAGGATGCCCGACCGAGAACGAGGGTTTGTTCAAGGTCGGGCGAGAGAGTGACATCGGCCTCGAAATCTTTCGACAAAGTATGCATAGTCACTCTCTAAAAGCGCGGGTATTGGGACAATTCGTCATTAGTCTTTCGACACAACTACTCAAGTACCTCCACCCTAACCATTCATCAAGCGAGTTGATAAATCGTTAGGGTGCTCAACAGCTCGGAGTGAACCGAACCGTTGAGCGAGAAAGCGACTTTGGTTCTGTAGCCTTGCGGCACTGTTCTGCTAGTCGCTCTCGAGTTTTCATGAAAACAAACACTTCCGCACCAGTCTCACGACGGATGTTGTAAGGTCGGTTTTCATAAAAGGTTTGTGAACTTCGACGCACTTGCATAAGCCTTGCGGCACTGTCTCATGAGTCTCTATTCACGAAAATAGCGGGTTTTGGGACGACATGGTCTTAGTCTTGCGACAGCATCTACGAAGTCCCTCTACCCTTTTCAATCACGACTTGTCACCCCGAGCGAAGTCGAGAGGTTCGTTACTGAAAAGGGTGCCCGACCGAGAACGAGGTTCGTTCAAGGTCGGGCGAGAGAGCGACATCCTCGTGCAAGTCTTTCAACGGCAGTTTTCTAGTCACACTCTAAAAGTACGGGTTTTGGGACAAAATCCACCAAGTCTTTCGACACGAGCATGTGAGTCCCTCCACCCTAACCATTCATCAATGCTGGATTGATACATCGTTAGGGTACCCGACCAGACAGAGATTCTGTTTGGTCGGGTGATGATGTGAACAGACACTTTCGCCACAGCCTTTCAGCAAGGAGTCGTTAGTCTATTCACTAAAAAGTGCGGGTTTTGGGACATCGAGCAAGCAGTCTTTCGACATACTCGTCACAGTCCCTCCACCCTTTTCAACCACGAACACGTTCGTTTCTGAAAAAGGTGCCCGACCGAGAACGAGAATTCGTTCAAGGTCGGGCGAGAGAGACATCGGCCTGGAAATCTTTCGACAATGTGTGAATAGTCACTTTCTAAAAGTGCGGGTTTTGGAACAGAGACTGGATAGCCTTTAGGCAGGTACCAGCAAGTCCCTCCACCCTAATCATTCATCAATTCGTGATTAATAAATCGTTAGGGTACCCGACCAAACAGAGATTCTGTTTGGTCGGGTGATGGTGAAAGAACAACCCGCATCTAGTCTTTCGACTGATCGTCTCCAGTCCATTCACCAAAAAGTACGTCACTCGGCGGCCGCGGCCGTCGAGGTGGGCTCCTCCTTCACGTGGGTCACGAGCTTGGTCCACTCGTTGTACACGTGCTTGAGAAACTGCTGGCCGAGCCAGCGCAGCGCCTTCTGGTGGGCGGCGCCCTTGAGGCCCTTCAGCTTCTTCGAGAAGTCCTTCTCGGCCTTGGTGAGCTCGAGCTTGGACTCTTCGTCGTCGCCATCGTCCTCCTGCTCGTCGGCCTCGTCGTTGCCCTTGAAGGCGACGCCGAAGCGGTTCTGCAGGGTGAGGATGTGGGCACTGAGCGTAGCGAAGTCGCTCGACTCGATGCCCTGCACGCCGTTGATGGTGCGTTCCATGAACGAGGCGGGCACCACCTCGAGGTCGAGGCCGGCCTCCGTCGCGAGCTGCTGGCGGTTCACGAGGAGCTTGTAGAGCTCGAAGGCCTTGCGGCGCTCGAGCTTGGCGTTCCACGAGCTCTTCTTGTTCTTCACCGTCTGGTCGCAGAAGAGGTAGACCCCCTGCTTCAGGTCGGTGTTCCAGTTCGAGACCTTGCCCGCGACGCGTCGCGCGCGGCTGCCGTCTTCGAAGTGGTGGTAGCCGGCATACGCCTTGAGAGCCGGAAGGCTCTTGAAACGGCGGATGTCGACGACCGCGGCGATGATGCGGGCCGCGATGAGCGGACCGCAGCCATCGATCGGTTCGAACACCGTCTTGAAGACGTCGTTCGCCGGGATGATGCTGAACTCTTTGGTCCCCTTGCGGCGGACCTTGCCCCCTTGCAACGCGCGTTCGACGGCCTTCTTCTGCGCCTTGAGGCGGTCGAAGATGGTCGAGCGAAACTTGTCGCTGTCGAGGAAGGCGCCGATCAGCTTGGCGATGTCTTCTTCGTTAGCCTGTGCCGGCAGGCCTTCGTCACCGAAGGTCTTGCCGATGAGGGCGAAGAAGTCCGCGCGCTCGGTCTCGTTGGCCTCGCCGCCGAGCAAGTCCTCGAACAACTGTTCGAGGATATCGTTCTCGGTATCGGCGAAAGCCTGCGCGATGAGCGCCTGGTCGCGGTACGACTGCAGCACGCCCTGGTAGGCGCGCATGGTCGCCTTGAAGCTGCGTACGTACGAACGGTACACGAGCTTCAGGCGGAGATTGGTCACGTCGCCCTCGGTCATCGGACGGAGGTCTTCGTGGCCGTGGATGCCGACCATGCACATCGCCATCGCACGCGCCTTGCGGAGCGTGAGGATGGTGCCGGTCTCGGTGCCGTTGGACTTCTCGGCCTTCACGACGCTGACGCCGTGCTGGTTGAGCAGGGCCATGGCGCGCGAGCGGTCGAGGGCATCGGCTGCATCGTCCTTCTTGGCCGGATGCTCCGAACCTCCCAATACGAAGGTCGGAAAGCGGAGCACCTCGATGCCACGAGCACGGGCGAAGAGCGCGAAGTAATCGCTCGCTCCGCCGTTCTCGACCACGAGCACGTCGTGCTGGGGGTCGAGCGACTGGATGAACTCGATCTTCTTCTCGCGCGAGCTCGGCTTCTTGGCCGACTCCTTGAGGGTCAAGGTCGTGAGACCCTTGCCACCCTGGGTAGCGGCGAAGGCCGTCCCCTTGGGGGCATAAGCCACGGCAACGATACGCTTCTGCTTTTCCATCTCTCACCTGGGGCATTCAGGGCATGCCCCGAGCCACTATGGGCCTGGTTGTAAAAACGCCTTTTTAATGGGCGTATTCCCTGGTCGTGCCGCAGTCTTACGACAAAAACCCGGCCAGAGACCGGGTAACTAACCATATATTACTAATTTTGTCAATCCTGTTCTGAGTAGGATTTCTTATTCAAACAACCCCTTCACTTCTTCCCAGGTCAGACCCTGCAAATCAGCCTCGGTTTCTTGTACCAGGGCGTCAAAGAGCTGCTTTTTACGCTCTTGAAGCTCCATAACCTTTTCTTCAACCGTACCCTGGGTGACGAGTTTATAGACATTCACGGTCTTCTTTTGGCCGATGCGGTGGGCACGGTCCATAGCTTGGGACTCGACCATCGGGTTCCACCATGGGTCAAAGAGGATGACGGTATCGGCTTCGACGAGGGTCAAACCCGTACCGCCGGCACGAAGTGACAATAAGAAGACGGTCGTGTCGGCATTTTGGGTGAATTGGCGCACCTGTGATTCGCGATCTTTGGTCTTACCCTCAATGGTCGCATGACCGATGCCATGCACATCAAGCGCGTCACGGATCAAATCCAACATGCTCGTAAACTGACTGAACAAGAGCACTTTATGGCCACCTTCTTTGGCTTGGCGGATAAGCTCGAGTGCCAACTCCATCTTGCCCGAGACTTCTTCAGTTGCTGGCAAGCGCGGGTCAACGAGATGCGGATGATCACAAATGCGGCGCAGCTTCATGAGCGCCGAGAGAATCTCGATGCGCGATTGTTCAAAGCCTTTTTCTGCAACGGTCTTCATCACCTGGGCGCGCACTTCATCAAGCGTGCGGCCATAGACGACGAGCTGTTCGGCCGTGAGCACGGCATGGCTCACCTGCTCTACCTTTGGCGGCAAGTCATGCAAAAGCGCAGCCTTGGTGCGGCGCAACATGAACGGCTTGATGCGCGTGCGCAAACGCTCGAGCGTTTGCATGTCACGCTTGTCCTTGATCGGACGTTCATAACGCACCCTGAACGATTTGCTATCACCCAAAAAACCAGGCATTAAATAATCATAGATAGACCACAACTCATGCACGCCGTTTTCAAGCGGCGTACCGGTTAGCGCGAGATGCAATTCAGCTGGCACGGCCTTGACCGCCTTGGCGGTTGCCGTTGAAGCATTCTTGATAAATTGTGCTTCATCGATAATGCACAATCTGAACCCTTTGTGGTCGAGGTATCCTTGGATGTCGCGCTGTACGGCCGGGTAGGTCGTGATGACAAGATCATAATCACCTGTCGTCGAGAGCGCTTGGCTGCGGGTATCAGCCGTACCTTCAATCACGAGCGTTTTCAAATCAGGCACGTATTTTCTTGCTTCGTCCATCCACGTGAGGGTGAGCGTCTTTGGACAAATGACCAGGTCAGGCTTGTCGCCTTTTTTGCGCGTGGCGGCGATATACGCCAAGACCTGGAGCGTCTTACCGAGACCCATGTCATCAGCCAAAATGCCGCCGAATCCGTATTTGTGCAAAAAGGCCATCCACGCCACGCCGTCTTTTTGGTAAGGGCGTAAAATCGCATCCAAACTCTCAGGCAAGGCCACGGGCTCAACTGGCTTACCAACTTCAGCTTCACTTAAGAGCGCGGCAAAAGCGGCATCCGTCGAAGCCATGCGCGCTTCTTGCATGCGATCGATGAGCGCCTTCATCTCGGGCGCATCAAAAAGATGCGACGAGAATGAGCCGTCTTCATGGCGTTCGGCGCGTTCAAGAAATTGGGCGATGCGTTCGACATCTTCGATGTTCTCGTATTCGATGAACGAACCGTCGGCCGTGCGCACAAAAGGTTGGCCGCTCTTGATGGCCGTCAAAATGTCTTTGGTATCAACGTCGTTTGCCTCACAGTGCCAAGCGATCGAAAAATCAAACCAGCCTTGGCGCGAAGACCTGACGCCGATATCGGGCGTGATCGACAAGCGGCGGATGGTCAGGCGGTCTAAAACGCCAGGCTCTGCCTTGATGGTGTACTGGTACTCGAGCTCGGGCAAAATATCTTTGGTAAAGGCGTAAATGTCTTCTGAAGCGACGCGAAAAACATGGGGCTCCTCAGTTGGGATGATTGGGTAGGCATGGGCCAAAAAGGTGCGTGCCTCAGCTTCGACTTCAAGGTCGCGTTCAGCCTCATGTTGCTTGCCTTTTTCTTCTTTGGCATCAAACTCCCCCTCCCGTGACAAGATAGGGACGAGCAATGGCCCATACTCGCCATAAGCCTCAAGCTTAAGGGCTCCCTGCTCGATAAACGAGAGGCGGATACGGATGGTTTCAAAGCCGTGGGTCTCAGGACGTGGCGCTCGGGGATTCGGCATGTGGTTAATCGCGGATTATACGGACTTTTTGGCTTTTGTAAAGCACTTGGGATTTGGGGGCTGGCCTGCTATCGTGTCCGCATATGTCCCGCACCCTGAAGGTCATCGGACTCATCGCCATCGGCGCCGCCGCTACGGGTATCAGCACCGGCTATTTTCTCTTTGCCGCCAACCGTGACCGGCTCGAATTATCGAAAAAAATCACGGCTGCCGAGCAACACGTGAGAGACCTAGAGCGCCAAAGCGAGTCCTTGGCTGACGATGCCCAAGACCGTATCGCCCAAGCCAATGCCGAAGTCAAAAAAGCCCAAGACCTTGTCGTCGCCCTTCAGCAAGAGCAAACCCTATTCAAACAAGCGGTCGAGTTGAAGCCGTCAAAAACGACCCAAACCTGGAAGGAAATCTTATCTTTGCCGCTCGGTTTCTCGATCCGCATCCCGCCGAATGCCAACGAAGTGCAAACGACGAACATCATCACGTCCAACGTCGCTGACCGTTTTGATAGCTGGCTGCAGGTCGAACGCTATGCCGATGGACGCATCGAAGCCATGAAGCCTGAGAACGCTTCTTCGAGCTCAGATTACCTGGCCAATGTTAACGGCTCATTGCTCATTGGTACGCGCTATGTGATGCCCGACAAAAACATCCAATACGTTTTGCGCCTGCAAAAAAACGCCTCATCCACGCATCTCATTTTCTTGAATACGCAGAGCGGCATTACAGATAAACAGATTGCAGACACCTTGGCGACGATCAAAACCCAATAAGCTCATGAAGTGGCACACGATACTGCTCAGCTGGTACCGGCGCGAAGGGCGCGACTTGCCTTGGCGTAAAACCCGCGATCCTTATCGCATTCTCGTCTCTGAGGTAATGCTGCAACAAACCCAGGTGGCCCGTGTTTTGGATTTTTATAAAAACTGGTTGCGCCAATTTCCCACCTTTAAAGCGTTAGCCGAAGCAAAAACGTCGGACGTTCTGCACGCCTGGGCAGGCCTCGGCTATAACCGCCGCGCCCTTGCATTGCAAAACATCGCCAAACAAATCATGGCCCAAGGCCTGCCAAAAACGCGCGACGAATGGCTCGCTCTCAAAGGCATTGGCCCCTATACGGCAGATGCCATCGCCTGCTTCTCGTTGCACGAACGCCGTTGGCCGGTTGATACCAATTTGCGCCGCGTCGGCGGCCGCCTCTGGCTCGGACTCCCCTACCCCGATCTCAAAGACGATGAACGTATTCGCGAACGCGCCCTTAAAGAATTGCCGACCAAGAGCGATACGCATGAGATCCCCCAAGCGGCATTTGATCTTGCCGTGGCGATTTGCACCAAGACGCCAAGCTGCGCCATCTGCCCATTAAAAAACGCGTGCGCTTCTTCAAAAGCCTTTTTGAATAATGAAGTTGCTACGCCCAAGCGCATGACCAAGGCCCCAAACGAGACCATCCGCGCAGGCAAAAAATATCCTGACCGCATTTACCGCGGCCGCATTCTCGCCCTCGTTCGCACACAAAAAAACAACATACGTTCTGAGGTTGGCAAAGCGATTGATCCAGTCTTTGATGCAAAAAAAGATCAGGCCTGGGTGGACGCCATGATTAACCGCTTGATCAAAGACGGATTGCTAAACGAAAAGAGAGGACGACTTGTCCTCCCTGATTAAATACCAAAAAGTTTTCTTGCGTTTTCTGTCGTTGTTTTTGCCACTTCTTCAACTGAGATGCCGCGCATCTTGGCGACATGCTCGGCTACGAGCGCGACATGTGCCGGTTCATTTTGTTCGCCTCGGTGTGGCACGGGCGCAAGATACGGCGCATCCGTTTCAAGCAAGAGCTGCTCAAGCGGCATGCGTTCGATGACGCGGTTCAAGACCGTTTCAGGATCTTGGTTTTTCTTTGGCGGAAAGGTAGCGATGCCATTGATACCAAGATGAAAGCCGAGCTCAAGCAATGGTTGCGCTTCGACCCAGGTACCGGTAAACGAATGCACCACACCACGCGGCCTCCAGCCGTCTTGATGACAGGTTTTGAGGATCTCGGCCAAGCGCGGCAAAGCCTCGCGGCAATGAATCACCAAAGGCAAATCAAGCTCACGCGCGGCTTTCAAATGCTCATGAAAGATCGCTTCTTGTTTTGCTTGCTGTGCAGCGCGTTCGTTGATATCGGCCGACAAACGATAATCATCCAAGCCGCATTCACCAATGGCCACGCACTTCTTTGATGAACGCGCGATCTCGATCAGGCGTTCAGCGGTAATCGAAGCTTCGGGTTTTTCACCTTCATTATGGTCATGGTAGTCACTGGTAACATGGTCAGGATGCAAACCCACGGTGGCAAAAATACCTTCATGCGCATCAGCAAAAGCAATGCCGTTAATCGAATTCTTTGAACCGGTCCCGATGGTTATCGCCCAAATGCCGCGCTCACGCAAACGCGCCATGAGCTCATCACGGTTCGCATCGAAGGCAGGAAAGTGTATATGGCAGTGGCTATCGACCAAAAACGGCATACCTTAAACCAAGAAGAACAGCACGTTCATGAAGGCCTTTTGGCAATAACCGGCAATCACCGATGAACTGAACCATTTGACCAAGGTCGGATCAAGCTTCGTATGAATGACGAGATAGGCCGTTGAACCAATGAAGATGACCATCAAGACGAATCCGAGCACGGCACCCAATATCTTATTGATCCACGAGATGATCGGCAAAGACGTGACGATTTTGAGCATGACGACCACGATGCCGAGCAACATGCTGATCAGCTTCCAGATCGCGACAAAGACAATGATGAAGGCCAAGAACTTGGCGAGACCAGAATCACCATTTGGCACCACCAAGGCCAAAAGTTTGGCAAAGAATCCGTACGACCAACGCGCGAGCACAAACGCCACGATGGACGAGAGGATGTCAGCCAAGCCCTGCACGGCCCCGGCCTTATAACCGCGGCTTAAGCCCAAGACCAGCAAGACACCAAAGACGATTTCGGCAATCAACATATCTTAAGATTGTACCTCAAGGCGCGGAAAAAGCGGAGTCGGTTCTGGCAAGGCACTCCCAGGCTTCAATTGGCCCCAAGCTAAAGCGTCTGGCCAGTGGCGGGCTGATTCAGCCTCAGCATCCAAGCCAAGACCGGCAAAGATCTTTTTGGACGTCTCGGGCATTAAAGGACCAAGCAAGACCGCATGCCAGCGCAACGATTCAAGAACGGCATACAAAATCTCGCCTACCGCTTTTGGATTTTCTTTAACGAGTTTGAAGGGCTGGGTTTCTTCGATAAGCTTATTAGCCTGCATCAAACCCGAGCGCTGCCCGTCACCAATGCCAAACCAAATCGCCTCAAGGGCAAGATCGGCACGATCAGCATGCAAGGCTTCAGTAACCGCCTTAGCGATCGCCTCGAGGCCTTCACGGCCTGCCCAGGCGCTCTCTGGCGAAACCGAGAGCGATGCTTCGAGCGTGTCCGCTTGTGGTACCGCGTTCTCACAATACTTGCGGCTCATCGCGACCGTACGCTGCAAAAGATTGCCAAGCGTATTACCCAAATCATTCACATAACGGTCATGCAAACGCGTACGCGAGAAGTCACCATCTGAGCCGAAAGCGATTTCACGCAAGACATAATAGCGCACCACATCGAGACCATAGGTGTCACGAAAATCGAGCGGGTCAATGGCATTGCCAAGCGACTTCGAAATCTTCTGGCCGTCGATGGTGAAGAAACCGTGGGCATGCACGCGTTTTGGCAAAAGCGCTTTACCGTCTTTACCGCGAAGCAATTCATCACTTTGCGCAGCCGACAACAACATCGCCGGCCACAAAGCGCAGTGAAACTTGATGATGTCTTTGCCCACGAGATGCAAATTTGCCGGCCACCATTGTTTGAATAGTTCATCATTAGTGCCATAGCCGACGGCGGTCAAATAGTTCACGAGCGCATCAAACCACACATAAATCACCTGCGAATCATCGCCTGGCACCGGGATGCCAACACCAACAGCCTTGGCTTCACGCGAAATCGACACATCGTTCAAATGATCTTTTACGATATTACGAATCTCGTGACGGCGCTCTTCTGGCATCACAAATTCGGATGCATCATCACAAAGCGCCAAGAGCTGGTCTTGGTATTTGCTCAGCTTGAAGAAATAGTTTTTTTCTTTCAATTGGTCGAGGTCTTTGTTTGGATGCAATACACAGCGATTGTTCACCACCTCGGATTCATTCTTAAAGGCTTCACAACCCGTGCAATACAAACCGACATATTCACCTTCATAAATGTCGCCGCTCTTTTTTACGGCATCCCAAAAACGGTTTACGCCGGCAATATGACGCTCCTCGGTCGTGCGGATGAAATCATCGAAAGAAATACCCGTGTCCTTCCAGGTTTGCTGCCAGCTGCCGGCCATGCGGTCGAGATAGCCCTTAAGGTCGGATTCACCCGCCTTCTCCATGGCCTGCACATTCTTTTGGCTGTTCTCGTCGGTGCCGGTCAAGAAATGCGTCTTGTCGCCGAGCGAGCGGTGAAAACGCGCCAAGACGTCCGCCACCATAGTGGTGTAGGCATGGCCAATATGCGGTTTGTCGTTGACGTAATAGATCGGCGTCGTGATGAAGTACTTGTTCATAATTATTTTTGTGGACCAACAATGACGGTAAATTCTCCTTTGGCACTTGTCTTGCCCAAAGCGGCAATCACTTCTCTCACCGTGCCGCGATACAGCGTTTCAAACTTTTTTGTCAGCTCGCGACCAACAAAGATCAAACGATTTTCATCCAAGACCTCTTGAAGCGCGGCTAAGGCCTTCGCGATGCGGTGGGTGGACTCGAGAAAAACGGTTGGCGTCTCGCGTTCAGCGATTTCTTTGATGAGCGTCTGGCGCCCTTTTTTATGCGGGAGGAATCCGACATAGGTGAATTCGTCCATGGCGAATCCGCAAACACTGATCGAAGCCGTGAGCGCCGACGCGCCCGGGATCGGTTCAACACGGACACCTCTTGTATAAGCCGCCTCAACCAACTTACCACCCGGATCATTCATGCCCGGCGTACCGGCATCCGAGATATAAACGGCGTTCTCCCCTTTTTCTACGCGATCTAGCAAGCGCTCCACTTTCTCCATCGACGTATGTTGGTGCAATGAAACGCAGTCTTTTTTTAATTCGTAGGCGTTCAAAAGCACCTTTGAAACACGGGTGTCTTCACAAGCGACGATATCAGCCTCTTTGAGCACGCGAAGCGCCCGAAGCGTGATGTCTTCGAGGTTTCCGATCGGCGTTGCCACCAAAAAAAGCGTGCCCGGCATGGGCATGTTGTAACAAAAAGCCCGTAAAAAAGCGAATTTTCAAATTTGCTATACTAGAGGCCTATGAGACGCCTACTCCCTCTTGCCGCCATCGCCCTTGCATTGATGGGTGCCGGTTGTGGCAAAGCCAATCCAAACACCGCCCAGCAAGGCAACCAATCAAACGGCGTACGTCCACAACAGGCGACGACCACCGACCCCTATGCCGACTATGTCGACCCTGAGACGACCTATGCCAAGCAAGCCCTGCTCAATCTCACCTCGGCAAACTCCTTTCATTCGCGCATGGTTATACCAGGCGTAAAAGAAGATGTTGTTGCCGACCTGATCTTTGTTAAAGACCAGGCGATGCGCGGCACGCTTAGCATCCCTTCTGAACAAGGTACCTCGGTCTCGGAGGTGTATCTCTCAGCAAAAGAAGTGCTCTACAAACAAGGTTCGAATGCATGGCAAAATATTAGCGGCTCTGAAGAAGCCGCCGCCCTCACCAATTCGCTCAAGGGCTCATTCTCATTTGGTGATGATGGCAACTTCATCTTAAACGGCTCTGAGCAGTACCTCGGCAAATCGTCCGGCAGCGGCTGCACCGCTTACCGCTTCAGACAAGTGACCGACGACGGACACTTGCAAGCCTTTACCGTTTGTATTTCAGACAAAGACTTACCGACCTTTGTTGAGATCGATACCAAAACTTCAAGGCCTATCCGCATCGACTACTCTGACGTGAACGCCATCAATACCGTCGAACGTCCTCAAGTCTAAGCACAAACAAAAACACCCTCACCGAGAACCGGTGGGGTGTTTGTTTATTCAGCGGCCAACGCATCGCCGTTGCGTTGCTTTTTGGCCAACCGTCGTTCACGGTCATTGCACTTTGAACATTGCTTGTTGCCATCGGCAAAGTTTTTGACGATGAAAGCAACCTCTGGGCAAAAACTACATTGATGCTTTGGTGCAATGTGTTTGCGATAGCATCCTTGGCAACAAGCACCCTTTTCGGTTCTTGCTTGAACATCCGCAAAACGTCCACAATAAGCGCAGTCATCCTTAGACTTTGCTAACTTGTAGCCTTTTTGCTTGCTGTAGCACGTAGGACATACAGGCCCTTTTTCATCCCTCGTGGCAGGACGCTGATCTTTGGTAAAATCCTTGTCACAGCGCGAGCACTGCCAATCATCAACCCGTTTCATACCCTTCTTAGAGAAAGGGTTTAACTTTTGCTCGGGTGACAAGCGGATCAGCTTGCGCTTACGCGGCTCGACATGGGCATTCGCTATCAAATTGATATCCACTCTGGGATACCGTAAGGCGAGATCCTTTATCTGATCCGAGCGCAGTTTTTCGTTCGCAAGGCGCTCAAGACGCAATACCTCTCTATGCTCTGATAACTCTTGTTTGCGTATCGCTTTAGCTTCGGCGGATTCTTGCCGCTCAATATCTTTGACCAATTTGGCGGTGAGTTTGGTGATCGCCGTTTGCAAACGCTCTAACGTTTGCCCACGTTTCACATCTTCTGCCGCCCTCAGCCTTTCTTCGTCCTTACGACGTCTCGCTTCAGACAAAGCCCGCTTCTCAGCAAGCTTGCTGGCTTTTTCAGAGGCTTTCTGTTTTTCCTTCTCGGCGAGAGCAGCCTCTTTTGCCAAACGCTTGGCTTCTGCTACCGCAGCAGCCTCCATACGCTTCTGATCGAGGTCTAACTTGCTTTTCAGGAGCTGGCGACGAACGACCGTCGGATCAGTCTTTATCCCGCGAGACTCAAGAAACACCATGGTCGTTTGCTCAACGACCGAAAGCGTTTCAGTCTTTTTCGCAGAAGCGCATTTTTCACCGCGATAGCATGGACCGCAAACAAAGAGACCGTTAACGACCTCTACGTCATCACCGGGCACTTCGCAACAAGAGGCACAAGATCCATCGTCAATATATGTGTCTTTGCGGCACCTGGAGCAGATAGGGTCCAGGTTTCCGCTAACAGATTTGCGCCTCCATCGAGAAAGCGCTGAGCAGTACATGCAGCGCAGCTGCGGGTTGAGAATGTTCACTGATACCTCCAATGGAGTAAAAGCGCCGTCTATTTACCAGAAAAGCGCCCATTAATCAAATATTGACCACCCCCGGCGGCCAATGGTATGGTTTTAGCAGTCTCAGATAACGAGTGCTAAAACTATGATCCCACAAAACCTGACAAGAAAAAGCCAAGAAGCCCTAAACACCGCCCAGCAAATTGCCGTCAATAATGGCCACCCTGCCCTTGAGGCGGCCCATCTTTTGGCCGGCCTGTTTACCCAAGAACAAGGCATTGTGCCTGCCCTGCTCAAATCTATTGGCGTAGACCCGGGCCACTTTCGTGGCCAGCTTGAAGAAGCGCTCTCGCGTTACCCACGCGTGCGCAATGGCCAAGTCGGCCAGCTCTTTTTGGCAGACAATTTGAATCAGGTCTTTCAGCTCTCGGGTGAGATCGCCAACCGTTTTAAGGACGCCTTCATCTCAACCGAGCATCTGCTCTTGGCGATCGCCCAAGGCAAAGACGATGCTGCCGCCATTTTGCGCGCCAACCAAGTGACCGAAGAAGCGATTTTAAAAGCGCTTAAAACCGTGCGCGGTTCAGTGACAGTCGATAACCCAGAGCCAGAAGCCGCCTACCAAGCCCTCGAAAAATATTCGCGCAACCTCACCGCGCTCGCCCGCCAAGAAAAACTTGACCCTGTTATTGGCCGCGATGGCGAGATCCGCCGTGTGATGCAGATTCTTTTGCGCCGCACCAAGAACAATCCGATTTTGATCGGTGAAGCTGGCACCGGTAAGACCGCCATCATCGAAGGCCTTGCCCAACGCATCGTTGCCGGCGATGTCCCAGAATCCCTTAAAGAAAAAGAGGTGATGGCCTTGGACATCGGTTCATTGGTTGCCGGTACCAAGTTTCGCGGCGAATTTGAAGAGCGTCTCAAAGGCGTGATGCGCGAAGTTGAAAACTCCAATGGCAAAATCATTTTGTTCATTGATGAAATCCATACTCTTGTCGGCGCCGGTGCCTCGGGCGAAGGTGGCACGCTCGATGCTGCCAATATGTTGAAGCCGGCATTGGCACGCGGCGAACTGCGCGCCGTTGGTGCCACGACCCTGCAAGAATACCAAAAGCATATCGAAAAAGACCCAGCCCTCACCCGCCGTTTTCAGCCGGTGATGGTCGATGAACCGAGCGAAGAAGACGCGCTCGCGATTTTGCGCGGCATCAAGGACAAATACGAAGTGCATAACGGCGTGCGCATTACCGACAGCGCCCTCGTGGCCGCCGTCCAACTCTCATCCCGCTATATCACCGACCGCTTCTTGCCCGATAAAGCTGTCGACCTTGTAGACGAAGCTGCTGCTGCCTTGCGCATGCAAATCGATTCATTGCCAGAAGAGCTCGACAAGCATAAGCGCACCATCATCAAGCTTGAAATTGAAAAACGCGCTTTGCAAAAAGAAGAAGACCAAGACGCCAAAGACCGCTTGGCGGATATTGAAAAAGACTTGGCTGAAGAGCGCGAAGCCAGCGAAGGCATGGAGCTCTCGTGGAAAGCCGAGAAAGACTTAATCGAAAACATCCAATCTGCCAAAAAAGAATTCGAGCAATTAAAGAGTGAGGCTGATATCGCTGAACGCCGCGGCGACCTCGAAAAAGCTTCCGAGATCCGCTACGGCCAATTGCCGGCCGCCGAGAAAAAACAAAAAGAAGCCGAGACCAAGCTCAAAGAACTCCAGGGCAAACGCGGCTTGCTCAAGGGCGCCGTCACTGATGAAGACATCGCCGCCGTCGTGGCCCGTTGGACCGGCATCCCCGTCTCACGCATGCTCGAGACCGAAGCCACTCGCCTCGGCCATCTTGAAGCTGAATTGCATAAACGCGTCATCGGCCAAGAAGAAGCGGTTAAAGCCGTTGCCAATGCCGTACGCCGCTCACGTGCAGGTATCAGCGAAGAAAAACGTCCTATCGGCTCGTTCTTGTTCTTGGGTCCAACAGGCGTCGGCAAAACCGAACTCGCCCGCGCTTTGGCAGAAACCTTGTTTGACGATGAAGATGCCATGATCCGCGTCGACATGAGTGAGTACATGGAGAAACATACCGTCTCACGCTTGATCGGTTCGCCTCCGGGTTATGTCGGCTATGACGAAGGTGGCCAACTGACCGAAAAAATCCGCCGCCGCCCATATGCTGTCATTTTATTGGATGAAATCGAAAAAGCTCACCCTGACATCTTCAATACCCTTTTGCAGGTGTTGGATGACGGACACCTCACCGACAGCAAGGGCCGCAAGGTGAACTTCAAAAATACGGTGATCATCATGACCTCAAACCTAGGCTCAGACCTGATTCTCGATGTCGGTAAACGTGGCGAAATCGGCTTTACCGATGAAGAAGATGAAACTGAACGTACTCGTGAACAAATCCGTAGCCAGGTACTGGGCCGCCTCAAAGAATCCTTCCGTCCAGAATTCTTGAACCGCATCGACGAAGTTGTTGTCTTTGACGCGCTTGGCAAAGAAGCCCTCTCAAACATCATCGACTTGCAGCTCGACAGCGTCATCAAGCGTTTGGCGGCAAAAAAGATCCATCTCTCATTTACCAAAAAAGCCAAAGAACTCATCGCCGATAAAGGCTATGATCCAAGCTTTGGCGCCCGCCCATTGAAGCGTGCGATCCAAGACCTGGTCTTGGACGAACTCGCCCTCAAGATGGTCGAAGGCGTCATCAAAGAAGGCGACGAGATCGAAGTCGCCGTCAAGGATGGCAAAATCACGATGAAGTAAGCAGGTGTACCCCGATCGCACAGGCCGTCTCGCCTCGTAAAACCAATTTACCCAGTGAAAGCGCGGTTGCCCCCGCGCTTTTTGCGCGCTCACGTTCTTCGTCCGACCATCCGCCTTCTGGGCCGATGAATAACGCCACTGAACGGGCTTTTTGCATCTGCTCGGACTCAGGGAGATAGGTGTCAGCAAAAACAATCTGGTCACAGCTCTTTGCATCCACCAGCGCCTGTTCAAAACTCATCACATGCGCCACCTCAGGCACCTTGGCACGGCCGCATTGTTCAGCCGCCTCTTTGGCGATGGCCTGCAATCGGTCTTGTTTGATGCCGGTTTTGATCGTGTGCGCAGAAACGATCGGCACGATGCGTGAGACTCCGCACTCGACGGCTTTTTGCACCGCCCAATCAAAAGACTCGCGCTTCAAAACCGATGCATACAAGGTCACACGTACCACGGGCTCAGTCATGATCGCTTTGCGTCCAAGTAAATCAACGCTGATCGACGTTTTCTTCACTTCATGCACGCGTACGCGAAACTCCTCACCCTTGCCATCTAAAAGCACCAGCTCTTCACCGGGTTTGATACGCAAAACGCGAGACAGCTGATGGACCGTCTCGCGATCAAGGATCTCTCCTTGCTTGCCTTGCCAAGAGAGGTCCGCAAAAAATCGGTGGACCTTCTTCATGGTTATTTTTTGGCGACTTTTTTGACTGCCTTCACCGCTTGCTTCTGAACCGTCTTCACGGTCTTCATTGCTTCTTTGCCGGCGCCCATGAGTTGGGATTCAATACCCTTCCATTGTGCCATGAGGTACTTGCGGACTTCAGGAACCTCTTTGGCGGCGATCTCTTTGGATGAAGCGTAGTAAGCGACGACCTTGTCGACGATTTCTTCGTATTTCTCCTTGGTCAGCACTTCGGTGTTGGCAAGCATTTTCATGACTTGCTTTTGCAAAAGCTGGGACTTTTTCTGGGCATCAGCAACGAGCGCCTTGCCCTTGCGGGATTGGAGAAAGAAACCGGCAGCGAGACCGAGAACGGCACCCGCGGCAAGACCTGCACCGAGGTGGGAGGATTTTTTCTGTTGGGCCATAGAGTTGTGGTTAGTGGTTTATGACCGGCCAAGTATAACGCTCCCGTATAAAATGCAACAGTGCTATGCTGGTGGCCGTATGCCCAAGTCCGCCCCAGCCAAAAAACCGGCCTTCGACCTGATCGCCATCGGCGAAGCCATGCTCGACGTCTTTCTTGAAGTCGACGAAGCCACGGTTGCCTGCGAGCTCAAACGCACCGAATGCCAGATCTGTTTTGCCTTTGGCGAAAAGATCCCTGTCACGCACATGACCCGCATCCCGGGCGCCGGCAATGCCTCAAATGTCGCCGTGAGTGCCGCACGCCTTGGCCTTAAGCCAGCGATCTATAGCGTCATCGGCAAAGACGAGGTCGGTCATGAGATCAAAATGAAATGGAAGAAAGAAGGCATCTCAGAAAAATTTGTCGTCGTTGATACAAAACGTCCGACCAGTTCATCTACGATATTGTTTCGCGAAGGCGAACGCACCATTCTCGTCTACCATGAGCCGCGCACCTACGTATTACCAAAGCTGTCGAGCGCTTCGTGGATCTACTACACCTCCATCGGCGCCGGCCATGAAAAACTCGAGAAACAACTCTTGAAGCACCTTAAAGAACATCCTGACACTAAGGTCTGTTTTAACCCAGGCACCCACCAGCTTAAACGCGGACTCGAAGCCTTGTTGCCTGTCATCGCCCGATCAACGGTCTTTATCGTAAACAAAGAAGAAGCTGAGCGTTTGCTCGGTGTCACCGAAAAAACGATCCAGCACCTGTTACATGCCTTTATTCAACACGGTGCCAAGATCGTTGTTATTACCGATGGACATAACGGCTCTTATGCCACCGACGGCTCGGAGTCTTGGTACCAACCGATCTTTGATGGCGCCGCTTATGAACGCACTGGCGCTGGCGATTCGTTTGCCACCGCCTTCACCTGTGCGCTGCACATGAACCACTCGATCGTCGAAGCCCTGCGCTGGGGTACGGCCAATTCATGGAGCGTGGTGCAAAAAATCGGCCCCCAAGCCGGCCTTCTCAATGCCGCCGGCATGAAAAAGACCCTCAAACGATTTGCCTCTACCAAGGCCAGAAAACTTAATCACCAAGCCCGCTAACTATGCTCGTCCCTGCCCTTCCTGTTTTAAAAAAAGCCCGCGCCGGCAAATACGCCGTGCCAGCGTTCAACGTCAATAATCTCGAGATACTCAAAGCCGTTATCGCTGCTGCCGTTGAGCTTAAGTCTCCAGTGATCGTACAGACCTCTGAAGGCGCCATTGAGTATGCCGGTATGGATTATTTGATTGCCATGGTGCGCGTTGCTGCCCAAGCCAAGATCCCCGTCGTCTTGCATCTCGACCATGGCAAAGATTTGAAGCTCATCAAAAAAGCCATCGACAGCGGTTATACCAGCGTCATGTTTGACGGTTCGGCACTCCCCTATAACAAAAACGTCAAAGCCACCCAACAAGTCGTTGCCTGGGCAAAAAAGAAAGGCGTTAGCGTTGAAGCCGAAATCGGTGTTTTGGCCGGCATCGAAGACTTTGTCAGTGTCGAAGCCCGCGACGCCGCATTGACCGACCCTAAACAGGCACTCGCCTTTTCAAAAACCACCGGTTGCGACTCGCTCGCCATTGCCATTGGGACGGCTCATGGCGCCTATAAGTTCAAAGGCAAAACCCATCTCGATATCGACCGCCTCAAAAAGATCGCGGCACTCGTGAAGAAACCGCTCGTCTTGCACGGCGCCTCAGGCGTGCTCGAAGACGTCAAAGCCATGGCTGAACACTATGGCGCCAAACTCGGCGAAGCTCGTGGCGTCATGGACCAAGACATTAAACACGCCATCAAAAACGGCATCGCTAAAATTAATATCGATACCGATTTACGTCTTGCCTTTACGGCCGGCATTCGTGAAGCCGTAAGCGATCTTCCTAAAGTAATCGACCCGCGCAAACTTCTCGAACCCTCAAGCCAACTCATCAAAGAAGTGGCCAAGCGCAAAATCACGGTCTTTGGCAGCAAAGGCAAAGCCTAATGAAAGAAAAACCATCCATGGGCGTATTACCAGCAGAATCTATGAATAAATACCTCGTTATTACCATTGTATCGTCGCTTTTACTCGGTGTCCTCGGCGGCCTCGCTGGTGGCAAAATCGCCTCGCGCTACCAACGTTTTGACCAACGCTTCGAACAGACGCGCAATGGCAACATGTTTTACCAAAAGGGCGGCATGATGCAGGGCTCGGCCATGATGCAAGGCGGCCATATGATGCCAGATGGCACCATGATGGGCGGCGCGACGATGGGCCAACCTGGCATGCGCGACATGATGATGGACATGACCTCATCGATGCGCGGCAAAACCGGTGACGAGCTCGATAAGGCTTTTCTTGCCGGCATGATCGAGCACCACCAGGGCGCTATCGACATGGCCAAGATTTTGAAAGACGGTACCAAACGTCCAGAGCTGCAAAAGATGGCTGATGACATCATCAATGTGCAAAGCAAAGAAATTGAAATGATGCAGCAATGGCAAAAAGAATGGTTTGCGACGGCAACAACAACCAAATAAACATCATCCAAAAATCTCGACGTAAGTCGAGATTTTTGCTACCGTCACAAAATGAACGAGCCTTTATTTGCTACGCCAAAAAATGCAACAGCTAAAGACATTTGGCTGGCCATCAAAGACATTTACACCGTTACTTATACGTCGAATCCGCGCGTTTTTGCCATGGCGATGCTGCTCTTGCTTGTCATCCCGTTCACCATGGCTGGCAGTGTAACCGTGACCAACAACCTCGTCGTAGCCATCACGCACAAATCTGATGACATCGCTCTCTGGTCATGGGCCCTGATAGGGATTTACGTTTTCATGTATACCATGGGTTATATCCGTTCACGCAACGGCGTAAGGCTCGTGATCTTCAGCCTGCATCAATTTGAGCATCGCGCGATAGAGCACCTGGCCAAGCTCCCGATGTCCACCATCGAAAACCCATCGTTTCGCAAACTCCATGGTCAATACACAAGGGATTTTTACACCATTCGAACCGTCATCCAAACGGTCCAAGGCACGATCGGCAATCTCTTTCGTGTCGTGGGCTGGGGCTCCGTGCTCTTGCTCGTTCCTCCGGCGACCGTCGTCCTGTCTTTGATCGGCATGGCCCTCTACGGACTCGTCGCCTACATGACCTTTAAAACTGAAGCTGAGATTCAAGAGATCCGTTCTGAAAAAGTATTACGCTCGGATTATTTTCGCACGCGCCTCATGTTGGTAACCCTTCAGGCAACGCTCCGTACCAACCAACTTTCCAAACCGTTTGTCGAGAAGTGGGATGTCATCAGCAAAGCCGTACGACAAGAGCTTTTGGAGCGCCGCTTGAAAGTGCGTACCTACAACTATGTCGCCGACCTGTTCGAACCGATCTCGTTAGGCGTTGGTCTTTTGTCGCTATTACCTTCTTACCTGTCTGGACATGTCGAAGCTGCCAGCGCCCTCACCTTTCTCGCCCTCTATCCGCGCCTCTGGGACAATGTGGTGAGTGTCATGGCCAATATCTCAGACATGTCAGCCTCGGTGCCATTCATGCTCACCTACAATGCCTTTCACTCGATCCCAGAAGAAAACTGCGGCACTCGCAGCATCCCCAACAAACCTCTTTCGATCACGTTTGAAAACGTTTCTTTCGGATATCCAGGTAACAATAAGCCCGTGCTCACTGATATCAATTTCACGTTTTCACAAGGCGACCAATTGGCTCTCATTGGTTTGAACGGTGCCGGAAAATCTACTTTACTTAAGCTCTTGATCGGACTTTATCACCCGACCTCGGGCCGTATTTTGGTCAACGGCATAGACCTGCGAGAAGCTGATCCTTCACAGTGGCATAAGCAGTTGGCGTATATGGACCAAGCCGTACCGCATTTTGACGACACCCTGAGCGAACAAATCCGTTATGGCAATTATGCCAAGCCGCTAGATAAAAAACGCCTGACATCCGCCCTCTTTGCAAGCGGATTTGATGAAATAGCTAACGAATATCCTCATGGTCTCGAGACCCATGCCGGTCGCCAATATGCGAGCAAGAACGATCACCCCGTCGAGCTCTCTGGCGGCCAAAACCAGATCCTCACCATCGCGCGTACCCTTTATCGAGATGCCAAGCTCTATATTTTTGACGAACCAACCTCGGCCGTTGACGCGCTTAAAGAAGAACAGTTCTTCAATCGTTTACCGCAGGCGCTAGAAGGTAAAACCACCCTCTTCATCTCGCATCGCTTCTCTACCGTGCGACGCGCGAAGCGTATCATCGTTTTGAGCGATGGCATGATTATTGAAGATGGTTCGCATGACGAGCTAATGAAAGAAGATGGTCTTTATGCCCAGCTTTTCAATACGCAGGCAAAGGCTTATACAACCGACTAATTGCTATGCCAAAAAAGCTCGCCCCAGGCGTCGTCCATACCATCCCACCGGATTTGAGAGCCGCCTTGGTCACTAAACCTGCCATTGCTGATGCCTGGAACAACCTCACCCCGCTGGCCCGCAATGAGTGGATCTGTTGGACCGTCTCGGTCAAAAAAGCCGAAACCCGCCAACAACACATCGACCGCATTAAAGCCGATCTGCAAAATGGCAAACGCCGCCCTTGCTGCTGGGCTGGATGTCCGCACAGATAAATTAAAACCCCTCCGTTCGGAGGGGTTTTGTATGGTGCCCAGGGCGGGACTCGAACCCGCACGCCATTTTCAGACCAGGGATTTTAAGTCCCTTGCGTATACCATTTCGCCACCCGGGCTTGGGCCGCATTCAATCACTTCTTACGGCGTTTGTCACGGTAGTGCTGCAACCACTCATAAAGTAATGGCAATAATGACAGCACGATGATCGCGACAATCACGATACCAAAATACTCCTTCACGATCGGCAAATTGCCGAACCAAAAACCCAAAAGCGTGAACAATGACGTCCAAGCGATGCCGCCAAGGGCGTTATAGATCATGAATTGGCGGTAATCCATCTTGGTCATGCCGGCGACAAACGGTGCAAAGGTGCGGATGATCGGCATGAAGCGCGCCAAGATAATCGAGAGAAAGGCGTGCTTCTCATAAAACGCTTGTGCCTTGGCCAAGTGTTCATCGTTGATGAATGTTGAAAACACCTTGTGTTTGACGAGACGGGTACCGCCTTCTCGGCCAATCCAATAATTCACCGTATCGCCGGCAATGGCCGCCACGATCAATAATGGCAGAACGACATTGATATCAATGCCGCCAAGCGCGGCAAACGAACCGGCCGCAAACAACAATGAGTCACCCGGCAAAAATGGCATTACCACCAAGCCCGTCTCAACAAAGACGATGGCAAAAAGAATGGCGTAAACTCCGTGCGGATACTGGGCAATGAATCCGCCCAACATTTTGTCGACGTGCAGGATCGAATAGACCAAGGCACCAAGCAAATCTTTCATGTCCGGATGATAGCATAAGGGAGATCGTTCCGTTCTCCCTTGAATACAAGGGAGATGTCTATCAATAAAAAACGAAAATAAACCTGCTAGACAGAGGGTTCGCACCCTTGCTAGTATCGAACAAATCCCGAACACCTATGGAACAATGGGGCGAGCTTGAACCGCGCGAGGTCTCACCTGAACTTCAGAATACTGAGGTTTCTATTGATACCGCCTTGCGTCCAAAAAGCCTCGAAGAGTTCATTGGCCAACCAACGATCAAAGAAAACCTGCGCATCTTTCTCGAGGCGGCTAAAAAACGCGGTGAACCTTGTGACCATGTTTTGCTCTATGGCCCGCCTGGCCTCGGCAAGACAACCCTCGCCCATGTGATCGCTAACGAGATGGGCGCCAATATCCGCGTGACGAGCGGCCCGGCCCTTGAGCGCGTCGGTGATCTGGCCGCCATCCTCACCAATCTCGAGCACGGTGATGTCTTGTTCATCGATGAGATCCATCGCATGAACCGTTCAATCGAAGAAGTCCTGTATCCGGCCATGGAGGACTATGCGCTCGACATCGTGATGGGCAAAGGCCCGACGGCGCGCACATTGCGCCTCGACTTGAAGCGCTTCACCATTATCGGCGCCACCACTCGCCTTTCGATGCTCTCGGCGCCGTTGCGCGACCGCTTTGGTTCGCATGTTCACCTCGATTTTTACGGTGAGGACGAAATGCATGACATCTTGGCCCGTAGTTCGGGTTTATTGAACTTACCCAGCGATGAAGCAGCATTGCGCCTCATTGCCAAACGCTCACGCCGTACGCCACGTATCGCCAACCGCTTGCTGCGTCGCGTGCGCGATTATGCCCAGGTGATGGCCGATGGTGCCATGACCGAGACGATTGTGGACGGTGCCCTGCGCGCCCTCGAGATCGACGCGCTCGGACTCGACCAAGCCGACCGACGCGTTTTGTCATCGATCATTGAAACCTTCAAAGGCGGCCCGGTTGGTCTCAGTACCTTGGCAGCCGCCACTTCAGAAGAGATGGATACCCTTGAAGACGTTATCGAGCCATTCTTATTGCAACAGGGTCTTATCACCCGCACGCCACGAGGCCGTGTTGCCAGCGAATTCGCCTATCGCCATCTCGGCTTTCCAACACCACCAACTACAGATACAATAAATCCATCGCTCTTATGATGATTCCCCTTTGGATATTTCTGTTCTTGTGGATTGGCCTCGCCACCATTCTCTGCCTTGCGGCCGTTTTGGCGGCCATGATGGGCCTGCGTTTTGGCTTGGCGGGTTCAAGAACCGCTCTTATGACTTTGGTATTCATCGGGTTACCGGCAGCGATTATCATCACCACGATCCAATACGCTTATACGGTTGATTGGTCGCAATCGCTTACGCTCTTTTCGGCTAGCGCCACGCTCTACTAGTATGCTGAACTTGAAACAGCTCCCAAACGGGATACCGGCCGAAGAAGTTGTCTTTGTCTTGCGACGCCATCCGCTCACCATTTTGCCAACCTTGGTCGGCTATGCGCTTATTGTGCTCTTTCCGTTCGCGGTGCAGTGGTATCTCGCCACGATGCAGCCCGAGCTTTGGCTGAGCCCGGTTTACCAGCCGCTTATCGTGCTCGGTGTTAGCATGATTTTCTTCATTGGCTGGCTGATGCTGTTTTTGAACTTTTTGGACTACTACCTCGACATGTGGATCGTCACCACCAAACGCATCCTCAATATCGAACAAACCGGACTCTTCTCGCGCACCGTGTCTGAAATCCGCCTGCACCGCGTGCAAGATGTCACGTCGTCAGTCAAAGGCTTCTGGGCCACGCTCTTCGACTATGGCCAGCTCGACGTACAAACGGCCGGCGAAAAACTCATCATCTCGTTTGAAGAAATCCCCCACCCGACCCGTATTTCAAAAATCATCCTCGAGCTTTCTGAAACCGAACGCCGTTCACAACTGGACGAAGCCGTCGAAGAATTCGCCATGCCGAACCCATCAGCAAAAACCCCTTCTTAACCGGAGGGGTTTTTGCTACCATAACGTCATGAAACCGCTCGCCCCCTACCAGAGTCCCGTCGAAGGCAAATCCGGCCTTGCTTGTTTGAAAATGGTCCTTGAACATGCCGGCAAAGAAGTCATAGAACTCGATCTCGCCTCAACCATCGGCATCAACCACGAAACCACCGAACCAACCCGCGAACAACTCGTTGAAGCCGCCAAAAAAGAAGGCGCGAATGTCTCAACCAGCCCTGACGGTGAACTCGATGACCTGCGCATGCTCACCGAGCAAAATATGCCCTGCATGGTTGAGCTTGATGCACCCCGCCAATTCGTGATCGTCTACCAAATCGGCAAGACCAAAATTTTCTGCATGGATCCGCTCACCGAACAAGGGATCCGCATCATCACCATCGAAGACTTTGAGTCCCGCTGGACCAAATGGTTTCTCGGCGCCTTCGCATCCTAACTATGAACCGGCTTTGGCTGCACTTTGTCCCCCATAAAGAAAACCACCATCGACCACATGCGATGGCGCATCGCCATCTCGCTTTTGCCGGTATCACCTTGGTCGCACTCAAGGTTTTGGCCTTGGGTCTTTTGGTGATTTGGCCAAAAGAGCACGCCGCATCTCAAGCGATTACCGGCCCCGCCATCATCGCTCTCACCAATGAGAGCCGCCGCGCCCAAGAGCTGCCCGCACTCAAAGAAGACCAGCGCCTTAAATACGCGGCCCAGCTCAAAGCAAATGACATGCTGCTCAAAGGCTACTTTGCCCACGAATCCCCTTCAGGCACCCAAGCTTGGGACTTCATGCGGCAAGCAAATTATCCGTATGCCGTCGCCGGAGAAAACCTGGCCGTCCATTATTCAGAAGCTGAAGACGTACAAAACGGCTGGATGCTCTCGCCTTCGCATCGCCAAAACATTCTCGACGCGCGTTATACCGATATCGGCGTCGGTATCGCCCAGGGCCTGTTTGAAAATGAACCTTCGGTCGTCGTCGTACAAATGTTTGGCTCAACCGATGAGAGTAAGGGCACAGGACCGTTGAACATGTTTCCTGGCCGTTCGGTAGTGCATGCTGCCAGCACTCAAGACCTCTTTGGCTCACCTTTACCGTATGCAAAACTCGGTTCAACCACCGAGGGCGCCATCACCTTCATCATCGTGATGATTACCGCCATCCTCACCTTTTCGATGCTGCTCTATGTCATGGAGCGCAAAACCCACCATGGCCATCTCTTGATCGCGCATGCCCTCGGCATCATCGGGACCGGCATCATCATCGCCCTTTGGTAAGACAAAACCCGTACAGCGCGTACGGGTTTTTCAGTGGACCGTTGCGTTGCACCCGCGGCGAACGAGCGCATACACCTCATGCGACAGCAGATCATTGGGGTCTTGCCGGTGTTTGGACAAAAGCCTGATGCCGCCATCAACGCAGATCGATGGCACCTCAAGATGGTCGGTCGTCGTGAGCTTGCGGTAGCTCCCCATGAAATGCACGGCCTGGTACCCGAATGACTCGGGATATGCCCTTAAGTGAATCAACCCTTCTCGTAACGAGGCATTATAAGCCTCATAATACCTGACAAACACGGACAATCCTCCGATACTCAGGGTATCGCGAGGAATCTCGAGAAGCGACAAGCTGAAGCCATTGCCCTCATGGGGATTTGGATATCCGATAGCGCAAAACGATGCGACATCATCAGGCGATAACGAATGCGGGTGAAAGCCCATTTGGCGATACCATTGCTCCGGCTCACTTTCGGGATAAGCGAGTCCTTCGTTCGTGCAAAAATGGCGCGGCAATATCATCGCGTATTTCTGCAATTCATTCGTGAGCTTTTTTGCATGGCGCATGTCGCCATCCTGCTCCAAGACCGCAATTTCATTTAACTGACGAATGAGCGCAGACGACAATCCTATCTTGAATTTTGACGCCTGATTCATCACGGACCTCCGGTGTTCGCCGCGGCCAACCTAAGAATAAAATGCCATTTTGTCAAGCAGTCGGTCGCGCTTCTTTTTGAGGATAAGGACGATATTCTTCCCTTCCCAGACTCCCGTTTTTTCATCATCGACGTATTCGCAAGAAATCACCTCGCCATATTCTTCGCCGAGCTTCTCCAATTCGGTTTTCGTCCAGGCATAAACATAACGGTTTGCAATGTTCATACCCGACTTCCATGGCACATAGCATTCTCCACTGTGCAGGTCCTTCCAGAATGAGACGCGTAACCATGCCGCCAACCATGCGAGCGGATAACGCAAAAAACCCTTGCCGCGGGCATTCCACACGCTGACGCAAATCAAACCGCCGGGTTTTGTGATGCGGATGAGCTCTTGCATCGAAGCGCGGTGCAATGAACGGGGCACGTGATGCAAGACGGCGACGCAGGTTGTGAGGTCGGCGATACCATCCCCGATATCGAGGTTCGGCAATAAACCGTATTCAATGGTCGCGCCCGGTCGCATCTTAGGCTTGGCGGCATCGCGCAGCGCGCTCGAAGGCTCAATGCCAAAATACCGCACGCCTTCACCAAAAGCCTCGATAAAACGGGCATTACCGGCACCAACGTCCACTACGGTCATCCCCGGCAAAACGCGCGAAGCGACCTCGCGCATCCAAGGCCACAACGCAAAACGCGTGCGCGCAAAATGCGCACCATGGTCTTCGTAAAATCGTGAGACCTCATCAAGTCGCTTGCGGGTTTGGTCGATGTTTGCCATTCTACGGCCAGACTAGCATGTCCACGCAGAAACTCAACCAAAAAGCCCAAAACACGCTCTTTGAGAACGTGCTTTTGGAGACCCTGAAAGATGAGGCCCCGACACGCGCTCTGCTCGCGACCAATGCCCGCAAACTCCTTAAAGGTACCGGGGTCCAATTCCCCACCCTCTACCATTATTGGACCATGTACCACCAGCTTGTGAAGGACGGTCGCGTGCAGGCTTCTGAATCATTCGAAAAAAGCTTGCGCGTCAAAGATATCCGCACGGATTCTGGCGTGGCGCCGATTACCGTCCTCACCAAGCCCTACCCATGCCCGGGCAAATGCGTGTATTGCCCAACCGAAGTGCAAATGCCAAAGAGCTACGTCGCCAGTGAACCCGCCGCCGCACGCGCGCTCTCATTGAAGTTCGACCCATACGACCAAGTATGGCAACGCGTGACCACTCTCGAACACAATGGCCACGAAGCCAAAAAGATCGAGCTCATCATTAAAGGCGGTACTTGGTCTTCGTACCGTTGGGATTATCGCCAGTGGTTCATCAAGCGTTGCTTTGATGCCGCGAACCATTTGGGCCAAACCAAAAAAATCCGTTACGGATCTTTGGCCGCTTCACAAAAAGCCAATGAGACCGCTGAATACCGCATCATTGGCCTCACCATCGAAACGCGCCCAGACTGGGTGAACGCCAAAGAACTCATGCGTTTGCGCGAGCTTGGCTGTACACGCGTCGAGCTCGGCGTCCAAACGTTACAAAATGACGTTTTGGATTTGACCCAGCGCGGCCACCATATCGATGCCACCATCCGCGCCAATGCGCTTTTGCGCATGATGGGCTTCAAGACCGACTTTCACATGTTGCCGGGCCAACCGGGTTCGACGCCAGCCAAAGACATCGAGGACATGCGTACACTCTTTAATGACCATCGTTATTGTCCGGACATGATCAAACTGTATCCATGCGTGGTATTGCCGTCAGCAGAACTGCATGAATGGGCCAAAGACGGACGCTTCACCCCACTCGAAGGCGACGAGCTCAAAGAAACTCTCATCACGCTGCAAACCCTTATCCCACGCTATTGCCGAGTTTCGCGTTTGATCCGCGACTTTCCTGAAAACGAAATTTCTCATGGCAATAAAGTCACCAACCTGCGTACCGTAATCGAAGATGAGATGAAGGCACGTGGCTTGCATTGCCAATGCTTGCGCTGTCGCGAGGTTGGCCATGTACAAGGATTTGATCCAGCCAAGGCCAAAACCCAAGTATTTGAGCAATGGTTTGATTCGGCTGCCGGCCAAGAGGTGTTTCTCACTGTTGAAGACGAGGACCGCCGAGCCGTCTTTGCTTTCTTGCGCTTGCGCTTGCCGCCAACGCTCGACAACCTTCTCCACCATCCGGATTACAAAGACGATGCGCGCTTGGCCAAAGAAGCAAAAGTTATCAGCGAAGCATTCCCGCTCATTGCCGATACGGCCTATGTACGCGAGCTGCATACCTATGGCACCGCGCTCAACCTGCAACAAACCAGTGACAATGCTTCGCAACACCGTGGCTATGGCCGCCTGCTCATGCAGCGCGCCGAAGAACTCGCCAAAGCCAAAGGCTATCGCAACCTTTCGGTGATCTCAGGTATCGGCGTTCGTGAATACTACAAAATGCTCGGTTACGAAGAACGCGAGAGTTACATGGTCAAAACGCTCGCCTAAAAAAACACCGCGCTACCAAGCGCGGTGTTCTGATTGCTTCAAAAAGACTTCAATGCGGTCAAACATCTCATGCAGTCGCTCGACTTCGGCGGGCTTCATGATGCTTTCTGCCTGGGTCGCACGGTTCTGAACTTTCTCCCAAAGAATCTCTGCCGTCTTCTTGCCCTTTGGCGTCAACGCTAATGAAATGGAGCGCTTGTCCGAACCGCGGTTGGCGACGCGCTTGAGCAGGCTCATCGTCTCAAGTTTATCGAGACGCTGCGTCACATTTGAACGCGTACAGCCAAAACGCTTCATGATATCGGTTGGAGTCGTCTCAGGAAACTTGCTTACCATCAGCAAAACGCCGCCCGTGGTTGCCGAAAGGTCGAAATGGCTAAACAGACCCTGGTCAGCAATGCGCTCTGCCGTATTCGCCAAGGCGATCATACGGGTAATGATGCTCGATCGGTAGGCGTTTTGTTTCATAATGAACTAGTTTATCCGTTAATCAAGTCAGCTGTCAACGCGGTTAACAATCCCGCTTGCCAGGCATGTAGCCGGGTGAGAAACTCCAAAACATGATCAATGTCAT
Source organism: Patescibacteria group bacterium (assembly GCA_046350895.1). Lineage (GTDB taxonomy): Bacteria > Patescibacteriota > Patescibacteriia > 2-12-FULL-60-25 > 2-12-FULL-60-25 > HK-STAS-PATE-2. The sequence continues at coordinate 5,799 of JAXLZL010000003.1, read as the reverse complement.
CCTTCCTGAGCACTGGGGCCATATGGACTTCGGTTGGCTGAATGCTAAACACCTCTATAGTTTTGGCAATTATTACGATCCCAATCGCATGGGCTTTGGCCCGCTGCGTGTCGTGAATCACGACATCATCGCCGCAGGCAAGGGCTTCGACCCGCATCCGCACAGCAATATGGAGATCGTCACCATCATTCTTGAAGGCGAGTTGCGCCACGGCGATGCCCTTGGCAACTACGGAGTCATCAAAGCCGGTGACGTGCAGCGCATGAGTGCCGGCACCGGCATCGTTCATTTTGAAATCAATAGCGGCAACACGGCCACGCGACTTTTTCAGATCTGGATCGAACCCGCTGAATACCATATCGAACCTTCATACGAACAAAAGTCGTTTGACCGAACACAAAAACGCACTGTTCTCGTTTCGCCCATCCAGAGCGAGAATACGCTTTTGATCCACCAGAATGCCACCGTCACGCGTTACCTGCTCGAAAAGGGCGAGGTGTGGATGACAGATGAGGCAAACGATCTCTGTCTTTTGATTGGTAATGGCTCATTGGATTACCGAGACAAGCTTTTACCAACCGGTACGGCCATCGAAGTAAGCGACGGTGAGGCCCTGCAACCGCTTACCGCCCTCGAACCAACCGAACTCTACGTAATCGCTTTTTAAACCGATCGCTTTACGCTCTGCCTCGTTTTTGCTAGGTTCGCCGCGGAGGCTTCATGAGAGAGCGCAAACGCATCGCCGTCCTAGGCGGTGGCACAGGGACATTTACCGTCCTGAACGGACTCAAACACCATCCGGTTGATATTTCAGCCGTCGTCTCAATTGCGGACTCAGGGGGCTCTACCGGCGTTTTGCGCGATGAGCTCGGAGTCTTGCCGCCCGGTGACGTCAGGCAGGCGCTGACAGCCTTGGCCGAAGGCGATGACATCCTGCGCAGCCTGTTCACCTACCGCTTTCAAGAAGGCAGTCTGGCCGGGCACAACTTTGGCAACCTCTTCTTGTCCGTCCTTGAAAAAGTGACGGGCGATCCGCTCGCGGCAATCAGCGAGGCACATCGCATTCTCAAAGTGCATGGGCGCGTGATCCCTGTTTCTGCCCAATCCGCTGAGCTTAATGCTCGACTGATTGATGGCACGGTTCTGGCCCGTGAACATATCATCGACCAAGCCACCAATACCAAGGCAATTAATCGGTGTTTCTTGACCCCCGAGGCCGAAGCAAATCCCGAAGCCTTGGCCGCCATCGAGGCAGCCGATACGGTCATTATCGGCCCTGGCGATCTCTATACGAGCCTCGTCCCCGTCTTATTGGTAAAGGGTATTACCAGCGCCCTCACCCGTCGTCGCGGTCGAACAGCCTACGTTCTCAACCTGACTACCAAGCCGGGCCTTACGCAGAACTTCAAAGCCTCTGACTTTGTGCATACGCTCAGCGAATATCTGGCGCCGGCCATGCTCGATGCCGTCATCGTCAACAACCAACGGCCGCATCCGGCATTGCTCGAAAAATACCGAACCGCTGGCGAAGAGCTTGTTGAAGACGACTTGAGCCGACACTCTAGCGCTTGGAAGAAAATCACGGCCTCGCTCCTCTCTCATCGGTCGGCCACAACCGTACCCGGAGACCAATTGCATCGCAGCCTCTTGCGCCACGACTCGGCCAAGCTTGCCTCTGCTATTCTCAAAGTCTGACCCTGCACCACGTGGTGTGGGGTTTTTCTTTGCCCTTGGATAATCCGCGAATGGCCGGCATGCTATAATCAATCCATCTTATGCAGAATCCGTTTCTTCGCCCAAGCCAAAGAGAAGCAGCCCGCTACAGTGACCCGAAGCTCAAAAAACTCGCCAGCAAGCTCGTCTTTGAAACCACGGATCTTACTGCTGACCACGTAAACCTCGCCTTTGAGCAGGTTCGCAGATTGCCAGGCACCGAACCAACCAAAGAACTCAATAATACCCAAGAAGCTTTTTTGGGCATCGCTGCTCACGAGGCAGCTGAACAAGCGTTTGAAGCCTTTACTGCCGAACTTACCAAATACAAACAGCCAGAAAACCTCACCCGCGCCGAAATACGCACCCTCTTTGAGCGTTCTCGTTATGCCAAAACGTTGCAAAAACACGAGCAAGCCGCCATTAGCCATTTTTCAAACGTGCTTAAAGACGATGAGGGCTTCATAGCCTCCACTTCAGACAATACCCGCTTTGACGCCATCGATATCAAAACCTACCTGATTGATTTACAAAATCGCATCGCCGAACGCCTTGAAGACCCAGAAGAACGCAAGGCCAAACTTGAAAAGCTTGATACCGAGCTTGCGACCCTCATCAAATCCGTACCCGAACAAGAATGGGGCAAAAAACTCGAGCTACAAGAAATCTACCTTTTGCGCCGCATGATCCATCGCGCTGACACGGGTCATCTTGCCCATGTCGCGCATGGCACGCTCCGCCAAGACTTGAGGGCGGACATGGGTTCGGTGGACATGCGCTTAACGGCCGCCGGTGACATTTATGATTTTCAAGTAAAAACATTTAAGGCGAATGCGGGCCGCGAAGCAAAGGCTGCCCAATACCATAGCGTCGCCAAACACAAACAACACGTCGAAAGCATGGGTACGCACTTCGTCATCCTCCAAACCGATAGCGTCCAAGTCGCCTACGAACGCTCTCAGCGCCAAAAAACAAGCGACAACCAAACGGTAGGCGACAAGTTTGCCGCCCTGCAGCCGCTGACCAATAACCTCAATGCCCGAGAACGCTCACGCCTGTTAAAACTCGTGGGACTCACCGAAGAAACGCTTGCCAAAGAACAGGCGGCTTTTGACGAACAGCAGCAACGCATGGACGAACACCTGAAAGAAGTCCGTACCTTGGCCGCCGCCGAACGAATCAAGCAAGAAGAAATCGATCAGCGCTACGCCGAAGAACAGGCTGCCGCCATCGCCGCAGAAATCGCCAAAGAAAAAGCGATTCGCGACCATCAAGAAGCGCAACGCCTCGCATCTGCCACCGACCGTGAAGTCGCAGCGCAAACAAAAGCAAAAAACTTAGAGGCGAAGCGGCTGAACCAGGCGCGAGAAAAAGCCATGCTCGCCGAAGCTGAAAAACAACGAGAAGCCTTGGCCCAAGCAGAAAAACTCAAGGCAGCAAAAAAACTTGAGACAAAAGAAAGCCGCGAACAATCAAAGGCCGTTGCCGAGTGGGTCAAAACCCAGCTTGCCAAACTCCTCACGCCAAACGCCCTCATCGAGGCCGGATTTTTAGCGCCCGAAGACCGTAACGCGATACCCAAAATTCTCGCCGCCAAAAAAGAAGCTGAGCAGCTCTATACCAAAAAATACATCCTTAACCGCTTCCCCTACCAAAACGAAAACCCGGCAGCGGAGTAACCGGCTACCGGGATGGCATCAGGGGTTCTTGGGAGGGCATATGGCCTTCGTCCCAGGCAAGCAGGTCCTTCTGGACCGTTATGGGGACATACCCGTCTTCTCTGAGGTGGATGAGGGCTTGGGCAATGAACGGATTCACGCGACGAATGACCAGTTCAACCTCGTGACTATCGGCGTGGCTCATGACCTGAATCAAGGCACAACCTCCAAAGGGCTACATGTAACACAATACAATAAATGATATTCTTGTCAATGCCCTGGACGACGAAACCAAGCCTTTGTACCATCCAAAAAAGCCAACAACTATGCAGATCCCCGAACTCAAGCTCACCGAAACCGAAGTCGCCAACTACATCCAATCAAAGATGGTGGCCGACTATCCGCAAAAAGCCGCCATGCTGCAAGCCATCGTGAATGGCGATTTTGAAGAGGCGACGAAACAAATCGAAAACGCCATCGAAACCGAATCCCTTGATGACGTAGTTAGCGGGATTCTTTTTGGATGCCGAAGGCCACTGCTCGAATCCCTCGTCCCCATCGCCAAGCACCTCACCGATGAATATGCGCGCGGAGTCCTCTACGAATTCGCCAGCGGCGGCCCGAGGGCTACGAAGAAGGCGACCCCGAATACCTCGTCTACCAAAAAGTCCTTGAGACCCTTGATCCAGAAGACCAAGAATAAAAACATCCGCCTTATCGGCGGATGTGTTGTTTTTTACTGTGCTGAATTTGCAAGCTCGAGGACTGGGTCGTAGTCTGTGTGGCGATATCCGCACCGAAGGTGTAATTCGTAAAGAAGGCGTCCGAGATGTCGGCAATCTTCTTGTTCCACTCTGCTCCATAATACGCCTTGGCCATTTCTTCAGACGCAATACCGCGCAAAACGCCACCGCGTGCCACGGCATAGACTTTTGGACTCGTGACAAACTTCACCATTTTGACGCCGCCTTTATAGGTCACATTCTTGCCGATCATGAAGCTCGCCATGGTTTCTGCCGAAACGGTTTGCACCGAGTCGAAGTTCGCATACCAGGTAAAGTACACATCGCCGTTCGGAAAGGCATGGCGCTTATTATCGGCGCTCACGTAGTAAACGGCTTTGCAAGGATGATCGGCTTCAACAGCCTTATCAGTGGGACAAGCGAGTTTGATTAACTTACCTACCAAGGACACCGTCGTCGTGGTTGAAGTTGGTGTCGGCGTAGGCACGGGGGTCGGAGTCGGTGTTGGCAGCGGTACCGGCGTGAGTGAGCCCGCCACATTAATGCCGGTGTTTGCACCTGCAGCTGCCTCACCGTTCACGTCTTTACAAAAGACAAAAGCAATACGTGAGCCACCGCTGGCAAACGTGTATTCACGAGAGGCAACCCCGCTTGCCACGGTCATCTCGCCGACCTCGGCAAGATCAACCCAGAGCGTACACTTTTGAATAGCGGCACCTGAGCTTACCGAAGCCTGAAGTGTTACCGGCACGCCGGCCGTTGGATTCATGGCCGTAACCGAACCGATAACAGGTTTTGCAAATACAGCCGATGGCAAGGCCAAGGCCAAGACAGGCAACAAAGACAATAATGTGCGTTTCATATGCAGATATGATACTTGGTTACAGATGATACGACAAAAATTTAGGGTTTGACGCAAAAAACAGACCTGATACGGTACCGTTGCACTTTTCAACCCGGGCGAGGTTCGTCATGAGAGAACGCCTTCGTATCACCGATATCGGTACAAAAGCGGCCATTTCTACTCTGCTGCCACGCATCAGGGATGCGGGTCGTATCGCTGCAATGCTGCAACCTGTCATTCACACCGTCGCCGGACCGAGGCAAAAGCAAGAAACGCTCGTCGGCAAAGACGCTTTGACGCATGCAGATCTCTTGCTCGAAGACCGGATCGGTAGCGATGTCTTTACCACGTTCAGCGATGCATCATTTTATGGTGAAGAGCATGAAAACGATCGCATTTCACGATTCGTTGGCCAGCAACATCCATTCATAATTACCGCTGACCCCATTAACGGGACGATGCAATACCGCGATGGCTTGCCGCATTACGAAACCATTATCACAATCTGTGATCGAGAATGGCGCATGCTGGGCGCCATCGTCTACCGACCTGCCTTCGATGACGCCTTCATTGCCTGGCAAGACACGGTTGATGTCGGCGCTCGTCGCATTACGTGGCACGGAGAAAAAACTCAGGCGTCCGTGCTAAAACTCGGATCTCCTGCCATCTTCAATACCCTTCATCTCGATACGTCCCACCTGTCGTATCGCGAGCTCATCGAGAACGCCGGGTACGCCTATGTCGATATCTGGGGTGGATATTCTGCCCAAGCCGACTGGCCGTATTCACAAGCCGATGTTTTGCTGGGCATGTGTCGAGGCATGCGTTGGTTTGCTCCGTG
>JAXLZL010000002.1:0-184633 GCA_046350895.1 Patescibacteria group bacterium | reverse complement strand
GGGTATTTGCCGCTCACCCAGCTCTGGGACGTGAATACCACCTTTAAAACCGATATCGGTAATTATGAACCAAAGAACTATGACTTGCGCGAACATGGTCCGGTCTCGATGCGCAGCGCCTTGGCCGGTTCGTTAAACATCCCGGCCATCCAAACTACCTACCTTGTTGGCGTAGGCAGCGTAATCGATTTTGCCGAACGCCTTGGCTATACCACCTTTGGCAAACGTTCTGATTTTGGTCTCTCGATCGGTCTTGGCGGCGGTACCGTGACACCGCTTGAACACGCCAATGCTTTTAGCGCCTTTGCCCAAGACGGTAAGCAAAAACCAACGTCAGCTATTTTAAAGGTTGAAAAACCCGACGGCTCCGTTCTTGAAGAATGGAAGGACCCCGAAGCAAAACAAGTCGTCGAACCACAGGTTGCCCGCCTGCTTACCGATGTCATGACCGATAATAATGCCCGCGCCTTCATCTTCGGTAGCAAGAACTATCTCACCCTCCCTGATCGCCAAGTTGCCGCTAAAACCGGTACGACCAATAACAATAAAGATGCTTGGACGGCAGGTTTTACACCAAACCTCGTCACTGTCGTTTGGGTAGGTAATACTGACGGCAAAGAAATGAAGCAGGGTGCTGACGGTTCGATTATCGCCGCACCGATTTGGCAGGGTTATATGAAGCGCGCCACGGCAGGGATGGATAAAGAATCCTTCATCAAACCTGACGCTCCATCCACAACCAAGCCGGCGCTCTTGGGACAAGTTGTGGAGAAAACCGTCAAAGTGAATAAACTCAACGGTAAGCTCGCATCAGATCTGACGCCACCCGACCTCATCGAAGAACGCGTTGTTCATGAAGCGCACACCATTCTCTACTACGTTGATAAAGATGACCCTACGGGCCCAGCACCAACGAATCCGGCTTCAGACCCACAATTCGTAAACTGGGAGTCCGCCGTACAATCTTACGTGCAGCGCACCCAGTGGATGGCGACTTCAACCATGCCAACCGAAGTTGATGACCTCTACACTGCGGAGAATAAGCCAACGATCAGTATCACCTCGCCATCAACAAACGAGAATATCGGTTCACGCACGCTCACCATCCAAACTTCGGTCCAAGCCCAGCGCACCATAAAAACCGTCTCTGCTTATATCGACGATACTCTCATCGGTACGGCAAACGCTTCGCCGTGGTCCATCTATTCGACCATCCCTAACGACATCGATGTCGGTTACCACACTCTCAAGGTACGCGCGGTTGACGAACTTGGTGCCGTCGCCGAACAAACGGTACAAATCAATCTGACGGCTGCGCCAGACCTCTCACTCTCGGGCTTCAATCTCTTGTCGCCACAACGCAATGAAACCTGGTCCCGTTCAACCTTTCCTCGTACCTTCGTTGTTCATATGGACGAACCGACCCGTTATGCACGCGTGACCGTCTCATTGGTGAATAATGACACAAAAGAAAAAATCTTGGTCGGATCCCTACAACTGCCAACCGAACAACAAAACGGATTCACTCTCTCTGCGGGTCCGGTATCCGGTAATTATACAGTTGAGGCCGTCGCCACCCAAAAAGACGACGTTACCCTTGATACCATCACTGAAAGCCTTCGCGTTACCGATTAAATGCGATAAAAAATATCCCCAACTCATACCAAGTTGGGGATATTTTTGTGCACAACTCCGCTTATGAGCGAATAGGCATGATGATATATTTAAAGCCTTCGCCATCCTTACTTGAGAGTGTTACCGGGTTCATCCCATCAATACACTGAAACTCAACCTGATCGCCTGAGAGGGCGCTCAAACCGTCTGAAAAGTATTTATAGTTCAGGATGACCTTATTCACCGATTCGCCGCTAATATCAGCTTTTAGGGTTGAACTATGGGCGCCTGTACCCGTATCTGATGATGAGATCGTCATCCCCTTGGTCGCATCGATTTCAACATGAATATCAAAGACACCTTGGCGGGCAAATAATGATGCGGCTTTAATGGCTTTTTGCAGTTCAGATTTTGCCACCAAACACTTTGTCTTGCTCTGTGACGGCATGATTTGGCGGTACGGAGGAAAACTCCCTTCGATTAAGCGCGAAATCAGCTCAACCTTGCCATAGGTCATTACCATCTGGCTCTCGGTCACCGACCACTCAATCGTTTCAGGCATGTCTACATCATCTTTGTACGAAGAGATGATGCGCCCCATCTCTTGCATGGCGCGCGAAGGCACAATGCAGTGCTGTGAGACCTTGCTACCGCCTTCAATATCCAAAACACGCTCAGCGAGGCGGTAGGAGTCTGTGGCGGCAAAAACCAACTTTCCTTCTTCATCCGGATTATGAAAGAAGCAAGCCACGCCACCAAGCTCTGGGCGAGCCTCTGACGCTGACACGGCAAAGACTGTTTGCGCGATGGCTACCTTAAGGGCCTCAGCCTTAATCTGATAACCGGCTTCAAGGGCGAGCTTCGGGATGAGAGGGAACTCCGAGCTCGGCATGCCGCGCATGGTCGTCGACGAACCATGGGCGCGTACCTCGAGAACATCGTCTTTGACGATCAACTCCACCTTTCCTGAAGGTAGAAGCGAGATATAGTCCTGCAATAACTTTGCCGGCACGGTGAACTCACCCTGGGCTTCGACCACGCCTCGAACCTGGGCGCTGATCGCCATCTCAAGATTCGTTGAGAAGAGTTTCAAGCCACCACCTTCAGTCTTTAATAAGACATTCCCAAGAATAGGGAGGTTGGTTTGCTTGGCCGTGATATGGCTCACGAGCGAGAGACCTTGTAAGAGGTTCTCTTGGGTACAGGCTATATGCATATCGTTAGGTGGATCTTTTCATCCCGGGTTATAAGAATCAAGTTAAGATAAAACCAGTAGTAGGAGTAGGTATTGTGGATACTGTGGACAGTTCAAATAATCGCTATACTTAGGCAAGTATCCGCCATAGTTCTTCCACAGCCCACGTGCATGAATGAGGGAGTCAACGTGTATAGGTTGCTACCACTTCTATAGCGCCTGTTTTTACCAACGGTGGATACACACGAAATACCGCTTAAACACACAGGCTTATACACAAAACCCTTCGACGTGATGCCGAAGGGTTTTATTGTGGAATATTCAGTACTTATCCCCAGATTATGTGGATAAGATGAGTTTATCCTCGGTCTAAACTGTTAGTGACTCTGGTTATAGATCCGTTCTCGTAACAAAGTAATATCTTGCTTGAGTTGCTCATCGGTTTTGATGAGATTGGTGATCTTTTCACAGGCATGCATGGCCGTGGTGTGATCGCGACCGCCAACCTGATCACCAATGGCTGGGTACGAACACTTTATTTCTTCACGCAGCATGTACATGGCGATTTGGCGCGGATGGGCGAGGCGCTTCTCACGGCTCTTACCGACCATCTCCTCCATAGTGATATCAAAGTAGGCATTCACCGCTTCGAGAAGCAACTTTGGCGTGATGCTGCGCTTGGTGATGGTCGGGGTAAAGCTCTGAAGGAGGGGTTGGATCGACTCAAGCGTAGGCGGGATATTTTTGAACTGGTGGTAGGCGATGATCTTGTTCAAAGCACCTTCGAGCTCGCGGATATTTGATTGGATGGCGCCAGCGATGGTGTGAAGCAGGTCAATCGAGAGGGGATAATTCTTTTCGCGGGTCTTGGCCTGCAAAATAGCGACACGGGTTTCAAAGTCGGGCTTTGAGATATCGGCCATCATGCCCCATTCAAAACGCGATTGCAGGCGGCTCTCGAGGGTTTGGATGTCTTTTGGCGGGCGGTCTGAAGTGATGACGATCTGCTTATTGGCTTGGTGCAGCGCATTAAAGGTATGAAAGAATTCTTCTTGGGTGCCTTCTTTGCCTTGCAAGAACTGAATGTCGTCGATCAAGAGTACGTCGACTAAGCGGTAGCGGTCTTTGAACTCGTTCATGCGGCCGCTGCGCACCGATTGGATGAATTCATTCGCAAAACGCTCACAAGAGACATAGCGTACCTTGGCTTGCGGATTCGTCTGCAAAACATGGTGGCCAATGGCTTGTATTAAATGCGTTTTACCCATACCGGCATCGCCATGGATGAAAAGCGGGTTATAGACCTCGCCGATTTTGCCGGCCACGGCCTGACAGGCGGCATGAGCGAGCTCATTGCCCTTGCCGACGATAAAAGAATTGAAAAGGTAGCGTGGATTTAACCCGATATCATTAGAAGATCCGCCAGTATTGGCAGATGGCAACGGTTCAGTGGCAAAGGCTTGTGCGGATTCGCTGTACATCCCACCGCTCGAAGGGGCTTGAGCGGCTTCGATGGTGATTTGGGTCGTATTTTTTACTTCAACACGATAGGTGATCTCACGAATCGGTAAATTTGAAGCGTTACGCAGGGCGCGGATGATTTGGTCATTGTATTTTTTCTGTAACCAAGCCTGAGTGAAGGTATTTGGCACGCAAACCACGGCTTTAGTGCCTTCAGCTTGGGCAAGGTACGTATTTTTAAACCACGTCGTGAAGTTGGCTTTGGTGAGCGAGAGCTCAAGCTCGCCTAAAGAGGCTTGCCACAACGCTTGGAGATCCATAATTGTTGTGGATAATTTCACCTGTGTATAACCATGTCAACTTTTGGATTTTGATGTGGAAGAAATGTGCATAACAAAAGACAAAAAAGAATTATTCTCTTTGTTTTTGACGATTACCCGCTCGGTTACTACAGTCAGAACGTACCTTCACAGAAAGGCCCGCCGTGAACAAAGCGATTTCTGGTGTTGAGATTGAGCGTCGATTTCTTGTGAAGGGCGCTCCAACAGTCGAACAGCTCGATGGATGGAAGTCGAAGCGTATTGTTCAAGGGTATTTTGGTACTCAGCCCGGCAAGGTGATGCGTATTCGTATTGTCGATGACCGATATGCGATCTTTACCGTCAAATCCGGTAATGGCATACGTCGATCTGAGCATGAACTCGACACGGTTGATGTCGAGATGGGGCGTGCTGCGCTCGAGACCTGTCTTTTTATCCTCGCAAAAACGCGATATGTAAAAAATGGCTGGGAGCTCGACCTCTTCGAAGGCCCGCTCAAGGGCTTGGTGATGCTCGAACGCGAGCTTGCCACCGAAGACGAAGTTCTGCCGCCATTCCCGGATTTTCTCGAGATCGAGCGTGAGGTGACGTCATCGATCAATAACCTCGCCTTAGCTGAAGCAAGCACCTTGCTTGCCGAGGGGAGTGACCCCGCCCAACTGCTCTCGATGATGGCGGTGGCGCCGCTACCGATGATCGTGCTCACGGGTGGCCCCTGCTCAGGCAAGAGCACTTCGATGCGCGAGCTGCAGGACCAATACCCCAAACTCGCCTTTGTACCCGAGGTCGCGACCTTGGTCATTGCCCATGCCGGCATCAAGCCTCCGCTCGGCGACGAGGTCGGGATGGCGAAGTTTCAGCGGCTGATCTATGGCGTCCAACGCGCCTTTGAGCATGCCGCCCAAGACCAGGCGATCCGCGATGGTAAAAAGGCCATCATCCTCGACCGTGGCAGTATGGACAATGCCGCCTATGTCCCGGGTGGGGTGGACGGCCTCGCCAAAATCCTGCAGACCTCGGCAGCGGACGAATATGCCCGCTACCATGCCGTCTTATGCCTCTCTCAGCCCAGTCGTGAGGTCTATGAGCAGATGAAGGTGAATAACCCCGCCCGCTCAGAAGACTATGAGACCGCCGAAGGGCTATCAGGGCGCATCCAAGCGTCCTGGGGCTCGCATGTGCGCTATCATCGCATCCCCACAGGCAAAAGCTGGGACGAAGTCTCTGACGCAGTCCATGGCGTCATTCGCCAACTCCTCAACGAGCTCTGATGAAGGCCCGGATTGGTAACAAAATAACCTTTTGTTACCACCGGGCTTTTTTCGTCCCTAACTATTGCCAAAAAATCCGTTTTGCCCTATGATCCCGTCCATACATTAAACGTATGGCTACAAAACGAACTTACCAGCCGCGCAAAAAGCGCCGCGCTCGCGTTCACGGCTTCCGTGCCCGCATGAAGACGAAGGACGGCGCCAAAGTCTTGAGCCGTCGTCGCACCAAGGGTCGCAAGACGGTTGCGATCAAAACCACCCAGGTTAAGCGCTCACGCCGCTAATCAGCAACCCTGCACCAGTCGGTGCAGGGTTTTCTGAATCTGCTATCCTTTAGCTATGTTAGTGAAATCAGACCGCCTACGCCGCAAACGCGATTTTGCCCTCTTGTCGCAAAAGGGCCGCGTTGTGTATGCCCAAGAATTCACCTTGCGTTTGCGCCCGTCAGAAAAAACCAAGATCGGTTTTGTCGCATCAACGAAAGTTTTCAAACGTGCCAATAAACGCAATCTCGTAAAACGCCGCATGCGCGCCGCACTACGTGAACTCAAAGCGAGCTGGCCAGAGAACCTCGATCTCATGTTTATGATCAAGGCCGACGTGCTTACCGTGGATTTTGCCGTGCTCAAAGCTTCGATTTTGCATGCATTTGAAAAAATCCCTGCCACGCTTTTGCTGCCACCGGCACCTCGTAAAAACATCAAAGCAAAACGCAAAACATCGGTTGTCTATAAAAAAGACGCATGAGCCCGCTTGCTTGGTTGGGAGTCGGTTGCATCCGCCTCTATCAAATGACCTTGTCGCCCGACCATGGCCCACTTCGTCATCTCATACGCAACCGCACCTGTCGCTTTCATCCGACGTGTTCTGAGTATGCCGAACAAGCAATTCGTAAATACGGGTTCTTCAAAGGTGTTTGGCTCGGTATGAAACGCGTCAGCCGCTGCCACCCCTGGAATCCAGGCGGTTTTGATCCTGTGAAGTAGCATATGCAGTTAAAAGTAAAAGTCACTCCGCGCAGCAGCAAGTCCGAAGTGATGGGGGAGAAGGACGGTGTTTTAATCGTGAAGCTAAAATCCGCGCCAGTGGATGGTGAAGCGAATGCTGAACTGATTCGTGTATTGGCGGAGTATTTTGATTGCGCAAAATCCGCCATTACCATTAAAAATGGGCAGAGTGGAAGAATGAAGACGATTCTGGTAGAACGATAGCATGTCCGCCCAAAATCCCATCCAAAAAGCAGGTTGTATCGTCTTGCAAAAACAAGAAGGCAGGCTTCAGGTTTTGTTGGTTTTTCGCAAGAAGTTCAATGATCTGAGTTTTCCAAAAGGAAGTATCGAATCGGGCGAGACATCCGAACAAGCCGCCGTGCGCGAAGTGTTTGAAGAGACGGGCATCCATGTCGAAATCAAAACGACATTGTCCGACCAGGTCTATGAAGTGAAAGGGGATTGGGTCAAAGAAGAAACATGGGCAAGCATCGCCATGTTTGCCGGCATCGCCAAAGGCGGCAGTTTTGAAGAACGAACCGAAGAGAATGAATTTCCTGAATGGGTAGATATTGATGAGGTTGTTGAACGCTTGAGCTACCAGAATCTCAAAGATTATTTCAACGAAAACAAAGCAAAAATCTTAAATCTTGTATGAGTACTTATCTCGTCACCGGTGCGGCCGGGTTTATCGCCTCGCATACCTGCGAAGCGCTTTTGAAGAGCGGTCATCGCGTGATCGGTATTGATAATTTTGACCCGTTCTATTCGCGCGAGTTAAAAGAAGCAAATCTCGTCGCGATCCGCAAAGCGGGGAGTGATTTCATTTTTTACGAAGGTGATCTCGCAGATGCTGAATTCGTGAAAATGGTTTTTGAAAAAGAGCAGCCAGAGACCATCATCCATCTCGCTGCCAAGGCTGGTGTGCGTCCAAGTATTGAAGATCCTGCCGGTTATGTGAGAGCGAATATTCTTGCGACGCAAATCTTGTTTAACCAATCGACAGCGTCTGGCGTAAAGCGTTTTGTCATGGCTTCAAGTAGCTCGGTGTATGGTAATGCGCCAACCGTACCATTTTCAGAAACACAGGATGTTAACCAACCGATCTCGCCTTATGCGGCGACAAAGCGCGCCTGTGAATTGATCGCCTATACGCATAATCACCTCACCAAGTTGCCGATCGCGTGTTTGCGTTTCTTTACGGTTTTTGGCCCGCGCCAACGCCCCGATCTCGCCATTCAGAAATTTTTGAAACTCGTTTCAGAAGAAAAACCTATTCCATTTTTTGGCGATGGTTCGACAAGCCGTGACTACACCTATATCGACGATATCGTAAAAGGCATTCTCTCGGCCGCTGACCATATCGACCAATATGGCTACCGTATTTGGAATCTCGGCGGGAGTTCTCCGGTTTCGCTTTCAGAAATGGTCTCGACCATTGGTGAAGTCGTAGGCAAAGAGCCGATTTTGGACAAAAAGCCCATGCAGCCGGGCGATGTTGAGCGTACCTATGCCGATCTCACGCGTTCTGAAAAAGAGCTTGGTTATAAGCCGACGACAAGTTTTAAAGATGGGGTAAAGAAGCAGTGGGAGTATCTGCAATCATTGACGAAGTAGATATTTTGTTATAAGTACGACATGGTTTTTACTGCACTTTCGACAAGTGGAGGATGACATGTCGATCAAAACCGTACCTACGGCAAATGAGCTCATCGCGCTCGCTGGACTTAATGAGAGTCCGGATAAGATCGTCGAACGGGCCCGCAAGATTTACAACAAGACCTACCAGAAGGTTATCAACCCTTCCTACCCGAGAAAGATCTGGAACCGCTATGTCGAATGGCGGCCAAAGTATCTCTCAAGGAATGAGAGCCGGTTCTTGACGGTGTTTATGAGTCTGTCAGTACTGGTGATCCTGCTATTGGTTGCTGTTCGTTTTGGGCACGTGGGTAATGGCGATTTCACCGCGTTCATGGCTGTACTTGCGCTTTGTTCTTTAATCGTATTCTTGTCACCCTTCAATCCCTTTCTTTTAAGTGAAAAGAAGAGTTACGACGAACATCGTGGTAGAAAACCGATTGTGAGTGTCGCGCTATTTGACCCCAATGCCTCGATCCGTTCGGTGTATATCGCGGGATTGAAGCGTGTCGAAAACGAACTCATCGGTCCCGAATCCGACTGGAGCAAAACACTCGTCGACCTGCGGGCGCGCAATGACAAAGCGACTCAGCAGCAAGATCGGCTCGATGCGCGCATCAAAGAGGCGCAGCGTGCAGGTGATGATGATCGCTATCAAGCGCTCGTAAGCACAAAAACGCGCCTGCGAGTGAGTGAACGGGGTTTGGTTGAAGCGATCGAATCCACACACCAACTGATCAATGCCACCAGGGCAGAAATCGCCAAGCTCTATAAGCTCGTCGACAGCATGGGTGATACCTATGCTGATGCCGAGCTGATTGCCGAGATCGACCAAAGCATCGAAGGTAATGACCGTGCCGTCGACCACGCAAAGCAATTGCGTGATCAGGCCTACGAAAAAATTTCCATTCAGCTGACGGCTGTCGCTGCTACGGTGATTGGTCATAAGCTTCTGCCGAATCCATCCGTCGCAGCCATCGACATGCCCCGCTATCTCGAAGAAGTCGAGAAGGCGACCGAAGCTATCGTGAAGATCAGCGAATCCTGAACTCAAAACCCCCGACCCCTACTTCCCCACGCGTGTGGGGATTAGAGGGGTACGGGGGTGTTTTGTTAGGCCTCAATGCACTTTGCTTTCAAGAACTCAATCGCTTTGCGGTTGCGCATCTGGATCGAGACGTATTCGCGGTAGTCTGGCGAGGTGACACGTTCGCGGGTAGCGGCGTCGTCAGCTGGGACCTGGTCGAGAATAGTGTCGATTTCGGCGTCGATCTCTTCTTCGGTGACTTCGAGCTTTTCTTTGACCGAAACTTCTTTGATCAAGATCGCCGTATTGATGCGGCGAATGGCCTGCTTGATGAAGTCGAGCTTGAGATCGTCCTTGGTCTTTTTGATCGAAGAGAGGTAGTTCTCCATGGTCATGCCCTGTTCTTCGATACCATGTTCGAGTTCTTTCATCATGCGGTTTACTTCTTCATTGATGAGGACGTCAGGCACGTCACCAAAGGTTGAAGCATCAACGAGTTTCTCGAGCATTTCGATTTCAGCGGCTTCGGCAGCGCGTGACTCGGTTTCGTTGATGAGGTTCTCTTTCAACTTTGAGCGAAGATCAGCGATGCCTTCGAGGCCATAGGCTTTGGCAAACTCATCATTGGCCGTTGGCATTTTGCGTTCGAAGACGCCCTTGGTTTTGGTGACAAAGGTGATGTCTTTGCCAGCCAGGTGCTTCTGGTAGTGGTTTTCTGGAAAAGGGAGCACGAAGGTCTTCTCATCACCCTCTTTAACGCCAACTAACTGCTCGGTCATGCCAGGGATATAGTGCGGTTCATTGAGGTAAACGCGATAGTCGGCGCCTTTGCCGCCTTCGAGCGTTACGTTGTTATGTACCATCTCCATGTCGATCATCACCATGTCTTCGAGCGTGGCAGCGCGTTCAACCTTGATGTCTTCAGCGCGCATTTTACGCATCTGATCAATCGCTTCTTCAACCTGCGCTTCGTTCACTTCGGTTTTGTTTTTCTTCACCTTGCAGGCGTCATACGAAGCGAGTTTAGTGATGGTAGGGACGATCGAGACGACGGTCGTGAATTTGATCGTCTGGCCCGGAGTCAACGCATCCATGGTAATCGAAGGTGAGCCAACCGTGTTCAGTTTTTCTGCGAGAACGGTTTTGACATAGGCACTGCGAACGATGCGTTCGATAGCGGTTTCAAGAATCGCCATTTCGCCATGGGCGCGCTTCACGTCTTCATAGGTAGCGTGGCCTGGGCGAAAGCCAGGCAATGGCTTGGCCTTAGAAATGTCTTTTGCAGCCTCTTCCAAGTAAGGAAGCGCTTCTTCCCAAGGGACTTCGAAGCTGATTTGGACCTGCGCTTTAGGCAGGAGGGTGGTCTTGGACGTAGGCATAGATGGCCGGATACTAGGCGAAAACAGCCTATTCGTCAATCAGAAAACCCCGCAGGTTGGCGGGGTTCAGGTCGAAAGGGGAGGCAGAGGTTTGAAGGCGAGCAGAATGGAGTTGGGATGCGCCTCGACCCTGCTATAGTTACGGTCAAGCTCGAGCCGGCCAATGGCACAAATAAAAGCCATTGCTAGGATACGAGCCTGTTCTGGTGGGGGAGTCGTAGGATCTGGGACAACATAGATAATAATGCCGTCTTTAGTGAAGTTTCGATCATCTCGGCGTCGCATCAGCTCGCGCAGCCCATAGTAATCGTGTTTTTCATTAGCAATATCTGACCAAAAAATGACCGTGATATTGCCCTCTAGGTTTTCGATACTTACCAGTAAGCGTCCGTCTGATGGGCATTCATACGGCCAACCGTCTTCAAAACAAAGGGGCATGACAACCTCCGGCCACAGCTCAGCATAATATAAGCCCAACGTAAAGCAAGAGACTTGTATTATTGGCAAAAAACCGCTACGCTCCGCGCCATCTATGGCTCTCCAAATCGGCATCGTCGGCCTGCCTAACGTCGGCAAATCCACCATGTTCAGCGCGATCACCAAAAAACAGGTTGATTGTGCCAACTATCCATTCTGTACCATCGACCCGAATGTCGGTGTGGTTGAAGTGCCCGATGAGCGCCTCGAGGTTTTGTCCAAATTGAGCGGTAGCAAAAAGCTTGTCCCTACCATCATTGAGTTTGTCGATATCGCCGGCTTGGTTAAGGGCGCTGCCGAAGGCCAGGGTCTCGGCAACAAGTTCTTGGCAAATATTCGTGAGACCGATGCGATTGCCCAAGTCGTGCGTGCTTTTGAAAATTCTGACATCTTGCACGTCGATGGTTCGATTAATCCGGTTCGTGATGCGGACACTATTAATACCGAGCTCGCCCTTGCTGATCTTGAGCAGCTCTTGAAGCGTGATCAGACAATCGAAAAACAAATGAAGAGCGGCAAGACTAAAGACATGGAGCTTGAACTGGCAGCCGTCAAAAAATCCATTGCTGCCTTGAATGCCGGTACCATGCTTCGTGATCTCGAGTGGACCGATGAAGAGCGCGCCATCTTGAAGCACTTGCATTTGCTCACCATGAAGCCGATGCTCTATGTCGTAAACGTCAACGAAGACCAGTTGCAGGATGGTTCATGGAAGACGCGTACCGATGGTTTAAAAGGCTTACTCGTGCCGGTATGCGTGAAGCTTGAATCCGAGCTCATGAATGTCGAGGGTGAAGAGAAAAAAGAATTGCTCGCCATGGCCGGCCAAACCGAAAGTGGCCTCGACCGTTTGATTAAAGAGTCTTATCGCTTGCTCGGCTTGATCACCTATCTCACCACCGGCGAAGTTGAAACACGTGCCTGGACGGTAAAAGTCGGCACCAAAGCCCCGCAGGCTGCCGGCGTCATCCATACGGATTTTGAAAAGAACTTCATCCGCGTTGAAGTTACGCCTTATGCCGATTATGTGCGCGAAGGCGGCGAAGCGGGTTGCCGCGCCAAAGGCCTCACCCGTGTCGAAGGCAAAGATTATGTGATGCAAGACGGTGATGTTTGTTACTTCCGCGTAAATGCCTAAAAGAAAAAACACTCCGAATGATCGGAGTGTTTTTTAAACCTATTCTTCTGATGGTTCTTCGTCTTCCTCAGGGTCACTTTCACCAGCGGGCGCCGAAGTATTGCCGGCATTTTCATTGGCTTGCCAAGCGGCGATGGCTTTTTCGCGAATCTCTTTGATCATGGTCGGACGCTCTTTGAGAGCGGCCTTGGCATTCTCACGGCCCATGCCCAACTTTTCCCCATTGAAGGCATAGGAGTGACCTGATTTTTGAATGACACCAAGTTCGGTACCGACATCGAGAATATCACCGGCGATCGATATACCTTCGTTATACATGATGTCGAATTCACATTGTCTAAACGGAGCGGCTACTTTGTTTTTGACGACCTTTACTTTGACATGGTTACCGATAATTTTTTCACCTAGTTTGATTTGGGCCGCGCGGCGAATCTCAATGCGCAAAGAGGCGTAGAATTTGAGAGCGTTGCCACCGGTGGTGGTCTCTGGATTGCCGAACATGACGCCGATCTTCATGCGGATCTGGTTGATGAAGATGACCGTGGTGTTTGAACGAGAGATGATGGCGGTGAGTTTGCGCAGGGCTTGGCTCATGAGACGAGCGTGCAAGCCCATGTGAGAGTCGCCCATTTCGCCGTCGATTTCAGCTTTTGGCGTGAGGGCGGCAACCGAGTCGACAACGATCACATCAATGGCATTTGAACGTACAAGCGTTTCGACGATATCGAGCGCTTGTTCGCCATTATCAGGCTGCGAGATCAAGAGGTTGTCGACATCGACACCGATTTTGCGGGCATAGTCAGGGTCGAGGGCATGTTCAGCGTCAACGAAGGCCGCCACACCGCCGCGCTTCTGCGCTTCAGCGATGATGTGTTGGGCGAGGGTCGTTTTACCCGAAGATTCTGGACCGTAGATTTCGATGATGCGGCCGCGCGGTACGCCGAGGACGCCGAGTGCCATATCTACCGAGAGACAACCGGTTGGGATGGCTTCGACCTGCATCTTGCGCGCCTCGCCCATCTTCATGATGGAGCCTTCACCGAATTTTTCTTTGATTTGGTCGATCGCGCCCATGATCGCCGCTTTTTTACCGGAGTTTTCCTCCGTTTGTTTTTTTGGCCATGGGCGGGCGAAACGTTTATGTTCTATACGATAAGACGAATGAAACCGGAGGTAAAGCAAAGCCTGTGGACGGATGAAGAAAAACCCCGCCGTTACAGGCGTAAACGGCGGGGATTCAGCAAGGATCCTCGCTGCAAGCGAGCGGGATGACCGGGATCAATGAGCCGTCACTCGCAAATGGGCAGAGTTTCACACGTGGCGTGAGGTTGTAACCGCCGCTGGCGGCAAAGAGTCCGCGCTCTTCGAGCGAGACGTTCAGGTAGCGGCCTTAATCGACGCTCCGCGTCCTCCGGGGCCGCAGGTGGCATTGAAGGCAACTCCATCCCTGCCAATCATCACCGATGGTGACGGTGAGGGTGATGTCGGGTGAAGAGAGATATTCTTCGCCGTCCTTACCCCAGGCATGGATAACGAGGTAGCCTTCGGTGCAACCGCCGTCGATCAAACCGGAGCTAACCGAGATGCGCAGTTGCCGGCCATGGCATTGAGCCACGGTCGCTTCGCCTGCATCGATGGTAGGAGTGCCGGCATCTTCGACGGTGACCGGATCTTCCCGTCCAGTCACCTCCCACGAGGCGGGTTCGTTGCCGGCATCGGCATCGAGCGCTGAAGCGAGTTGGGCGGCGGGCGGCGTTTGCTCACAGGCCAACAAGAAGAAAAAGAAACAACCCAAGAGAAACGGAAGTAGTTTTGCATAACCGACTCCGCGTGATGGCATGATTGCCGAGCTGCCCATTACTAGTCACGGGCATGTCGGCAATCACTACCGCGTTCGCGCGGTAGAAGGCGGCAGGGTCAGGGTTGCCGCCTTTCCATCGCGAGTTTGTCACTGAATGAAGAGACCGAAGGTCAGTCATGGTTTCAGGCAAAACGTCTTCACCGAAAAGATCGGCGATCGAGTGGTTGGCCTTTATCCGCGACTCCATCATTCGTTTTCAGCCAAGGTGCATCCGCATGCGTCCCAGAATGATCCGGGGCGCCGCACGTGTCCGGGCCGGTGATATCCCGGGACGTGCACGACCAGCGCGACGGTGAAAAAACAGGAGAGTCTGCTGTTGTGTAAGGTGTGGTCTCACGACCGCTATTAACGATAAGTGAAGTCTTTTTTGCCAACAAAATCCCGCAATGATGACTGAGGACATTAAGAAAAATGTTGAATGCGTTTGAAGAAAATCCTGTCATGACAGCCGTGACACCGTTATTTTTTCAACGTCTTTATCCACATGTTTCTGTTGTAGGCGCAAGCGTAATAGACCAAACACTCATCGCAATCAACAGACTTGGCCAGGTGAATAAGACTTTTTGCCAAACGCCATAAGGCAAGGCATCGGTGAGTTTTGCAATCCAAAGCATGGCGCTGAGCGTACCTCGCGCGGCGGTGCAGCTCTTCGTCCATTCGGGTAAAAGCAAACAGCGTAAGCTACCGAGGCTCATCGCCCAAGGTACAATCGGTACCGCAAAAAGATTGCTCACGAGCCCAAGCAAACTCACTTGTCCAAACGCCCAGGCAGTACATAAGGCATGGTCATGAGCGAGGCACCGCAGGTTTCTGCCAAAAGCGAACGAATCATGTCAGGCTTAATGTGGTGTTCGAGGGCTTTATTCAGCGCGGACCCGTAAGACATAAGCCCCCAGGTCGCAAAAAATGACAGCGCGAATGACGGATCAAAAAGAAGGGCGCATGGTCGAAAGAACGCGAACAATGCACACGATACGAGCAATAATCTCGGCCCATTCGGAACGCGTCCCGTAAGCGGTGCAGATGTCGCAAGCACGGCCATGATACCGGCACGCACCACCGGCGCTTGTAAGCCAACGAACAAAATAAAAAGAGCGATTGCCACCAATAAAACGCCGACGGTCGTGCGTTTGCGCAACATGAGTCCCCCGAGTACAGAAAAAAGTGCTGCTGCAATAATAGAGAGATTCGATCCGCTGACCGCAATCAAATGCGTCATGCCTGAATTGCGAAAGGCGGTTTTCATTTCAGTGCTAAGGCCACGTTCGCCATAGAGTGTACCGGCGAGCAAAGCGCCTTCATCGCCGGGTAATCGTTGTTGGATGCGCTCGCTTAACCCGGTGCGGATGGTTTTCAAAAGGGGAATGTCCGCCGTTTGCTTTACGCAGGCGCTCGTTGAAAGTGATGTATTTTGTAATGGCGTAAGATTTTTGACGCCTTGTGAAACCGTGTCAAATCGCCAAACACCCAAGCAAAAACACAAGAGCAACCCCATGATATGCACGGATTCGCGTTGATAAGCTGACAAATAGAACGCTAAACAAAGGCAGCCGCCCAAGGCGCAAACAAGCCAACCAAAAGCCGCCAAGGCAATGCCAAGAATAAATGCCAATAATAAGTGGCCGCTAAAGCGGGCGAAAGACATACACACTCCGTTCCATGCATTCTTGTTGTCTGTCAACGCGCTCCCTATACTCGTTTTATATGTCCTTCTACCTCGTCACCGGCGGTGCCGGTTTCATTGGTTCGCATGTCTGCGAGCTGCTTTTGGCGCAAGGTCACCGCGTGCGCGTTTTGGACAATCTCTCGACCGGCAAGCGTGAAAACCTGGCAGAAGGCGTCGAGCTTTTTGAAGCGGATATTTGTGACTTGGAGGCGATCCGTCCGGCTTTTGTTGATGTTGATGGCGTCTTTCATTTGGCCGCCATGCCAAGCGTGACCATGTCGATCGAAGATCCAATGAAGACGCATCTCGTGAATGTCGACGGCACGTTGAATGTCTTGATGGCAGCACGTGATGCCAAGGTTAAGCGCCTCGTCTATAGCGCCTCAGCTGCAGCTTATGGTAATCCGCGTGTCTTACCCGCAACGACGGACATGAAGGCTGATCCGTTGAATCCATACGCCTTGCAAAAATATGTTGGTGAACTGTATTGCCAGCAGTTCTCATCGCTCTTTGGCATAGAAACAGTTTCACTGCGCTACTTCAATGCCTATGGCCCGCGCATGGCCGATGTCGGGGCTTATGTAAACGTGATCTCGATCTTTGCCCAACAAAAACGCAAAGGCTTACCGATGACGATTTTTGGCGATGGCCAACAAACGCGTGATTTTGTGCATGTCAAAGACATCGCCCGTGCCAACCTTGAGGCCATGCTCTCGCCGGCCGTCGACGGGGGAGACGTCTTGAATGTCGGTTCGGGTTTGTCGTATTCGGTGAATGACGTGGCTGACATTATGGGTGGTGAACGCGCTTATCTCGAGAATCCGCGCGGCAAGGGCGACCCAGCGAATTCACTGGCTGATATCACTGAGACAAAGCAAAAACTCGGCTGGGAGCCGAGCATTGCTTTTGAGCAAGGATTGAAAGAATTGATGGTACTCTGGAAGCTTTAGCTGCCAATACGCAAATAAGTGAAGCCTGCTAGACGCTTGTCGCTGGCCTGCAACATATTGCGCGCATCATAGAGCACGGTGCCGCGCATGGCCGCCGCAATGGCGGCAAGATCGAGGTTTTTGAATTCGTCCCATTCGGTGGCAATGAGAATGGCATCGGCATCTTTGACGGTTTCGATGACCGAATTCATGCGGGCAAAGGTGCCGGCCGTTTCTTCTTCACCTTTGATGGCGATCGGGTCATACGCTTTGACCGTGGCACCGCGAAAGGCGAGTTGCTTGATAATATCGATGGCAGGCGATTCGCGAATATCGTCCGTATTATTTTTGAAGGCGATGCCAAGCACGCCAATGCATTTGCCATGCAAACCATTGAGTGCAGCTTCGAGGCGCTTCACCACATGCTCGCGCATGGTTTGGTTTGAGTGGTGAGCGGCTTCAACGATGGGTAGGTCCATGTCCTGTTCATGGGCCATGTGCATGAGCGCCTTCACGTCTTTAGGAAAGCATGACCCGCCCCAACCGGGCCCCGGGCGCAAAAAACCCATGCCAATACGCGGGTCGGTGCCGATGCCGAGCGCGACGTCTTCAATCGAAGCGCCGATATGTTCGGCAAAGCGGGCGAGTTCATTAATATAGCTAATTTTCGTCGCCAAGAACGAGTTGGCTGCGTATTTGGTGAGCTCAGCCGAACGTGGTGACATGATCAGTTTTTGGCAGGTGAGCGGCGCATACAACTCAAGCATTTTTTCGGTAGCTTTGGGGGAGGCGGAGCCGATGATGATGCGTGACGGATTCATGAAATCGTTCACGGCGATGCCTTCGCGCAAAATTTCTGGATTCGAGACGACATCAAATTCATGCTCGGCATGTTTGGCAGCATATTCGCGCACTTGTTCTGACGTGCCGATTGGCACCGTGCTTTTGTCGACGATGACGGCGTATCCGCCAAGATGTTTGCCAATCTCTTCAGCGGCAGCAAATACATAACGCAAATCGGCAGCGCCGTCAGCCGATGACGGCGTACCTACCGCAATCAAAATGATTTCGGCATTGGGGATCGCTTCGGCATAGTCGGTCGTGAAGCGCAGGGTGCCTTGGGCGAAGTGGCGTCTTACCATTTCTTCGAGGCCGTCTTCGTGAATCGGCATGATGCCTTGTTTCAGCTTCTCGATTTTTTCTGGCAGGACGTCGACGCAGATCACATCATGGCCGATTTCGGCAAAACAGGTCCCTGAGACAAGGCCGACATAGCCTGTGCCAATCACCGCAATTCTCATAGGGTTTCATCTTGCCGTCCGCGTTGCCAAAAGACAAGAAACCGTGGCTTTTTCACTGAACACCTTTTGTGTTAAGCTGTCGGCAATCATGGGCAGACGAAGGAAGCAGGCCATTGACCTCTCTCTGGATCCGGACACGCGCAAGGCCGTGGGGATCGTCTTTTTATTTGCCTTCGCTACCCTCATCTTGCTTGGCCTCTTTGATTTGGCCGGTGCCTTTGGCCGTGCGCTTGATGAAGCCTTGGCCTATGTCTTTGGTTGGGACCGTCTCTTTGTGCCGTTCTTGCTTTTTGCTTGGGCCTACCATGTCTTGGCGCCCGACCGCCTTGTTTTGCGTTTTCGCAACGTGCTCGGATTCTTGCTGCTCTTCATCTCGTTGAATCCTGCTGTTCATGCCATCACCTTTGCTGATCAAGGCGCCCTGCCAATTGCTGACAGCGCCCTGATGAAGGCCGGCGGCAAGCTTGGCATGATGGTTGCCGACCCTTTTGTCGGCATGCTTGGTTTTGCCGGTGCCGTCACCATCTTTATCGCCCTGTTTGTCTTGGCGTTATTGCTTGGCTTCAATGTTTCGTTACGCCAGTTGCTCTTCTTCATCGATTTGATCTGGAAGGCCATCGCCGCCTTCTGCCGCACCTTGATCATGCCATTAGTGAACTGGATGCAAGACCGCTCGCAGGCACGCGAACAAGCCGATAAGACGGTCTATAACCTTCAAGAATCCGAAGAAGTGCTTGAAGAACAGCCAAGTAACGATCTCGAAGAAGAAGAGCTCGAAGACGAGGACGAAGAAGTAACGGACGAAGAATCCGAAGAAGATGAAGAAGAGGCAGAAGATGAAGATGATGCATCTGCTCCTATGGCCAAGAAGCGCCGCCAGCCACGCATCGACATCCCCGTTGACTTGCTTGAACGCCGTGACTCGCGCCCACAAGCAGGTGACATCGTCCATAACCGTGAAGCTATTCGCCGCACGCTTGAGAATTTCGGCATCCCGGTTGAGATGAATGAGGTCTCAGTAGGCCCGACTGTCACGCAATTTGCCTTTAAGCCTGCCGAGGGTATCAAGCTCTCGCGCATTACCGCGCTCCACAATGACTTGGCGCTCTCATTGGCAGCGCATCCAATCCGTATCGAGGCACCTATCCCGGGCAAATCGATGGTGGGCGTTGAAGTCCCAAACCAAACCATTGCCACGGTTGGCTTGCGCGAATTGATCGATTCAAAAGAATTCAAAGAACGCAAAAGTCCATTGACCTTTGTCTTGGGTAAGGATGTTTCAGGCAAGCCATGGGTCGCCGACCTTATTCGCATGCCGCATATGCTCGTGGCCGGTGCGACCGGTTCGGGTAAATCGGTGTGTTTGAATACCATCATCATGTCGTATCTTTATGGCCTTGGGCCGGACGACGTGAAGCTCATCATGGTCGATCCGAAGCGTGTTGAATTGCAAAACTATAATGGCATCCCGCACTTGTTGACGCCGGTAATCACCAAGGTCCCTGAAACGGTAAACGCACTTAAGTGGGCGCTCAAAGAGATGGACCGCCGCTATGACTTGTTGGCCAAACAAGGCGTGCGTGATTTGGCGACCTATAATCAGCGCTATCCTCAAGAAAAAATGCCATATATCGTCGTGATCATCGATGAGTTGGCTGACTTGATGGTGACCTCGGCGGCCGAAGTCGAAGGTCCGATCGTTCGTTTGGCGCAAATGTCTCGCGCCGTCGGCATACACTTGATTCTTGCCACCCAGCGCCCATCGGTTGATGTCATCACCGGTTTGATCAAGGCCAATATCCCTGGTCGCATCGCCTTTGCCGTTGCTTCTGCTACGGATTCGCGCACCATTCTCGACCAGCAAGGCGCAGAAAAACTATTGGGTCGTGGTGACATGTTATTGTCGACGGCTGAGTTGCCGATGCCAAAACGTATTCAGGGCTCATTTGTTTCTGAAGCTGAAATCGGCCGCGTCGTTGAATTCGTCAAATCAAATTACGAACCGGCTGACTATGATTACACCGTGACCGAACGTCCATCGGCGAATGCGACGGCATTCGGTGGCGGTGATGATGACGGTGGAGAAAGTGATCCATTGTCTGATTTGGCCAAAGAAGAAATTGTGCGAGCTGGCAAAGCCTCAGCCTCATTGCTGCAACGCCGTTTGAAGGTGGGTTATGCCCGTGCTGCGCGCATTCTCGACTTGCTTGAGCAAGAAGGCTTTATCGGCCCGGCTGACGGTGCCAAGCCTCGCGAGATTTTAAAAAGTGAGTTCACCCGTTCATCTGACCATGCCGCGCTCAGCGCTGCGGTAGCCGCCACGGCCGATGTCATGGACATGAATACGGACGAAGACGAAGAATCGGGTTTCTAGCCTATGGCGTTCATTCTCAAAAAAGTAAACGGGACGGCCGCGCTTGGTCCTGACCTCATTGAGTTGCGCGAACGTGCCGGACTCACGGTTGAAGAAGCCGCCAAGCTCTCAAAACTCACGCCCGGATTCATCCGCGCCCTTGAAGGCGAGCGTTGGTCTGAATTGCCTGACCCCGCCTATGTCGAGCGCTTGCTTAAAATGTATGTCACGCGCTTTGGCGTTGGTGACAGTTATTACATCCATAAATACCGCGAAGGCCTGCGCCTGCGCAAAATAGAAAAAGACGCGTCACAATTTTTGCCGCGTCCCGTCAAGGTCGATGCCAGCGCGTTTTTGGTCACGCCTCGTTTGTTTGCCGCGGCCGGATTCTTTTTGTTCATCCTGCTTTTGGGCGGTTATGTGTTTTATCAAGCGCATACCATCACGAGCGCGCCGTCATTGTGGGTTGAATCGCCGGCAGATGGCCTCAAGGTAAGCCAGCCTGAAGTCTTCATCAAAGGCAAAACCGATTCGGGCGCGCTCGTCATGATTAATGGCGCGGCTACGGCCGTGTCACCAAACGGCGACTTTGAACAAACCATTCGCATCCCTCAAGGCACGACCATGTTTGTCATTACGGCCAAACGGCGCCGTGGTGCCGAGACCGTTGAGGTGCGCCGCGTGATGTATGAGCGTCCAGCCGCCACAACTTCAACAACGCCCTAACGAAAAACCAAAGAAAACAGAATACCCCCTAGGAGATCTTAACAGATCAATCCTAGGGGGCTTTCAGTTCAGTTCGGCAGCGTCGTGGGCGACGCGGCCAGCGGGGTCTCGTCACCGGCCGGTTCGGACTGGGCCGCCTCGTTCGAAGCGGCAGCAGCCTTGAGGTTCTCCTTGTTGCGGCGATCCTGCGACGGCGACGACCGGTTGCGACGCTTGCGCGGCGGCTTGGTCTTGCTCGCCTCGATCTCGGCACCGAGGTTGGTGCCGATCTCGGGCGACTCGCCCACGCCGGCGCTCGGCTCGGGCTTGTCGACCTTGGGCTCGGTCACCACCGTGGCGTCGATCGGCTTGCCGCGCACCATGTCGGCGGCGCTCGTCGTACCCGCCGTGAGACGGCGGGTATTGTCGATCACGGCGATCGCGGACTGCTCGCCACCGAGCAACGGCTGCGTGCGCAGCTGCTGCTCGTAGGCGTAGAGCAGGGCGAAGAACTCGTGCAGGCGCTGCCCCATGACGATGGCGAGGTAGCAGCTGCGCGAGCGGTGGTCGTCGATCTCGAAGACATCGCCCTTGCGGGTGACCTTCGGGATCTGGGCCACGGCGAGGTCGGGGTAGACCACGCTCATCTCGTGCACCTGGAAGAACTGGGTCACACGGCCGGGCATGAGAACCTGGCTGCGTTCTTCGCCCTTGCGCAGGTACTCGCGCACACGGCGCGGGTTGCGCTTGAGCCAGGTGTACTCGTGGAGGCTGATGTGCGCCTGGGCGAGCCAGCGGTCGCCGCGGCCCGGCTGCTTCGGCTTGTTGGTGTCCAGCACGAAGAGGTTGGGCCGCCACGGCTCGCCGCGCTTGTCGACGAGCTTGAAGAGCTTGGGCTTGCCGCCCTCGTTCTCGAGCCAGAGGCCCTTGGCGTAGGCGACGAGCTTGGCCTCGAGGCCGTGCGCGTCGTCCATCCAGGCGTCGAGGTATTCGAGCACGGCTTCGCGCTCCGACTCCTCGATGAAGGTGGCCTTGTGCAGGTTGATGCGCATGACCGAGCTGAGCCGGCCGTCGAAGCCGACGCGCGGATCGAACCAGAACTCCACGTGGGACTCCATCTGGTTGACCACACGGTCGATCATCTTCTGGTCGATCGGGTTGGTGTTACCCGACGCCATCTGGTAGGTGAGCTGCTGCCGCGGGAGCGGCAGGCGGATGTTGACGTGGTTCGTATTCGACTTGTTGGACATGGCACCTCTCCTCTCGTCCTCACCTGAAGCGGTGACAGGGACGGATGTAAATGAACGTTTCCCCTGTGCCCGGGGAGGGCTGCTTTGGTATTCCACAAAGCGATCTGGAGGTGATGGGGACAGGGGAGAGTATAGCTCAGCCGCAGCCGAGGTATGACCTGTCTTCCCCGATTGCTCGGGGTGCCTCCTCCATATCGCTTGGTGCAATGAGAGTAAGTCTGCCCGAGGCGCATCCGCTCATGGTGAGTGAATGCGCCCCAGGCGAGCGTTGTTGGTGAAGGTGCTACGTGTTGAATAGGGGGCCCGCGGGCGGTCGCGACGACTTGCGCCGCAACTCGAGCGCGTCCTTGATCTCGCCGGCTTCGGCGAGCCGCTTGGCGATGTCCGTCACCGAGAAGGTCTCGGTGTCTTCGTCGTTCTTCGGGATCTCGCGGATCTGACTGTCGGCCATGCCGACCTCCTTGTGGTGAGGTTGGTGTTCACGTCGCGCGATGTCGTGGATGACGCGCGCGAACGCGGTGATCTTGGTACGCCGGTCGTGGTGATGGTAGGCCATCTCGATCGGCGAGACGAAGCTTCTGCGCGACGAACTCATGCGACCTCCATACGAATATGGGTAGGGCGGGTTTGGAGTTCGAGCAAGGCATCGGCAGCCTGCTCGGCGAGAGTATTGAGCTCGATGTCACCAAGTCTTTCGACATTGGTGAACTCGGCTGGCGCCTCCGCATGCTGCGATTGCAGCGCACGAAGGGACGCGAGAGTTTGTGACACCGTGAGTTCGAGGTCAAGCCTCAAACGCATCAGGTGGATGACGCGGTCTTCGCTCAGGCCTTGTGCCTGGTGGCGAAGCGCCATGCGCTGCAAGCGCGAGGTCACTTCTTCTCGGCGTTCGACGATGATGTCGTCGATGGTGAGTCGGATGCGTTCGCAGGCAGCGGCGATGCTGCGCGGCGAGCTCGGCTTGTGGCCGGCGATGATGTCGACGGCATGCTTGAGCTCGCGCAGGCACTCACGGTGCTCACGCAAACGCTTCCAGTAACCGGCATCATCCGCTTCGAAGTCCTCGGGCTTGCTCCCGTTGGGGAGCGAGGCGAGGCCTTCTTCGAGGTTGAGGATGCTGCCCAGCTCCGACGCGTCCATGCGGATATTCTCCGGGATGGTCAGGCGTTCGGTTTTGAGCTCGATCTCGTTCTGCGCGAACATGCGCATGCTCGCCAGCATGGTCATGATGGCCATGAGCCGGCGCAACTCGAAGTCCTTGCTCAGCAGTTCTTCTAGCCGTTTCGGTGTAAGGATCGGTTGTGCCATAAGGCACCTAAACTTTCTCAGGCGCGAAGCCTGGGTTTGGCGGGCAAGATGCCCGCGCAGCCACCAGCCTCCTTGCTGGCAGCCACGCGGACATCTTTCCGTATCTGTCCGCGAACGAGTCGTGGACAAAAGTCGGAAGCGAAGCGAGGAACTTCGCTAGCGGTTGGTAGGTGTCGCGGCAGCCGTTAGGACTGCTGCACGAATTCGACGAATGGCTTCGCGGCCTCGATGAGCCGGCGACGGTAGTCTTCACCTTCGTTGAGGTTCTGCGTGATCCATGAGGCACCGCCAGCGAGATCGCGAACGGTTTCTTGCTTGCGCTTGTTGCGTGCATAGACCGTCTCGATCATGGTGAGCATCGAGCGGATCGTTGAAGCGACGAAGCCGGTGCCCAGGATCACGTTGGCGACGCAGACATGTTGCTCGGGTGAGACGCTGGCGGCGTCGTTGGCCGAATTGATGACGTCGGTCGCCGGCATCTTCCAGTTCGGGCCGACGATCATCAGGCTGACGACCCGGCCGCGGTCGGCGATGATCTTCTGGCTGGCCATCAGCGAGTGCTTGATGGCATCGGCCGTGATCGTCGTGCGGATCGCGATGATGATCACGCAGTCATATCGTGCGATCACGTAGTTCTCGTGTTCTTCGATGGTGATGGCGCGGGGCGTTAATAGCGACTTTTTCGGAGACAGTGAGTTGGTCATGTCTCTCCTTTTTTAAAAGTGGTGGGATATATCCCTTGTCCCGAACAGGATTATACATCGTGTGCGGGATGGGGGAGCGAAGAACAAGATTCGTTCTTCGCAGACCATGTAGTCGTTGGACGTTTTGGGGAGGCTGAGCCTGCCAACGGAAGGCACGTGTGAACGTGCGCCGTCAGGAGGCATTGCTTCGCGAAAACGTGCAACGGGTTGCCGTCAGGCCTGGCCGGCGATCGGCTCGAGACCGAGGCGGAAGTTGTCGGGCAGGAGCAGCTCGAGGCCGCACATCTCATCGACGGCGTCCTGGTTGCAGAACGCGGCGAAGGCGAGCAGCTTGCGGCGAGCTTCGGTACCCTCGGCTTCGACCTGCAGCTTCATCAGCTGCAGCTCGGGCATGGGATAGTACTCGCTGTTGCGTAGCTTGTTGAGGCGAGCTGCCTCGAGGGCCATGGCATGGCCCTGCATGACGTCCGACTTGAGCGACTCGTTCAGGAGCAGCTTCATGTGAAATAACCTCCGGTTCTAGCCACGACTTGCTTGTCATGGGTAGAAAGAGAGCCGCCTGAAGTCAAAGTGTTCAGGCGGGAGGCACCAACCACGCATTCATCGTCCTTACCGACCATTCGGTAATTCCTTGTTGTTCCACCGGAGGAGTGGACGGATGATGCGAGGTCTTGCCTCAGAGTGTTGCGGCCGCAAGCCGCGCGCGTTCGTAGAAAAAGTGCACGATTACCTGCTTTCTTTTAGGTTGTGGGTTTGTCCGCGACGTCGGGAGCAATAACCCGTTACCGTGAGAGAGTCACGGCGGCCCGATTCGTGGCCACGACAACCGTCATGGGCACGAGTGGGGAGCGAAGGAGAAGAGCGAACTTCTCGACTTCGCAACAGCGAGTTCAGTACCTACATTGGTGAACACACCGAGTAAGCACCGGTATCCGTTTTGAACTGATAACCGAGTTGTCCGCCATCGATCGTGCAGTAACGACCGGGCAGTTCGGGCTGGGTGCAGGTGGGCTGCGTCCACTGATGAGTGTGGGAATCGCAGTACCTGATAGGTGAGACGGAGAGTCCGGGAGGACACATGCCCTCTTCGGCCATGATACTGCCCTCATATCCCGTGCAATCCGGGTTCGAAGCGACGAAATGTCGATAGATTTTATCCAGTAGCTCGGGGATGCCGAGGACGAGCAGCATGCTTACCGCGACAGAAAGCATCCACATGCCGAACCTTTTTGCGGTCATAGGATTCCTTGCGGAGCAGGTGGTTGTGCAAAGTGCATTCCCGCTCTCGTTTCTCATCCCGAGCTCTGCCTCGACGCATCGAGGGGAGTCAGGAGTAGAAATGAGAGCGAGATTTCCTTTTCAGATCCTCGATCTTGCGATCAAGAGTCTGAGTCGGAGCCTGAATGATGTCTTCAGGCCAGGTCTCCCTAGGGTCGGCCACCAGGGCCGTTGAATGTTCGATGTCCGGTTCCTTACGCTTTCTTTGCATCTTGCGATGCGGGTTAGTTGTTGATTCTGCTTTCAGCGCAGGCTGTGTTCGTGCTTACACCCACGAACGTCGTGTCCAATCTTCAGGATTGGCACTGCCTCAGTATGACGCCTTGAGGTGCGGTGCGGTCTCGTGCCGCGCGGTCATAAGAGCATGATCACTTCCTTTTTCGTCGCGTAGCGTCTCAAGCGCTCCGTATGTTTTGGCGGAGGCTCGAAGTAGGAGCGCTTCAGTTGAAGTGCGGACGACGGGGGCGCTGGCCACCCGTCGGGATGGTGATGATGCCGCGGCCGAGGCTGCCCTCGACGCGCTTCGCCGCCTTGCGGCAACGATCCAGCGTTCCGAGCTCGATGCCGAGCTCCTTCATGGCTGCCGGGACGCGATCGTCCCAACGATTGGTGGTCCAGTAGTTGGTGATGATGGCGTTGGCGTCGATCTTGGTCATTTTCCCCTGAGCTTTCCTCAAGCGGATGAAGGTGCGTGATTGCACAGTCCCGCTCTCATTTCTCATCCTGAGCTCTGCCTCGACGCATCGAGGGGAGTCAGGAGTAGAAATAAGAGCGAGATCTCTTCATCATCCACCAACAATGTTGATGAATGAGTTCTGAGAGCGAAGGAAAAGAGTGAACTTCTCGACTTCGCAAAGGGTTAGTTCAGCGGCAGATCATGCGCGGCATGAAGTGGCCGTTTCGGGGTACGTTCGCGCAGTAGATGCGCGACCCAGCCTGGCTGCAATCCGCGTTCACGGATTCGCCGTCGTTTCCGATCAGCGCCACGAATTGGCAGTTGTGAGCGTTCTCGACGGTGAACTCGATGCTGGTCGCGTTCGTGGCGATCGATCGACATCCAGGGTCTTCCGAATCGACGAGACCGTCACAGTCGTCGTCGATGGCGTTGACGCAGAGCGCCGATTCTTCGTTTGCAGACGAGAGTCTGCATTGCCTCGTGGGAGGTTCGCGTCGTTCGTTGAGCGACTGCATCATGTGACGCATGCCGTCGTGATAGCCAGCCTGGTGACCGACGTGATGTCCGGCCGCGAGGCCGAGCACGAAGGCGAGGACGAGTCCGAAGATGATGGCGGACATCTGCTTGGTGGTCATGAGGACCTCCTTTTGTTGGTGAGCGTGGGGTGAAGGTTCGGCTCTTTCGCCGGGTCGGTAGTAGTACCGAATAGAGAAAGACGGTTGAAGAAGAGGCCGGCGAATACCCGAGGGCATTGCCTGCGTGTGGCTTGCTACTTTCAGCGTTGGCAGTCGAAACCACCGTAACTGATTTTGCGTACCGCTCGCAGACGCACCGTGTTCGGCTGCCCGCGAGGTTCTTCTCCACCCGTCTTTCTCTGTTACGACGAACGTTTTAGAGGCGGCGACCCATCGGATGAAGATCCAACGGGAAGTGGTCCAAGTCCGCCGAAGCGGGTCAGATCCGAGACAGGGTTTCGATGAGAGATTCCAGTCGAAACCGGATTCTCACATCGTCTGCCTGTTTGCCTCCTCCAAAACGTCCATAGCAACAAAAAATGACGCATGAAGCGTCACGGGGTTAGAGCAAAACAATAAACGCTACACCTAGCCCGAATGGCCGGTAAGTTCGTTCATTGCTTATCTGGGCTCTCCTCCGCGACAAGCTCTTTTGATGTAAGGGATAATCATCCTCGACGTATTACTATACCATGGGCTAGTAAAAGTGTCAAGTGATTACTTTTCTTTTTAACCTTAGCCAAGATTTAAACCAAGTGGCTAATATTAGCGATATTTATCAAATATACGCCTGAGATAAGCCTCCTTTGCTCATCTCATTACCATACAAGTATAGCACGTTTTTGACATAATTGCAAGCACTAAGGTTAGCCAAAAAGGCTAAAATAACGCAGAAACCCCGTACCGGAATCCTCTCGTTTTCCCTTTAAAGGGAGATGTCTGCAACGCAGACAGAGGGTTCGGTACGGGGTTCAGTTGTATGGCCTAGACGGCCTTGAGCAGATCGAGCCGATCGCGCTCGCGGTTCTTGCGGGCGGGGGTGAAGGGGCGGTCCTTCTTGCCGGCGCGGTGGCCGGTCTTGGTCTTGCGGTCGATCTGCAGGCGCTTGCGAAGCGGCGCGATCACCTTGTGGTTCGACTTGGCGCCGCGAACGAACTTGCCGATGCTCCAGATGTGCTGGTTGAGCATGGGGTCGAGGTTCTCGATCCGTTCGGCTTCGGCCTCGAGCCAGGCCTGATGGACCTTCTCTTCGGCGTCGATCGCGGCGTAGTCGTAGACCGGGTCGGGCATGTCGTCGATGTAGGCGCCGCGCAGGTAGACCCCGCTGGGGCGGTCCTCGAAGTCGTCGAAGGCATCCTCGGGCTCCTCATACAGCGGGTGCTGGTCGAGGTCCACGATCTCGAAACCGGTATCATCGAAGCCCGTCTCCTCGAGGCGCTCGTCCATGGACATGTGATCCCAAGACTTCTCGCTCTGGCTCATCTAGACCTCCTGGCATATATGCCGGATAAAGGGGCGGGAAGAGGGCGATGACCCCCTAAAGTGCCGACACAATATACCTTATAATGGTCATTTTGTCAATCGTTTGCTGGACGCTTGACCTTTTATAGTGCCCTTGATAGACTCCGCACGAAACCACGCGGCTTGACAGGCGTCTGCGCAGACTCCTATCACGGCTTTCGTGAAAGATTGATCCCCTTTCACTGCAATGCGAAATACCCATCTTTAATCGAGAATCCTCCCGACTTTTCCCCGTTGGGAGGCGTTTTGATATTTTGGTCGCACTCCGTTTGCTTTCACCTAATCAAAACAACGTTTCATATCGTTGCGGCGACGCCCGTCACCCCTGGCGGCTCTGTCTTTTTTTGACGGCCCCGCGGCAACGTTTGAACACGTCATATTTTTCATCGCCCCATGTCCAAAGCGATGTCGTTTAAGCGACAAGAGCCAAAGGACCGCGACCGCCGTTATTTCACGGCTGCCCGCGACGCCATGGCCTTGCCAGATTTGATTGAGGTGCAAAAAACCTCGTATCGCTGGTTCCTTGAAGAAGGTATCCGCGACTTGTTCAAAGAGATCTCGCCGATCAAAGACTTTATCGGCCGTGACCTTGAATTGTCGTTCGTCGACTA
Source organism: Patescibacteria group bacterium (assembly GCA_046350895.1). Classification (GTDB taxonomy): domain Bacteria; phylum Patescibacteriota; class Patescibacteriia; order 2-12-FULL-60-25; family 2-12-FULL-60-25; genus HK-STAS-PATE-2. The sequence continues at coordinate 155,446 of JAXLZL010000002.1, read as the reverse complement.
TTATTTCGACGAGCCAAAGTTTGACGAGAAGACGTCCAAAGAAAAGCACGTCAACTACGAAGCGCCTATCCGCGTGAAGCTCCGCCTCACCAATAAGCGTTCGAATTTTGAAAAAGAGTCCGAAGTCTACCTCGGTGACCTCCCGCTCATGACCGACCGCGGTACCTTTATCGTGAACGGCATTGAACGTGTGGTGATTACCCAGCTCGTTCGTTCGGCCGGTGTGTTCTTTACGGCTGAAGCCATGCATGGCCGCCGTTACTACGGTGCAAAAATTATCCCTTCACGCGGTGCCTGGCTCGAATTCGAGACCGATGCCAATAACGTGCTATGGGTAAAGATCGATCGCAAGCGTAAGGTTGCCGCAACGGCGCTCTTGCGTGCGTTTGGTTTGGGCTCGGATGAACAGATCCGCGCCGTGCTTGAAGATGTCGATATCCATCCTCTCAACAAATACGTTGATGCAACGCTCGCTAAAGACGTTTCGTCGAACGAAGACGAAGGTTATATCGAAGTCTATAAGCGCATCCGTCCAGGTGATCTCGCAACGGCTGAAAACGCCAAGCAGCTCATCCACTCGATGTTCTTCAACTTTGACCGCTATGACTTGTCGGCCGTAGGTCGTTATAAGTACAACAAGCGTTTCAATTTGAACTCTGAACATGGCTTTGTTTCAAAAGAAGAAAACCGCATTCTTTCAAAAGAAGACGTCATCGCTCTTTTGCGCGAATTGATCCAGCTCAATGTCTCACAAGACGAAGCTGACGATATTGACCACTTGGGTAACCGCCGTGTGCGTGCCGTTGGCGAACTCGTTCAGAGCCGCTTCCGCATCGGTCTCGCTCGTATGGAGCGCATCGTGAAAGACCGCATGTCGACCATGGACATGAACGACATCAACCCGGCGAAGTTGATCAATGCACGTCCGGTGATTGGTGCGATCCGCGAATTCTTCATGAGTTCGCAGCTTTCGCAGTTCATGGAGCAAACCAACCCATTGGCTGAGCTCGAACATAAGCGCCGTTTGTCCGCGATGGGCCCTGGTGGTCTTACGCGTGAACGCGCGGGCTTCGACGTACGTGACGTGCACCGCACCCACTATGGCCGCATTTGTCCGATTGCTTCACCTGAAGGTCCGAACATCGGTCTCGTAGGCCATATGGCTAGCTACTCGCGTATCAACGAATACGGCTTCATTGAAGCTCCGTACCGTGTCGTGAAGAATTGGGCCAAGAACGACGGCAAAGACGCCATCGGCGAAGTGTTGCGTGTCGATGTGAATGACGGTGAAGGCAAAAAGGTTGCCAAGGCAGGGGAAGAAGTCGACAAAAAACTCGCCGAAAAATTGGCGAAGGTTTCGATCGACAAATTGCCGGTGGTCCCAACCGTTACCAACGAGATCGTTTACTTGAACGCCTTTACAGAAGAACGTGGTACCACGGCTCCAGCCACCACCGCGATCGACAAAAACGGCAAGTTCATGGACGAACGTACGCCAGCCCGTAAAAACGGCGAGCCTACCATTGTTGATGTGCATGAAATCGACTATGTCGACGTTTCGTCGAAGCATATTCTCTCGGTTGGTACGTCCTTGATTCCGTTCGTTGAACACGATGACGGTCACCGCGCCCTCATGGGTACCAACATGCAACGTCAGGCGGTACCATGTATTAAGCCTGACGCTCCAATCGTCGGTACGGGTGTTGAACGCCGCGTCGCCATCGACGCAGGGCACGCCATGATTGCTCCGGTCGACGGCGTGATTACGGCTGTTTCGGGTAACCTCGTTGAATTGCAGGGCGAAGACGGTGCGATCCGCCGCTACGAACTCTCGAAGTTCCAGCGCTCGAACCACTCGACCTGTTTGAACTTCCGCCCAACGGTGAACAAGGGCCAGAAGATTTATGCCGGCGAAGTGCTTGCTGACGGTACGTCCGTTCAGCATGGCGAACTTGCTCTCGGTCAAAACCTTCTCGTCACCTTCTTGTCCTGGGATGGTTATAACTACGAAGATGCCATCATTTTGTCTGAGCGCCTCGTGCACGAAGACCGCTTCACGTCGATCCATATCGAACACCATGTTCTTGATGTCCGCGACACCAAGCTCGGTGCTGAAGTCGTCACTTCGGATATCCCTAACGTTTCAGAAGAAAAACTCCGCCACTTGGACGAGCACGGCATCGTGCGCATCGGTGCTGAAGTAAAATCCGGCGACATTCTCGTCGGTAAGATCACCCCTAAAGGCGAAACCGACCTCTCGGCCGAAGAAAAACTCCTTCGTGCGATTTTCGGTGAGAAGGCCCGCGATGTTCGCGACTCTTCGATGTACCTCGAACACGGTGAAAAAGGCAAAGTTGTTGATGTGAAGATTTTCTCACGCGACAACGGTGACAAATTGCAGCCTGGCGTCTTACGTCAGATCGTTGTCTCGGTTGCCGACCTTCGCAAGATTCAGGTAGGTGACAAGCTCGCCGGTCGCCACGGTAACAAGGGTGTTATCTCGCGTATCGTGAAAGTTGAAGACATGCCTTTCCTTGAGGACGGCACGCCGGTCGACATCATCCTTTCACCGCTTGGTGTCGTTTCGCGTATGAACTTGGGCCAGGTGCTTGAAACCCACTTGGGTCTCGCCGCCAATGCCCTCGGTTATATGGTGGCTACTCCGGTGTTCGATGGTGTCCCTGAAGAAACCATCCGCGAAGAACTTATCCGCGCCGGCTTCCCAGAAGACGGTAAGATCTCGCTCTTCGACGGCCGCACCGGTGACCGTTACGACCACAATCCGACCGTTGGCATGGTGTACATGCTTAAGCTCAACCACATGGTTGAAGACAAGATCCACCAACGCTCGATTGGTCCATACTCGCTCATCACGCAGCAGCCTCTCGGCGGTAAAGCCCAATTCGGTGGCCAACGCTTCGGTGAAATGGAAGTATGGGCGCTCGAAGCTTACGGTGCCGCGCATACCCTCCAAGAGATTCTCACCATTAAGTCGGATGACGTCCCTGGCCGTTCAAAGGCCTATGAAGCCATCATTAAGGGTGAACCGATTAAAAAAGTGAACGTTCCTGAATCCTTCAATGTCTTGGTTCGCGAATTGAAAGGTCTCGGTCTCGACGTTGAATTGTTGAAAGACGGTAAACGCCTCGAAGACAGTTCGCCAAAGCCTGAGCACTTCCGCTCACGCCCAACGCCGGCCGCAACCGAAGAAGACAATTGGGACGCAGCGCCTCCTGCTGAATTCTAACTCACCATTACTGACCACTACGTATGGCTTATTTCCACACGGAACATATCAAGTCCACGGACTTCGATTCTATCCGCCTGCGCGTCGCCTCTCCTGAGGTGATCCGCGGCTGGTCTTATGGTGAAGTCACCAAGCCGGAGACCATCAATTACCGCACCCAGAAACCTGAAAAGAGCGGTTTGTTTGCCGAAGAAATTTTTGGTCCGTCAAAGGACTGGGAGTGTTACTGCGGCAAGTATAAAAAGATCCGCTATAAGGGCATCATTTGTGACAAGTGTGGCGTCGAAGTGACGCACTCGCTTGTTCGCCGTGAACGCATGGGCCACATCGAGCTTGCTGCTCCTGTGACGCATATCTGGTTCTTGCGCTCCGTACCGTCAAAGATCGGTATGGTGCTCGACATGTCCATCCAGTCGCTTGAAAAAGTGATTTACTTTACGGTCTTCATCGTGACGTCGGTAGACGAGGCTCTTCGCGAGCAGACCATCGAAATGGTCCGCACCGAATATAAAGGCAAGCGCAAAGGCATCGAATCTGAAGGCGACCGCAACCGCGAACGCCTGCAGAAACAGGCCACCGAACAAAACTGGGACGCCGGCAAACTCAATAAAGAGATGGACAAGGCCGAGGAAGAAAAAACCCGCCGCCTTGAAGAGCTCGATGCTGACTTTGAAATCGCGGACAAAGAACTCAAAGACCTCAAGCCTTTGAAGATCCTTACCGAAACCGAATACCACGAACTCTCGCTCAAATACGGCCACGTCTTTGAAGCGAAGATCGGTTCTGAAGCCGTCGACGAACTTTTGCGTTCGATCGATCTTCAGGCAACGGTGAATAATTTGAACGAAAGCCTGAAAGACGCCTCTGAAGCCAAGCATGACAAGCTCACGCGCCGCTTGAAGCTCTTGAAGTCGCTCGTCCAAAACGAAATCGACCCATCCTGGATGGTGCTCAAGGTGCTCCCAGTTATCCCACCTGACCTTCGCCCAATGGTTGCCCTCGATGGTGGCCGCTTCGCGACGTCTGACTTGAATGACTTGTACCGCCGCGTCATCAACCGCAACAATCGCTTGAAACGCTTGCTCGAACTCAATGCTCCTGAAGTTATCGTGCGCAACGAAAAGCGCATGTTGCAAGAAGCCGTTGACTCGCTCATCGACAATAGCGCGCGTTCGGCAAAAACCGTGACCGCCCCAACGGGCAAAAAGCGCCAGTTGAAATCGCTCGCCGACATTTTGAAGGGCAAGCAAGGCCGCTTCCGCCAAAACTTGCTCGGTAAGCGTATCGACTATTCTGGTCGTTCGGTTATCGTCGTTGGTCCTAACCTCGAATTGCACCAATGCGGTCTGCCAAAGACCATGGCGCTCGAGCTCTTCAAGCCATTCATCATCGCTGAACTCATCAAGCGCGAACTCGTTCACAATATCCGCTCGGCCAACCGTTATATCGAAGCCGATCATTCAGAAGTTTGGGATATCCTTGAACGCATCGCCGAAGATGCCGTCGTGCTCTTGAACCGTGCACCAACGCTTCACCGCCTTGGTATCCAGGGTTTCCAGCCTAAGCTCATCGAAGGTAAGGCTATCCAAATCCATCCGATGGTTTGTCCTGCTTTCAACGCTGACTTTGACGGTGACCAAATGGCCGTTCATATCCCACTTACCGAAGAGGCGCGTTGGGAGGCAAAGAACCTCATGCTTTCGACCAAGAACCTTCTCAAGCCTGCTACCGGCCAGCCAGTGGCAAAACCTGATAAGGACATTGCATGGGGCGCCTACTACATGACGACGTCGTTGCCACCAGAAGATGGCAAAATGAAAGTCTTCGGCTCGGTTGAAGAAGCAAAATACCTCTTCAACATGGGTAAGCTCTACATTCGCGAGACGATCAAGGTGCGCATCAAGCCTGGTACGCCGATCATTGAAACCAATATCGGCCGCATCCTCTTGAACGAGCTCTTCCCAAAAGAAATCGGCTTCAAGAACGAAGTGATCGGTACCAAGCAGCTTGGTGAAATCGTCCGTCAGACGATCGAGATCCGCGGCTTCGAACGTACCGCCCGCTTCTTGGACGAAGTGAAAGCCATGGGTTTCTTGTACATCACCAAATCCGGCTTCTCGTACGGCATGGGTGACCTTCCTGCCCTCCCTAAAGAAGACATCCTTAAGCGCGGTGACGAGAAGGTCGAAGAAATCGAAGACCAGTACAAAGAAGGTCTTCTCACCAAGAAAGAACGTTATAACCAAATCATCCGCATTTGGTCGGACGTCAAAGACCAGTTGCAGCGCATGTCAAAGGACTCGCTCGACAAAGAAGGTGCTGTGTTCGCCATGATGGACTCCGGTGCCCGTGGTTCGGCTTCACAGCTTACCAACGTGGTGGGTATGAAGGGTCTCGTTTCGAACCCTGCCGGTGACATTATCGAACTTCCGATCCGTTCCTCCTTCCGTGAAGGACTCGACGTTCTTGAATACTTCATTTCGTCGCACGGTACGCGTAAAGGTTTGACCGATACGGCTCTTCGTACCGCTAACGCCGGTTATCTCACGCGTCGTCTCGTGGATGTGGCACAAGATGTCATCATTAACGCCGACGAATGTGGCGACACCGAAGGCGTAGTCATCACCCACGAAGAATGTGAAGAAATCGGCGAACCGATGCTTACCCGTTTGCTCGGCCGCATCCTCGTCAAAGACTTGAAAGACGCTGACAAGAACGTGCTCTTGAAGAAGGGCACCCTCATCAACGAAGACAACGTCAAATCGATCGTCGGCAAAGAGATTCTCGAAGCCAATGTGCGTTCGGTGATGACCTGTAAGTTGAAGCGCGGTTTGTGTCAGAACTGTTACGGTTATGACCTCGCCTACAACCAGATGGTCAAACTCGGCACCGCCGTTGGTATCGTCGCTGCTCAATCGATTGGTGAACCGGGTACCCAGCTCACCATGCGTACCTTCCACTCGGGTGGTGTCGCAGCAGCGGATATTACCCAGGGTCTCCCTCGTGTTGAAGAATTGTTCGAAGCCCGCATCCCGAAGCGCAAAGCGATTTTCGCCGAAGTGACGGGTAAGGTCCGCATCGTCGAAGGTGAGAAGCGCGAGCTCCGCACCGCCAAGGGTGAAAAACTCGTCGACAATGCCTCGGCCACGCGTACCCTCGTCATCGACTATAAAGCCGAGAGCGAGCAGACCTTCACCTTCACCAAAAAGGACATCGTCAAAGTTGAAGATGGCCAGAAAGTGAAAGAAGGCGTGACCCTTATCGTGAAGGCCAGCGGCGAAGAAATTACCGCTCCTCATAAGGGCCATGTCTCGATCGAGAAGAACAAGTTGCGCTATGTCTACGAAGCAACGAGCACCTGGGAGGCCGAAGTGCCATCCGGTTACACGCTCTTCGTCAAAGACGGCCAGGAGGTTCAGATCGGTGACGTGCTTACCGAAGGCCAATATGACCTTCAAGAGCTCTTCAGGCTTCGCGACCAAGATGCCGTCATGCGCTACCTTCTCAAAGAAGTGCTCGCCATCTACGCATCGCAAGGCCAGAAGTTGAATGCCAAGCACATCGAAGTGATCATTCGCCAAATGTTCTTGCGTGTCTTGGTTAAAGACGCCGGTGATACCGAGCTCTTGCCAGGCCAGATCGTCGACCGCTACCGCGTCGAGGCAGAAAACAAGCGCGTCCTTGAAAAAGGCAAAGGCGAAGTCGCGACCTTCCGCCCATTGTTCATGGGTATCACCAAGGTGGCTCTTTCGACCGAGTCTTTCTTGTCAGCCGCTTCGTTCATGGAGACTGCCCGCGTGCTCATCGACGCTGCCGTTAACGGCAAGGTCGACCGCCTCGAGGGCCTCAAAGAAAACGTCATCATCGGCCGCCTCACCCCTGCGGGTACCGGCTTCGGTGCCGACCTCTCAGGCGATGAGCCAGAGGCAGAAGCCGCACCGGCAGAAGATGTCGCTGACCCAATGACCAAGGTTGAAAAAGAAAAAGTAGAAGTTAAAGACGAGGCTTAAACCCCGTCACAAAAACCTCCCGACAAAAATGGGAGGTTTTTTGTTTGATGAAATTAAAAAGCCACCGTCCTTTCAGCGGTGGTAGGTTAGGGGAGATTCCGCAGGAGCTCGTTTTGCAACGGGCTCAACTAGCTAGCGCAGCGGTGACTGCTTCGTAGTGGTCCGGCACAACGCTCTGACGTTTGCCCGGATCCTGGATTCATCTGGCTCCTGCAACACAGCGTGCGACAGGACGAAGAAACCATTTCTTGCGGCACACGGGGTGCCCAGAGAAGCGACTCGGGTTGGGCATAAATAGCAGCGCTTGCTAGACGCATAAACCTCCTTTCTGCCTGAGTGCGGGCTAACGATAAAACACACACGCGCCTTTGCCAAGGTAAAGCTAGTCCATTAACCTTGGGTTTATGCGCATTCTCGGTATTGATCCAGGTTTTGACCGCACCGGTTGGGGCGTTGTTGATGTGGTAAAAAATGATTTTCATTGGGTCGGCCATGGCTGTATCCAGACATCCCCAAAAGATACCTTCGTAAAACGCCTCCAAGAAACGCGTGATGGCGTTGAACGCATAATTAAAAAAGCCAAACCCGATGTCGTGGTCGTTGAACAATTGTTTTTTTCGAATAATGCCAAGACGGCCATCAATGTGGGCATGGGGAGGGGAGTCATCATGCTCGCCATCGCGGATTCAGGAACACCCATCATCGAGCTCACTCCAAACCAGGTAAAACAGGCGACGGCAGGTTATGGCGGTGCCAAAAAAGAACAGATCCAAGAAATGGTAAAACGGCTTTTGAAATTGAAAGAGATTCCAAAACCCGATGACGCGGCCGATGCGCTGGCTATTGCCATTGCGGGTTCGACGATGAGATTTTAGGCAAGAAAAAAGCCCGGGTAGGGCTTTCAGGCGTTCAATGATATATCCTCCTGACACCGAAATTGGTGACGTGAGAATGCTTATCATTTTTTAATATAATTGTCAATACTCGTCGTCTCGTGGCTGACGGCGTGTTGCTTTGCGATTACTTGTGGCTTTTTTGGCCGTTAAACGGGCCTGTACCGAGGCTCGGGAGGGTTTGGTGGGTATTCGCTTGGTGTCTTGCCTGAGGGCGCCTTGAATGAGCTCGTAGGCCAGTTCATAGGCTCGATCACGGTTTTGGTGCTGTGAACGCAGTTCTTGGACTTTTAATACCAGTTCGCCCTGGTCATTGATGCGGTTTTTGAGCTTGGCAAAAACCCGGCTTTTTTGGTCATCCGTAATGGCGGTTGAGCGGGCGACATTCCACCTCAATAAAACGGCGCTTGAGGTCTTATTGACCTTTTGGCCACCCGGGCCCGAAGCCCTGACAAATTCAACCTCAAATTCAGGCCTTAAAAACGTGGCGAGGGGTGGTCTGAACGGGTTTTCGAGGGCTATACGACCTCATTGTAACACGCCCCTCAAACCCTTGACTTTAGGCTCGATTTTTACCGTGAAAACGGGTGAATGTGGCTAACCTCTAAGGTTGAATACACGTCTCACTTATGCAGATTTTTTGGCATGGACTCTCTGCGTCCGCATCGAAGGACCTCATGACAAAGACGCGGTACTTGTGACTGACCCTTATTCAAGCGACTCCGGTTTGCGCTTTCCGCGCACGCTGTCACCTGACAGTGTGGCGCTGACCCACCAAGATGAAGAGCGTTTTCCAAAAGACGTTTTTCAGAACACGCCCTTCACCATCAATACTCCGGGCGAATATGAAGTGAATGGATTCTTCGCTTATGCGATGCCGTTAAAAAAAGAAGGGGATGAATATCCGTACCACCTCATGTACCGTTTCGAGGTTGAAGGCATGTCGATCGGATTCATCGGCCAGCTCAATCGCGCGCTCACCGATGATGAAGTCGCGGCACTCGGCAATATCGACATCCTGTTGTTGCCGGTTGGCGGCGGCGACCGCATGACGGCCAAGCAGGCAGTGGACACCATCTCGCGCGTTGAACCTCGCATGGTTGTGCCGCTCGCTTACCATGTTGACGGCCTTAAAGAAGAGCTCGGTTCGGCCGATGCGTTCTGCAAAGAGCTTGTCTGCCAACGCAATGACGCCAATAAGCTCAAGATCACGCGCAAAGATCTTCCATCCGAAGACCTTGTGGTCACCGTTCTTGAACGCGCTTAACCACCTATGCCACGCACCTTGAAACCCGCACCGACAAAACGTGCCAAAGCGCCAAGGGCGCGTGGCAATGTGTTTGCGACGCTTGAACCGAAGATCTTGTCCGCCGAAGAAAAACACGAGCTCATTCGCGCGCATACCGAAGCTCGTGCCGGCCAAGACCGCGGTTTTCACGCCGGCTATATCGTCGCCATCGCCGCTTCAACCCTGATGGTCATGACGGGCTGGCTCATGTCCTTTGGTCGCGGCATCTGGCTCACCAAGCCTCCGGTACCGGATCCTGCCGTTGAGACCATCCAGCAAACGGCCACCGAAGTGCGTGACGATATCAAGACGTTTAAAACCCAGGTAGACGGACTCAAGGACCAACCAACAACCACCACGACAAAATAACCCTATGGAAGACAATACGCTCCCGCAGCCAATCGAGCTGCCACAAGGCATCAAAGCCGCCCCGCTGGTCGATGAAGTCCAGACGGCGTTTTTGGACTATGCCATGTCCGTTATCGTCGACCGCGCCCTGCCAGACGTGCGCGACGGTTTGAAACCGGTACACCGCCGCATTCTGTATGCGATGTGGAATTCGGGCTTGCGCGCTTCAGCGAAGTTTCGCAAATCCGCGACCGTAGTTGGTGACGTGCTCGGTAAATACCACCCCCATGGCGACTCTTCGGTATACGAAGCCATGGTGCGCATGGTGCAAGAATTTTCATTGCGTTATCCGTTGGTGCGCGGCCAAGGTAACTTTGGTTCGGTCGACGGCGACTCGGCTGCTGCCTATCGTTATACCGAAGCCAAGCTCTCGCCGATCGCTGAAGAAATGCTTTTTGACATCGACAAGCGCACGGTCGACTTTTTCGCCAAACTATGACGGCTCACATGATGAGCCTACGCGTTTTGCCGAAGACGGCTGCTAACCTCATTTTGAACGGCACCCTCCGGCATTGCCACCGTGGGTATAGCGACCAATATCCTCCCACACAACTCACCGAAGTGTGTAACGGCATCATCGCCTTGATTAGGACGCCGATATGCGTCGGCCTTGTTAAGATCATCCCTGGCCCGGACTTTCCAACCGGCGGCATCATTTATGACAAAATCACCATCATGCAGGCCCCGCTTCACCGGCCCGGCGGTATCGTGATGCGTGCCAAGACCGAGATCGTCGAAGAAAAGCCGGTTCCTTCCAAATCATCGTCAGCGAATTGCCTTATCAGGTAAACAAAGCCAACTTGCTTGAAAAGATGGCCGAGCTCGTGACAGAAAAACGCATCGAAGGCATCCGTGATTTGCGCGATGAATCCAATAAAGAAGGTATTCGCATCGTGATTGAATTGAAAAAGGACTCCTATCCGAAGAAGGTGTTGAACCAGCTCTTCAAATTTACCCAGTTGCAAGAAGCCTTTCACGTCAACTCGTTGTGTTTGGTCGATGGCATCCAGCCGCGCATTTTGACCCTCAAGCACTTGCTTGAAGAATACGTCTCGCACCGCAAAGAAGTGGTCCGCCGCCGTACCCAATACGACCTCGACCGCGCCAAAGAACGCATCCACATTTTGGAGGGTTTGCGCATCGCGCTTTTGCATATCGATGAGATCATTGCGACCATCAAAAAGTCCAAAGACAAAGACGAGGCAAAAACCAATTTGATGTCGAAGTTCAAATTATCCGAGCTTCAATCACAGGCCATTCTCGACATGCGCTTGCAACAGCTCGCCAACCTTGAACGCCTCAAAGTCGAACAAGAATGGGAAGAGAAAAAGAAGCTCATCGACGAACTCGAAGCGATTCTCGCTTCGGTGAAAAAGATGTTGAACATCGTCAAAAAAGAAGTCGAAGAATTGCGCGACAAATTCGGCGATGCCCGCCGCACCCTCATTATCCCGGGCCCGGTCGGCGAATTCTCGATGGAGGACCTCGTCCCACAAGAAGAATGCCTCGTCATGCTCACCGAGGACGGCTATATCAAGCGCTTGCCGCCTGATACCTTCCGCGCCCAACACCGCGGCGGCAAAGGCATTGTCGGTCTCGCTACCAAAGAAGAAGACGCGGTACGCACCATGTTCACCACGAACACGCATACCGAGATCATGTTCTTCACGAGCCGCGGCCGCGTCTTCCGCCTCAAGGCGTATGAATTGCCGCAGGCAACGCGTACCTCAAAAGGCCAGGCCATCGTGAACTTCTTGCAGCTCGCCCCGGGCGAAAAAGTTTCAGTGACCTTGCCGATGGACGATATCGACGGCCTCAAACATCTCGTGATGGTGACCAATAAAGGCACGATCAAAAAGTCTGACATCGAAGAATTCGCAAACGTGCGTCGCTCAGGTTTGATCGCGATTACGCTCCACGAATCCGACGAACTTGTTTGGGTAAAGCCTTCAAGCGGCAAAGATGACATCTCGCTCGTCACCCGCGAAGGCCAGAGTATCCGCTTCAGCGAAGAAGACGTGCGCTCCATGGGTCGCACCGCTGCCGGCGTCCGCGGCATCACGCTCAAAGGCAAAGACTATGTCGTTGGCATGGACGTCATTAATCCAAAACTTGCTGACAAAGGCGCGCTCGCACTCTTTGTCATCACCGAAAACGGCATGGGCAAGCGCACCGACGTAAGCGAATACCGCGCCCAGGGCCGCGGTGGCTCTGGTATCCGCACCGCCAAGGTGGGTGATAAGACGGGTGGTGTCGTAAACGCCTTCATCTCAAGCAAAGATGACGAACGCGACCTTGTGATGATCTCTAAAAAAGGCATCGTGGTACGCACGCCGTTCAAATCAGTGCCTGAATTGAGCCGCGACACCCAAGGCGTGCGCCTCATGCGCTTCAAAGAAGAAGGTGACTTGGTCAGCTCGGTCACCTTTGTTGAACACGGTGAAGCAGGCGGTGAAAGTGAAGAATAGCTCTGCCGCCCTTACCCCGGCCGCCCAAATGTATTAGGCATAAGGTATTTGTTCGTCCACCCCTTCCCATTTTTGGGAAGGGGTTTTTGGTATTGACAGTTACCGTTAAAAAAGTGAACGGAGTAAAAGGTATGTATCACCAAATTTTTAATCGTCCCGAATATAGGGATCTTAGGCGTTCGCTGAGAAAGAATATGACCGATGCTGAACAATTCTTATGGCAATCACTCAGGCGATCCCTGGCTCGGGAGGTGAGGAATTTTCGCCGCCAGCACACGGTATTGGTCGTTACTATTGTTGATTTTATTGCCGACAAGCAAGACTTGTTATCAAGAAGTAGATGGCTTAATACATGATCAAGCAGCGATAGTGGCAAACGACCAAGAGAAAGATGATTATATCAAGGCTCTTGGTTTAAGAATTTTACGTTTTACAAACAAAGAGGTGCAAGAATCACCAAAGGCCGTCATTCAACGCATCGCCGCAGCGGTTTCAAAAACCCCTTTCCAAAAATGGAAAGGGGTGGACTCTCGCATACCAGAAGCACAATAGATGCGACGAGTCCGGGGTAAGGGCTGAGCGGTCTGCGGGTGTGGTATCATTCCTCTGGCATTCACCGTGGAGGAATCCATGCCGCAAAAACAAGAAGGCGTTCACCGCCTGACAGACAGCCAGGCCGATGCGCCGAGGCCACGACGATTACCCATCGTCGAAGTCGACCTCGGTCGTAACCCCAAACAACGGGGAGAACCCCTCATCGAAGTTCTCGGCAAGCCTGCCGATCGAACAAAAGAACGCGCTTAACGCGCGTCCAAAATGAAAAGCGCCCTTCCATGCTTGGGGCGCTTTTTTCGTCAGTGATCTGAAGGAGGAGGCAGGTCGGGCAAGCTGTGATGCTGGGGGCAACGGGGCTGGTACATGCCGATATTGCCGATGAGGGCATTGGTTTTGCCATCAAGAAAGTCTCGTAATGGCCGTAAACGTTGTTCATAAGCGCGTTGCGGCTCATGGGTGCCACGCGGTTCGATGATGATCTGGGTACGCGTGGCATTCAAGAGTTTGCATTGGTCACAAACGGCCTTGATCTTGGTGGCTTCGTCCGCCATGGCCAGCAGCTCTGGCATGATGCCAAAAGGGCGTCCAGCGACATCGGTATCGAGTCCGCAGGCAATTACAGCAGTGCCTTTGTTCAAGAGAGTGATGATTTCAGCGAGGGCAGCACGCGGTAAAAACTGTGTTTCATCGATAGCGAGTACTGAGCTGCCCTTGAGTGACTTGGCTAAATCAGCAGGTTCTTCGATATACACCGCCTCAATGGGTTTCACGAGCATGCGTGATTTTACCGAGGCGCCGTCGCGACTATCATCCTTTGGCTTTACCACGGTAAACGTGCGTCCGCGTATGCGCAGTAGTTCGAGTTCACGAATCAAGGCGAGTGATTTGCCGGATCCCATGGGGCCGGTGATGACGGTCAAGGGGCCACGCCTAATCGCTGTCATGGCTAACACGCCCTTTCTCCTTCAATTTGAAGGAACCATGGCCATTGTGGCAGGCGGTCAGCTTGTAGGCTAGTATGGCCCCATATGATTGGATCCCTGAGAGGCCGGGTATTGGAGCGTGGGGCAGATTGGATGCTGCTTGAAGTGCAGGGGATGGGTTTTCGCATTCGCGTCAGCCCGTCGGTGCTGTCAGGTCTGGCCGGCAAGACCGAGGCATTTGTTTATACCCATGACCATGTGCGTGAAGATGCGCGTGATTTGTTTGGTTTTTTGGCCATGGCTGACCTCGAGCTTTTTGAAAAACTGCTCAGTATTTCAGGCGTGGGTCCAAAGGCGGCCATGACCATCCTTTCAATCGGTTCGGCTGACCAGATCATTGCCGCCATCATGGCCGGCAACCTCTCCTTTTTGACCTCCGTACCGGGTGTTGGTACCAAGACGGCCCAAAAGATCATCCTCGAACTCAAGGGGCAATTGGTGGCCAAAGAAGACGTGTCATCGACCGACCAAGAAGTCGTTCATGCCTTGGTTGGCCTCGGATACAGCGCTGCACAGGCCAAAGACGCCTGCAAGCATATCCCTGACACCGTTACGGATCCCTCTGACAAAGTACGCTACGCCCTCAAGTTGCTCGCCAAATAACTATGGCCTGGATGCAAATTACTAATGAACAAGAATGGCAGGCGCTTTTGCCAAAAGAGCACCAGTCTTTTTTGTGGTCATGGAGTTGGGGTGAAGCGCAGCGCTCGCTTGGCAAAGAAGTAAAGCGCATCGTTTTTAAAAACAGCGAAGACAAACCTCTTTTTGCCGCCCAAGCCGTCCAGCAAGCGAAGTTTTTGACGCTGAATTATTGGATGCTGGCCTATGGCCCGTTTCAACTTGCGGATTCAACCGATGAAGAAACAAAAAACGCCATCGCTTCAATGAAAGATCTTTTTTCAACGGCAACGTTTTTGCGCCTTGAACCTAGGCTAAAGCAAAACGAGTTTGTCGCTGAACTTGGTTTATTGCGTCGCCGTTCATATCAGCCCGCCGTCACGCGGCTCGTCGATCTTTCAAAGAGTGAAGAAGTTTTGCTGGCTGAAATGCATTCAAAAACCCGCTATAATGCGCGCCTCGCCGAACGTCATGGCGTAACCGTTCGCCTTGGTACCGAAGACGATATTGAAAAGTACATCGCACTCGAAGAAGAAACGGCCAAACGCGATGGATTCAAGCCGCTCTCTGCAAGTTATGTAAAAAACTTGTTCAAACAACTTTCGCCAACGGGATTGATTCGTTTGCGTATGGCAGAAAAAGAAGGTGTCTTGTTAGCAGCCTCCATTGAGACGGTAAGCGCCGATACGGTGACCTATTTATTCGGCGCATCTTCTTCTGAGCAACGCGAAGCGATGGCGCCATTCGCCCTGCATTTAGACGCGATTCTGTCAGCGAAGGCCGAAGGCAAGCATTGGTATGATTTATGGGGATGCAATCCCGACGACGAGCAAGACCCTTTCTTCAAACCTGGCTGGAAAGGTATTACGCGCTTCAAGAGCGGTTGGGGAGGCGAGTTGGTGCGTTATGCTGGTACGTGGGATCTACCGTTGAAGCCAGCGCTGTACAAACTCATTCAGAAAATCAGAAATATCTAAAACACGCCCCGTTACGGAGCGTGTTTTGTTCTTCAAAAGAAATTATTTTTTCATTTCGCAATTGCAACCTTCACACTTGCCACCGGTGCAGCACGAGTCTTTGCCCTTGCAGAGCTTGTGGGCGAGCGAGTAATGGCCAGCGCCAGAAAGAGCAAGCGCTACCACGATCGAGAGAAGGGCCAAGTCGATTTCACCCGAGCCGCGGGCACCAAGAAGAGTGAGGTCGGCTTTCTTTACCATAAAGAAGGCAACAAGCATCACGATGGTTAAAAAGATCGAAGCTGGGCGTACAAAGACGCCGAGGATGAGGGCGATACCGCCGAGGGTTTCAGTCAACGCAACAACCCAGGCAAAGAACATTGGGAATGGGAAGCCAAGACCGCCAACCATGCCGGCAAACATCTCGAGGCTTGGGTGACCGGTCAATTTGCCAATGCCATGGAGGACAAAGATAAGACCGGCGACAAGGCGAATGACGAGAAGGCCCCAGCTTTTGTTCATGCCGTGGCAATCCGTCTTGCAAAGAAGATTGTTCATCATAGTATAAGTATTATAGCGATTCTAACCTTGTCCTGCCAAGAAAAAGTCAATCCCGCCCAAACGAGCTTGTCGGGGCGGGATGAAGTCAGAGTGTCTTGAACCGTTCGAGAATCACGGGCACGGCTTGGTCATCTAGCTGGCAGCGTATGCGGCGCACCTCGCCCAAGGATTGCCTGAAGGCGAACTCCGGCACATAGCCGAAGGCGGACCCGTCGCAAAAGAGGTCGGTGTGAAAAACCGGCATCCTGCCAAAGACGGTGAGGGTTCGTCGCGATTTGATGCGTACCTGCCAGCGCGACGGTTGCCGCTTGGTGAAGTAATACGAGATGTCGATCTGTAGCTGAATGCCCACAGGCACAAAACTGAAGATGGCGTATTCAGGCTCGCTCAGTATCGGACTATAACCGAAACGGATGGTTTCAATGGCGGGTTCAGCCGTTGCTGCCAGTAGCGTTGCTGCTTGCAAGGTACACCTATGCTTCGAGGGACGAAAATGCTACTAAAATACGCTATTTTCGTCAAGGATATTGCCATCTTTGGTTGAACCTGATAGATTGCGGCCACGTCCACCCCTCGGCTTTGCTCGGGGTGACAGTTTGTTAGCGTTTTTGGGCTGTTAGCTCAGTTGGCTAGAGCACCTGCTTTGCAAGCAGGGGGTCGTCGGTTCGAATCCGACACGGTCCACCAACAGGAATAGTCGCCGCAAGGCGGCTGTTTTTGTTGTTAACTGAGCCAAAAATAGTGGTTCGAACATGCTGGGATTTTTAGGCCACCTTGCCGGACAAAATGAACGCCTGAAGGCTGATTCTGCGCTAATCTTGGGCAAGAACTCGTGGTTCGAACTCCCCAAGCGACCGATCTACTTCGCCCGGAATGCATTGACAAAACTCTGATTTAGTGTAATATAGTACACCGTTCATCGCATTGAATGATTGTCCCCGACTTGTGCGTGAGTTTCGCGCCCAGATTGGAGGTAATCATGACAATTCAGTCTGACGGTATCGATCATCAGGAGCAGCCCATCATCAAGTCGACCCTCGTCGACAAACTGGTCAGCCGATGTCCCGAGTGGATCATGGTCGGAGCCAGCGTCGCCTGGGCATCGATCGCGGTTTCGAGAAATCCTCGACCCCAGTTCGAGATCTTGGCCCTCACGTTCGCCGTCCTCGCGGTCTTCAGCATCCTGAACCGCATCCACTCGAAGTAGTACCTTTCGCGAGCTCTCTCTCGCTATTCTCAATTTGTCACCGAGCTCTCGGTGGCATTTTTGATTCTATTGAGCAGTCTCGGTTTCGTCGGGGCAGACATATTGCTGACTTTCGCAATCGTCGACCTTGGTTTCATGATCATCACCAGCACGCATGCAGTACCACCAACAGCGCCCATCCGTTGAGCAGTAGCAGGCCGCCACTCCGAGCTCTTGTTTCAGATGGATTAGCGCCGCGGCGTCCGCGACGTAGGCCGAATCATCTGGAGTCATTCCGCCGTCGTGAGGTTGCGGCCGACGTGTTCCAAGCGCGTATAATGGGTACCGAAACTGGTCCGTACCGTGTGCGATCCATCGAGTGGCATTTCCGTTCATGAACAGATCGGGACGACTTGGCACAGTGACGCCCATCCGTTCCTGATAAGCGCGTAGATTGGCCCACGCATTCTTGCCATTCGCTGCGCGAAACTCATGCTGGCGATAGAGAAGTAGGAAATCCTGAATCTCTCCAGCAGAGCCGCCGAGATTCTGTAAGTAGATCCCGTCACGAGGCGCACCGACCAGCGAGCCTTCGCCCATCCAAGACATCTCAAGGATGGGCCGACTCGGCGGCGGCGATTCGCTCACGTAGAGAATGGCGAACGGCGTCGTTGCGGTTATGAGCGTGAGTCCGAGCGTCAGCCACTTGATGATCTGCTCGCCTTGCTCGCTGACCGATGGAGGCGCGGCAGCAGGTGCGGTAGGACGAACTTGTTGTGGTTGTACCGAGCCCTTCTTCCTCATGACTGGCATACCTTCGTTAGTTCAGATGGTCGCCGAACGATGCATCCTGCGCCACAAAAAAGTTTCGAACCTGATCCAGCCTGGCCCACCATTAAGAACAGTCGCCGAAAGGCGGCTGTTTTTGTTGTTAACTCAGCAAAGAATGGTGGTTCGAACACAATCAATATTTGAGGCGACCTTCTCGGAAAATGCCGACGTAAAATGTTGAATTAGCGCTGTGTTCAGGCAAAAAATACCGGTTCGAACGAAGCTGAAGCAGATTGCCATCTTTTGTGAATTCATGTTAGGAATATCGGCAGACCACTTCCGAAGGTTAGGCGAGGTTCTAGCCATCGAGCATGCGAGTGCAATTGCATCTCATCGCTGAGGAACTTGGCCCAGCCTCCGGAAGCAGTGTCTACTGCACTTTATTACGATCCGGTAGCTGTAATAGCCATGAAACAGCCTACTCAAGCTGATTCGACCCTTTCACAAGAGGCGCAGCGCGACGTCCACAGAGCAGCGCTCGATCCTCTTGGAAAATCTCCAGAAGATCTCGTAAAACACGCTCAAGAGTTCGTCGCCGATGCGAACCAACGGATCACTGAGCTGAAGAACGAAGATCTAGATGATGAAATTCGTGTCTCCGATTACGACTTCGATACCGAAGAAGGGCGCCTAGCCTTCAGGACACGAATGAAGCAGGTCAGCGATCGTCGGCTTGCCGCAGCGAAGCAAAGGCTGATTGCAGCGGGTTTGATCCGCGAAGACGGATCGATGATCTATGATTTTCCGCTCCCAGAGTCTGGTGAGCCGGTTATCGTCGTTCATGAAGGCCTTGAGGCACATGGTCTTTCGTTAACCCAAGCAGAGTACGACGCTGATTGGCGCATCATCATCTTTGATGGCCGACCCATGAAGCGCTGTAACAATGAGCAGCTGAAGCGCATCCTGCTCAATCAAGACTCCTGAAACCCCTCACGCATGAGGGGTTTAGTGTAGGTAAAAGTTTCGAACCTGATCCAGTCTGGCCCACCACACGACAAAACCGCCAAGACCAGATAGGTCGGGCGGTTTTTCGGTTGGTTGAGCGAAATTGTACTGCGTGAAACCGAGCGAATGTCGCGTCAGGACCGAATCCCTTCAAGATCAACATCCAGAAAACGAAGGTAGCCTGTTTCTCTACCCGGACCAGACACAACGGGAAACGGACAGTGTTGGGCGCGCCAGCTCTTCTCTATGTTCACTAGGTCATGCCAAGTGCTGTTCGCTACAACCTCATCGTTGATACGGTATGGATTGCCGTGGGTTTCGAAATCTTTATGGTGAAGCCGCTCCGTGTCGTCGATCCATGGATTCCACCCCCAGTTGTGGTCTTCGAATACGTTGGTAACGGACTTGGGTTGCAGTGAATCTTTGTCGAAACGGAACATTCTCCCCGTCATGGCGAATGTCTGATTCACGCTTTTATCGTTGATGAATAGAAGCAGGTACTTTCCGGAAACGCGCATCGCCGTGTGCGCAGGGCGAGCCTTTGAAATATACCGACTTCGTACGGTACGCGTCTTTTGATCGAGTAGCAGTAGAAATAAATGTCGTCGGTGAAACTCGATGCCTTCTGGATCGAAATAGGGGTCAACATCAACCGGATCTCGGCGGCTCGCGAGAATGTATGTCAAATCGCCGTCTTCGACGGCATCGTGAAAGTCTAACGTTCCGAACGGCTCAGCATTGAGCATGGTGTGAGTTGGATTGATGTTTGCACTGTGCATAATTCCTTCGATAATAGGTCCCAATTCATAACGGCTAAAGCTCAGGTAGCGACGCGACTGAAGAAACGATGGTACGGCTGCCTCGTCAAAGCGTAACACAACGATCTTTGGGCTTCCATGCTGTATCATATGAGTAAACGCGTGCTCGAGCTCCTCCCGGACCCATCTAGAATCTTGTGAGTTCTCGGTAATGAATGCGCAGACGTAGTTCGCGTTGTTTAGCCCATCGTCGAAGATCTTCGCGAGCAGACTGTCGCCTCCGCGAATCTCGAACTTGTCGACCCAGGACGAGACGCCCATAGACTTCAGTGCTCGGTCAACACGCAGAACAAGCGGCTTATCCCGGCTGTTGTGAGAAAGAAAGAACCGCGGGACCTGAGTGTCTGCCGATGATGTTGCGTCCATACCCGCTGCCCCGCTCGCTCGGTCAGAAGCTGCCTCGTCCGAACGGTCCTTCTTTGGGTCGCTTGAATTCAAGAGTTAGCTCCTCCGGTACTTGCAACGCGGTTCATCCTTGGCTGCGCTCGCAGAAAGACATCCCAGGATACCACGGACTCATGAATGCCCTCGTACAGCCGCCCCTCCCATTCCACCATGCCGGCGTAGAAGGGGTCTCGGAGCATGGCGTAGAGATTCTGGCGGGGGATGGGACGACCTCCTCTGCCTCCTCGAGCGATCGTAACGAATCCCTCCATGGCCGAGAGCTCCTTCAAGATGAACCGCAGCTTGATACCCTGGGCGGCCAGCTCGAACAGGCGCTTGACGATCGGGAAACGAATCGGGTCCGGCAGGTGGCGACGGTCCACGTTGTCGTAGACATAGCCGAAGAGAGGTAGTCCCCGACGAGAATGTAGAACAGCTTGTACACGCTGATCAAATGGCGATAGGTACGACTGGTTAGTGGGTTGCATAGTTCGGTGATTGTAAAGCCGGAAAATTGTCGTCGGGATGGGCCAGCACCGGATTGTCATGTGGATAGTCCGACGGATTGCCAAACGACTCGTGCTTGGCCGTATAGAAGTTTCGAACCTGGTCCAGCCTGGCCCACCATTAAGAACAGTCGCCGAAAGGCGGCTGTTTTTGTTGTTAACCAAGCGGAGAATAGCGGTTCGAACATTCCGATATCATCAAGTAACCAAGTCGGACGGCAGAGACAGAAGAGGTTGATTCGGAGCTAGTCTTTGCCAAGAAATTGTGGTTCGAACGTTCTTATGGGGATGGATAGTGAGTATTGACTGTTGCAGCTTAATTGTGAAAAAGTAGATCAGTACTTGAAGTCTAGGGGCCGGAAATCACAAATCGATAAAAACGACCTGAATAGTCGGCGAAATGTGGTCACGGAGAGGTGCAAAACCTCACCCCTAGACTTCGATCACTGTGAACAACGCGCCATGGCTAAGCAGCCTGTGCGCGTTGTTATTATTCTGCGATCTGACTCATGTTTGCTTTAGATAGAAAACAGCCCGCAGGAGCAGGCTGAGTATTGTTCAGGCGACGGACATGTTGTTCGCTTGCGACGGTTGCTTCGAGTCGGAGTACTTCTCGAGAAATTTCCACTCATCAGCCTTCTTGCAGCTGAACTGGTACAGCACGGCGAGCGAGATTGCCCCGAGGCGGTTGTCAGTGACGAAGCCGGGGACATCGATCGTGGTGAGCAGTGTGTAGAATCTTGCCGCGTGAAAAAGCAGGAGATAGACGATGGGTCCAAACTCCATGCTTAGAAAAAGGAGGACGAAGAACCACTGGATGGGGCCAAGTCGCCCGCCGCGTGACTTCGGATTTTCGGAATGCTGTTCTGACGACATCCACCACTCTCCTTGCAGCCGAATGAGATTTCAGCCGCATGGAAACTGGCGTATGTCGGAATAGGCTCGCGAAAATACGGGGCTATTGGATCAGTCGGGGGAGCGGTCGTCAATCATGATACTTTCGTCACATACGGATATCTGTCGAAGAGCTAGTTCAAGAGCTTGCTCTGGGACACGTAGAAGTTTCGAACCTGGTCCAGCCTGGCCCACCACCAAAAAACCTCCCATCTGGGAGGTTTTTTGTTATCGTCAACATCAGCGATTTGTGGTAAATATTCTCTAAAAAGTCTATGAGCAGCGTACGCGTATGTGGTGATTTAAAACTCAGCAGTCCTTGGCAGAAGTCAGACGTGGCTTTCGCTTGTATGATCAGATGGCGGATATTTACGAATATCGTGATACTGAATTCAACTTAAGGCATCGTGGGTGCTGAAGGCCAGCAGTGCGCGAGCTTGGTAAAGCTCGAGAAGATTATTGTGGATTTTGGTTGTGGGACCGGGCTATCAACAATAAGCGCCCAAAGCGTTCTCACTTCATTTGAAGATTGGCAAGTAACTGGGACAGATATTTCTACACATATGATCATGAAAGCGCGAGAGCGTGGACTCAACGCGATACATAACAATGAGATTGATACTGTATGCAAAGCCGTTAAATTCGACGCTCTCATCGCCTGTAATGTTGTTCACTATTTTGTTGGTTTGGAAGAATTCAGGTTTTGGAGTCGGCTTTTGTCAGTTGATGGAATCGCTGTCTTCAACTTTAGGCTGCCCAAGATAAATCCAAACTCAAAAGAGCGAGAGAGCCTTTTTGCAGGCCTTCGCATGGCGGGTTTTGAGCCCATCCGAGACTATCTATCTTCAATCAAAACAGAAAAACGAGAATATAGTCCATGGATCATCGTGACTCGTGTCATGAGCTAAATATGGATTGTCATCATTCGTTTGGTTTTACCACCACCAAAATACCTCCCATCCGGGTTTTTTGTATTGACATTAAAATAATAAAGATCTAAGGTCCCAGCTGTCTCGTACTTACGGCAGGTGAATGCATGGACACGGCCAAAGCCCGGTACAATTTCGAACGGACATGGTCAAAACGTAAAAACCACGACTTGTTCGTGGCGCATGCCATGGCCGTCGTGCTTGGGGACGATGAGGAGTATGCCATCGCCTTGATGGTCTCCCTCTTCAACAAGAGCTCGAGGCTTTGCGAAGCCGTCGGATCATATCTGAAGCTCATCGCCAACGACCCCGGTGAAGAGCTCGATAAGATCTACAAGAGGCTTAACAGCCATGATGTGATGATGGGGAGGTTTGCCTCGCCTGCGGCAATGCAGGCGGCGGCCAAGCATTTCTTCGAAGTCGTTAAACGCATGCCGGGTAATCCCGAATTGAGTGAAGAACTCATGAACTTGCTGGACGACTGAAACGCAGAACCTTCAGAAAGGCAACGCGATGACCTCGCACTTTCTCGCTAAAGGAACCCTGTATTCGGGGACAAAGCAGTACTTCGACAAAGAAGTGCCAGGCGGATATGCCGCCTTATTGCATGAGATTAAGCGTGTGAATCCTACCCTGTACGACTTCATGTCGCAGCCGTTTCTCGACAGCGTCATGTATGATGTGATGTGGGTGCCCGAACTTGTCTCAATCGAAGCCAAGGTCACCAGCAAATCCGTCAAAGCCTATCTCGTGCACCGCACCGAGTGGCAGGCTGCCCGAGATTTGTCGGGTATCTACAAATCCGTACTGCGTCTCGCGACGCCCGAGATGGCCCTCAAAGCCGTGCCCAATCTCATGGTGCAGATGTTCAATTTTGGACGTCCTGAAACCAAAAAATGGTTCACCGGCTACCATGTCGTGTCCTTTAAGGGGATACCGAACGTGCTTGAGGCCTGGATCATGAACGCCTTCAAGGTCTACGGTTATAAGGTTGTCGACATGGCCGGCGGCAAGGTGACGGATTTTCACATCGATCCTCCCGTGTCCGAAGGCCTTTTGCACGGCGTGCCCGTTTCAACCCTGACCGTGAATCTCACCTACGAATCCAAAAAAACCTGAACGAAAAACACGCACCAGAGCTTGGTGCGTGTTTTCAGTTGGTGGCTTGCGGATTCAGTCCGCAGCCTTCTTCAGGAGATCGATCTTCTCTTCGCGCTTGGCAATCTCGGCCTCGCGTTCGGCGATCTTGGTCTTGTGGTCCTCGATCCGCTTCTGCAACTCGGCAATGGTGCCATTGTCGTTGCGGTTCTGTTCTTTGAGCCGCTCGATCGACTGCTCATGGTGTTGGATCACTTGCCGCAGAGAAGTGTCTTCGTCGAACGCTTCTTTGGGCGGTCGTGACGGGATGGTTGTGCGCTGCCGGTCGCTCGGCGTCGTGCGTGGCGAGACGACGCGCCCGTCTTTGTCTGACGATCGGAGCTCGAAGGCTTCGAGGCCTTCGATGGTCAGGTAGACCGGGCCCGTGCCCCTGATGAGAGTGACGAGTCCGCTGCCTTGGCTCGGCGTATTCTTGATGTTCGAAGACATCAGCCACGCATCCAGCTTGACCTCTTCACCGGTGTTCTTCTCGTTCCATTCGGCAATGAAGGCATCGAGTCGTTCGCGGCTTTCGTTGCGAAGTTCGTCTTCTCGTGGTTTGAATTCGCTTTGAATGGCGCGCACGAGATCATATCGGGCGGTCTTGAGCGTATAGATACGCCGCTCTTGGATCTCCACGACGACGATACCGCGAACCTCGCGCAGTCGATGCTGATTCGAATCTTCGTTGTCGGGCGTCATGAGGCCCGCTTTGAGTAGGGCTTGCGTCAAACGCCGTGCTCCGTTGGTGAGCGTCTCAAGCGAGACGGCAACACCGGTAACGAGGTGATCCCAGAGAGATTTCTCACTGGGGAGCAAGTAGAGCGCATAAGGCGCAAACGGTTTCTGAGAGTCCATAGCAACTCCTTGAAAGGTGCCCCCGCTGGTTAACATTAAAATATCTTTTTGTCAATACAAAACCCTCTCGTGTTGGCGAGAGGGTAGGGAGAGCTAAACGATCTCGAACTTATTGGCATGATCGACGTATTTGCGGCTGGCGCCAAAATTCTGTGAGGGCGTACCGGCGAGGACTCTTGTCAGGTCATCGATGACATTGCGGTCTTTGCGGATATAGGCATGCTGCATATCGATATCGCCACTGACGGTCTGGCTTGCATCAATGAGCACGATCTTCTGCGCGATGTCCCAGGGCTTGTCGGGCCCATCATGCCCAAGGCGATCGGGATTGCCCTTTACCTTGTCGCTGACCGCCAAGGCCACATCGCCATTATTGAAGTAGACGTTCAATCTGCCACAGAGGTTGGGCAGATTTGCGAGTTTGTAGTCGAGCCTGAGCGCATCGGCGTCTTCGTCGGCGGCTGCGAGCACTACCTGGTCAAAGAGACGAGGTGTTGAGGCATAGCCCTCGATCTGTTTCATCTTCTGCAGGGCATGGCGCAACACGTAGTTACCCATGCTATGCGCAACGAGGTGCAGCTTGCGTTCGCAGGCGTCTTCTTTTGTCAGCTCGCTGATGAAAGCTTTGAACTTGAGCAAGCCGCGGGCAAAACCCAGGCCCGACAGTTCGGCATCATGCCGGTCGGGATAATACCCAAGCTTGGTACCGTTCGACGGCCAGCTAAAGACGACGACATTGTATCTATCACCAAGGGCACGCGAGAGCTCAGCGCCTTCTTGCAGCGATTCGTTGAAGTCGTTGTTGAAACCGTGGATGTAGATGATGGTGTCACGTCCGCAGGTCTTCATGTCACCGCGGAGTTCATCAAACATCGCCAGCGAACCCTTTTTGGGATTGTTCGGAAAGACGTTGAGTCCATCGATCGTGCCGCCATCCATCACCTCGGCTCGGCCTACGCGTAGGTCGCCCGGGATCTTGGGAAAGGTGGTGCCAAACGTTTTACCGGCATAGTTGCGGTTGGTGACAAACCAAATGGTCGTGCTCACGGTGCCTCCGATAACGGGTACGAGTCCGTCTTTTTGTAACAAAAAAGGAGGATTTGTCAATCCTCCTTGCTCGTTGCTCTAATCTTTTTTGAATGTCTTGATCGAGGTGTCCAAGAGCTTGTTATAGTCGCCTTCTTCGAAGGTTGCACAATCTGTGGCGCCTACCGGCACCACGGTTTTGCCATGGCATTCTTCACGGTCATAATTCGAACCGTTGGTGAAGTGTTTGGTAAACGTGATGACGCTAATATTTTTACCGTTCACGAAGGCATAGTTATCAGCATAGTAGACCTGGCCGGCGCCAGGGTCAGCGGTGCGCGTGACGCAAAATTCGGTATTGCCAACGGTCATCTTGGCACGTGAGTTCGCTCGTTCGCTCGAGCCATCAACATAGCAGCCGTTCACGATTTTGGCATCGTTCATGGCGAAGTTATCGATGGACCATTCAGGCGTCAGGCGGCCCTTGGTCGGATAGCTGAAGGTAAAACCGGACTTGCTTGAATACGAGTCCCAGGTGTCATCGATGGCGATGGCCGTGCTCGTCGCCTCGGTCGTTCCTGGCGCTTGGGCCGTGCTCGTGGATGCCGGTGATGCCGTTTTTGTGAACGGATTGCTACAGCCGGCGCCAAGCAGGGCCATGGCGGCAATCGGGGCCGCCAAGGCGGCCAAGCGAAGTTGTTTCATATCTGAACAATAGCGTAGCCCCACCTAGCCCTTGTGGCAAATCCTAACGAAAAACCGCCCAAGGGTCTGAGCGGTTTCAGCGATAATGACGCAAGACATCACGAGCCGCCTGATGATCGGCGATGAGACGGCGAAGATGTATAACGCGCTCCAATAACTCTTGCCGCTTTGCAAGAAGTGCATCTCGCTTGGCTAAGTCATTGTCTCTGCGCGCATGTTCTTTAGGTATTTTTTGCGGAGGTGGGATATGGGGCAGCCGTACCCGTTGCGGGATATAGGTCTTTGCCGGCAGCGCCTGCGGACGCATGCCTCTTTCAGAGATGTGCGTAGCAGCTTCCCAGTGTTTGAGATCGTCTCGCTCCACAAAACGCAGGGCTTCGCCTTGGATCTCGTTGGTAAAGATGAGCAGATATCCGTCCCGTTCAGCTTGTTCGATGGCGAAATTTACCTCATCCACCCTATGAGGATACAAGGCGTGCAAGACTTGCCGACCATGGTCAAACAGCATGAGGCCGGCATGGTCTTTGTCCGTCAAAGTGGCTGAGAGGGCTTTTTTCAAATCAACGGCTCGTTTCAGCTGGGTCGGCAATGCTCCCGACATGAGACCGGTCTCAACGCGTTGGCGAACGTCGATGGACCCAACGTATGGCAATTGACTTGTGCAGCAAATGAGGTCGTTGGCGAAGGCCCGCTTGCGTGTAAGCTTGCAACGTTCCCAAGCATCATCGAAGGTTGTTCCATCCTTACCGAGAACGACAAAAGACACTTCTGCGCTTTGGTTTTGGGACAAGAATCCCAAAAATATCGGGGGCAATATTTCGGTCATGGCCGGATGCGACCGATGAGAGACTAAGACAAGGTTTACGGCATCGCCGATCAATCTCGGATCAAACCATTGTTTTTTGGCAAATGCATTCGGCAAAATAGCGTCGGTGATTTGGCGGATGCGTTCACGCGAGTAATCGAGGCGTTCACCGATAGAGAGGAGGGTTTCGTTTAACACGTATCGACTCAGGATGATATCCAGTTCAACGAAACCGAGATGCCTCCGCAAAAACTCGTAGCAAAAGGCAAAGAGCTCAAGCGAGAGTTTTTGCATGGATTGCAGCTGCGCTTGGTCATCGACCGGCAGAGAAGACTTGTCATCGGTAAAATGGTAAAGGCTGATACCGTCCTCGCTGAAAGGGGTATCAAGCGATAGGGCGGCATTGCTCGGTGCGTCCATCGTTCGGCGAATTTGCTCGAGGGCATCTTCTCGGGTGGCCCAAACTAATTCGGCAGCTTTTGCTTCGGTTAAGACCTGTTCGGCCGGCGGTTGTTGGCCGGTCTTTAGTTGAATCCGTTTTATTACGCGTGCAATCGATGAACGTAGGTTGCTCGTATGCACGGGTATGCGCATGGCGCCAAACTCTTCATTGTGCACGGTACGTGCGGCGTAGGCGCGCGCCCACTGCGCAAGGTAGGTTGTAAATGCCGTGGCATACGACGGGTCAAACCGTTCCATGGTACTGCGTAATGCCAGGTAAGCGACAGAAGCGATTTCTTCTGGCTGGCCGCGGTATTGCCGCAGATACGGTTTTGCGAGTTTTACCGCAACGGAAAAATGCGCAGAGACAATGAGGGTTTCGATGTCTCGTTTTTGCCTTGGGTCGGTAGATGACTGATATTGAGCGATAAGCTCATGTGTCTCTTCGCGGGTAAGCGCATGATGGCGTCGACGGGCAAAGAGCGCGTCGATGGGCCGTTGTCCTTGCTTGGACGTTGTCCGCATAGACGCTCCTTTTGAAGGTACGATGCGTGTATCTAAGCAAATGGCTATTTGTAGGTCAAAAATGACCGATACAGTAAAGACGCCCAAAGGGCGTCTTTCAGTTATCGGTCTGCAGGTGTTTGGCTGATGTCTCGAGACGGTCGATGTCTTCGCGCGTCTTTTCGACAGTCTTCGTCAGTGTCTCACGAGCGATCTGTAATTTAGCGATAGACCGGTCGGTTTGTGCTAATTGCCTCTCGGCATCTTTGAGCTCAGCTTTCAGATCATCGATGACTCCGGTGAGATAGGCATAGCCGTTAGAGGCATTTGTTCTTACGGCCTTCTCTTTTTCTCTGGGTCTGGCGGGTGCCATTTCGGGAGAAGGGGGTACCGGATCCACCGGATCCTGAACTCCTAATTTAGGCGTGGAGGGTGGTGAGGTCTCAAGTGCATCGCTCACAGCACCCATTGAGACGCTTGATTCAGGGGCAGGCTCTTGTGACGGGGCTTGAGGGCTTGCCCTTGGGTGTATACGTTTGGTTACCGACGTATCAAAAAGCTCAAAAGCTTCAAAGCCTTCAACGCTCACGTAGATGCGACCATCTTGGTTAAAGAGCAGTCCCGATCCCTGGCTGGGCATTTGGTGGATATAGGGACTACGCAGCCAAGCGCCGGCCTTGAAATACCCTTCATCGTATTGATGTTTTTTGCACCAAGTTTGGATGAATTGCTTGAGTGCCCAGCTGCCCGAAATGTTTTCATTTTCGTGATCTGGTCTGAACTCGGCTTGGATGGCGCGAACGAGAGCATATCGCACGTGCTCCAACCAATATGGACGCCTCGAGATGATGGGCACCATCAAAGGCAGCTGTCTCGATGTACTCATCCGAAGCTCGCCTCGGGTGTTTTTTTCGAGAATGCCGAGCATGGCTAAATGTTTGAGGGCTTTCTGATAATGGTGGGGCAGGCTGGTGATATCCTGCCATTGCTTGCCCTTAAGCTGGTCAAAAAGCAGACGTTCTTTTTCTGTCACAAACAGAACGAAGCATTGTGGCTGTTCATCGGCCATCGTTGCCTCCAAGGTGCATCCGCGATAGGCGGCTGGGCGCACTTAACCATAGAAAAAAGCCCAGGGCAACCGGGCTTTTTTCTACTTGGCCGGGCTTATCGGCGGTTTGCCGTTTAAGACGGCAATGATGTTTTCGGCGGCCATTTTGGACATGGCGGCGCGAGCCTCGATGGTGGCGCTCGCCGTATGCGGCGTGAGCAAGACATTACTGAACGACTTAAGCTCGAGCTTATCGGTGAGGTCGCAGTCGATAGCCGGTTCGCATTCAAAGACGTCGAGCCCGGCAGCGCCGATACGCTTGGTGCGTAATGCGCGCAAGAGCGCTTTTTCGCGCACAACCGGCCCGCGTGACGTATTGATCAAGATCGCTTTTTTCTTCATGAGCGAGAATTCGGCCGTATCGATGAGGTATTTGGTGGATGGAAGCAGCGGCACATGAAGTGAGATCGCATCCGCGCTTTCAAGAAGTTTTTCTTTGGTCATGAACTTGGCGCCGAATTCTTTTTCAAAGGCCGTATCGCGCTTCATGTCGGCATAGATGACCTTCATCCCAAAACCCAGTACGGCATGCTTGGCAACGAGCTTGCCGATGCGGCCAAGCCCGATGAGTCCGAGCGTTTTGCCACGCAGGTCGAAGCCCATGAAATGGTTTGGCGACCAGCCTTTGTATTTTTTGGCGCGGGCAAACGCATCCGCCTCAATCATGCGGTGGGCAAGGGCGATAAGCATCCCAATCGTATGCTCAGCAACGGATTCAGCCGCCTCCTCAACCGGTGTATTCGTCACGATGACGCCGCGCTTTTTTGCTTCTTTCAAATCGACATTGTCAAAGCCGATGGCATAGTTGGCGACGATTTTCAGTTGTGGGCCGGCAGCGTCAAAAAATTCTTTATCGATGCGGTCAGTAAGGATGGGGAGCACGGCATCTGCGCCTTTGATGCGCTTAAGTAACTCTTTGCGGGGGATGATTTCATCCTTCTCATAACAGTCCACCACAAAATCTTTTTGTTTTTTTAACAGTGAGAGCGCTGGTTCTGGTATTGGACGTGCGATAAAAATCTTTGGCATAGGTTTAGCGTTTTTTTGGTTGGGCAGAGATGACGTGTTGGGCGGCGATTTTAACGGCGGGCAACAGCGCATTTACGACAAGTAATAATAAGACCTGCTTTGGCACGATGCCAAGTTGGCGAAAGAACCGGTCACCAATGAATAAGGCCAGGGTATTGTTCATATACAGCATGCACAGCGCGATGGTGATGCGTTCTGACGGTTGGCGCCAGGTGGCGATATAGTATGCGCCCCAGGTGAGGGTGCCGAGCAAAGCCAAGGCATAGAGCATGACCCCGCCGTCAAATAGGCTGATCGAGATGCCCGCGCCAGACGAGTCGGCCACGATGCCGGTGATCAAAAAACCAAAAGCCGCCACTGAGAGATTGCGCCAAAGGCTGTCGTGTTTTTTGATGGTTTTTGGGATCGCTTTTTGCACCAGCACGCCCAAAATAAATGGCGCGACGATGGTGAGAAAGAGCGAGAAGAACATGCGTACCACATCGATGTTGACCGTGGTCCCAATCGCGACTTTGGCGACGAGCGGGATGGTGAACGGCGCAAGCAAAGACGTCATGGTCGTAATGACCAAGGCGAGCGAGGTTTTACCGCCAAAAAATTCGGCCATCAGGGCAATGGTGGTGCCTGTCGGCATGGCGCCTAAAACCAGCAATGCGACTGACCATTCGCGCGGCAAAAATTGGGACGCGAAAAACAAGGTAAACGGCATGATGACGAGCATGTAGAGGCTCGCCAAAACGGTCATGCGCCAATCTTTGGCATAGCCGACAACTTCAGTGAGTGACAATCGCAAACTCGAAAAGAAAAACACTAAGATCAGCAATTGTGTCGAATAGGCGTTAATAAATTTCAGTTGCGACGGCAAGGCGATGCCCAAAATGACGCCAAGCAAAATGACGAGCACTTGGTTTTCGGTAAGCAACCGTTTGAACTTGGTGGCAAGCATGCCACCAGTGTAGCGTTTAACGCTTGTTTTGTCCCTTATAGATGCGGATCTTTACTTTCTTCAATTGCTTTTCATTCGGGAAGGCGTGCAGAATGCCTTCTTTGGCTCCCATATTCGTGATGACACCCGTGGCATTCAGTGTTGCGGCAGCCATGGCGGTCTCGAGGGAGTGTCCTTGGATGAAGCTGGCGACAAAAGCACTGCCAAAAGCATCACCGGCACCGGTCGTGTTCACACGCTTTGCTTGGATATTTGAGCTGAAGAGCGTTTTGCCTGCTTTGCGCACATAGGCGCCTTGGCCGCCGTCCGTCGTGACGATGATAAGGCTTGGCATACCAGAAAAACTGTCGAGAATTTGGTCGAGATGGCGAGGGGCTTTATTGGTAAGTTCAGCGGCCTCTTCGCGGTTCATGATGAGGATGTCGGTTTGTTTCAGATGTGGCATGAGCGACTTCCAGCCTTGCGCCAATTCTTTTTTGCCCGGATTCCAGGCGATCTTGATGCCATGGGCTTTGGCATGCGCAAAGATTTTTTTGAGAGCCAGCTTGTCACCGCCAAGCGATGTCAGATAGATCCACTTTGTTTTAAAAGGGGAGATGAGCGAATAGCGCTGGTGCCACGGAAAGACATTCGGATTGATCGAAGCCGATACGCCGCGATGCGACAAAATGCCGCGTTGGCCGGTTGAAGCCAAAAGAATGATCGATAAACCGGTACGTTCTTTTTTGACGACTTCGATACCCTTGGTCGAGATGCCTTCGCGGCGAAGTTCTTCAAGAATGGCGTGGCCCGGCACGTCATCGCCGACACGGGCAAAACAAGCCGCTTTGAGTCCGAAGCGGGCAAAGGTGACCGAGGCATTGGTGGCACCGCCGCCGCTCGCGATGACAGGCTCGTCAATGCTGAGTTTGGCGCCAATCGGGATAAGGGCGTCGATGCCGTCGGGGGCATTGGCGTCTTTGCGCGTCTCCCATTCTTTGCTCTGGATGAAAATGTCCTGGACGGCGGCGCCAATGGCGATAATGTCAAAAGCTGGCATAAAGAAGTGAAGCCTCGAGTATATCACAGTCCAAAAACAAACCAACGGACGATTGACAAAATGGCAATATAATGGTACACTTATCCTCCTAGTAGCCTTATGGTTACGGGGATTTCGGCTCTTGGAGGGGCCAAACATGCACGCAAAAAACGTCCTTTTGAAAGATGCGTACCGTGACGAATTGCGAGAAACCATGCTGGGCCTTGGCCTGGCGTTGTTCTTCGCCGCCGGGTGCGGGGCCATCATCTGGCTTTGGCTGGAGTACAACGCGAGGCTCGGCCTCAGCGAGGCCGTTCAGGCGGCTTTCGCCACCGTCTACGCCTTCGTCGTGGCCGGCTTGCTCATCCGCTTCGGCGGTGGGCATGCGATCGAGCGCGGCAAAAAGGCGGTGTACTACTACCGTCGTCTCGCCGTCTGCCCCGTCGATGCTCGAGGTCGTCGATGAGAGGCCGTCTCTACTGGACCGGTCTCGAGATCGTCTGCAGGGGCTATCCCATGGCCCTCAAGGTCCTTCATTCGTTCTTCACCTGAACACATTCGCTCCTTAACTTCTGACAGCCCCCACATCCATCACTGGACGTGGGGGCTTTGTCGTATCGCTTGACGATTTTTTAAATGAGGCGGACCATATCTGCTTATCCGGAGGTATCGGGATGAATGTCCTTTTTACTGAACCGCAAGAGCGTAGCGTTTTAAACGCCGTCTTGTGCGCCCTCATCGGCATGGCCGTGATGGGTATCGGCTTATGGTTTTTCTATCCCGCTTTGTCGGGGGACGAGTTTCCTGTCGACATGCAGGCCGTCATCGTGGCGGTTTTGCTGGCAGCTTTTGTGTCGAGCCGTGCCTTCGAGCAGGCGGCTCGTTGGTGGCATCCGCACCCCAAAAAGTCGCTGAGGCGTCATCATGGGCACCCATGAGTGGCGTCTACGCCGCACGCTAAAGGACGCCAAAACGTATACGTTTTTGTTCGGCATCAGCTTGGCTGAAGGCTTGTACATGGCATCGGTCGGCGTCCCATTCGTCTGGCTAAGCCACGTGACCAGCACGTCTACGCTCATCGCGATGCTCATCTACTGGCATTGGTGGACCCAGCTCTGCCGTCAACGGCCCAATATAAACGAGCTCGTCGACGTTTTCTCTTGACTGCGCTTTTGCGCGGTCTTTTGTTTGCCTCAAAAAGGTCGCCGTTCTACCATCAACCTATATGAAAAAGGCATTCTATCAGATTATTGCCCTGGTTGGCTTACTGTCATTTTTTGCCCCATCGCTCGCCTCGGCACAATCCGCTGAAGGCGCCGAGCAGATCTCGCGTTTTGACGTGATGGCCACCATCGACAAAGACCGCAAGGTGACCGTTGAAGAAACGATTGAATATGATTTTGGCGATTACCAGCGCCACGGCATCTACCGCTATATCCCAACGGCCTATGACCGTAACGGTGCCAATACTATCTCTTGCTGAACCTCGAGAGCGTGCAGCAAGACGGCCAGCCGGCCAAGTATGAAGAGTCATCGAGTTTTGAAGAATTCAAAATCAAAATCGGCGATGCTGACAAATACCTGAAAGGCAAACATACCTATGTGATCCGTTATACGACCAAGCGTGCCTTGAATGAGTTTGCTTCAGACGACGCTATCGAATGGTATTGGAACGTGACCGGCAATGGCTGGGATGTGCCTATTCTCGCCTCAACACTGCGGATGCGCGGCCCAGGGGAGAAAAAAGACGCCATTTGTTTTACCTTTGTCTATGGTTCAACAGAAAAAGCCTGTTCGATCACGCAGAACAAAGACGTTCATGAAGTACGTCTGACCAAGCCGCTTGAAGCACACGAAGGTTTGACGGTGGCATTTCGTTTCCCGTTAAGTTCAGTGAATCCGATACCGACGGCAGATAAAGTGTGGTTTTGGCTGATTGATAATGCCTGGGCAGCTACGCCACCGTTTGTTTTTGTTGTCATGTTTTTTATCTGGTGGTTCAAAGGTCGTGATCCAAAAGGCCGAGGTACCATCATCGCACAGTACGAAGAACCTCGCGGCATGAATGCGATGCAGATGATGGGGATACTTGAAGAATCCATCCCTTCACGTGCGATCACGGCGGCTATTCTTGACCTTGCGCGCCGTGGATATTTGCATGTTCAATACGAAGGCGACAAAAACAAAAAAATGAGCCTGGTGAAAGATCGCGAGGCCGACGATAAAATGACGGACGCCGAACGCCGTTTATTCAATGGAGTCTTTGTTGAAGGCGATACGGTCGATACGGGTGAAGGTGTGGACGACCTGTACGAGGCTGTCGAAAGCGCGCGCGAAACGACCATCAAGCAGTTAAAGGATGATGGGTATTATGCGCAACGTCCGGGCGTTGTTCGTGGGTTTTGGTATACAGCCTCCTTCGTTGTACCGATGCTCATGGTGATGGGTCTGACCGTGTTCTTTGGGCCATTGATGCTGGCGAGCGGTGTCATAAGCGGCGTCATCATGTTGTTTTTTGCCCACTTCATGCCGCGCGTGACTCGCAAAGGCGCCGAAGCGCGTGAAGAGATCTTGGGCTTTAAAAAATTCTTATCCGTCACAGAAGAAAAACGTCTCGCCTTCAGCGATGCGCCAGAAAAAAAGCCCGAAGAGTTTGCGCGTTTTGCCGCAGCCGTCGCCTTTGGGGTAGAAAAAATGGGCTAATCAGTTTACCGATATGCAGGTGCTGCCTCCAAGCTATATCTCTGGATACCAAAACTTCAATGCTGATTCATCTGCCAATCCGTGCATGCCATGCAATCAGATATGGCGAGTTCATATACGCCGCCTTCATCTGCAGGCTCCGGTAGTTCGGGTTTTTCTGGCGGCGGCTCAGGTGGCGGTTTTGGCGGCGGAGGCGGTGGCAGTTGGTAGGTATGGAGGGGTGGACAAAACGCCCAAAATACGCTAGTATTCGCGCGCTAGGTAAGACAGATGACTGCCTCGTCGTAAGGCGGGGAGGAAAGTCCGAGCACCGATCTCATCGTAAGGTGAGTGAAAGCAGAAGCGGCTAATGACCGCCCGGATATAGCGGCTATGGAAGGACACGTGCCATTCTATAACTCGTAAACCGAGGGAAAGTGCCACAGAGACAATACTAGCCCCGACATTACGTCGGGGTGAAACGTGAAAAGTGAGGACGATGGCTATTCGCAAGAATGCCTGCTACTTTCGGCCATGGGTAACCATGGTTCGCGGCAAACCCTTCTGGTGCAAGAACAAGCGTATGGGTCGCAAGGCTCATGCATGGTCGTTCGTTTGAGGTGATGGGCAACCATCATCCCAGAGAGATAGTCATCGCCCGCAAGGGAGACAGAACTCGGTTTATCGTCTTATTCCGCAATCAAAAATCCCCGTATACTTACGGGGATTTTTGTACCTGTTTTTTAATGAAACGTTCGGTGGTGAGCCAAATGCCGGCAAAACCCACCATGATAGCGATAAGTCTCGCGACCCAGCCGGCAACCGGGATAAAAAAGACCAGCCAGAGCAATGGGATGCCGACCGCCGGCGCAAAGTAGGCTAGAAGTTTTTTATCGTGGATCCATTGGTGGGTAATGAGGTGGCCGAGCATGCTGGCCGCTAATATTTGCGCCGAATAGGCGAGGGCGACCCAAATGGCCAAAAGCGCAAAACCGATTGGGATGCCAACAATGGTCAGCAAGAAGAAAAATGAAATGATCGGTGCCGTAATGGTGGCGATGACACCGAGTTGTACTGCCATGCGCGGCTTTTGTCTGATCGCGCGGACGGCCAAACCGGTGCGTTCAGGAAAGACCACGCTAAAGCCTAAAGCAAGCGCCAAGGCCGTCGCGATGGCCGTAAAAAATCGCAACAAGAACCATTCGACATCACTTGGCGGCTTTACGTTTGAGAGGTCGTCGGTGACATGGTTGATCGCCAAGTATTCTGCGCCGACAAGATGGTTTGGCATGGACGTTTTTTGTGTCCACACATTCCATTCGCGTTGTACCGTGGCCGGAGTAAAAAAGGACAATGCTGAAGTAAAGATGGTGCCGCGCCCTGATACCGTATTGCGGATATCGGTCGTTATCGCCACGGCACGGATGTCACCGGCGATCGGCGCATTCACCGAAAGATATTTGGCTGCACAGATAACGTCGCCATCAATGGGCGCATTAATCGTGACGCGCAGACCGGCGCAAAAGAGATCGCCTTTAACCGGTTGCTCTATGTCGATCACTTCGCCTGCCAAAAAAGCGCTTGTCGGTGACGGCTGGGCAAAGGTCACCTTTTGGTTATCGGCAAAATAGACGGCGGCTTTGCCCGTCGGTGGCATGGCGATGCTCGCAGTGAGGGCGATGAGACAAAAAAGAGCGACGCGTTTCATGGTTGGTAGTATAGATGTTTTTTTGCATCTTTAGTATAACGGATCCATGTGGCGAGGGATCGTGGGCCTTCTCATTGCCATCCTCCTCGGATGGGGATTTTGGCGCCTCGGCGATATCCCCGCCTTGCCACCGGTCTTGGCTGGCTATGCTGAATTGGGTGAAGGTAAAGACTTGTTGCTCTGGATAGCCCATCCGCAAGCCAATGAAACCAGGGTCTTGGTCAATGGTGCCTTAACTACGTGGCTAGCAGGGGAGTCTTCGTGGCTGTCATGGCTGCGTTCACCCTCTCGTTGGTTGCATGAGCGTCTGAGTCCCGCTATAGGCCCAGGCGAGCTGCACCGCATTGTCAGTACCTTGGCCAAGATGCGGTCTTTGGCCGATCAAGGCAAAGCCGGTTCAGCCTCAAAAGCCTATTTGGATGAAGAATACCGTTGGAAGGAGCGGTTAGAAAAAGACGGCCCTGCTTATAAAGACACCTTGCGACAGGCTGTCTTGCTCGGAT
Organism: Patescibacteria group bacterium; assembly: GCA_046350895.1. GTDB lineage: Bacteria > Patescibacteriota > Patescibacteriia > 2-12-FULL-60-25 > 2-12-FULL-60-25 > HK-STAS-PATE-2. The sequence goes on along the minus strand of JAXLZL010000002.1, from coordinate 118,496 downwards.
ATTGGATGTTTACCGACATTGATGACAGTAATGGCGCCTATCGTATCAAACAGCAGCTCGAAGATTGGCGCCTTACCTTGTCGCGTGATGAAACCGAGAGTTTGGCGGTGCGTCTTTTGTCATTGGATGCACGTGTCAACGAATCTGAACGCGCGCTTGAGCAGAACCGCTTCGAAGAAGCTGACCTTGCCGCTTCGGTGAGTGCCCAGGGCTTAGACAATGTCGCCCATGACATGGACGGCCTGCGTCCACATTGGACCGAAGAAACGGCGAATGCCTTTGGTGAGGTATGGTCCCAACTCCATGCCCAAACCGTGCAATTAAAAGACCGCATCGCCGATGCCAGCCGCAACCTGCCTGATACGGTGGCGACCGACACGGCATCAAGTACCGCTATTGGCGTAACCACCTCGACCATGGACGGCGCCACGACCACCACGGCAACGACGAGCACCTCGACCACGGATACTCCTGTCGCGACAAGCACGATGCCGACCATTCGTCGTATCAGTGTGATCCCGAGTTCGACATCATTGTCATTTGGCCAAACCATCTCATTGCGCGCCTTCGCTCTCGATGAAGACGGCAATCGCAATGACGTGACACCGCGTTGCCAATTCAGTGCTGCACCGGCGGGCTTCGGCCAAATCGACAAACAACTGTTTAGCGCCTTTGCGAATGCTGGTTCAGCCGTGATCACGGCCAGCTGCCAACTCGAAGACCAATCGTATAGCGGCTCGGTGACGGTTGAAGTGAAGTTTTGACAAACGGCCCATTTCGTCTGACCATACGTGCATGAAACAACGTTTTGTGCCGTTAGCCGGCATGCTCGTTGCCTGTGCGGTGGTCGCCTTTGGTGCCGATGCCCTGGGGCTTTTTCATCCGGCAATCTCGCGCCTTTCAGATATGGCCTTTTTGGACCGTACTGTCGACCAGCGTCTCATGATCAGTCGCCATCGATGATGCGTCATTGTCGCGTATCGGCCGCTGGCCTTGGGACCGTTCGGTGCATGCTGAGTTGATCCGCCGTCTTTCTGATGCCGGCGCCAAGGTGATCGCGGTCGACGTGAATTTTCCTGAACCGTCCAACCAGGCAAACGACCAAGAGTTGGCCGACGCTATCAAGCGTGCCGGCAATGTCGTGGTTGCCGGATCGAATTGTCTGATATGGTCGTGAACAATGGCGCCTATGTGCAACGCGGCCAAGCCGTACAACCATTGGCGTCTATCCTTGGTTCGGCCGCCGCTTCGGGTTTTACGAATTTACCATTAGATGGTGACAGCTTTCTGCCGTTTGCCATTGGGCGTATCTGAAAAAGACGCGTTCTGCAGGTGCGTGAAGTTTTGCCGCTGAAGCTCCTGCGTTTAGCCGGTCTTTTGCCAACCGTTACCGAGACCCCAACTGATGGCTTGGGCCGTTTGATTATCAATTATCCTGGCCGTCCTGGCACGGTGCGCCGCATTTCGGCAGCCGATATCCTGCAAGGTTCGGCAAGCCTTGAATCGGTAAAGGGGAGTATTGTCTTTGTCGGTGCTACCGCTCGTGATTTGCATGATGAGCAATTGGTGCCAACCTCGGCGGGCTCGCCTATGAGCGGCGTCGAGATCCATGCATCGATCGCTGATACCTTGCTCACACGCCACTGGCTGAAGGATGCGTCATCCATTGCGGTCGCGTTAAGCACCCTATTGGCGGTTTTACTTGTGGGTTTTGCCGCATATCTTTTACGTCCGCGTTACAGCGTATTGGTGCTGTTATTGGCGATCGCTGGTTATGCGGTTGCTGGCTTCGTGCTTTTTGATAAAGGCATCTTACTTGGCCTCTTGTGGCCGATGATTGCCATGATTGCTGCGTATATGGGTGCTTCGGTGTATCGTTTCGTCACCTCTGAACAAGAGAAAAAAGAAATCAAACAAATTTTTAGTCGCTATGTCTCGCCAAGCGTGGTCGAAGCCTTGATGAAGGACACTTCCAAAATCCGTTTGGGTGGAGAACGCCGCCGCATGACCGTGCTCTTTTCTGACTTGCGCGGATTCACCTCGCTCTCTGAAGGCCTCACTCCTGAACAACTCGTCGATGTGCTCAATAGCTATCTCGAAGAGATGACAAAAATCGTTTTCGCCGAAGGCGGCGTTCTTGACAAGTATATCGGTGACGCCGTCATGGCGTTCTGGAATGCCCCGATGCCGCAAGAAGACCATGCGGCCCGTGCCGTGCGCTGCGCCTTAAAAATGAAGCAGCGCCTGCATGAAATGAATGAACATAAAATGTTTCCAAACGGTTTGCAGTTGCGCGTCGGTATCGGCTTGAACTCGGGTGAGATGGTGGTCGGTAATATCGGTTCTTCGTTGCGCCATGACTATACGGTGATCGGTGACAGCGTGAACCTCGCCTCGCGCACCGAGAGTTTGTGCAAAACCTACGGTACCGAAATCATCATCACCAAAAACGTCCTTGAAGACATCGGTGGCCAATTCATCGTGCGCGAACTCGACCAAGTGGCCGTCAAAGGCAAAACCGAACCTGTGAAAATTTTTGAAGTGCTCGGCCAAATGGACCAAGCCACCAACGCGCAAAAAGAATCCGTTACCTTGTTTGCCGATGCTCTTCGCCAATACTATGCCCGCGATTGTACTGAAGCAAAAAATCTCTTTGCCGCCTACTCGTCGCGTTTTGCTGATGATGTTGTGGCTAAGCTCTTTTTTGAGCGTTGTACCGAATACGAGGCAAATCCGCCCCAAACTGATTGGGACGGCACCTTTGTTCGGATGACCAAATAATCTGATTGACAAAAGCCTCCAAAAACGATGAGCTGGGCCCGTCCCACGACGGGATCTAGGAGGTTCTTTTGCACCTTCCCATCGCAAAATACCGTGAACGGATCGTAAAGACCGTGAACGCCAACCAGGTCACCATCATCACGTCCCCAACGGGGAGTGGTAAGACGACCCAGATCCCTCAATACCTGCTCGATGAGGGGTATAGCATGATTCTCACCCAGCCGCGCCGCTTTGCGGCGAACGCTGTGGCTGCCAGGATCGCCAAAGAGACAGAAACTCGTCTGGGTGGCCTTATTGGCCTAAGTACCCGCAAGGACAAGAATTATAGCCAGGATACCCGTTGTCTTGTCGCTACCGATGGCTTGGCCTTCATGCGCCAGCTCATGGGTCAGAATACCTTCGATGCCTTGCTTCTTGATGAGAAGCATGAAGATGGCATCAATACCGAGGTTATGACCGCGATGGCGAAGCGGGCTATCGATAAAAACGCGAGTTTCAAGCTCATCATCATGAGTGCAACGATCGATGCGCCGCGCTTGTCGCAATATTTCGATGATGCTCCGGTGATCGTTTGCGAAGGCCGCTCATTCGGGGTCACTCGCCAAGAGCCTGGTATCTCCATTGCTCACGATGCGGCCGATTGCTTGGCAAGGGGCTTGAACGTCCTTGTTTTTGTGCCAGGCAAGGCAGAGATCAGAACATTGGCGAAGCAGCTTTACGAGAGTTTTCGGGTGGATGCGGTGGTTTTGCCCCTGCATGCACAAATGGAGTCCGTGGAGCAACTTCGCTGTTTGGCGAATTACAGTGTGCCAAAGTGCATCATCGCCACGCCCATGGCCCAGACATCCATCACCATCGATGATATTGATGTTGTTATCGATTCAGGGCTTGAGAATAGAGTCGAATTGTATGGTGGAGTGGCTGGGCTCCATCAGCGCGTCATTTCACTTGCAACTGAAGAACAGCGAGCGGGGCGCGTTGGACGCACCAAGCCCGGCATCTTCATCAGTCATGCTCCGAACATAGCCGTTCGTGATGAATATCCGATGCCCGAAATCTTGCGTACGCGTCTCGACCAATTGGTCTTGCGTCTCGCTTGGCAGGGTATCGATGCTGCCGAAGATCTGAGCTTCCTCAACCAACCTCCTAAGGAGGTTCTGAAGTTGGCCAAGACATCGCTGCGCTCGCTTGGTTGTTTGACCAAGACGGGCAAGGTAACCAAAAAAGGCCAACGTGTCGCCGCATTGCCCGTATCTGCCGAAGGTGGCTGCATGTTGCTCGAAGCCGAGCAGCGCGGTGTACTGAAGGATATGATGGCCATCGTCGCCATCTTCGAAGCGGGCGGCATTGTCCAAAGATTTTACAAGGACAAGAGCGGCTATTCGGTGGACGAAGGCAAGAAAGAGCGAGAATCTGACCTGCTGGCCCAGCTCGAGGTCTATCGGGGCGAAAATCTTGCGAACTGCGACCTCCGTCACAGTTCGCTCAATGTCGCCATCGATGTCTATGAGCATATGGCCAAGGTCTTGCCGCAAATGCTCGAGTTCAAAGAAACGATCGGTACGCGTGATGATCTCATCGCCTCCATTGCGGCGGGCTTGAGAAATTACGTCTACTATCTCAAAAGCAGAAAAGAACAGAGTTATCATTGCGGTGATGGTATCATCCGCGAATTGCACCGCAGTTCGGTTGTTCGTGGTCGTGGCGCGGTCGTCGGACTGCCCTGGGACCTGACATCGGACCTGGTTGGTAAAACAGAAAATATGCTCTGCTTGGTGACCAAGATCAAGCCCAATACGCTGAAATCCTTGCTCACCTAAAAACAAACCCCGTACTAATCTGGTACGGGGCTTTTGTTTTTAGCGGCCAAGGCCGACTTTCTTTTTTACCTGGTCGAGTTTTGCTTTGGCAATCTCACGGGCTTTTGCCGCGCCCTCATCAAGGATCTTGTTCAATTCACTCGGGTCAGCGCGCAATTCGTGGATGCGCTTGGTGATGGGCGCGAGGTGGTTGACCACGCCTTCAGCCACAGCTTTTTTAAAATCACCGTAGCCTTTGCCGGCAAACTCTGTTTCAATTTCATCCATGGTTTTGCCGGTCATGTGGTGGTGGATCACCATCAGGTTTGAAATGGCCGGTTTGGTTTCAGGATCGTATTTCACGAGGCTGTCGGCGTCCGTCACGGCCTTCATGATTTTTTTGGTGATGGTTTCGGCATCATCGTCCAACAAAATGGTACCGATTTTTGATTCATCGCTCTTGCTCATTTTTTTGAGCGGGTCCTGCAGGCTCATGATGCGTGCGCCATGCTCTTGAATCAGTACCTTTGGCAATACGAAAGTTTGTTCGTAAAACGCATCAGCGTCATAGGTTGAGTTGAAGCGTTGAGCGATGTCACGCGTGAGCTCTACGTGCTGCACTTGGTCTTCGCCAACCGGCACAACCGTGGTGTCGTAAAGCAAGATATCGGCAGCCATCAAAACCGGATAGGTAAAGAGGCCAACACCCGCGCCATCAGCGCCCTCTTTTTGTGATTTGTCTTTGAATTGGGTCATTCGTGAGAGTTCGCCCATGCGCGTTGAGCAACTCAAGATCCAAGCGAGCTCAGCATGCTCTGAGACTTCGCTCTGGATGAACATGGTCGTGCGTTTAGGGTCGAGGCCGACGGCAAGATAGGTTGCGGCAATGTCCATGGTGAGACGGCGCAATTCTTTTGGATCTTGCGGCACCGTGATGGCATGTGAGTCGACGATGCAAAAGATCGACGGGTATTCGTGCTGTAGCTTGGTCCACTGCTTGAGGGCGCCAATATAGTTACCCAAAGTTGGGATGGAGGTCGGTTTTACACCCGAAAAAAGCATCTCTTTCATGTCGTAAAACTACCTGAAAGACAAGTAAAAGTAAACCAAAACCCCTTCCCGAATGCGGGAAGGGGTATGGGGAAGGGCTACACTTCGATGATGACCGGGATGATCATCGGGCGAAGCTGGGTTTTGACGTACAAGAATTCGCCCATTTCATCGCGCAATTTGTCCTTCAAGAGCGACATGTCGGTTTGGCCTTTGCTCTTTTCGGTGGTGGCTTTGACGATGGCGGCAGCCTTAGCGCGGCTTTGGCCGATAAGGTCTTGCATCTCTTTCATGAAGACAAAACCGCGGGCGATGATGTCTGGCATGGCTTCGAGATTGCCGGTGCGGCCGTCGATGACGGCGACCATGATCACGACGCCGTCGCCGGCGAGGTGTTGGCGGTCACGAAGCACGATCTGGTTGGTATTGCCGACGCCGAGACCGTCAACGAACACGTAGCCCGTATCGATCTTTTTGTTGGTCAACATGCCATTGCCCTGGTTGTCGAACTCCATCACTTGGCCATTGTCGGCAATGAAGATGTTCTTTGGGTTGAAGCCATGCGAGGTCGCGACCTTGGCGTGGTCGACCAAGAACGAGTAATGGCCTTCGATCGGGATCAAGTACTTCGGCTTGATCATGGCATGCATTTCGACAAGGTCGTCTTGCTGGGCATGGCCACCAGCGTGCACGTCCATCATTTTGTAGTGGACGACTTCGGCGCCTTCGCGGCAAAGGGTGTCCTTCACGCGCTGAACGGAGCGTTCGTTGCCAGGGATGATCGATGAAGAGAAGACCACGGTATCGCCGGCCATCAAGTTGATGTTCTGGTGTTCGTGGTTGGCGATGCGCATGAGCGCGGCGCGTTCTTCGCCTTGGGCACCGGTACAGATGACGGCGGTTTTTTCGCGTGGATATTTGTCGATGTCGCGGCTGTCGATCAAGGTCGTCTTGCCGATGTCCATATAACCGAGCTGTTGCGCGATCATGACATTCGACTTCATTGAGAAGCCTTCGATGGCGACTTTGCGGCCGCTGCGTTCACAGGCTTTGATGATCTGTTGCACGCGGGCAATCATCGAGGCAAACGTACCGATAATGATGCGGCCTTTGGCGTTTTTGATGATCTCGTCGATATTGTGCTGGATCTCGATTTCAGGCATTTGGCGGCCAGGCTTTGAAGCATTGGTCGAGTCACACATGAGGGCGAGAACATTGCGTTCACCGAGCGCTTTGATCTTTTCGGTGTCCTGTTTTGATTGTGCGCCAGGGCCTTCTTCGAGCTTGAAGTCACCCGTGTGAACGATGATGCCGGCCGGTGTGTTCACGATGACGCCAAGTGAAGATGGGACCGAGTGGGCAACGCCAAAGAATTCGACCTTGAACGCACCGAGCTGGAGTACATCGTCAGATGTGACCGAGAAGAGGTTCAAGCGAGGTTTGTCTTTGTGGTCTTCTTGGCGCTTGGCGATGATGCCGCAGGTAAGATCGGTTGCGAATACCGGCGGATTGCCGAGCATTGGGACGATATGTGGCACGCCACCGATATGGTCATAGTGGCCATGGGTGATGATCACGCCGCGAACATTTTTTTCTTTTCCTTTGAGATATGACAAGTTCGGGATGATGTAATCAACGCCCGGCATGTCGTCGTCAGGAAACTGAAGGCCAAGGTCAATGATGATAATGTCTTCGCCGTATTCAAGAAGGGTGCAGTTGCGGCCGATTTCTTCGTTACCGCCAACGACGACGACCTTGAGGCGTGCGCCTTCGACTTGGAGGGTGTCGGTATCTGAACCGGTTTTGCGCTGCGGATTGTGCTTGAACGCGCCCATGCGTGGCAGAGGCTGGATCATGCTCAAAGGACCGCGACGGCGGTTACCGCGCTTCACTTCGTTTTTGTCGCTGGTACCATGACCGCGATATTTTTCTTCTTTGGCGAAGCCTTGTTTCAAGCTATCGCGCGTATTGTAGTTGGCGCCGCCACGAGGTTTGAACGGTGGGCGAGGGCCGCCAGGGCGTGGGCCGTTAAACGGGCCACGAGGCTGCTGGGGGCGCGGTGCGCCGCCAGAAGCAGGGGTTGGTGACGCAGGAGCGCCCGAACCCGGGTTATTGGTTTGTTCCATAAAATTGTATTCAGAATCGTCCAGCCAGCAAAAAAGAAAAGAGCAGTTGTCCTATTCAGTTGTTCGCGGTTGTCACGACTTTCGTCCCCCATTGAGTGAGTTCAATGAGAGACGAAAAGCGTTCAACGAGAATAAAACTAACAAGAAATGCGGCTAACGTCAAGTGGATAATACCAAATTTTAGCTAATTTTAGCCAAAATAATGATCATTTTCTGTCTTGACAACCATCAATAATAGGATAATAATGCCGATCCTTGCCCAGATTACTGGCAGGCGCACCTTAGCTCGGAGGGGTTATGCACGTGGTTTCTAATGAGGTTCTTGCCACTCAGGGTCCCGACCAAGGATTCACAAGACTCATGAAAGAGATCAGTGTTTTTTTGCAGAAGGATTTTGCTTTAGGGGAGTGCTGCGTCGAGGGCGTCAAAAAATGTCTCATTGACGCCTATTGCTCACTCGGCCAAGCTCAGACAGGTGATTCGATGAAGCGCATTCGGTTTCAATATGATCTGCTGCGCGAGGGGATTCACTACGGACTTAGTGCCGGCGACTTTATCGCCGCGGCTAACCAACAGAGGGACAACCATGACTGATCAAACCGTCAAAGACGAGCAAACCCAACCTGACGATACCCTGAGCACCACGTCGAGTTTGGCCGTCGCGCAAACGCGCCGCCAGATCCTCGAGGTGCTCGACCGCTATGACTTGAGACCGCTTCGTACGGAGTTTCTGAGCGATGCTCCCGAGGACGCCTCGTCACGGGCCATGGCCATGGCCATCGCCAATCTCAAAGGCTCCATCCTTCGCCTAGAACGTCCCGATATCGATGACATCATCGAACGTATCGACATGCGTACGGTGCTGCCGTCGTCGCGGCCTCCGCGCTCATCTCTGCTCTGATGGGCATCACGCCCAACAATGAACGCCCGCACTCATGACTCGAGTGGCGGGCGTTTCTATTTGAGACGTAAAAGCTCTAAAGCCGTTGCAAATGCTTGAGAAAGTCGCACCTTGCTGCCCTGGCCGTTCTTCCAGGTTACCGGTATTTCTCGAATGGTGAGTTGTTCGCGATGAGTCCGAGCGGCGAGTTCGCGTCAACTCAGCCATTGGCTTGCACGCGGTTGATGATAGGAAGTAGCGTGTCACGCTTCATCCATTTATAACCGCATTGCGTATCGCGATAGGGGAGTCTGGTTAATGAACGCAAAATGGCATTGTAGAGTTTGCCAGATAAATTGGCGGTAGGCCGGTTGGGCGATGATCTTGCTGTCGGCATGGCTGCGCAGACGATCCACGAAGCATGTCTGCAACGCGAGCGATAAAAAATCCCGCGGCGATTTGTTCGCGGCCGGTACCGAGAGATCAGCGTCTGACATCACGACCCATTCGCCTTGGGCATGGTGAAAGCCTGTTTTGATGGCAGCGCCTTTGCCGAGGTTTGAGCGGTGCCTGATGCAGCGCGTCCCGTTTATAGCAGCGCCGGCAATGGCGGCGGTATCATCAGTTGAACCGTCGTCGACTACGAGAATCTCGGCGCCGACACCCCGTTGGTCAAAGGCGTTTTGCAGGGCAAGGACGGTGTCACGAAGGCGTCCGCCCTCCATTTGTAGGCGGGGATGATGATCGAGACCTGCGGCACATTCATAGCGGTACTGTGCCATGCCTGGGCGGCTTAGGACAGCCCTACGGTTGACGATATTCTATTGCCATGGCATAGTGCTGCCTCCCGTAAAGGGAGCGACCTTTGGAGGGTTTGCACATGTCAGACGGACGGCAAAATGGAAAGCGCCTTTGCTCAATATCGAGCAAAGAACATGTTGATCAGTACAGTGGTTGGCTCACGCTCGAAGGTGACTTGCTGTCACTGGCAGAAGGAATCATTTCAGAAATGCCAAACATGTGCGAAGAGAGCGCCAAAGCGCTCATCTCGCAATATAAACGGCAACACGATCATGATCGGGACCTCGCTCACCTCGCTTTGATTGAATTTGGACTTCGTTCAATGGCTGATCCATAAAGTCCCCATTTTTGCCTTCAAGGTCATTAACCGCGAGTAACAAGATTTCAAAGGATGTAGTGCAAGGGGTGACGGATCGCAGTCGACTTCTGCAGCTGGTCAACGACCTGTCTACCGTGCTCGCGTTGAAATGCTCGATGAACACCCTGTTAAGGATGTTATTGCGGGCATGATTACAGAGTGATGTATGGCGAAAAGGTAAATCTATCTCTCACGGTGAAGAAGTTTTTGAAAAGCCAGCAGAGTGCTGACTTACGCGTCGTTCGTTTGCTCGAGCTTCGTCGAAAGCATTTCATTCCGACCCAGCTTGTTGCAAGTTGAGCCTTTCGGCCAAACTGTTCCCGCTCCCGATTCTGGCGAGCGGGTTCTTTTTCATAACAAAAATACCCCGACGATTCCGTCAGACGTCAGTTGAGAGGTGATTGGTTGTACTGTTGCTTGATTTCGGCAACGATCAGTCGATGATGTCGGTAAAGATGCGCGGGTTGGCGTAGAGCACGGGGCTGAAGTGTTCTCGGTATTTTGCCGTTTCGTTCTTCGTACCACTTCGTGAACTTCGCTTCGAGTTTTTCGAAATGCGCTTTTACTTCGGGTGTGAATTCAGGCGCGTCATCGTGGAGGCGAAACGCCGATGGGGAGAAACGGATTGTTCCAGATCGTTTTGTTGGACCCTTTCGGATCACCCGGAGATCGAACGCAAGGCCACCGAACAGAGCAGTCTATTCTGCGCCATGAAGTAAGCCATCCGGTTTTGTATCGACACGGCGAACGCGTGTTCACGGTCAAGTTCGATGGCGACACGCGCGAGCTGGATGCAGAAATAATAGGCATCATCGATGACCGGCAAGCCAGGCTGCCCATCTGCTTGCGGATCATGGAATAGCGGATGAGGCGCGATGTTCGGGCGATTCATCGTCACGGCCATGGATCACCGCCGAGCAAGGCATTACGTTCGTTGGCAAAAGCCTCTGAGGCGTCGAGAAAGGCTCGGTGCAGGCCTACCCAGAAACTGTTCGTCTTTGGGGATGAGCGGCAGCTCATAACGCATCAAAAACATCTTCTGAAACGGCCACAGGCGTTCGATGACAATGCTCGAGAGAGCATAGCTCTCAAGTTCGAGATCGCTCACGGTCTCGATGTCGTGAAAGTCCTCCTTGGTCAGCTCGTTGTTGATCAGTTCATGGCGTCTGGTTCTGGCAAGGGACATGGCAAAATGATCTAAACATGAACCGTTTGAGAAAGCAAAAACCCTCCGATTATTCGGAGGGTTTTGTGATGGTGGGCCAAAGTAGACCAGGTTCGAACCTAATTTGAAAAACATGACTCAGGAGTTGATGGTCGGTAATTGCCTTTTACGATAACAAAAGAAAAAAGACTCCACAAAGAAATGATGGAGTCTGGACATGCGAGCTCAAGAGCACGCACGGAGCTGAAGCGGATCTCATCCCGCATCGCGTTTTGCAGTGGCTGGACTCCCTGCTAACCGCTCGATCATTGAGACCAATGGAAGCTAAAGTTCTTTAGCCCGAGCGACGCTAAGAACCTTTCATATTTAAGCTCGACTGTCAATCGTCCAGAGACGCAAAACGTCACTCAGGTTGAGTGACGTTTCAGTATGGATATGATCGTACATCATGCAGTCAGAAGATTGGAGGGAGGGGGATGAGATGCGCCCACCCTTCGTATCGGTTGTTCTTATTGAGTCGTTCGCGTTTCTTGCGACGCTCTTTGAGAAGTTGAGCAACGGATTTCGTGCCTTTTTTCAGAACAGGTTTTTGAGGCATTAGACCCCTCGCTTTTCTGGAAGAAATGGCGACGACAGTCTGTCTCTTCGTCTGATGATGGTATCGGTACACTCACGCAAGGCATCAGGCTGAATTAAGGCGGAGTGTTTTGCAAAAGCTCTGGCCTCAGAGTAATTGCGTTGATCAGCATCAGAAAGTCCTTCGCGATGCTTCGCGAGGCGAGGATGCCGTTACGGCTATGCGCTCGATCACCGCCTTCAGTAGAAAGCGGCTCAGACATTGTCGTGTCAGCTATGTTCAAGGCGCTGGTTCAATAACGTAGCTGAACGCCGATATTCGAATGCCAAGCACCTCACCGGAATCCGAACGGTTCAAGGACAGATAATGGTCGGATGGTTGCCAAGTTTGACCGAGCGCCCAAGGTAACCCTGAGCTGATCCTGCGTTCTGTAGTGAACGGTGATCCGGCTGTCTTCATCTTTTATGGGACTGGCTTTGGCTTCCATGATGCCTCCATTGGGTTCGGGGATGCCGATAACAAGTCTGTCCTGAATGATAAATAGATGCAAGTTACTAAAAAAATCCTCCGATCGGAGGATTTTTTGTGGTGGGCGAAGAGGGACTTGATGGATGGGACAAGGTTTCTTCGTTCGCCTCGATCGTCCTTTCACAGAAAAGGAGAAGAAGATGGAAAAGAAGAACGCCCTGCTGTCGGTATTTCACAAGAAGGCATCGTCGAATTCGCCAGTGAGCTCATCTCGCTCGGATGGAGAATCATTTCGTCCAGCGGGACCGCCAAGGTGCTGCAAGCCGCTGGCCCAGCCCGTCACCGATGCCGCCGAAATATCGACGCCGGCCATCCTCGGTCACCGTGTCGATGCACCTTGGCCTGCTGGTCCGCGCGACGGCGCGGCCTGGGCATCTCGGCTCGAACAAGCCGGGTATCCCTGGGATCGGTCTGGGCTGCATCGATCTGCATCGCTCAAGCGAAATCTCGACGGTGGCGCCGGCCTGTTCGTCGCCGGCGTCGATATCGGCGGTCCGACCATGTTGCGCTCGGCGCCAAGGCCGGCGCATCGTCGTCGTTGATCCGGCAGATCGTCGAGGTGATCGCTGGCCAAAGGCTGACCGGCCCGACGAAGCTGTCTTCAGGGACGCGCTTGCCGCCAAGGCGAAGCGATCATCGCCGACTTCTGTCTCGAATCCGCGCGCTATCATAGCCACGGTGCCTTCGATGGCGTGGTGGGTTCGGTCGTCACGACCTGCCGTTATGGCGAGAATGCCTGGCAGAATCCAGCTCGCTTGTACACGGCGCATACGTCCGACCCGCTGGCCATCGACCGCTTCAAGGTGATCGAAGGATTTGCCGCTGAGCTACAACAATATCATCGACATCGATCGATTGTTACAGACGGTGATCCATGTCGACGAAGTCGTCGCCGGTAACGGTAACGCCCCGGCCATCGCCGTCGGCGTGAAGCACGGCAATCCTTGCGGCGCCTCTGCAGGAGAAGATCCTGCCGCCACCGCAGGCAAGATGATGGCCGGTGATCCGCTCGCGATTTTCGGTGGCTTGGTCATGAGTGAATTTTACCGTCGACGAGACCATCGCCGAATCGTTTGCGGGCAAATACTCGACGGCATCATCGCGCCTTCGTTCACCGAAAGTGCCGTGTCACTGCGCCGCAAAGGGTGACCGGTGTCGGTTCGTGGTCAATGGTGCCTTGAGTGATCTCGTGGGTAAACTCGACCAGACTCCAAGAATCCGATACGTGCGCGGTGGATTCTTGCTGCAACCGAACTACGCTAAGTGCCGATTTTCAGAATCGGGTCAAGAAGCACGGTGTTGCCACGGCGCAACAAGAACTTGATTGCGTTTGGCATGGGCCATCGGTTCTACGTCCAACAGTAACACCATCACTCTCGTGAAGGACGGCCAACTGCTTGGTAACGGCGTCGGTCAGCAAGACCGGTCGGCGCCGCCGAACTGGCCATCCGTCGTGCTCAGCGTTCTGGTCACGACGTGGAGGGATCAGTCGCCTACAGCGATTCGTTCTTCCCGTTTCCTGATGGGCCGCAGACCTTGATCGATGCCGGCGTGAAAGCGATCTTCACCTCGAGCAGTTCGGTCAACGTGAAGACCATCAACCTCTGCCGAGCAGGGAGTCACCCTCTACATGGTCGCCGACCAGTTGGGCCGCGGCTTCTTCGGCCACTGAATCTCAGAAGGGCGTTGTCAGAAAAACTGACAACGCCTTTTTCATTACAGAAAAATCGTGGATGCAAAAAACGCCATCCAGGTTGGATGACGTTGAGTTGTGTAATAATCGCTCCTTGTCTGGGAGAAAAGGTGACGGCAGCCGACTCTGGTTCGTGTATTCCTTTTTCGGTTTTACGGGTTCCGTGGGACCGTAGGTGCGGCGACAGAGCCGGACAACTTCGCCGAGAGTAGGCGTACTTGAGCCGTGTCTTGATGTGACTTGCCATGAATGCCAAAAAATAGCATCAGTTGGACTGACACAGGAATGACTTGAGATGTTTCACGATGATGTCGGTTGTCCCGGTGACCGGCGAGCCAGTTTCTCTGGCGGGCTGGTCAGCAGATCATCGGCGCAGAGATCGGGGAGCTCAGCGAAACGCTCCAGGCGAATCGCCGCCACGACCAGCTCTGTACAGCTCCGGGTACGTATGCGGCTTCTCTCGGGTGAGGCTGGCGAGAACGACCTCCAGATCTCTCATGGCGGAGCCCATTTTGGTGGTAACCACCCATAACTCTGGCACATGAAGCCAGATGTTCAGGCGCTATCACCGTACCGTCTGATTACTGATATTGTAAAGCTATGCAAACAACGTGAGTCGCCGTAATACTTGAACAGCTGCTCTTTGCTGAATGAAGAACAAAAAACAGCCGCCTTTCGGTGGCTGTTTTTAATGGTGGGCGAAGAGGGACTTGAACCCTCATGTCCTTGCGGACGCTGACACCTGAAGCCAGTGCGTCTGCCAATTTCGCCATTCGCCCTCGCGGATAGGGTTTTATCCTATTCGGACTTCCACGTCCAATGGGTATTGATGTACCACTCTTGGATCGATTGGAAGCGGTCCGATGGGCGCGAGATGCCTTCGTTGGTGACGCCCTTTACGTCAGTTGAGATCGCATAGGCATATGAAGGGCGAAGCAAGAAGTACGCGGCGAATTTGCTTTGTACCTTATTCATGAAGGTTTGGCGGGCGCTGGCAATCGCTTCAGTGCTCGTGGCTTGGTCGATGGCGGCAAGCGCTGCATCGACATCGCGGTCAGCCAGGTTTGAGAAGTTGAGGCCCGTGCCTGCAGCAGCGGCGCTGCTCCAGAACGGCTTCATGTCTTGGTTTGGCGAGAGCAAGATATTGGTGATGTAGATTTGGTGGTTGCGGTTGGCGACGGTTTCGCGCAGCAACTGGTCAGCGTCACCCGTTTCAATCTCGACCTTGGCACCGGCCAATGACCAGAAGCGCTGCAGGGCTTCTGCTACCTTGATCAGGTCTGGTTGTTCAGGCACGCGAACATGGATATCGAGCTCGGTCGGCGTCGATGAGGCGCCCGAGCCTTTCATGGTACGCACCGAAGCGCCTTCTTGCAGCTTCCATCCGAGTTCATCGAGCGCCTTGCGTGCCGCTTCGAGATCGGGCTTTTGCGTTGATGAAGTGTTTTCGATGAACGGATACGGGCCATTTACGAGGGCTGATGGCGCCTGTAGCAAGCCTTGGATGTCGGTTGGCTGGATCGCTTTCATGAGGGCCTCGCGGAGTTTTGGCTCTTTGAGCAAGTTGTCTTTGGTATTGAAGAAGACGACGGTTTCTTGTGGCAGCTGCACCTGCACCGTGAGCACGGCACCGGCAATCAATGACTTCGCATCGCCCCATGGCAAAAAGGCGAGGCCATTTACTTGTTGCTGCTTGAGCGCGTCGGCTGCCGTTTTGCGGTCAGGATAAAATCTGAATCGCAAATGTTGGATATTCGGCTTGATGCCATAGTAGGCGTCAAAGCGTTCGAGATCATAGTGCAAAATGGCGCCTTTGCCGTCGCGGGTAAACGCCGTGACGCGATAAGGGCCGCTGCCGATCGGGCGCGTGTTCAAGTCCGCGAGTTGGGCATTGGTGTCTTGGATGTCATTCCACAAGTGCTCAGGAAGAATGCCGAAGGTGAGGTCAAGCAAAAACGACGGGCGTGCCTCAGGTAATTGAAACTGTACCGTATAATCGTCGACACGTACGGTTTGGACATCTTTTAAGATCGCACCGACCGGCGAGCGCCAAGACGGATTCTTGGCGGCGGCAACGGTAAAGATCACATCATCGGCATCAACGGGTTCGCCATCGTGAAAACGCGCGTCTTTGCGAATGGCGACTTGCAGCGTCTTGCCATTGTCGAGCCATTGGTAGCTCTCGGCGAGATCGGGGAGTGGGCTCAAATCAGGGCCGACGCGAAAGAGGCCCGAAAAAATCAATGACGACAAATCACGATCAACGTCATTAGCCGGTGCAAAGAGGGGGTTGATAAGTTTTGGTGAACCAACCAACGCCTCAACATAGGTACCGCCAACGGCTGGGCTTGCCGTCATATTGGTGCGCACGATTTCGCTGGCGAGTAGGCCGCCAGAGACCAAGACCAAGATCACGGCGATCCAGAAGACGCGTTTTTCTTGGCCGGTGAGCACGCGGTTAATGAAACGGATCTGCTTGATGCCATGGCTCGATTTGGCATTGGTCACGGCTAAAACCAAGGCATGGTCATCATGTACTTGTGGGGCGATCTCGGCTGAAGCCGGGTCATTTTTTTGCCAAAAAAAGACCTGTTGCCAAGCGCGTTTCAAACGATCGAAGAACGTCATGGGCATAAGGTCAATTGTAGGATAAAAACCCTCCTAAACGAAGGGTTTGGGTTTTACGCGAGAACGAGGTTCAAGACAGCAACGGCAAAAAACAAGACGGCAGTGCCGATCGTGCCGTAGAAAATGCCTTTTTCAAGGCCGCGCTTGGTGCGAAAAACGCTTGAATCACCGCCAAAAGCGGCGCCAAGGCCCGAACCGCGCTGCTGAAGCAAAATCAAGCCGGTAAGCGCAACCGAGAGCGTGATCATGACAATGGCGAGAATGGTTTGTCTCATATCGGCGCTCACGTTAGCGCAAGATGGCGGTTACGTCAAAGCGCTTGGCGTCGTGTCGAGCAAAGTCGAGACATGGTATAATGCCGTCGATGATCGCCTGGCTCTCTTCACGTCCTGAACACCGTTTTGGCCTTGGTAGGGCCATTGGTTTGCTTTTTCTTTTATTATTGGTCGTCGGTGCCCTCGCTTTTGCCCATCAGGTGTATACCTACTACTCAGGTATCCGCAGCGGTGAGATCGATCCGGTCTTTGAACGCACTTTCGGTTCAAGTGTGAGCAGCAAAGCCGTGTCCCCAAATGTGACCAAGTCAGACTTGCTGCGTTTGCAGTCTGACGACGTGCCATCGATCGGTTCAAAAGATGCGCCCGTGGTGATGGTAGAATTTTTGGACTACGGTTGCCCGTTCTGTCGCCAGTCGTTTGAGCATGTGCGCCAGCTCGTGACCGATCGACCCAATGACGTGCGTTTGATCGTGCGTGATTTCCCCATTGAATACCTGCATCCGGGGGCGACCAAGGCGGCGATGGCGGCGCGTTGCGTCAACCAAATCGATCCGAGTAAATTTTGGAGCTATCACGACCGTTTGTTTTTAAACCAGCAATTTGAAGACAAGGACTTGCAGCGTTATGCCCAAGAGTCCGGTGTCTCGCCGGCATCGCTTGAAGAATGCTTGAAGTCAGAACGCACGCGTTCACTGGTTGAGACTGACATCGCGCTCGGATTGCAAACCGGTGTTCAAGGTACGCCAACCTTCTTCTTCAACGGTCATCGCGTGCAAGGCGCCCTCGACCGCGAAGCCTTTGACGCCATCATCAAATGGTTGGGTAAATCATCCGCCACCTCCACCAAATAAGTATGAACGCCATTTTACGCCGCTTCGCCGCCGCACTCTCTCTCGCCTCACTTGCTTTGAGCTGGCCTTTGGCTTTCGTTTCGGCCCAACAAGCAGCGCCGACACCGATCGCCATCATTGGTGACAGCCATAATGGGCCATTGTCCGGCGCGCCGAATATCTTGCCGCCTTTGCTTGGCGGCTACAGCGTCGTGGGCACCATGTGCAATGCCGGTTGGTCAGTAGCGCAACTGCACAACGGCGGCGGTGGCAATGTTTCGGCAAGCTGTTTTAGAAACCAAAGCGCCGTATCATATTTGAACTCGCTTTCAACCAAGCCAAAAGCCATTATCGTGATCGCCGGTGGCAATGGTATGGACACGGCCGCTGAACTCACCTCATTCGTGACGGATTTAAAAACGGTGGCGCCAACCATTGTTTGGGTAGGTCCGTTTTATGCCAAAGACGCGTCGGTTCAAGCAACGCATACGGCTAATAGCCAAACGCAAAAAAGCACACTACCGGGCATCGGCGTGAATTGGATCGAGCAAATCACCGTGAATCCGTCATTCCCGTACCAAAGTGACAATGTGCATTTCACGATTCCTAACGGCTACCAACAGGTGGCGCAGGGGCTTGCCCCGCAAATTTTGCAGTATCTGGCCGCGGCAGCAACCACTAATCCGCAAAATGCGACAGTGACGAGAGAGACGAACCGTGTCGAAGCGACGGATTCGCTGGGCCGCACTCAAGATGACGTCAACAATAGCCTTGCGGCGCAGTGCGCGGATACGAACCCGGTATTTCCTGTGCATCTCGGCGTGGCGATCGGCGGCACCTCTGAAGTGAATGGCCTCACCGAGTATATCAATGTCGTTTATCGCTACATGACGGCTATTGTTTTGGTCGTGACCATCGTGATGGTGACCTACGGCGGCTTTCGCTATCTCATGGCCGCAACTCCGCTTGGCGTCAGTGACGGCAAAGATATCATTAAAAACGGCATCGTTGGCATGGTGTTAGTGCTCGGTGCTTATGTCATTTTGAATACATTGAATCCGGCCACAACCGTATTGCAGTTCACGAGACCGCCCGAAGATATTCGCTGCCGAGACTTTGAAGCAAACATGCTGATGCAAAATCCGAGTTACAATGCGAATTTTACGGGTTTGAGAAATACTCCAGCAATTTCTCGTATCCAAAATGAATGGGATCCTCTCAATTTTAGAAATACCTATGCCCTCGAAAGCAGCCAACATCTAGGCCGTCATTGTACTGAGACGCTCGGCAATGATGATTGTAGCGAAGGTGAAGAATGCGTAGATACGCTGCCATTTTTGAAAGCGATCAATAATTCAGAAACGTATACCGGCAATAATGAAGGGCAGGTAGATTCGTCAGCGGGCACACTTACCCAGCTTTATCAGTACATCACGCGTGAAAATGCGGCGATGGTATGCAGTGATGGCAGACAGCTTTATGATCCATGTGATTTCGATGATGAGTGCCAAGGCGACATGGTTTGCGCTCTTGGATGGAAGGTTTGTATCAAGAGAAATGGCAACGAAGAAGGCTCGCCTTGTGATTCGGCTTTGGGCGATAGCGCCTGCCAATCCGGTTTAAAATGCGTAAACCGCGAGCGCAATCATGAGAATCTTTCAGTTGCTCATCCACAATTGCTTCGGGTTTGTACGAGATCGGTGCCATCCATCACGAATGCGGATATCGCGGCGTTCAATGATGGGACCATTGATGCCAGCAAGCGCTGCAACTATCATCGCGAATGTGCCGATGATGGAGCAAAGTGCGTGCCAAACAAGGCGAATACGGCTATCCGCGTGTGTATTAAGGATGAAACAGTGAATGGTGCCGCCTGCGGCTTGTTGAATAGCGACCAAGGTACCGGGTCGAGCTATTTCCCTTGCAGTGGCTCGAGTGGCTATACGTGTGCATTTTGTCCAGGTACGGGTAGTAGAGTATGGACGAATATGAGCGGCAATGATCGCACGGATAAACTAGGCCAATGCAAGCCTACCGAAAGCATCGGTCAGAATTGCGCGGGAAATTAATACCATTTCTCCACCGTCGACCCTTGATGCGCAGGCTTAAAGGTGCTAGCCTCGCGCCAACATGCCAAAGGCACATGCACGCAAACAAAATGTCCTTTCGGTGCGGGGAGCACGCGTCCATAATTTAAAAAACGTCTCCCTCGACCTTCCGAAAAACGCGTTCATCGTCATGACCGGCCTTTCAGGCTCGGGCAAGTCTTCTTTGGCGTTCGACACCATCCATGCCGAGGGTCAACGCCGCTACATGGAGAGCATGTCCTCGTATGCCCGCCAGTTCATGGAGCTGCAGGACAAGCCTGACCTTGATGCGATCGAAGGCCTCTCGCCGACCATTGCCATCGATCAAAAAACAACTTCGCATAACCCTCGTTCAACCGTTGGCACCACCACCGAGATTTATGATTTCTTGCGCGTGCTGTTTGCCCGGGCCGGCCGCGCGCATTGTCCGCAATGCGATGCCCTCGTGAGCGAGCAGTCGCCACAGGCCATGGCCGAAGAATTGTTGAAGCGCGTCAAAAAAAATCCGGTTACCGTTTTGGCCCCGATGGTGCGCGAGCAAAAAGGCGAACATAAAGTCGTCTTGCAGACGGCAAAGCAGCGCGGTTTTCGCGAGGCGCGTTTTGATGGCACCTTGGTTGATATCGAAGAGCTCGCCAAAGCACGCATCGACAAAACCAAAGAGCATACCCTCGAGATCGTGACGGGCCGTTTTGACAAAGGTTCGGCCGTCGTCCTCGAATCTGCCATGCTGGCTATTAAGCAGGCTATTGAGCTTGCTAATGGCACCTTGGTCTTTTTGAATGAAGAAAATGGCGATGAGCAGTTATTGTCATGTGCGTTGTTTTGTTCAAAATGCGAGCTGTCATTGCCTCCGCTCGAGCCGCGCTTATTTTCGTTCAACTCTCCGCATGGCGCTTGTTCTGCTTGTACCGGCCTTGGCACCAAGCTCGTCCTTGAACCTGAGCTCGTCATCCCCAACAAAAAACTGACCTTGGCCCAAGGTGCCGTAAAACCATGGACCCGTATCGCCGGCAATCAGACATCGCAACTCAAGCTCATTGAAGCCGTTGGTAAAAAGCATGGCTTCTCGGTTAATGAACCGGTTCAATCCTTCTCACCAAAGGCATTGCAGGTCTTGTTTTACGGTGCCGCCGAAGACCTCTATGACGTGGATGGCAAAGGCCAACGTTTTGACGGTATTTTGGCGATGCTCGAAGCCAAGCACAAAGAGACGGACTCAGAATACGTGCAAAAAGAGCTCGAGACCTATATGCGCGTGCTCACGTGTCCTGAGTGTAAGGGCGCGCGCTTGTGCCGCGCGGCGCTCGCTGTCTCGTTAACCGATAAGCATATTGCCGACTTGGTCACTATGCCATTGGATGAGTTGTTGAAATTCTTTGAAGCCTTTTCCAAAAATGACAAAAAGTCTGATTTGAAGCCACAAGAACGCGCTGTTATTCAGCAGGTGTCAACCGAAGTCAAAAAACGCCTCAAACATTTGCTCGATGTTGGGCTCGATTATCTCACTCTCGACCGTTCATCGATGTCACTCTCGGGCGGTGAGTCGCAGCGCGTGCGTTTGGCGGCCCAATTGGGCAGCGAGCTCTCGGGCGTGATTTATATTTTGGATGAGCCGTCGATCGGTTTGCATCCGCGCGACAACGACAAGCTGATTGCCACCATCAAACGCCTGCGTGATCTCGGTAATACCGTGCTCGTGGTTGAACATGATGAAGAAGTAATGAAGGCTGCCGACTGGATTGTTGATATTGGCCCCGGTGCCGGTGAATATGGCGGCCACGTGATCGCCGAAGGCACGCTTGCCCAGATCAAAAAAGAAAAAGAATCCACCACCGGCAAATACCTCTCTGGCAAACTCGGTATCGACCAGCCAAAAACCCGCCGCAAGGGCAATGGCAAAACCATTTCGATCAAAGGCGCGACAGCTTACCACCTGAAGAATATTGATTGTAGCGTTCCGCTCGGCAAATTTGTTTGTGTTTCGGGTGTTTCAGGTTCGGGTAAATCCACCTTGATCTTGGATATTCTTGGCCGCTCGCTTTCAAATCATTTCTACGGCACCAAGGATCCGATCGGCGCGCATAAGCGCATTGATGGCATTGAACATGTCGACAAGGTGGTTTCGGTAGACCAGTCACCGATTGGCCGCACGCCGCGTTCAAATCCTGCTACCTATACGGGCGTCTTTACGGCGATCCGTGATCTCTTTACCGAAATCCCTGAAGCCAAGGTGCGCGGCTTTGATGCCGGTAAGTTCTCGTTCAACGTGAAAGGCGGCGGACGTTGTGAAGCTTGTTCGGGCGACGGCAGTATCCAAATCTCGATGCAGTTTTTGCCGGACGTCTACGTTGAGTGTCACGAGTGCCATGGCCAGCGCTATAATGCTGAAGCCCTCGAGATCCGTTATCGCGGCAAGACCATTGCCGATATCCTCCATATGACGGTAGAGGAGTCCAAACGCTTCTTTATTGATCAGCCTGCCATCTACGACAAGCTCTCGGTCTTGGACGAGGTGGGTTTGGGGTATGTGCGCCTTGGCCAGTCGGCCACGACCCTCTCGGGCGGTGAGGCCCAGCGCGTAAAGCTCTCTACCGAGCTCTCGCGCCGCGCTACCGGCCGCACCCTCTATATCCTTGATGAGCCGACCACCGGCCTCCATTTTGACGATATGAAGCGCCTGTTACAGGTCCTTCAGGCCCTGGTCGACAAGGGTAATACCGTGCTCGTGATTGAGCATAATACCGATATCATGAAGGCAGCCGACTGGATCATCGATATGGGCCCAGATGGTGGCCTTAGAGGCGGCCAAATCATGGCCCAGGGCACCCCTGAAGAGGTGGCCAAGTCCAAAACCAGCAAAACTGCCCCATATTTGCGCCAAGTCCTCCGCAGGACTTGACCTATTCCGTTATTTTCGCTAGTCTTCCCGCAATCCATATGGCTGAAACCCTCGTTCTCCCTGCCGCTATCCACTCGTCCCAAGTTGAGACGGGCATGACGATTCGCGTGCACCAGAAGATTAAAGACGTCACCAAGTCCGGCGACGAACGCGAACGCGTCCAGGTCTACGAAGGCCTCGTTATCGCGGTCGGCGGCTCCGGTCACAAAACCATGACCGTTCGCAAGATCGCTGAAGGCGTTGGCGTTGAAAAGATTTTCCCGCTCAACCTCCCATCGATTTCAAAGATCGAGCTTGTCCGCAAGGCCAAGGTCACCAAGAACGACATTTCCTTCGTCCGCAAGAACAAGAAGCGCTTGAAGGACGTCAAAGACATCAAGCTTAAGCCAGTGAAGGCCTAAGCAAAATCCCTCCGCAAGGAGGGATTTTTGTTGTCTCTAGAATCCGAGATCTTTATCGATGGTCGTCACTTGGGCACGGATGCCTTCGGGGCTGAGGTCGAGGGCATTGCCGATCGGTTCGCCCATCTGGTAGTTCACAAAAAAGGCTTCAGAGATATCGTCGACCTTGGTATTCCAGTCCGCGCCAAACCATTGGCGTGCCACTTGTTCAGTCATCACCCAGCGCAAGACGCCACCTTTGGTAGGCAAATAGGTTTTGGTATCGGTCTGAAATTTCACGAGTCTTGAGCCTGGCTTATAGGTGACATTGCCACCGATAGGGATCAAGGACATTTGTTCGAGGGTGATGGTCTGTACGCTTGAGAAATCGGGGTACCAGCTGAAAAACGTTTTTTCATTGGTAAAGACATAGCGTTTGCCGTTTGAAGCATAATAGTAGACGGCGGTATCGCTGAGCGTGGTGGCATTATTGTCGTCTGGGATCTTGATCAGTGAGCCAACCGGTAGTGCCAAATCCAAACCGTTTTTAAAGGTGATAGTGATCGGTTTGTTTAAGGTCGTGCCATTATAACTTGGTGTAAACGTGGCCGTACCGTTTTTGAGGGACTTCACATAGAAGCTGGCGCGTCCGCTTAAAGAGGTCGTCGTTTCATCGGGAGAAATGTCATCCATGGCGCCACGTGAAGACGTGAGCGTGACCACGGCGCCTTCAACTGAGCCAAAGTTGGTGTTTTTTAATGTGACTGAGATTTTGGCGCTATCAATGCCGTCGGCTTTGACTTCGGTTTTGTCGGTGGATACCGAAGAGAGGTTGGGGTCGACGGGGATGGTGGCGGCGAGGGTTTGCAAAGGCAGGGCAGCCGTAAGGGTAAAAACAAAAAGCAGGCGTTTCAACATATGCCTGCAGTATACCCGCCGCGTTTTTGCCTGGCTACGCCACGATATGGTGGATGAAGGCGTCAACCTGGCCCGCCACCTGGCGCGGAGTTGTCTTGTCGGTGGCGATCACGAGATCGGCCATCTCGAGTAATTCTTTTTCTTCCTTAAGGTGGGCCAAGCGCTCGCGAATCTCTTTTGGGTCGGTACCGCGTTTTAATAGGCGGTTTTTAATCGTTTCGCGTTTTGCCGTGAGCATGATGAGCAAGGCTTCTGGGTAGAGTTCAAGCACGCTTTTGATGCCCGCCAAATCCAAAATCAATAACACATTCTTGCCTGCCTTAAGCATGGTTTCGAGGTCTTTT
Source organism: Patescibacteria group bacterium (assembly GCA_046350895.1). GTDB lineage: Bacteria > Patescibacteriota > Patescibacteriia > 2-12-FULL-60-25 > 2-12-FULL-60-25 > HK-STAS-PATE-2. The sequence continues at coordinate 94,371 of JAXLZL010000002.1, read as the reverse complement.
TTCTGGGTGCCATAACGGTTGCCAAAGACCATGGCCGTCTCAACAAAGCCACCTTTTTTTAAAAAGTGATTCGAAGGATTTTTCGTCGATAAAATGATAAGAGACGTCTTGAATTTCGCTGCGGCGCATGGGGCGCGTGGTGGTCGTGATGCAGCGCTCAAGTTTTAACGCGGATTTTTTGACGAGGGTTTTGACAAGCGTGGTTTTGCCGGTGGCGAGTTGCCAGCGACGAGAAAAAGAGCGAGGCGCGGTGCATAAGGTTTAGCGGGGGAGGTCCTTCATGAAGGTCTGCTCAAAGCGGAGGTCGCGATCAATGGTATAGGTTTTGCGCTCGCCTGTCGCCGGGTCGGTAAATTCAATGCCGGTGCTTTGCAAAAGGAGGCGCGGTGCCGTGGTGCGAAACTCGGTTTTTTTGATGGTATAGAGCATGTCGCCAACAACGGGGCAGCCAAGGGCATGCATATGGGCGCGAATTTGGTGGGTACGGCCTGAAAGAATCTCAATTTGGGCCAAGGTCGCTACGCGAAAGCGCTCAAGCACGCGGTAATGCGTCCAAGCGGCTTTGCCTTCGCTGTCGTTTTGGGGGAGTGCGGCCATGCGGGCCTTGCTCGTTGAGCGGGCAATGCGAAACTTCACATCGTCTTCGTCATGCGGCAAGGCGCCATGAACGAGGGTGATATAGGTTTTTTTAACATGGCGCTGAGCGAACTCTTCTTTGAGCGCATCAAAGCCTTTTTGGGTGCGGGCAATAAGCATGAGGCCGCTCACGTCTTTGTCGAGACGGTGCACGATGCCTGGGCGTGACGGGTCTTCACCAACCTTAACGATGCCAGGCTCGGCCGCGAGAATGACGTCAACGAGCGTGTCACCTTCGCCACGGTTGTCAGGGTGTACCATGAGACCGGCCGGTTTATTGATGACATAATAGTCAGGCTGGGTATCAACCAAAATGTCAGCGAGCGTTGGCAAACGCAAGTGAGGATTCTTCACTTTTTCTTCTGCGCGCTCAAGAGCCGTTGGTTTTACTTCAGGCGTAAAAACGATCTCGTCGCCCAGGCGCAAAAAGCGATGCACGGTCGGCTTCTCGCCACTGACGGTAACGCGGCCTTGTTTGATCGCGTTTTGCAAAGACGAACGGGTCTTGCCCGTTTCTTGCGTCAAAAAATGATCCAAGCGCATATCGACTTGGTCTTCAGTGACGGTCCCACTTCTGGGAGAGGGGGTTGGTCTTTGGCATGCCGCGATACTAGCCGAAAACGCGATTTTTGTCCATGGTTAAGCCAACTGGCCCATCGACCCGAATCATCCCTCCCCTTCGGGGTTTCCTTCTTTGGGAAAGAAGGGATCTGATGGAGCGATTCAGATGGGTAAACCGCGTACTCTTGGCCTGCTGCATGGGATTGTAGCTCAGGTGGTTAGAGCAGGCGTCACATACGCCCGGTCGATGGTTCGAGTCCATCCAATCCCACCATCAAAAACCCTGCACCGGACGGTGCAGGGTTTTCTTACTTTCGTAGGAGACCATTCGACCAAGGTGAAGCCTTTACGTTCAGGGGTCTTAACCGTTGGTGCGGTGATGGTGGTATCAGCGCTGACCGGTGACCAGTCCATGAACAAGCGAATGCTGGTGTCTGGTTTTGGTGAAGCGTTCAGAGGCACATTCTTGCTCCATTCATCGGTGACGAATGAAACGCGCATGGTGTTGTATGGCTTCATGAGCGGTACCCAGAAGTCCATGAACTCTTTCGTTTCTTGTTCGTTCAATCCGTACTTGGCGAGCGTCTTCTGCAAGAAGGTTTCAACCTCGTTGCCTTTGACGATATAGCCGGTGGTTGGTGTCTTATACGTTGCACCGTAACCTTCCCAAAATAGTGAGGTATAGGTGCTACCGTCTGGCATCGTGAGTTTGCCCGATGGGTCAGCGATCGTGTCCCAACCACGTTTTGGGTAGATTGGTTCTGAAACGGTTACGTCAATCGTCGATGGCAATTGCACGTGAACTGGCGTTGTTTGTGTTGGGTAGAGGTAGATGACCGGCTTGCCACATTCGGCAGCCATGCCGATATTGGCACTGAGATAGCTCGTCCAAGTGCCCAACGTGTCCTTGTAGAGGAAAAAGGGCAACTGGTAACTCGCCATGAAGGTCTCAAATGATGGTTTTTTGCCATTTGGCCAGTCAGGATTGTACCAAAGCTCATAAGCCTGTTTATAGGCAGGATGATTGGTATTCGTTACGCGATAGATTGAGCCTCTTACCTCGGTGCTTGGGATTTTGGTTAAGTCGCTCATCTTGAAGATGAGGAATGGTTCGGTGCCTTTTGAATAGCTCGTATCGTCAACATAGACAAGGGAAGGTGAACCCCCGCAGCCAGAGTTCTTGGTTGAGAATCCTTTCGGGTTGTAGTTGTCGTCGCTCAACGCGCCTAATCCGAACAGATCGTTCTCATTGAGTTGATCATTGGGTTTGGTGAATACGCTTTCTGCATAGTAAACATAGCGTTTGCCAGGAAATTCAATTTGGTAATCACCCCTGCCGGTGGTATAGACCGCATTTCCGCCCTTCGTTTTGAAGGTTTTGTTCATGATACCGAGATCGTAGAACGGCGCTGAAAGCTCCCAACCGTACAGGGTTGAAGTTACAGTGACGCCATTAGGAAGAGTGTCGGATACCATTGGAAAATCGATATGGATGGACGATGGATCCGGTGCACTGGCAAAAGAATCATATGCCTGTACAGCCTTATCCTGTTTTGGCGACAAGAAGAAATACGAATAACCGTAACCGCCCATTTCACAATATGGTCTTGCAACAACAAAATTCCAGCCTTTGTATTCACCATCGTTCTTGACGGTGCCCACCGTCTGCACGTCGCCGTAGCACGCGCCTTCGCTATGAACGATATCATTTGTATAAATACCAAGGTCTAGGGCTGTGCTGGTTGAAAGGGTTTTTGGCTCTTGCCAATCAATATCCAGAACAAGGACTGATGTGCTCGTGGCTCTTGCCTCGTCTGTCGTCGAAGCCGAGGTAGGCCAATTATTTGTTGAAGTGCTTTCAGGAGCAGTAAGAACCGGACCTTGAGCGCCTGGTTTTGCGTAACGAGTAACAAGTAGATAGCCATTCACGGCCATGCTGGCAACGAGTGCCGTGATACCGGTGGCGATAAGGGCTTTTTGGGCCGTTGGGGAGAGTTGCATATTAAGGGTGAGTATAGCGTGTTTTGATGTGTCTAACGAATGTATCCCGCATCCGTGACAGGCAAGATCTTGTCGCCTTGTTGAATGGTTGGGAGTGGGACGGTTTGGGTGCCGGTCGCCGTTTCAATAGTGGCCCAATCTTGTTTGGTTGTGGTGGTAACGATGCGGTCGAATCCCCAATAATATCGGTCTTCTTGGCTTGAGATATGGCGGGTGGGGTCGGTATAGAGAGTTGTGGTGACGGTCTCGGGTTCTTGGCCGGTGCGGCCATAGCTCATGATCACATGGCTCGTACCCTCACGTACGCTCCAGCTCTGCATGAGGCGTATCGAGTTGGTATGGGTAAGAACAGTACCCTTTAGGCCAAGCGCCTTTGCGGCCGCGAGGGTGATACGGGCGATGGGCGGATTGTCGATCTCCATCGGGCGCCAGCGGACTGGGTCGATTGAGAGTAGGTCGCGGATAGTCACACGGTCATGGATATCGGCCAAGTAAGCTGGCAGATAATGCGAGAGGTCGATGGTGGAGACGAGGTAGGTGTCTTTGTCTTGCAATTGCTGGGTGATCCAGCCAGCGAGTTGGTCGACGGTCGAGGTCGTGGCGTCAGCCTTGATGGTGATGGGGACGATCTGGGCATCTGGCCAACGCGTTGCCACAAAAGGCAAAAGCCCGCGTATGCCATGTTCTTTCAAAAAGACACTGTCACGAGCTTCGATAAAATCTGCCTCGGCAGGCGTGGTTTGGATGGTCAGTTGTTCATAGGTGAAATCTGCCCCGGTAGTACAGATAGTTTTTTTACAGCCAGAAAAATGATCGGGTGAGAGCAAGATTACGCGCTTGGCATTAGGAGCTTCTGCAAAGGCTTCGCCGATTTGGCGCACGGGCAAAAGATGGTGCGGGACGAGTAAGATGCGCGAATCTGTCTTTGTTGTGGTAGGCGTGATGAATTGCAAGCCGTAATTAATATAGTTATTCGGCTGGTCTTTGATGGTGATGGTGCTAGAAGGTTGGCGGGTTGATGGTGTAGCGATGTTGTCACTCGGTAAGCGCAGCAGAGACAAGGCAAAGATCGCGGACGCGGCCATGATGACGGCGAGACACAAAAGAATCGGCGCTTTTTTCATACCTATAGTCTAACATGGTTTTCTCTTGATGCAGTAAACAAAAACACTCTCGTTTCAGAGAGTGTTTCAGTCATTGCGTGTGGTGCGTTGTACTTGGTAGCGGTACTCGGTGACCAGTACGAGGGCATTGCTAAAATCTTTGTCGAGCACATACTCGTTCATCTGGCGCGAACTGATCTCGACGATGAAGTGTGTTTTGTCGGCATTCGTCGGCAAAACAGTCCTGCATTGAAACGAGTTGCATCGTTTGCTTGAAAAAGCTGGTGACGCGTTTGGCCGCCCCTGCATCATCCGGCATGGCGGTGAGCAGGGCGTGCCACGCTGGTGTTCGCGTTGCAAGGCTTTGGCCATGGCAAAATCACTGTAACGAACGCGCCGTTCAAGCACCCCAGCATCCTGCTGGGCTTTGCAGGCAATGACCAAAAAGGTGGCGAGATGCAGTAGCTGGGCGTCATCCATGATTCGGCTCCGGCTGAAAGTGCTGAATGATGCTTTCAGAACCGAAAAGAAAAGGCAACTAGATCTTGTATTGCAAGTATTTTTTCTGTATATGCGAAAGTTTTCTGACCTGTCCTTTAGGGAGGTGTATATGAGCGCCGGTGAACAGTCCTCAGTAATTACCGAAATGGTACAAAATACTGAAAATCATGATCGAAAAAACCAGGCAGTGTCCAAAGAAAGGGTACGGGTCAATGGTCCGTACACGATGATTTACGCGGCTGATCTCGCCGAGAAATACAAGGTCTGGGCCGATAGCTACCGATGATGGTGGATCCGTAAATTTTGGGAAGATACTGAAAACCCTCCATCTGGAGGGTTTTATCGTTCTTCAATCTTCTGTAACTCTTCTTGCGCCTTCATCCATTCACTTTCAGTATGGGCGATAATGGTCATGAGGGTTTGCAGGCGGCGGTCGCGTTCGATATCGATTTTAGTTGGGTCGGTGAGGATAGACTTCATGATCCCTTCACGCTCTTTCTCTAAATCCTCCAATTGCTTCTCGAGTTTTTGCACGGTGCGCAAGAGTTCTTTGCGTTTTTCATAACGTTCTTTTTTATTGGCTGCCTCAGTCACGACCTCGTCTTGCTTGTCTTGCGGGATGCCCGCCTCAAGGCTGACGGCATAAAGGTATTCTTCATAGGTACCAGGGAAATTGCGGATCTCGCCATTCTTCACTTCGAGAATGCGCGTCGCGAGCTGGTTACGAAGCTACGACTATGGCTGATAAAGAGCACGGTGCCATTCACTGAGAGGGCATTGGCGAGGGTTTCTACCGTTTCAAGATCAAGATGGTTGGTCGGTTCATCAAGTAAAGCGCGTCCGGAGCCTGCAAGAGAATGCCGTAGCCCGCAAGCGTGCGCGTTCACCCCCGACAAAACGCCAACGGTTTTATCAAGATCTTCTTCTTTAAATAAAAACGCGCCCGCCATCCGCAAGACGTCCTCTGCTTCGAGATAGCCAGCATGGCGTTTGAGATAATCGCCAATAGTGTCTTTTGGGTGCAACGATGCTGCCGAAAATTGGTCGTAGTAGGCAAACTCCGTACGATTATTCCACGTAAAGGTGCCGTCTTTCTTTTCGATGCTGCCAGCAAGAGTTTTTAGTAAGGTGGATTTACCAGCGCCATTTTCACCAAGAATGGCGACTTTTTGTCCGCGATCAATTTCAAAATTACCGTTCGTGGCAATGGTACGATCGCCGTAACCAACGACAAGGTCTTTGGCCTTTACGGCAAAGGTTTTGCGAGGCTCAGTCGGTTGAATAAAGATCTTGGCATTCTTGAGCTTTTGCTTGATCTCAACCGGTTTGAGCTTGCGGATCTGTTTAAGTTTGGATTGTGCCTGCGTAGCCTTTGAAGCCTTGGCGCCAAAACGTTCGACAAACTCCATCAGGTGTTTTTTCTGCTGGTCGATCTTTTGGTTGAACTTGATATTGAAACTGAGTTGTTCTTCTTTGTAGGCTTCATAGTCGTTCACATCACCGGCATATAACGTGATGTCACCGCGGTCGATCTCCATGGTGTATTCGCAAACATTCATCAAAAATGAACGGTCATGTGAGATCACCAAAACAGCACCGCTCCAATCGCGTAAAAAGACTTCGAGCAGAAGCTGGGTTTGTACGTCGAGATAATTAGTCGGTTCGTCCAAAAGTAAAAGGTTTGGATCGTGAAGCAAGAGCCCCGCCAGTTGCACGCGCATTTGCCAGCCGCCCGACAATGACGTGACGGGTACGTGGAGTTTTTCTTTTTTGATATCAAAAGCACCGGCCATTTTGGCGCAAGCCCATTCAGGTTTGTCCGAGATGCGCTCAAGATAGGTGAGAACGCTCTCGTCACCCTCAAAGGCGACATGCTGCGAGAGATAGGCGATACGGGTGCCAGGGTGGATGGTGATAGTGCCGCTATCTGGTTTTTCAATCCCTGCCAACATCCGCATTAAGGTCGTTTTACCGGCGCCATTACGTCCAATAAGGCCGATCTTAAGGCCTTCATGAATGGCAAAAGACCCGTCGTGAAACAGCACGCGGGCCCCGATGGCTTTGGATAATCCTTCAACATGCAACAAGACGGACATGGGCCAAAGGGTAGCGGTTTATGAAAAAATAGGCAATATTAGCCAAAAAATTATGCGTATAGGAACGTAAAAACCGTAAACTATATTATTGACATTTTATTCAATCTATGCTAGATTGCTGTTGTACCTCGCTTTGGCAGGACGTACAGATACGACCGGCTAAGGTAGGGGGAATAACTGAGGAGATGAGCCATGTTCGGCGGCGGAGACGCGTGAACCCGCTGGCGATTTCAAGTCAGCCCAAGCAAGGTTTGATGCATCAGCATCAACCTGAATGTTAACGGGCCCAACCAGGCCCCAGTGAGCTCATCCCTCCTCCCTCGATTGCGTGGCCCGTTTCTGCGGTCCATACGGATCGAAAAAAGGAGCGAAAGCTCCCTCTCTGCCCCCGACCGGTCTTCGTGCAAACGAAGCTCGATCGGGGCTTCTTTAATTTCTGGTTTTTGCTAGCGTTTTTTCATGCCTTCTTCGGCAAGCTCAAAAAGGTGTTTCATCGCCAGGGCGATTTGTTTGTCCTCGATGATGACGTTAAAAGCCTTATTGGCGAAGGTCGTAAACGAGATATTATTGCCGTAAACGGCGATATTCGCTTTAAAGCCGTTCATGGATTTTGGCAGATACTTCATATTGCCTTTTGCACCAGTCGTTGGGACCGTGTAAAGCCGGCGCATTGAAGTGTTCTGTTTGGCGACATGTTTACGAAGCGAGTCTAAGTCTTCTTTGCTAAAGGCGTCTCCGAGCGCTTCAAGATCTGACATTTCGTCAATGTGTTTGACGTGGTGCTTTTGCGCATCTTCAAGATGGGCACGAACGGCCTCTTTGCCCTCGTAGAGGCGTACAACGGGCTTCTCGCCACCGATCTGGAGTTCTAAGTGGGGGATGGCTTTTTCAAGGTCGGCGATATGCTCTTCGACTTTTTGTGCTTGTCGTTTGGCATGGGCCAAAAGCTTGGTTGGGGGTTCAGCCGTGAAGTAGCGCTTTTTGCCGCGCTGGATGCTCGACATGAGTCCGCGCTCGGTCATGGCGTCAATTGAGAGATAGACGGCCTGGCGAGAGAGGTTGGTGCGTTTCGATAAATCCACCACGGTGCTAGGGCCGTGTTGGAGGGTGTTCATATAGGTCGTTACGTCGCTGTCAGCAAGGCCAAGGGCGCGCAAAATCGAAGAGATATCTTTCATACGTATGTCAGTGAGTCTAAATGAAAATGGACATTTTGGCTAGGGTTGGATCAAAGCCAGCGATTGCGTAAAAACACGTAAAACGTGAATATCGTAGACGTGATAATCAGGGCTAAAACGCCAAAAAAAGCGAGCGGATGGTCAGAAAAAGGAATATGCACGTTCATGCCGTAAAGGCCGGTAACGAGATTCGGGATCATCAAAATGACCGTGAGCGACGTAAGCAATTTGATCACGCGGTTCAAATTATTGGTCATGATGGTCGTCGACGCTTCACGAAGCGAGACGATGGTTTTGAGGTTTGAACGGCAAAGCTCGACGAGCTGGTTGGTATTCAATACGAGATCTTCAATGAGTTCTTTGTCTTCTTCAAAAAATTTTATGACGCGGCCCGAGAGCAATTGCGTCAAAATCGCATTCGTTGGCAAAAGCGAGCTCATGAAGTCTTGCAAAATACCTTCGTAGGTGACGAGTTGGGTGATTTCTTTATTGCCTATTTCACCAGTTAGCAGCTGTTGGCCGATGCCGCGGATCTGTCGGCTGGTACCGTTGATTTGCATCACGAATGACGCATTGATTTGTTGCAAGATTTGCAAAATGAGCTTGGTTTTTTGCGTGGTCGTGATCTCGGGTTCTCGCGAAAGCCACTGGTCAACGACATTCAAGCGGCGCGAACAAACCGTGATGAGGTTGGCGGGCGTATAGGCGATAAGGATAGGCGTAGTGGCGGCCGCATCGTCTTTGACGGGGATGCGCGTGAAGAGATAGACGATCTCGCCTTCGACTTCTAAGCGTGGCACCTCGAGCGGATCAAGGGCATCGTTCAGATGGCCTTCTACAAGTTCAAAATCGTTGATAAGCGCAGACAATTCTTTTTTGTCGGGATTTTCAACGCGGACCCACGCACCGGTTTTGGGTTCGTCGAGTTCAACGAGTTCTTGCTCGCGCAGGGAGCGAAAGTACGAGGCAAACATAACCGCGTTATAGCACAAAAATACAAGCAAACCAAAACCCCTTCCTGAATGCAGGAAGGGGTAGGGGAAGGTTATGCGTAGCGGGCTTCAACCTTGTTCCAGTTCACGTTCTTCCAGAAAGCCTGGATATAAGCGGCGCGTTGGGTTGGAGCGAAGTCCACCGTATAAGCGTGTTCCCAAACGTCCATGGCAAAGACGACGTCGGTGCCGGCGAGGTGGCCGTATTCGTGGTCGCTGACCCAGATCGTGTGCAAGTTGCCCGTCTCTTTGTCATTGATGAGCAAGACCCAACCGATGCCGCGCATGACGCCCATGGCCGAGACCTGGTTCTTCCAGGCTTCGAACGAGCCGTATTGGGCGGTGAGAGCGTCTGAAAGTTTGGTGGATTCTTCGCCGCCTTTTTCAAACTGCGAGAAATACACTTCGTGCAAACGCATGCCGTTCCATTCAAAACCCATGCGGCGGGTGAGCTCAGAGAGCTCCACGGCCATGGCTTCGGAGTTCTGCATGTGGGTTTTGACCTTCTCCATCAAGAGATTGGTATTCTTCACATAACCGGCATAGAGCTTGAGATGCTCTTCGATTTGCTTGGCGCTGAGGCCGTCGAGTTCGCCAAGGGCGAAGGTCTTTAATTCGTAGGGTTTCATCATATGGTCACAGGCTAGTCGCATTGGGAGAAAAAGAAAAGCCCCACCGTCCCTCGACTACGCTCGGGATGACAGTGGGGCTTAAGGTAAGAAAGGTGCGTTGTGGCTAGGCTTTTGCCGTGCCGAGGAAGTGCGGCCAGGAGACCCAGCCATGGCCTACATAGATTTTTTCAGGATTCGCTGGCAAGCCAGAGACCAGTCTGTAATGCTCTTTGTATTCGCTTTTGAAGCGCCAGCCTTGTGCCTGAGCGGCGAGCATGGCTTGCCCGAAAGAAAGAATGTCTTCAGTTTTTTGACGAGGCCCCCGCTTTGTACCCAGAAAACTAGGCCAATTCAGCCAACCGCTGGAGGCATAGGTGATATTGGGATTCGACGGCAGTCCAGGGATTGACTTATAACCGGCGAAGTACTCGGTAGATGTCCTCCACCCGCGTTTTCGTACGGTTTCCATGGCTTCTTGAAAAGTCATGTTGCCAATCTGTTTTGCGGACGTCGTTTTTTCTACGTAAGACTTCTCCGTCCCCAAGAAATTTCGCCAGGATATCCAGCCTTGGTATTTGTAAGTACTGTCGGGATTTGGTGGTAGGCCCGGGTACGAGTGACGACCGGCGTGGTATTGGTTTTTCGACCGCCACCCGTGCTCACGGGCGATGTCCATCGCGTCCGCGAACGAATAGTGCTTCACGGGTGCCGATGCATGATTCATTGAGGACGTGCGCGGTTGTGAAGTGTAACAACCCCATTCTTCGTCAGAGAAGTGAGATCGCAGGTGAGACCGGATTGTTTCCAGGTCTGCAAGGATGCGCTGTCGGGCGGTCTCCCTGGTGATACCGAAACGATCACCTATGTCATGTAGGGTTAAATTCTCCACATACCGCATGCGAATCAATCGCCCCTGTACCGGCAAGAGTTTTTGGTAGAGCTCGGTGAAGAATTCATGCTCATCGCGCATTTCGGTTAGGGCTTCTGGTGATTGGCCAGTGGCCGCGCACGTATACTCACCGATGAGCAATTCGGGAAACGTTTGCAGTTCGGGGAGTTCGGCGCCATAGTGATGCCATTTGTTAAGCTCCTCCTGAAGAAGCATATCGCGCCTCAGGATGGCGTCGGCGACAGCTTTAGGAAAAAGCTTTCCGAAAGCCTTTTGAAAAGCTTCGTTACGCTTTAACGGCAGGCTGATATAGCGGGCGAGATGCGAACCGATCCCGCTGAAGAGCGGATGATTGAAGTGCATGCGCTTCAGAAGGGATGGTTGCATGGCAATTTCTACCGCTTTAAACTCGGGGTTCGAAGTCATGACGGCGCGGATCTGCGCGCGATCGGTTTTGTCGAGTTGCGGCGGCTTGAACATACAGGAGAGGCGCAGATTGCTAACGAGCTCAACGCTTTCAACTTCTCTTACTTTCTTGATCAAGGGCTTTTGTTTGGTGGCACCCTTTTTCTTGAAGCGGGAAATCTCTTCGCCTGGCTCGTATTCATCTTGGGTGCCAAAAACGTCCATCGGCAATACGGGCATGTACCGCAGGTTTTGCGGCATGATCATGATGATCCGCGCTTCGGCATCACCGTCCTTTGTCATCGGACGGAAGAACTTCTGCGTGGCCCTGACTTGCGACAATGAAGGCGACAGGTCGATGAGGAGCTTGCAACGTGGCGAACTCCAACCTTCGATCAGGATACCGACGTTAATGATGGTGTCGATGATGCCGGCTTCAAAGGCATCGAGTACGAGTTGTCGCTGGTTAGGCGTCGTATCACCAAACAGCAGAGCTGCTTTGGGTTTGTCTTTCGGTTGGCGCAAGTCCAAATACGTTTTGAGCGATTTGGCCTGATTGACGCTTGAACAACAGATGAGCGCACTCAGCTTCTCATTGTCCTCGCTATAGCGATGGACACGAGCGGCTTCAAAGCATGGCGCAGCCGACATCAAGGATCCTAATTGCTCAGGATCTAGATCGCCGTTGCGCAGCTGTACATGTGTCGCATCGATATCGACTTCATAAAGCCATAGCCTTACGGGGGCCAATAGCTCGAGGTCGATAGCTTCTGAGACGGTGATCTCGTGGAGCAGTCTGGGAAAGTACTTCGCAAGAGCTCGCTCTTCTGAGTAATTCGCCGTAGCTGTCAACGCGATGCGCGGAGCTTCATTTGCAAAGCCGATGCGTAGGAGATGTTGTCGCGCGTCCGTCATTGCATGGTGGCCTTCATCTGCAAAGACGAGGCTCGAGTGTGCGATTTCATCCGGTAGGGATCCGTGGCGTGTGTGATGGTGTTGCAACATGTGATATGTCGTAACATTCACACCTTTGTTCACGAGATGTTTCCGTTCTCCGCAGAAAATGCCAATTTGCTCATAGGGGAGCTTTTTGGCAAATTCAGCAGCTGTCTGAAAGACGAGCGTCGTAGTTGGTACGATGAAGGTTGTCAGTAGCCCGCTTGCGGACGTGACCGTTGAGGCGATAACGGTTTTACCGGTTCGCGGCGGCAGGATGATTCTCGCCATCGGTGCCGATGCCGGATTCGGATCCGTCGCCAAATCGATTAAGTAAGATCCAACGTCATTGAAGACATTGGTCTGATCGTCGCGGAGCGTATTGATCTCGCCAAGCGGCTCGTTATTATCGTTGTCAATAATATATGAAAGCCTCTCGGCGGCATGAAGCAAGTGGGCTCGAATATCAGAAGAATCAGGTGTGCTTTTGCGAGCAGGATTCATAAACCATCTCTTTCTTGGGTGTGGTAAACGCACGATAAATGCGTTGTGAAAGTTCAAATCCCTCGAAAACTCGAAGGACGGCTAATCTTAGCCTAAAATTCGCTTTCTGTCAATATATTACTATACACCCAAAAACGTTTGTACAAACGGCAGCCATTGTTCAATAAAACGGGCCTGTTCGAGGTGGTGGTCGCCGTCTTTTACGGTGCATTCGTGGTCAAAATGGGCCGTGACGTTTTGGCGGGGAGAGGATTCATCACGAGTGCCATGAACCAAGGCCCTCATGTCTTGGGGCATGCTTTCGACGATCGGGTTCGCATTCAGATCGAGAAGGTCGCGATAAAACTCCGACGAAATCTCATGCGAGAATTTCGTTTTGTGAAATGGTTTTTCAAAAATCTTTTCAATCGGCGCATGCTGTCTGAATTTCCATGCAAGCTTCTCTACGAGGGCTGGCATGGTAATTGCGAAGGGGAGAGTTCGTAATGCGCGCTTCAATGTCACAAAACGACTGATGCTCGAATGATCGAGAGCGGCACCAAAGAAAAGAATCTTGCTGATGCGTGATGAATTTTTTTGCCAATATAAAGATGTGATGGCGGTGCTAATGCTGTAGCTTGCAATTTCAACTTCAGCATTCGGTGAAACGTGATCGAGCACCAAAGAAAGATCTTCAAGCATGGTCGCGATGCGCGTATCGCGAAAATTTCCATCCGATAATCCGTTGCCGCGATAATCAAAACGAATCACGCGGTAACCTTTTTGTGGGAGCGTTTCGGCAAGCAAGCGAAACTTTTGGTCGATGCTGGCCGGCCATTCGAAGCCATGGACACAGACCAGGGTTTTGGTCGCTGGTTCATTCATGGGTTCAGCGATGGTGCCGCGCAGCATCCCGCCGCTAAAAGGCACCTCAAGTAAAGTGGTTTTATACGTCATAAGAGGCCTTCTTGTTGAAGAAACGCGAACGCTTCTTCTTTTGTTTTAATGCGTTCTTCATCGCGGGCATTCTCAATGGCGCGCAACAAATCGCCCAGGTGCTTACCGGGCTGTACACCGAGTTGGATCAGCTCTTCACCGGTCACAAGGAGGGTTTTTGCAGCTTCATCGAGCTTGTATTTTTGGATGACGCCCGCAAATTTTTTACCGATCTCGAACGGATCTTTTTCAATATCAGGTAGCGTGCGTCCGCGATAGTCGGCTTCGCATGCCGCGAGAAACGTTTTCCAGTCGTACGGCAAAATCTTTTTCAAAAATTTGCGCACGGCATTTTCATAGCCGGTTTCGGTGAGATTCTTTTTTTCAAATTCACGATACAACGCGGTTGGTTGAAGATGGTAATGAGCGACATGTTCGCAGAATTGATTAACGTCATGTCCAAACGTGAGACGGCCGAGCAATTCACGGGTTGGTTCAATGCCGGCTTTTTCATGGCCGAGCGAGCGCATGCGTATGACGCCATCTTTCTCCATCGGTGCGGTGGTGAGGGCTTTGCCAAGATCGTGGCATAGCGCACCGAGCACGCAAAGCAAACGTTGTTCGTCGTTGAGGTTTTCTCGTGTTGCGATATTGGCGGCTTGGTCGACAACCATCATGGTATGGATCCAAACATCGCCTTCAGGGTGCCATTCTGGGTCTTGCGGCGTGTCTTTGAGTTTGGCGAGTTCTGGGTAGTATTTGCCAATAACTCCAATGTTTTTAAGCAATTCAAAACCGATCGACGGCTTGTCAGACAAGAGGAGCTTCTTTAATTCGTCGGTAATGCGTTCAGGCGGCAATTCATCCAGGCTGCCATTGGCATTCATGGTTTTGAGAAGCTCGAGCGATTCACCGTCAACGTCCAAGCCAAAACGCGCGACAAATTGCGCAGCGCGATACAAGCGCAACGGATCTTCGACGAAAGTCTCTTTGCTCACGACGCGCAGGCGGCGCGCTTCAAGGTCGGTTTTACCGTCATAGGGATCGATAAGTTCGCCCGTGAGCGGGTTTTGCAAAATGGCATTGATGGTGAAGTCACGGCGGCGTGCCGCGTCTTCAAAAGTCATGTTAGGGTCACCCGTCACTTCGAATCCGCGATGGCCGGGTGCGGTTTTGGATTCACGGCGCGGCAGGGCAACATCCAAGGTGCCATTTGAGCAGGGGATATGAAAAACGCCGAACTGGCGTCCAACCAAATGGACGCGGCCCGGGAATAACTCTTCAAGCAAAGATTGCAGCGCTTCAACGGGCAGATGATAGACCTCCAAATCAGCATCATCGCTCACGATGCCCAAAAGCGCATCGCGCACATAGCCGCCAACCAAATAGGCCTCGGCACGTTGGGCGATGAGTTTGATGCCTTCTTGGATGGTTTGCATGCCTTCATCATGGCGATTTTAAGCAAAAAAGAAAAGCCCTCGACCTTGCCTTAGGGCTTTACCAGCCAGGCGAGTTCGAGGGGGTTCAGGGGGTCGCGTTGTACGAGGTTTGCCGCTTGGTAGAGGCAAAAAGACGCGGCGATTTTTGGATGGGTACGGCGTTCGGCCGCCGTGGGTTTTTCGAGGATGCAGTGGTAGCGCCTCGTTACCAGCACGTGGTGCAGGGCCATGAGATCGAGGATGTCGGCGAACTCAAGGTCGCTTTGCTTGCCAAAGCCGGCATGCACTTCGAGCGCAAATTCGCGGAGCTCTTCGAAATCCACCTTGTAGCTGCGCCGTCGGCTCAGTTCATAGTGCCAGACGAGTGCCGTTTGGATGCGCGGGTCATCGGCGACAGCCACGATGGTGAACTCCCTGAACGAAATGGTTTTGCGTTCATGGTCACCCAAGAGAAAATGGCGTGGCCTGACACTGAGGCAGCGGCTTGGCCTGATTTCATAATCGGTAGAAGTGAAATCAAGGTCGCTGCAATACGTCTGAAGGTCTTGGCGTTGATCGGTCATCGGTTCATCTTGATCCGCTGCTGTGCCCTGGGTGCATGCAATCTTTGGGTGCGAAACCATTGCAGTTGGATTGGGTTCAGGTCCACGACGGGATCCGGGACGGACTCTTCGTCGATCAGGATGCTGAGCTGTTGCCGCTTGAGCTGCACTCTGGGCGTGAACACCCGCGAGATGAACAGGTACCGCGTGATGAGCGATATGCCAAACTGTTGTTTGGTAAATGCGTGCCCCCGCGGCAGTTGCGGCCAGCGAAATTCGAAAGAGTCATTGAATGACTTCTCGTCGACGTCGAAGCGAATCTTCTTCGCGAACGGGATCTTTACGAAAACCCGGCCTTCTCGGTTGGGAGAGCGGTTGGTGATACGCAGGTAGAGTCCGTAGCAGATGAAGCGGGGTTCGTTGTCCGCTCCCTTCACCATGTGGCTGTCTTCGTCGCCTGCCACTTCAATCTTGAAGGCACGCCGATGCGGATGCATTTTGGCGCTGCAAAGCAGTTTTATCCAAGGTACTTCAAGAAAGCAGAGATCGTCTTCTTTCAGCCGATAATCCTCGGGGGATAGTACGAGCTTTCGGGACATGGCTTGACCTCCCTTGACCTAAAAAACGTTATGCCTGTCTGTCTTTACCGTCAAGAACGCAAAACCCCAGCCGAAGCCGGGGTTACAGGTTGAGCAGATAACCGCTTTGGAGCGGCGCGAGGGATGATCTCAGCGAGACCTGTCCGTCGTATCTGACATAAACGATCAGGCCACTACTTTTCAGCAAGAAGTGAAAGTGGGCTTTTTGGACAAAGTTGCCAAGGATCATATAGAGCAAGGCATCACCCTCGCTCATATGAAGGTTGGCGAGACTTCGCGAGAGGTTGAGCTCTTGCAGGCCATTGATGTCAATGACGAGTTCGGGCAAAAAAGCGATATGCAGCCTGATGTCATGTTGGCGGTGGCGCTTGGTCACGACGGCTTGAAGCGAGTCGCAACGGATGGTGCCGTCGTATTCATTGAATCGTGGTCTTTCTCCATAACAAAGTCTGGCCACGAAGGGGAGTTCGGCATCGCGCGGATGGTGTGCCGAAGTCAGCTTGATACGGTCTCGACAGATGGCAACGGCTAGCTGTTCGAGGTTGGCCATCTCAACTCCTGTTGAGCAGATAAGAGGTCTGCAGCTCATTGAGATAACAGACATCGGACGCTTGCTGCAAATAGCTGACGTGCACGACGAGCTTGCTACCACACGCCTGCACGTGCACCGATGCTTTTTTGGTGAAAGCTTCCAGGATGCCGAAGAGCAAGGTCTTATGGCTATTCGGATGGTCGGGATGCAGGTACTTCAGTGCGCTCAAGTCACCCAAGTCTTTGAACTCGATGATGAGCGGGCGTGCAAACGTGATAGGCAATACGATTTCTCGTTTGCCGGGCTTGCGCATAAAGATCAGCTCGAGGCCGCTGCACATGATGGCGCCGGTCGCCCTAAAAAACCCGGGTTCTTGGCCATATCTGGCAAAGACGACAAAGGTACCCATGGTCATGTCGCCAGTTGGTAGCAGGGTGATCAGCCGGTCTTCATCGATAGTGACGTGAAGGTCCTCAAGACGGTCGGTCGGAGCATTTTTACGCATCGAAACCTCCGTTATTGCCCGATAGTGGTAGCAGTTTTTGGTTGCTCTCGTCAATCTTTCAAGAGCCGTTTGCCGAGCTGCGCTTTCAGTTCATCGATGCCTTCGCCCGTGGCCGCCGAAACGAATACCGGGGTAAAATCACGGTAAGTTTTTTTCAGGGATGCCTTGGCTAATTTCTTTGCCTTTTCGATTTTATTGAAGACGTAGATTTTGGGGATGTTTTGGACCTTGAGCTGCTCCAAAATCGCCTCCACCTCGCGGATTTTTTCTTCGGCATGCACATCTGACGCGTCGATGACATGC
Source organism: Patescibacteria group bacterium (assembly GCA_046350895.1). GTDB lineage: Bacteria > Patescibacteriota > Patescibacteriia > 2-12-FULL-60-25 > 2-12-FULL-60-25 > HK-STAS-PATE-2. The sequence goes on along the minus strand of JAXLZL010000002.1, from coordinate 77,123 downwards.
AATAAGAGGTCGGCATCGACGGTCTCATCGAGCGTAGACCTGAAGGCATCGATCAATTCGGGCGGCAGGTCTTGGATGAAGCCGATGGTGTCCGAGACAAGTAATTCTTTGCCGCGGCCCGCGCCATTTTCATCGGGGTACCAGATCTTGCCGACGCGCGTGTCGAGCGTGGCAAACAAGGCATCGGCGACATAGGCGCCTTTGCGCGTCAGGGCATTGGTAAGTGATGACTTGCCGGCATTGGTATAGCCGATGACCGAGACGGTTTTGAGACCGAGGCGCTCGCGGCGCGCACGGTGGCCGGCACGAGACGTGGCGACTTTTTCTAATTCTTTGCGCACATGCTGTTCTTCTTTGAAGACATGGCGTTTCATGAGTTCGGTATTGGTTTCGCCTTGTCCGCCGCGGGTAGAGGTGCCGCCTTTTTGCTGCATCATTTCAAAACCCATGCCGTAAATGCGAGGGCCCATATGGCGAAGCGCGGCGAGTTTGATTTGAAGTTTGGCTTCGGCGGTGGTCGCGTGTTTGTCGAAGATTTTTAAAATCAAATCAACGCGGTCCCAGACGGCCGTGGTGTATTTGGCTTTGCGAAAACGCTCTTCGAGGTTATAGACCTGGCCCGGTTTCAAGAGATTGTTCACGACGAGAAGCTCGGCTTTTTCGGCGCGGGCGATCTCGATGAGTTCATCGACTTTGCCGGTGCCGACATAGGTTTTATAATCGGGCGTTTGGCGGCGTTGGATCATTTTGACAACCAAGATGCCGCCAAAGGTATTGAGGAGTGATGTGAGTTCGGTTAAGCGGCGTTCTGCGGCGGCGTCATCCATTGAGGGAGGGATAACGTCGATCAGAATCGCCCGGGGGATGCGTGATGTTTTCATAATGTGGTCTAGATTCTCCAGTTACCCGAGGCATACCAGGCTGGAGCGAGATTCAGAAACCATGACTGAAAGCGCAAATCAGCATGGGTATAGAGCGCGATGGCGATACCGATTAATAACAAGCCAAAAAGACGCTGCAGCCAAGGGATGGTTTTAGTAAGTCGTTCAAGTTTTGCTGAGGCGCGCGTCCCACTTTGTGCGATCAGCAGCATTGGCACGCCAACGCCCAACGCAAATATGGTCAGCAAGAATCCGCCGCGTACGATATTGGCGCTTGAGGCGATCAGGATCGCGATTGAACCGAGTGCCGGTCCGGCGCATGGAGCCCAAACGAGAGCGAGTGCGCCACCCGCTAAAAAGGCGCTGCCCAAGTCGGCTTGGCCAATGAGTTCATGTGGGCTCGCCTTGGCAAAAACCAACTTCAGTTTGCCAAAAACCATGGCGCCCAAGGTAGGTAAGAGCGACAAGATGCCGAAGAATCCGAAAAAGACGGCGGCGATGAGGCGCCAAGCACCGGTTGAGATCCCTAAAAACGAGCCAAGTGTGGCTATGGCCAAAATTGAAACGACTTTGACGCTGATGAATCCGCCAACAAGGGCATAGGGTCGGTATTTGTGCGTGCCATTGGCCGCAATGCTGAAAACGATCGGCAAAAGCGGCAGGGTGCAGGGGCTGGCAACGGTAACGATGCCCGCAGCAAAAGCAACGAGGAGCGTCAATCATTACTGTTGGGCGATGAGCGTCATCGCATCGCGGAATTTTTCTTCATCAAGCGTGCCGCTCAAACGCATTTTTTCTTTGCCATCCGTACCGATGAAAATGGCCGTGTTCACCTTGGTGACATTGTAAGCTTTTTTCAGCGCCGCTTCGTTGTCGAAGTTTACTTTGAAGCCGCGAATATTGCGGATGTCACCATTGATCCAGGTGGCGATTTTTGGATCATACGTTTTGCTGGCCGCATCCCAACTTGCCATGAAGTAGAGGATGGTCGGATGTTTTTCGCTGAGTGCGAGATTGAGTTTTGATTGGGCAAAATCTTCGTAGTACGAATTACCCGACGTAGGTTGGGTGCTGGTGGTGCTCGTCGGTGCCGCAACTTGCAGGTCCTGCTTCAGCGGGACGAGGGCATAATTTTCAGAGCGGCTAGCGTCCGAAGGGACGCCCGGTTGGTTGGTTTGGGTTTGTCCGTTTGGTTGTTCAGCGGTACGCGGTTGGCATCCCCAGCCCGTCAAAGCGAGGGCGAGAGCCATGGCACTAAGGGTATAGCGGGTGGAGTTGTTGATCATAATAGGCCCAGTATACACCCGCGAATCGCTATGCAATAGTGGGCCTAGCGTCACTTGCGGCGTCTGTACCCAAAAAGTGTTCAGATATTTGGGGTACGGTGTTATACTGCTGTCATTAACCACCTTATCGACCGTTATGAGCAATACACGATCACCCAATGAGGGTGTCGACGAGCAACAGCTCCTTATGCGGGCGAAGTCCAACCCCCAAGCCATTGGCGAGATTTACGATCTGTACGCAGACAAACTGTACGGATTTTTGCTTCGCCGTTGCGGCCATCGAGAGACGGCTGAAGACCTTGTATCAAAGGTCTTCATCAAGTTTATCGAACAGGTACCGCATTTGGAGTGGAGGGGGATTTCGATCGGCGCTTATCTTTTTCGTGCGGCCACAAACACTTTGACCGACCATTGGCGCAAAACCAATAACCGTGAGCAATACGTGTTTGATGGCGAAGACGGTTGGGAGATGCCAACCGAGCTCGCATCGCCGTCATGGCATGCCGAGATCAGCCTCGAAAAAGACAAGCTCGTAGACCTACTCAAAGAGCTGTCGCCACGCGACCAACAGATTCTTGACCTGCGCTTCTTTGCCGGGCTTGAACCTGATGAAATCGCCGAAGCGCTCGACATCTCTTCAAATCATGCCTCGGTGCTGGCTTACCGCGCCCTCGGCCGATTACGTGACCGTTACCTTACCCGATATGCAACAACATCCTGACAACAATGACATCCTTCCTCCGGCATTGGAGAAGGTATCGCAAGAGCTCAAGCGAGCGTCATCTGACCGCTCGGATGTGCTTGCAGCCGATTTAAAAGCCCGCCAACGGGCCATGCTTGTCGAGCATGCTGAACGCACCATTATGCCAACTGCCAAAAAGGTTGAAGCGCCAAAAGCCGCTTCGCCGAAGCCTCGCGCGCCTCTTTTTGCCTGGGGCGGTTTTGCACTTGCCGGCGCCCTCGCCGTGCTCGCGCTTTTTGTTACGACCAAAAACCTTCCGCAAGGCGGCAATGCCTTGCGCGCGCTCCGCATCCCTGCCGCCCATGCGCAGGATGCCTTTGCCCTCGTTGCCGAATCCAAAGATAACCAAGGCGTAAACACCGATTCAGCCTTTAAAATCGAGACCAAAATCGCTGTGGGCCAGCAGGATCTTCATGATGCCTTGCGCATCGTGCCGGCCATCCAATACGACCTCCAAAAGACCGGTGATAATGAATACCGCATCGTGCCAAAAGAAGACTTGGCCGAAGGCTCGGTCTATAAAGTAAGTATTGCCACCATCGTCGATGAGTCGACGCCGAAGGCGCGTGAATTCTCTTGGGCCATGCAGACCAAAGAGACGTTTAAACTCGTCTCGTCCATCCCAGCGACCGGTTCGGGCAATGTCCCGGTGAATGCCGGCATCGAATTCAAATTCACCCAAAGCGGTTTTGAAGCGCCAACCGGCTCCCAATTCACGATCGCCCCAGCGGTAAAGGGCCACTTTGAGATCCGCGGCCGCACCTTGGCTTTTGTCCCGGACGAATCCCTCAGCCTCGGCACGCTCTATGAAGTAAAACTTGATAAGTCGTTTGCGCCTGCGGGCACGACGGACGGCTTACCGGCTGACGTGAAGATCCGTTTTGAAACGGATGCGAATAAGCCGGGCGAATACCAGCCCGAGCTGCGTGTGAATGTCCCAGATACGATGTATGCACCGACCGGCAAACCGGTAACGGTTAACGTGAACTATGGCACCGAAGGCTTTAACGCCGTCAAAGTGACGGGTTATGCCGTTACGACCGATGTCGCCCGCCAAGTCATGGAGCAGCGTTTGCGCATGCCTGAATACGCCATCTATACGCGTGGCAAAACCGATGTTTATGATGCGGCGCAAAAAACCAAAGCCTTTGATCTGGACGTGAATGTCACCCGCGTTGATGGCAATACGCCAACCTTGGTATTGCCTGTGGCTGACAAGGGCATGTATCTCGTGCGCTTTGAACCCAAAGATGTAAAGAATGCCAAGGTCTCTTGGTCATTGGTACAGGTAACGGATACGGCCGCCTACTCATTTGTTGACCGCGACGGTATCTATGTTTGGGCGGTGAATGCCGGCACGAGCCGCGCTTTGTCGAACCTCGCCATCCAAAAAGACGATGAACGCATCATGACCGATGCATCGGGTGTTGCCCGCATCGCTACGCCGTCGTCGTTCTCGGCGACGAATACGACCATGGGCGATAACATGCCATTTGTTGTCTTAACCGTTGGCGAAGGCAAGGATGCGGCATTGCTCGCTGTCCAGCCAAGCTACTACACCTATTTGAACTTCGTTCGCCCTGGTTACCAGTCGGTTAACCATAACCGCACCATGGCCTTTGTGCGTGCAGAACGCGCATTGTATCGCACGAATGACGAGATGACGGTCTTTGGCCTGGCACGCGACCGCGATGCCAAGGCTGGGTTGAATGACGTGACGGTTCGTATTACCAAGGGCGGCCAACTCTTTGACCTGCGCACGGGCGATCTTAAGGTCTATGTTTCAACCAATGCCACACCTGATGCGACCGGTCGTTTTACGGCAGATCTGAAGTGGTCTGATCTCGCGCCGGGTTACTACTCGGTTGAAGTCACGCGTGACGGTGGCGAAGTCGTCGCCTCGCAAGGCTTCGAAGTACGCGAATACATCAAACCGAGCTATTCGATCGAGGTCCGTCCAGAACAAGACAGTTACTTTATGGGCGATACGGTCAAAGCGCCGGTACAGGTGAAATTCTTTGATGGTACGCCGATGGCCAAGGCCACGTTTAACGTTGACGTAGATAGCGCCAGCATGACGTACCATGGTCAAATCACGACTGATGAGAACGGTAATGCCATGGTACAGATCCCATCGAGCTATGTGCCTTGTGCGCCGTTGGCTGCGACGATGAACCAGTACTGCAGCATGGTTGATTCTCCTTATGTCTATATTCGCCCAACGGTTGGCGAAGAGGCTGAACAAGAAACGTCCTTCAGCGTTGCCGTGTACCGTTCGCGTATTGGCGCTGAATTGAATGTTGCCGTTTCTGGTACGGCCGCAAGCGGCACGGTGACGACCTGGGCCCAAGACCTTGAAGCCCAAGACCTGGGCCGTTCGAAGCGCGTTTCCCAGTCCGTTGCCATGACGGCGTATCCGAAGTACTGGGTGAAAAAACAAACCGGCACCTATTATAACTCGATCACTAAATTGAACGAGCCGATTTATACGTACGAAGAAAAGAGCGACGAACCAATCAAGCAAGAACTCAAGACCGATGCCCAGGGTTTGGCGCACTTCAGTTTTGAAATGCGTGATGACCGCCAGTATTCGGTCTATGTCGAGACGACGGATGCCCAGAATCATATGGTTCGCGCTGAGGGCTATGTTTCTCGCCAATACAGCAATGCCTATCTGACCAAAACCGCCTGGATTATCCGAATTGAGTTTCTCAGCGCCGAAACGCCAGCACCTCGTTGGCGGCATCAAGCAAGATGCCGGTTATGATCTCAATGAAGAGATCAAGGCGACCTATCTCTACGGCGGCAAAGAATTGGATACGTCAAAAACGCCAGGCGTATTTTACGTGATCGCCAGCCGTGGCATCGTGAAGGCTGCCGCACAGAGTGGTGCCAGCTTCAGTTTCAGGCTCGATGACCGTTTGATGCCAAATGCCCAAGTCATTGCGATTACCTTCCGTGACGGCGCGTTTGAGACCGTTCGCGGCGGCGTGAGTTATGCGCAGGCCAACAATGAGCTTGAGTTCGACATTAAGCCGCAAAAAGACGCGTATGCGCCAGGCGCTATGGTCAACGTTGACGTGACCGCCAAAAACAAAGAAACCGGCGAACCGGTCAGCGACGTTGTCATGAGTTATGCGGCGGTCGATAAGGCCTTGCTCGCCCTCGGCGGCGGTTCATACGTGAATCCGTTGCAGATGATGTATGGCTGGGTTCCTGATGAGATTCTCGTCGAATCCAATACCGGTATGGACGTCGCTCCGGGCGGTGCCGAAATGGGCGGAGGCGGCGCGGCTTTTGCCAAATCCGAAGTCCGTACCAATCTGAAAGACGTGGCGGTGGCGGGTACGGTCCGCACCGATGGCAATGGCCATGCCACCATCTCATTCACCGCGCCTGACAACCTGACCACGTGGCAGCTTGATGTTGCCGGTGTCAGTGACCGTCTTGACGGTGGCTTGAGCTCGGGCGAGGTCAAAGTGACCAAACCGATTTTTGTCGATGTGGTCATGCCTTCAGTCGTGCTTAAAGCCGACAAACCAACCATGAAATTGCGCGCCTTTGGCGCCGGTCTCACGGATGGCGAAGAGGTGACCTTCAGCGTCGATGCGCCGACGCTCGGCATCAATAACCAAACCTTCAAAGGCAAGGTTGGAGAACCGATGACGCTCGCCATCGATCACAATGACCTTGGCACCCACAAGCTCACCATTGGTGTCATTACCACCAAGGGTTCAGACGCCATCGAACGCACCCTTACCATCGATGAGTCACATGCACGCCGCTATGACATTCAGGTGACCGAGGCGGCACCCGGCAAATCACTGCCTGAGGCCGATGCTCCAGAGACGGCCGTTACCTTTGTTTCGCATGGTCGCGGTTCTTATCTCAGCCAAGTCTATGAGTTGGCTTGGAGCGATTATCCGCGTGCTGATGCGCTTATTGCCCAGCGCCTCGCCAACCGTTGGTTGAAAGACTACTTTGGCCGCACCGATGTGGCTGGGGATGATGCCACCCTTCAAGCCGCCTTTACGGATTATCTTGATCCTTCCGGTGCTATCCGTTTGAAGCAATACGGCGATACCGATATCGAACTCACCAGCGAGATCGCTGCCACGGCACCAGAATTGCTTGACCGCAATGCCGTAGCCGCTTCGCTCTGGACGTCGCTGGATGACAAAGCGTCTTCGCGCTCAATGCAGATTAATGCGATCGCGGGTCTTGCCGCCCTGGGTGAGCCGGTGCTCAATGAACTCGACCGTATGGCCACGGTAAGTGACCTCACGGTCCAAGAACGGCTTGTTCTTGCCCGCGGCATGGAGGCTGCCGGCAACCGCGAATCCGCTCGTGCACTCTTGAACCAAATCCTCGACACGGCGGTCACCAAAGACACCGTCATGTCGATCGAGGTCTCAAAAGAAAAACGCGAGAACATCGAAGTGACGGCCGATGCCGCCGCCCTCGCGATGCGCCTCGCTGATGACCGCGCCGAAAAATTAATGAACTTCGTCACGACCAATTGGACGGACGGGGCCTTCCCGGTTCTCGCCAAAGCCCGTTACGTCAAAGCCGGTCTCGCTACCGCGGTCGGCCGCGATATTCGTCTCAAATACAGCACGGGCGGTGATGAAAAAGAACTCGTCTTCAACGACACCCAGTCGGCGCATGAACTCACCTTCACCCGTGCCGAAATGAAAGCCTTTGTGGTGACTTCGGTGGATGGCCCGGTTGATATCTCGTTCTTGCGTCTTGTGCCTGGCCGCGTTGCCAATGCGCCGGGTCTCACTATCAAGCGTTCTTACTCGGTCGCCGAAGGCACCCAAAGCACGGGCGCATGGAAAGAAGGCGACCGCATCAAGATCACGCTCGAAGCAAGTTGGGACAAGAATGCCCAAGACGGTTGTTATGTCGTTCGCGATTACTTGCCGGCCAATATGCGCGCCATCTTTATGTGGCAGTTCAATGGCCCATACTACCTCTCAAAAGGTTCGGCCACCAATGCGGACTTCGTCGTTTGCAAAGGTGACCAGCCGCAAAAAATCGAATATAACGCCCGCATCGTCAGCCGCGGCAGCTATGTTGCCGAGGCGCCGACCATGCAGCACTTCGACAACCCATCGATCTCGACCGCCGGTACCGACGACCTGATCGAAGTAAAGTAAACGAATGAACACCAAGCGAATCATCGCCTCGTGCGCCCTAGCCGTGACCCTCGTGGTCGCGGCTATTGCGTTACTTTTTTTACGTCGCGTGACGCCGCAAAAAACACAAACCATAACCAGTCCTACCGCATACGTCTTTGCTCCAACCCAAGCGACATCAGCCGGCATCACGGTCGCTACCGAATCATTCGTGCCATGGGACATGGTCAAACGCGCCTTGGCCGGTGTCACGGTATCTGCGCCATGCAAAGCTTATCGCGCCGGTATCGTGAACCATCACGCACTTGCGTCAGACCTGTTGGCTAAAAGCGCAAAAACGTTAGAAGCTTGCCGTCCTGATCTCGAAACGCTCGTGATCATTTCTCCCGACCATTTTTATCGCGGGACGCAAGCGCTCACGACCGCAATTGCCACCTACCGCACGGATTCACTGACGGTTAAAACCGATGCGGTCTTGCAACAAGAATTACTCGAAGCCGTACCAACCATGGGTCAGCAGCCTGACGTATTCAAAAAAGAACATGGTATCGCGGCGCTTGTGCCATTTTACGCGCATGAATTCAATGATCTCAAAATCGTACCGATCACGGTCAAAGGTCATGTATCAGAAGCTGAGGCTAAGTCACTCACTGATTGGTTAGAAAAAACGCTCAAGCGTCCAAAGACCTTTGTACTCATCTCAGCCGATATGTCGCATTACTTGTCCAAAGAACAAGCGTTGGCGAATGATGAAAAAACGTTGCGGGCACTCGGTCAAAATGATGCCGCGTTCTTTGCCGACGCTTCAGATGACTTTACCGACAGCGGTGTGCAAATCGCACTCATCCTCAAAGCCTTGGGCAGGACCACGTGGCATACGGTCGACCATAAAATTTCTACTGATTACACCAACGACCGCAGCAATACGACCAGCTATATCATGGGTTTTTGGGAATAAGAAAAAAAACACCCCTTGCCATCTCGAGCGCAGTCGATGGACGGGGTGTTTGTGTTTCACTCAGGGGGAGTGAAGACCCTTCAGGTCGGCTTGGTTTCTGCGGGGAGCAGTGCCAGTGCGGGCGGCGCATGCAGCGCCGCGTTCAGCTTGTTCGGGTTCTTGTTCGTCTTCAGCACGATTCGGCCGCTGCGGCTGTCGCGGATGAAGAGCATGTCGTCCATGCCCGTGAGCTCGATCGAGAGCACGCAGTAACCCTCACCCGGGTAGAAGTCCACGCCACGATCTTTGAGGATCGCGAGATGTGACGGGCTATCGACATAGACCTTGCACCGGTCGGTTACGTAGAGGCCGGCTTCGATGGTACAGCGGTCGCCGAGCGAGATGCCGATGCCGCTATTGGCACCGAGCAGGCAGTTCTCGCCAATTGAGATGATCTCGTTACCACCACCCGAGAGTGTGCCCATGATCGAGGCGCCGCCACCGACATCCGAATTCTTCGTGATGAAGACGCCTTGCGAGATGCGGCCCTCGACCATGGCCGGGCCTTCATCGCCTGCATTGAAGTTGATGAAGCCTTCTTGCATGACGGTCGTGCCGTCACCCAAGTAGGCGCCAAGTCGAACGCGTGCACCGTCTCCGATGCGAATGCTGTCGGGGAGAGCGACGTAGTCGAGGATGTGCGGAAACTTGTCTTGGTGATAGACCTTGAATTGGTTCCCGCTGGCCATGGCCTTGTGCCGCGCCACCTTCGCGTCTTGCGGCAGCATCGGCCCATCGCTTGTCCAAGCCACGTTCGGCAGAGCCATGAAGATATTCTTGGTCTCCTTGAATTGGTTCGGGCGCACCTTGCGATGGCTCAAGAGATGCAAGCGCAGGTACGCATCAGGCGTGCTGCAGGCGACTTTGTCAGCGTCTTCAGCGCCGATGAAGGTGATGAGCGCCTTGCGGCACTTCTTCTCGATCATCATGGTGGGGCTGGCGGCGAGCTCGACGGCTTCGATGTTCGCGTGAACCTTGCCGTCGTCCTTGAAGGCCGCGAAGCGAGCCTGCAGCACACGGACCATCTCGTCGTTGAGCAGGTAGTTGGCGCTGCCATCGAGATGATTGACGGCGTCGGCGAAGATCGCGGCCGAACCGGCATTCTCGAGCTTGCCGTCCATGGTCATGTTGACCGTCGGGTAGTAAGTGTCCAGGATGGTGCCGTCGCGGGCGACCGTGGCAAATCCGAGCGCGAAGGCGAGCGGGGCCTTGTAGCCCTCCCTTGCCTGCACGCTGGCCACGAAGGCCTTGAAATCGTCGACGGTGTTGAGTGTGGCCGGGTGTACGTAACGCGGCGGTTCGTTTTGGTCGGTCATGCGAGCCTCTGTAGCTGGTGTTGAAGGTACGTCAAACGTGGCCGTGGTTTAGCAATAAAAGAGTAAAATGTCAATCCTGATTTCTTGCCCGAACGGGTAAAAACCTATACGCTCCGTCTGCATTAAATGCGTCCATAGCTTAACGGATAAAGTCCCGGTCTTCGGAACCGGTCATGGGGGTTCGATTCCCTCTGGACGTACCACGACAAAACCGCGTCATCACGATGCGGTTTTGTTCACCGCAACCAAGTCGAAAAAATGTCGTTTCGGATGGGAAATCCAGCTTCGCTAAGGTTAGCCAAATGGGAGTTCGATTCTCCTAAGGGTTGAAGCGTGTTACGCTGATCTCAAGCCCGAACGAAACGGAGGAAGAATGGATTCCGGCTTTCTTATCTATATGAGCTTACGAAAGTTTCTGGGATCCCTCGTCCCAGGGTTCGCGATCGTCCTTGTCTCGTGCCTGCTACTTGGCACTCAAACAATGACGGCTCTTCAGGTTGCCACGAGTCGCCTCGACAAAGTCGCGCTGTACATCATCGTTATCCTGTTTAGTTACCTGGTGGGTGCGGTTCATATCCAGATCATGTGGCGCGTTCTCGATATCCTTGGCGGTTGGCTGGACGGGATCACGAGCCAAGTACCCAAGGGCGGGCGATGGCATCGCTTCTTTCAGTATTGCTCGGATCGTCTTCACGTCTTCAGCGTACGAACGCTTGATACCGAAGTCGGCGTCCAGTTTGCCAGTATGGGTGAGCCGCAAGACAAAGAAGAATACTCAGGCCCCTATTGGGCGAGTAAGATGGTGATTCTCGACCGTTCTCCGGCGCTTGCCCGCGAGGCAATGGAGATTGAGGGTGACATCAACTTTCACGCCGGCATGTTTACACCCATGATTTTGCTCGGCATCTATCTCGCAGGGCAATCCGCAGCGGCATCGGTGGGCTGCATACTCATCGCCGTCTTCTTCTTTCTACGCTTTCAGCACTTGCGCCATGACGATGTCGCGTTCATTGCAAGAGCGGCGAAGAGTTTACGGAAATCGTGATTCAGAAGCGATAGAAGTCCGAATAGCTTCGACTAGGACGTACCACGCAAAACCCTGCACCAAACCGTGCAGGGTTTTGTTTTGAAAAAGAAACACCCCCGCATCCGACCGTACAGGTCTGCGATGCGAGGGCAGCGGTTCACTTGGGTTTCTCCAGATTGAAGCGGTGTGAAAAGGTCCCGAACTCCGGGTGATCTTCGATGGTCAGGACGACTTCGTCCTTGTCATCGTGGCAGGTGATTGCTGTCTGGACATTGTCCGGCAATACGCTGCCTTGGCGATAAAGCATCTCGAGCTTTTTCTTCAAGATCTTTTTCGGATTGTTACTGACGAGGTCGCCGACGGCAGGCGGTGCCGTTTTGATGCCCGCGCGCGCTCGGATCGTGGGCGAGAACGAGTGCTGCGGCATTTTGCGGCAAGTCTCGCACTTGCTCGTCGGATGGATGAATCCGGGTTGGCGATAGTGCGGCTGTTTGCAAACCGAGCAGGGTTCGGGTTCACGATTTGGCTTGGTCGCCACCGGCATGACCTTATTCACCACTGCCGGTGCTCTCGCGACGGACGGTGGTGCGGTGCGTGCCTGCGCGCGTTTGGCGAGGCAGTCGGCACAGATGCTGTCACCGGGCTTGGCTGGCAAGAACACGTTCTGACAGTCGGTGTTCATGCAGGCAACGAGCTTGTCGGCCTCGGCGATGAACCGCTCCGCTTCTTGCTCGGTGATCCGCGCCTGCCGCTCGAGCTCATCGAGCTCGGCTTTCTTGGTGCGTTCGTCGAGCTTCGCTTGTACGACGGCTTGCCGTTTTTCTTCGGCGAGCCGAATGCGTTTGCGGGCGAGCTCGATACGTTCGTCGAGCGTCGATGCGTTCGGGCTAGGTGTTTCGTTGTGAGGATCCATGATCGGATTCTCCTGTTCTCCTGGTTTGACGAGGCGCGGCGTAGCGCTGCGCAGGGCAGGAAACGAAGCCAGACTGGTACGGACGGCGAGATCAGTTTGGACAGGGATACTTGCCTGATGGCCCATGATGTTATCCGCGGTTTTCGCCGCGGCTCCTAAAAGGGACGCTTTCTGACGCTACTCGATCAATAAAATAATGTCAACATGTATAACATCGTATGGACAACGCAAAACCCCCGTACCAGAACCCTCTTGTTCTCCCTTTACAGGGAGATGTCTGCAAGGCAGACAGAGGGTTCGGTACGGGGGTCAGCAGTGTGTTGGGCAGGAGGGCTACTTCTTCTTGTCCTTCTTCCAGCCGCTCTTGGGGTCGCCGGATCCGTTGTTGGAGCCGACGGGCCTGACGCCGCGGAGGCGTTCCACCTCGTCGAGCTGGCGCTTCTTGCGGCCGTCGTTGGCCTTGGCCTGGCGGCGCCGAGCCTCGTCGCTACGGCTGGCGCTGAGCGGCGACAGGACCTTGGGCTTGAGCCTCACGCCCTCGGCCTCGAGGGCCTGATTGGCGAAGCGCTGTTCGCGTTCGAGCGCTGCGCGCTCGTCGTGTGCTGCCTTGCGGCACTTCTTGCAGAGGCTGCTCGAGCCCTGGTAGCTGAAGCCCACGAAGTGGTTGGCGCCGCAGTTGGCGCAGTCCCACATCATGGCGCGGAGCTCGTCCTGGCAGGAGTGGCACAGGCTGTGATCGCCCTTGTAGTCGGGCGACTTGATGTGCATGTTGGTGCACACCTTGCGCGGATTCTCGCACGGCACGCCGTGCTGTTCGAGGTACTCGAGCGAGTGCAGCTCACGCATGAGCGCCTGTCGCTCGGTCTCTTCGGCGAGCTTCTTCTCTTCTCGGGCCCGCAGGCAGAGCCCGCAGTACTCGTAGCTGTACTTCGAAGGCAAGAAGAGCTCGCCGCAGTCGCCGGCGCACATCTTCTTGCGCGCTTCGGTCGAGCAGCTGATGCACCGGTCCATGCCGGGGTCCAACATCGCGAGATGCGGACAAGGCCTGCCGTGGGCTCCTTTGCACGGGCGCTTGCGCGCCTCGATGGCCTTCATGGCCAAACCAGACTTCTTGGCTTCCACCTGGGCACGGAGCGCCTCGATGGTGGACAGGGGTTTATTGGCACTGGCGTTCATCGGACCCTCCTGCCCCCTCGGGGCAAAACTGAAAGAACGTGGGCGAATATTAGCAAAAACCACCCATTTTGTCAATGGATGGCTTTACATTAATCAATCCTCGTTCAAGCGATGAGGAAAAGCTAAACCCCGCCCCGCACCCACCGAGAATGGTGGGGTACGGGACGGGGTCAGTTTGCTACTTCTGGGTGCCGCGCTTGCGCTTCGAGTCGCCCTGCTTTTGGGTCGATTCGGTGCTGTGGCGCTTGTCGAGACGACGCTTCTTAGCGGCCTCGTCCTGGGCACGCTTCTCATCGCGCGAGAGCTCGAGTATGAAGCTGTGGTAGACGGGCTTGTCGCTGGTCGCGATCTTGAGCGTGATCTGGCGACCGAGCTGTTGGTGCAACGTGAACCAGTTGGGGAGCGACTCGGGCTTTGCGCAGAACAGCTGCGCATTGGCTCGGAAGCGTGCCTCGGCATCGGCCTTCTGCCTTCGAAAGGGATCGGCGAGATCTTTCTTCTGCTCGGCCTCCCTCGCCTCCAGGCGCTGCAAGGCGGCCTCGTCGAGCGCTTCACGGAGGCGCTTTGCGCGTTCGCGCTGCTCGGCATCGAGCTTGAGGCAGTCTTCGCAGCGGCTGAATTCGCCCTTGTATCCGCGCCGGCGAATGTGGAGCTTCTCGCAGTCCACGCAGGGTTCGCCGAAGCGTTCGAGTAGGATTGCCTGGTGGCATCCTGGGCAGACCCTGTACTTCGGATCGGCAGGCGTGAACGGATTCACGCACCGGCGACAGTGTCGTTCGCCTGGCTTGAGAATACTCGTATCGTCGGTACTCGTGACGGTATCGATCGCGTCCATGAGTCCTCCTTATGGGCGGTAAAAGATCAGATCATCAAAAAAGCTGATTGCTCAGAATTTTTGACGATAACGGTAGGAGTAATAACAAAATCCACCCATTTTGTCAATGGATGGATCTGTTGTTTACTGGGGAGTTTAACGCTCTTTTGGCGCCTCTCGGGTACGACGGGCGCGCCAGTTTTTGGCTTCGAGGCCGGCTTCGGCAGCGGCGACCTGGGCCTCTTGTTTAGAGGTGCCTTTACCCACGGCGACCAGGTCTTTGTCCAAAAAGACGCCGATGGTGAACTCTTTCAAATGGTCAGGGCCAACTTCTTCGAGGACTTTGTAGGTCGGTGTGACGCCAAGCAATTCTTGGGAGGTTTCTTGAAATTTACTCTTTGGATCGACGTAAAGCTCGAATTCAAGAATGTCTTTTAAATGGGTGAGGATGCAGCCATGGATGAATTTTTCTGCCGCTGCTGTACCGCCGTCGAGATAGATGGCGCCAATAATAGCCTCAATGGCATTGGCGAGAATGTACATGCGGGCTTTGCCGTCTTTGTCACGTGCTTCGCCCTTGGACATGAGGATGTATTCTTCGAATTCGAGGCCACGTGCAATGCCAGCCAATGTTTTGGCATTCACAAGCGCGGCGCGCCAATTCGTCAGATCGCCTTCGTCATTGGCATAGGTTTTGAACAAGTGTTCGGTCACGATCAATTCAAGAACCGCATCGCCAAGAAATTCAAGGCGTTCATTATGCGGAAACGGGTGATCGGTATTTTCGTTCAAGTATGAACGATGGGTGAGGGCCTGCAGGAGGAACGATCGGTCACGAAAGGTGTGTCCCAAACGTTCTTCCAGCGGGTGATAATCAGTGTCTGGAGAGTACATAGGCCTTCAAAGAATAGCCTATTTTGCCTAAAAACCAAAACCCCTCTCACGAAGGTAAGAGGGGATGGCGAGGGTTTACGCTGGGAGGAACCACTTTGGGTCGTACTGTACACGGTCATTCACGTGTTCGTAGGCGTAGAGTTCGGTGTCCGTGAACCAGATTTTGATTTCGTTGTTTGCTTCTTCGATGTTGCCGGATGCGTGGATCAAGTTGCGCAATGGGCGGCCCTGCGAGTTGGCGAGGGCATAGGTGTCATGCGAGAAGTCGCCGCGAATGGTACCAGG
This sequence comes from Patescibacteria group bacterium, assembly GCA_046350895.1. GTDB lineage: Bacteria > Patescibacteriota > Patescibacteriia > 2-12-FULL-60-25 > 2-12-FULL-60-25 > HK-STAS-PATE-2. The sequence continues at coordinate 61,651 of JAXLZL010000002.1, read as the reverse complement.
GGCGGACGAAGCCGGCTCGGTGGCGCCAACGAGCTTGCGAACGAGACTAACGGCCATCTCGCCTTCAAGGACGAGGGCGACGATAGGGGAGGATTTCAAGAAATCGACGAGGCCGCGCTTAATCTCACCGCCATAAGCCTTGTGGTCAGCGAATGGGAAGCCCTCACCATTAGCTTCGTATTTTGCCTTGGCTTTTTCATAGACGGCCGACATCCATTCTTCGGTCATTTGGTAGTGGCGGTCGACGTCATCATGCGATGGGTGAACCATCTTCATAGCGACGAGTTTGAGGCCGGCGGTTTCAAAACGGGTCATAATTTGACCAACCAAGCCGCGCTGGACGCCGTCCGGCTTGATGAGAACGAGAGTTTTTTCCATAGATGGCCCGAGCGTAACCGATGAGCGGGGGGTCTGGCAAGCCCAAAAGCCTCAAACTCTTGCTTTTTTTTACGGGTTCGGCTATGATCCCGTCATTCAATTTATCTCTCAACACTATGGGTCTTCCTGGACATCGCCGAACTTCTTCCCACAAGCGCCGCCGCGCTTCACACTTTGCGTTGACGGCTCCTGCCCTCACCAAAGACAAGGCTAACCGCCCACACCGCATGCACGTTGCTGCTCCGGGTGCCACCGAATACAATGGTATTAAAATCCATGTAAAGGGCCTTGAACGCAAATTGCGCAAAATGGTCGCCAAGACCAAGTCTCGTTCGCATGACCATGACCACGATCACGCCGGTCATGATCACCACGATCACGACAGCGAACACGTTCACGGTGACAAGGCTGGTAAGATGGCCAAGGTAAACACGGTAGCAGCTCCTGTTACCAAGCCACGCCGCACCGGTTCACGCAGCAAATAAGATGTGCTATACTAGGGAGCGTTAAGCTCCCTTTGCGTACTTTTTTATGTCCAGCCGCCACCTTGCCCGCGCTCTTGCGCTGCAGTCACTCTATGAGTGGGATTTTTACGGTGGCTCAAAAGACCCGCGCGTCATGATTGAGCGAAATCTTACCGATGTCGCTCCTGAATTCGACGAGCGGGATTTTGCTATCTCGATTGTCGAAGGCGTGGTCAAAAACCAAAGCATCATCGACGGTTCGATCACCAAGTTCGCCCCTGACTGGCCTTTGCAAAAAATTACCGCCGTTGATCGCAATGTCTTGCGCGTCGGCGTGTACGAATTGCTTTTCAACTTCGATATCCCAAGTAAAGTCGCCATCAATGAAGCCATTGAATTGGCCAAGACCTTCGGTGGCGAGTCGAGCGGCAAATTCGTGAACAGTGTGCTCGGTGCTGTGTATCGCGATCAGGTGCCTTTAAGGCATCAATAAAAGAACAAACAAGCCAAAAGAAAAAATCCGCAGACAAACAGAAAAGAATCCGTTTGAAAAAACCCGCAGAACCGGCCTTGTAGTCTCCGAACAAGAATAGTATGGAGAAGTGGAAGGCGTATGCGCGTCGCCTTGGTCCGGGGCTTGTCACAGGCGCTTCTGATGATGATGATCGGCCGGTATTGCTACCTATGCTGAAGCCGGTGGTGGCTTTCATTTGTTGTGGACGCAGTTGTTATTGTTGCCATTCATGATGGGCGTGCAAGAGTTGTCTGCACGTATTGCCATCGTCACCCAAAGAGGGTATCTCGGCAAATATCCGCATGCGCCCTTCATGGCCTTTGCTTCGGCGGCGCTTTTATTGCTCGCAAATATTTTTAATATCGCGGCAGATCTGAATATGTTGGCTGCCACGCTCGATCTCGTTTTGCCGGTGAGCGTGCCTGTGATGATGGGGGCGGTTGCTTTAATCGTTGTGTGTCTCGAGGTGTTTTTAGATTATGCCGTGTATGCGCGCTTGTTGAAGTGGCTCTCGATGACCTTGCTCGCCTATGTTGCCGTGGTCTTTTTTTTGAAGGTGCCATGGCATGAGGTGTTCTTGGCTATTGTGCGTCCAGACATCCAGTTTAATCGAACGTTTTTGTATCTGCTTGTGGCTTGTATTGGCACCACGATATCGCCGTACCTCTATTTTTGGCAGGCGAACGAGGTTATTGAAGACGAAGAAGCCGGCAGCCAAAAACAACGCATCTTTGCCATGCGCGGCGACACGGCCTTTGGCATGGTTTTTTCGAATGTCATCGCGCTTTGCATCATGTTGGTAGGCGCCTTGCTCGCTTCGCGTCTTGGCGGTTCGGTTGATTCTGCCGCCGATCTTGCTTCGTTGCTTGAGCCTTTTGCCGGTCGCGGTGCCGTGCTCTTATTTGTCGTCGGTATCGTGAGTTCGGGCTTATTGGCAATACCGGTACTCGCGGGCTCTGCAGGCTATGCCTTGGGTGAGTCATTAGGTTGGAGCGTGGGCATGAAAAAGAAATGGTATGACGCCAAAGGTTTCAATCTCGTGATGGCGGCAGCGACCTTGATCGGTCTCGCCATTAACGCCGCCGGGTTTGACCCGATCAATATGCTTGTTGGTTCTTCGGTATTGAATGCGGTTGTCGCCATACCGTCATTGGCAGCCCTATTGTTTTTAGGAAACCACGCCGGCTTGATGGGTAAATGGCGCAGCGGTTGGGCCTCAAACCTCACGGTCGGTTTTGCCTTGCTTTTGTTGATAGTTTCGGTGATTTTTATGGCCTGGACGGCCATCCCTGCTGAGGCAGTTGCCACCTTGTTTTGATGGTGGTACCTTCAAATTATCCGGTGTGTGGCTTCGGGCTAAATTTCGACTTTGTGAGATCCGGTCTGCGTCCACCTTGGTGGACGGGCGACGATCTCGGGCGGCGTACCACCCATTTGCTACTCAGTGTTGGACCTTTTGATCTGATGCGAGAGAGCAGGTAAGGCTTGGCCCCATTCAGATAAAGCCGAATGCCACATGCCGGTTTTAATGTACCTTCATGAAAGGACGTGCGTCATGAGCGAATATGGAGTCATTGCGTATGGATGGTATGCGCCCATCCGTAATCCCAACAGCAGCCACCAGCCGGGACAGCGGCATGCGATGCCGTATACGCTCCTGAGTTTTCATGCCGAGGTGACATCGGACTTGCTCGAAGTTTCGGACGAGTCCAAGGTCATGGTTCCCTGGCGCGGTGAGGAGGTTGGTATTCACGGGTTGCATCCCCAGCATCGGCAGCTTTTTTGGGAAGGCGGAATCGCCGAGGTATTTCGAGGCAAGGATCTGATCGTGCCTCGAATCCACACCTTTCTCGCGAAAGGGGAGACCTTCTTGTTTGAAGAACAGAAGGCTGCCGCCACCTGGTGTGATTCGGTGGATGAGATTCATGCCATCCTCAAGAAAGCGCTCGCCGGACTGCGATAGAATCCTCAATGAAAAACCCACCGTTCTGGTGGGTTTTATCGTGGTGCCGGGAGTCAGGATTGAACTGACGACGCAAGGCTCTTCAGGCCTTCGCTCTACCACTGAGCTATCCCGGCAAGGGTGCGGGGACGATACCAAATCTTTTTAACATCGGCAAGTTTTTGACTATTTTGATATATCAAAAAGAGGCCTTGTGAGACCTCTTCAGATCAGGACCCTTGCTTGCGAAAGGCGACGATTTTGGACGGGATCTGGGGATCCGTCTTTTCTTCGCGTCGCGAGTAGGGAAAGAGCATTTCGAGCGCGTCATGGACGTGGGCTCGCAGCTCATAATCGTTCGTATAACAGGCGATATAACGCCGTTCACGAGCAACGCTTTGGTACGGGCTTGCGGCAGATTCGCCGAAGCGTACGAGGAGGGTGGGGATTTTGAGCTCATCGGCTTGCTTCATCAATTCGATGATCCCGTAGCTACTTTCGAGGTAGGTGAGATCTATGATGGCGAGGTTCGCCTTTGAGATCGACACCAGGTCTAAGCGCACTGATTCCTTCAAGCGCTCTTCACGAAGCACTTCATTCGGGTCATCAGTGATATTCGTTGAAACGCCGGGCAATCCAAGTGATGGAAATACGTCACTGGTGCGACGCGCGATATCATTGAGCGGATTCGTGATGACGATATCTCGCCGTTGAGCAAGATATTCGTGAATCATGGTGATGCGGGCATCATGCTCTTGCAAGCGAATGACGCGCTCTTCATGCATATCCGCAAACCGCGGATACACGGTCCCGATAAAAACATGCAGAGGTTGGTGCATCAAAATTCTCCTTACCCCAAAATAGTTTACCACAACAAAAAATTTTTCTTGTGCAAAAAATGTGACAAGTTTTTTTCAAAAAAACCAAACAAAAAATTTCCTGCGCGTGCAGAAAATTTTTGTGGAGCGGGTAGCGGGAATCGAACCCGCCTCTCAACCTTGGAAGGGTCGCATAAAAGCCACTATACTATACCCGCGTATTCGGTTGTTCGAGCGATGGTAGGTCGTTTTGCTGCATCTTGCAAGATTGGCAAAAGGTGCTATGATCCTGCCACGTCAGTTTTAACGGGCTGTAGCGCGGTTGGCTAGCGCATCTGCTTTGGGAGCAGAGGGTCGTGGGTTCGAGTCCCACCAGCCCGACCATACAAAATATCCGCCGAAAGGCGGTTTTTTGTATCCCAAAGCAAAAAATTGACATTATCGTAATAAAATGGTTGGATCTTGGGAGTTTTGTACCTTCTGATCGGAGGATACCGATGGCTATAACCGAATACGACGTGGTCGATAAAACCGTCGAAGGCAAAGAGTACCGAGTGGATAAGATCCCTCCCGGTGAGCGTGACTCGCGCGTGAGCGCGGCTATTCTCTGCAGATCGGACGGCTGGTCCTATGAAGGATCGCCGAATCCGAAGCGCGCCGAACTCTGCATCGCCTACTACTTGGCTCATAAGACCAAGCCGACGGCCGCCCAATTGCGTTGGTGTGCCAGCATCGGTTTGGGTTTTGGCCTGAGCTGGCAGTCGATTTTCGACATCGCGGCGGCAGATCCCGACAAGCTGAACGATGTTCAGCTGGGTACGCTTCACGTCCGCGTAAAAGCGGTGATCGAAGAACTCGTCCGTCTCGGTGACCGCAATGTTGCCAATATGGCACGTCGCAGCTCCAAGGCGGGCAAAGACATGTCCCGCATCTTTCCGTGGGTGCAGCCTTCGTCGTCTGGTGTTTTGCGCGGCGTAAGCCAAGCCCTCGAGACGATGAAAACCGGTATCCATAACGTCGCCCACTTCGCTGACGAAGAAGACTGATGCACGTACCTTTGCTGAAATGGCGCCCCCACTTGGGTGGCGCTTTTTTCATTCTCGTTTTAGGCTGTGGACATGCATATCGCTATTGATGCCCGCATGATGGGGGCCGGCCAAACCAGGGGGATCGGCCGTTATATCGAGCAAATGGTCGAGGCGCTCAAGGCCGAGCGGCCTGATTGGCATATCACTTTATTACAGCCTGATGTGCCCTGGTATGGCTTGCGCGAGCAGCTCGAGATGCCCGATCTTATCAAATCGGTTCACGCCGACCATGTTTGGTTTCCGCATTGGAATGTGCCGTTATTGTATCGTGGGGATTTTTCTGTGACCATTCATGACCTTCTACTCATTCACCAACCGCAAAGCGCCAAGGCTTCAACGCGACATCCAGTGATCGCTTGGCTCAAGCATTGCGGATTCAAGATCGTTTTAAACCACGCGCTCAAAAAATCACGCCATATTTTTGTGCCGACGTCAGCCGTTAAAAAAGACATCGTCACTTTTTATCCGAGCGTAGAAAAAAAGATCATCGTAAATGGCGAAGGACTCTCTGAACTTCCCGCTCCGAGCGATGTGCGCGTTTCTGAATCGCCGTTTCTCTTTTACGTGGGTTCGGCGTATCCGCATAAGCGTTTGGACCTGCTCTTGGAGGCATGGAAAACCCTTTCAGAAAATCATCCGCAACTGACCCTCGTCATCGGCGGCGAACAAGATGTGTTCATGAAGCGTGTCCAGGCCCAAAGCGAGGCCATGGGCTTGCCACGCGTGCGCTTTTCTGGACACTTGTCTGACCAGGAGCTGGCCGACCATTATGCACAGGCGGCGGCCTTTGTGTTTCCGTCCTCGTTTGAGGGGTTTGGACTGCCGCCTTGTGAGGCGTTATCGCTATGTACACCGGTGATTTGCGCCGATATTGAGGTGCTTCGCGAGGTGTTGCCCGAGCAGGGCGTTTTCTTCTTCAAAAATGGTTCGGCGGATGGTATGATAGAGGGGATCGAGTCCGTTCTTGTTCAGGGTCAAAGCGCCCGAACACAGGCTTTACTCGGCGGCGAAGAAATCCGCCGTCGACACGACTGGATGAAGGCGGCAGAAATGCTCGCCTCAGCCGTGCAAAAATCCTGAGCGTGAACGGTTTCGTGAACGCGTTCCATGCCACGTCCACGCGCACAAAAACCGGCGGTACCAATGTGGAAGTTAATGAACCTCCGCAAACAACTCGAGTCACAGCTCGAGCGCGTTGTGTTTTTTGATGACAGCGCGCAAGAAAAAAACGAGCCATCGGTCATTGTTGAACGCACCGAAACGACAGCCGTGGCAAATCCGCGTGCCAATGAATCCATCGCCGTACAAGACCCGTTCATCTCACGCGACCAAGAATTGCTCGACGCCGTTTTTGTTGATGACCGTCCTTCGCTCATCGAAATCAAGCGCCAAGCGCATGATCCAAGCGAACACGTGCTGACCTTGAAACGCGTGGCTCAGCGCGTGAGCGCGCCTACGGTCGACGAAGGCTGGAGATATGCTGAATCATGGCAAGCACCTACGGATTCTGTCGCGGACATGGGTGCCCTCGAAGGGTTGACCGCCCTGCAGGTTCCGGTCATTCGAGAAGAATGGCTGATTGACCAGTACACGCCCTTTGATGCCGACGATGCTTTTGAAACCCAAAACAGTTTTTCTAGCCGCTTGCGCCTGCCTTTGGTGCGCATGACGTCGCTAACACCGGTCATGGTTCCAGAGCCATTGGCGCCCGAGGCCGCAGAAGAAGAGATCATTGTTCACGAATCTCGTTTTGCCCGCCTACGTGATCGTATCGCAGGGTTTTTTGGTCGTTTTAAGGGCAGGGCTCGAGAACTTGCGACGGATATCCACCTCGCCGAGGCTGATCTCATCACCGAAGCTGAAGAGGCTTGGGATGTGCCTGTCGTTGTGCCGCGCCTCTCGTATGTGCGCGTGGTAGGTAGCTTTATGGTCTTTGCGTTATTCGTTTCTTTGCCGGCCGGCGCCGTATCCTTAGCGCGCTCGGTAAAGTCTTCATGGTCTTCGATTGAGTCACATGGCCGCTCTACCATCGCCCAAGCCGAACTTGCCCTCGCCACGAGTCCAGATAAAGCCACTGAGCAATGGCAACAAACAGCCCAAGGTTTTGCCGACTCTGACAAAGCGCTCAATGACGTGAATGTTTTGGCCGTGGCGCTTTCAAAGATTTTGCCACAAACGCGCAATGCTTATGCTTCGGCACGTGCCTTGCTTGATGCTGGTGAACAGGCCTCGCAGGCTGCCGCGCTTTTTGCCAAAGGCGCCGACGCTGCGCTCTCGAGCGATGCGCACTATCCGACCGATCGCCTGAATGTATTTACGACCTATCTCGACCAGGTCGAAGACCGTATCGCCAAAGCCAATGAAGCCATGGCGCACGTTGACGAGCGCGTCATCCCTGAAGAACAAAAATCGCGCGTCAGCGAACTGAAGAATCGCCTCATCCAAGCTTCAACGGCGCTCCAAGAAGTACGCCAATTCAGCCAAGTGATGCCGGCCATTCTCGGTGAAGAAAGCCAACGTCGTTATCTTGTTGTCTTTCAAAACTCATCCGAATTGCGTCCAACGGGCGGATTCATGGGTTCAATGGCTGAAGTTGTCGTTGACCGCGGCGACTTAAGGCAGGTGAATGTGATGGGTGGCGGCCCTTATGATTTGCAGGGTCAACTCAAGACGCGCGTCAAAGCGCCAAAGCCGCTCTCATTGGTTTCAGCACGCTGGGAGTTTCAAGACGCCAACTGGTATCCGGATTTTGCCGCTTCGGCAGAAAACGTGCGCCGTTTTTGGAGTGACTCCGGCCAGCCAACGCTTGATGGCGTGATCGCGGTGAATGTCGCCGTCATGGAAGGATTGCTTGAAGACATCGGTCCGATCGAGATGCCGCAGTATGGCAAATCGTTTACCGCCGAAACCTTTAGGCAAGAACTGCAAGCTGCCGTCGAAGTCGAATATGACAAAGGCGAAAACAAACCAAAAAAGATCATCGGTGACTTGATCCCATTGGTCATGGACCGCGTGACGCATGCAGATAACGCGCTTAGGCCAAAGCTTTTGAAGCGCTTGAACGCTTCGCTTGAAAAGAAGGACGTGCAGATCTACCTCACCCGTGAAAACGAACAATCGGTATTCTCCCGTTATGGTTGGACGGGTGAACTCAAGCCGACCATCGGTGACGCGCTGGCGGTGATTGGCACCAATATCGCCGGACAAAAATCCGACGCCGCCATTCGCGAGCACGTCGATCACGATGTGCGCATTGGTAGCGACGGTGCCATTACCGATACCGTTACCTTGGTGCGACAACATACCGCAGCCAAGGGCACGCCTTTTGTCGGCGTAAACAATGTCCAGTTTGTGCGTTTTTATGCGCCACAGGGTTCGGTATTGCTCGGTGCTAACGGTTTTAATGAGCCTTCGTCAACGCTTTTTGAACAGCCGTTGCCGCAAGACGGGAGTGACGCAATGCTCGCCGGTGTCGAAAAAAACCAACACGACACCGTAGGCGGACTTGTTGCCACGGATGAATTTAACCGCACGTCATTCGGCGGCTGGATCCAGTTGAAACCGGGAGAAACCGCCACAACGACGGTGACCTATAAGCTGCCATTCAATGCCTTTGATCTCGCTAAGCGCTGGTATCCCTCGTCTTCGGCGTCCCATCGCGCGGCCTATGTGTTAGACTCAACGAGTCAGTCGGGCGCGCATCGCACCATCACGCAAACAGTGACCGTGCCTGAAGGATGGAAATCGCTTTGGTCGAATGCTGACCTCGCAACCGACGGCGATTGGACCCATGACCGCCTCAACGCCATTCTTTTTGAAACACCATGAGCGAAAAACCAAAAGACCACAAAGAAAAACGCGAACGCACCTCGGCTAAGCCGTGGAAGCGCGCGTTTTTTCGCTTTGATGCCGAAACGTCTGAGATCAATGCCCAAGAAGAAGAGATGGAGCGCGGCCTCGAAAAAATCTACGCGGGCCGTGATGACCTTAAAGAGATGCAAAAGGGGAGTTCTTGGTGGTGGGTTAAATGGTTTGTCGGTATCAGTGTTGGGTTATTGATTTTGTCAGGTTTGGCGTGGTGGGGCTTGTCCGTATTGGCGCCGCATACCAAGCAGTCATTGAGCGCGCTCGAAGTCACGATCGACGGGCCTGAATCCGTGATCATCGGCCAAGAAACCGAGTACGTTGTCCACTGGAAGAACGCCTCGTTTCAAACGGTGCAAGATGCCGAGTTACGTCTCGGTATCCCACCGGTATTGCAAGTGACCTATATGGACCCGTGGCCAATTGACCGTAGTGCCATGAACTGGAAGCTCGGCTTACTTGGCGCCGGTAGCGAAGGCAAAATCGTTTTACGTGCGATCCCATTTGGAAAGATTAACGATACGACAGCCTTGCAAGCCGTTTTAACAGCACCAGACCAAGGCGCGGTCGATATTAAAGACGCGCTTTCGACCAAAAATATCACCATGGCCGACTCGGTGATTCGCGGACAGTGGAACATGCCACCTCGCGTTGTCGCCGGTGACCAAGTCGCCATTGAATTAGCCCTGTTTCACCAGGGCAAAGAACCGCTTGATGCCTTTGATGTTTCGATTCAATACCCAGAGGCATTTGTGCCAACCGTGTCTTCGACATCGGCAAATACATCGACGCATGAGATGACCAAGAGTTTCAACTCACTTGCATCAGAGACGACGGCAACGGTTCGTGTTGTTGGTTCCTTTGTTGCGGGTGCTTCTGGCGATCAGCGCTTCTCGACCAATGTCACGCAAAAGCACCAAGACGCATCGATCTTGTTGTATACCGCTTCGACGACCTTGCCGGTTTTAGCGAGCGACTTGTCTTTGCAAGTTGTCGCCAATGGTTCGGCAACCGACCGCACGATATCGCCAGGTGATCCGGTGCGGGTGACCTTAGCCTATTCAAATACAAGCCCAGACACACTGTCCGATGTTTCATTACAACTCGCCTTTGAATCCATTAAAAACGGCAATTCGGCGACCGGTACTTCATTTTTGCAGTGGACGAGTTTGGATGATGCGAACAAAGGCGCTACTTCAACCAAGGCTCGGATTCAAACGCTCACCTACGATAAAAAATCCGTCCCAGCGCTGGCGGCGTTAAAACCTGGTGACCGCGGCACCATTGATATCACCTTGCCGACGGTTGCCGTTACTACGACGACCAAAGACGCGGTGATCAAGCTTATTGCCACCGGCAAGGTGGGTAAAGCCGGTGATAAACAGGTGCCTCGTTCGGTTTCGACTCAGCCGATCAGTCTGAGATACCGTTCGGATGCGGTCTTTGTGGCGTCGGCACGCTACTTTACCGAAGAAGGCGCCCCATTAGGGTCGGGTCCATTGCCACCTGTGGTAGGTAAATCGACAACATATCGAATTTTCTGGGCTATCGACAAAAAGCTGCATGAACTCGAGTCTTTGAACGTTACGACAACCCTGCCTGACAATGTTGTGTTGGCGAGTGGGCGAGAAGTGGGTGCCGGCACCTTGTCGTTTACGACGTCAACGCACGAATTGCGTTGGACATTGAACCGTTTACCTCAAGATATCGGTACGGCTGAGGTGTGGTTTGACGTTACTTTGACGCCAAAGGCCTTAGATAGTGGTCGTTTTGCTTCTCTCACGGGCAATGCCTCGTTTACAGCGACTGACAGTCTTTTGCAGGAGTCGATCGCGCAATCCGTACCTGCGCTTACGACTGATTTAGAAGATGATGATGGTGCCAAAGGCAAAGGCGTTGTGAAGAAGTAGAAAAGGTGGATAAGTATACCGTTTCAGTGGATAAACTGTGGTATACTGGGCCGTATCTATGCACCCTCCAAGACGGCGTCCAGGCGCGGTCCATATTTCGGCCCCATCCTTCTCAACGAATGCCCGCACCAGCGTGTATCGCAAGATCGCCTATGTCTTTTTGGCATTGACGGTAGCGATCATCACCTTGGTACTTTGGTTGACGTCGGTCCGTGCCGAGATCGTGGTCCATGTCAAAAAAGAAAGCGTCAAATTGGACGGCGTCGTTGAGGTTTCGCGTACCCCACGAGCTGGCCAGATCCCTGGGCGTGTCGTGCAAGGTGTCTTTGATAAGACACAGGAGTTTCAGGTGATGGGGGACGGTGAAGACATTGCCACATCGACGGCAGTCACGACGACTCCAGAGCAGCCCCCAGTTACAACACCGCCTGCAACCCAAGAGGTTATTGCCCGAGGCAAGGTAAAAATCGTGAATAAGTACTCAAAAGACCAGCCTCTTGTTCGTACCACGCGTTTATTGACGGCTGACGGCAAGCTTTATCGCATTGATAAAACGATTACGGTGCCTTCTGGTGGTTCGGTCACGGTTGATGTTTATGCCGATAAGTCTGGCGCCGACTATGCGATCGGCCCAACGAATTTCACCATCCCTGGTTTGTACATTGATTTGCAAAAACACATTTACGGTGTTTCTGAAACGGCATTTACCGCGGTTCCAAAAGGTTCAACCGGGTCTTCGGCTCCAGTAACACCGACTCCTGCACCTGCCGCGCCGACAGGTAAAGGCAAACCCGTAACCTTTGCTGACATTGATCGCGCCAAAAAACAGCTTACTGAGACGGTATTGAAAAAAGCTATGGACTCACTCGGTGCTGATATCGCCAACCGTGAATCAATGGAAGTCGTCTATGTCGTCAAAGTTGTAGAAGAAAAAAACAACGTGACGGTTGGTCAAGTGACTGAATCGTTCTTGTCCTCAGTGAAGCTTGATGTGACCGCGGTCTACTATGCCAAAGAAGACATGCAAGGCCTCGTGCGATCACGCATGAAAGAACGCGTGCCACAGGGTCGTGAATTCGTCCCCGCTGAAAATGGCGGTATGACCTATGCCCTCGAGAGCTCCGATCCTAAAGCCGAAACCGCCTCGATCCGCGTCAGTGCCGATGCCCAATACCGCTTGAGCCCACAGAGCCCGCTCTTGCAGGCCTCCATCGTCGCCGGCAAGTCCAAATCTGAAGCAGAGTCTATGCTTAAAGCCGTTGATGGTGTCGAGTCGGTTGATATCACCATCAAGCCCCAGTGGCTCGATACCATCCCAACCCTTAAAGATCGCATCCATTTGACGGTTGAATAAGACTTTGTCACTATCCAGACATCCCCGGCCTCACCAACCGGTGCAGAAAACCCCAGAAAATGAGCGTCCTATCCGTCATCCCCACAAGCGTGGGGACCGAGGGGTAGGGAACTCGGGTGGAACCACTCCGACATCACGTCAGAGTCCCGAGCCAAGTGGCCTTAAAGGCTGTTTGGCTCGTTTCTTTTTCTCAAAAACTCCTATGTCCTCCCAACCATACCCAATCGAAACCCGCCGCCACAGTGCGGCCCATGTCATGGCTGCCGCCATCAAACGCCTCTTTCCTGAAGCACGTCTTGGCGTTGGTCCTGCCATTGAGCATGGCTTTTACTATGATGTTGCCGCCGGCCGCCCAATCACCGACGAAGATTTGAAGGCGATCGAAAAAGAAATGCGCCGCATTACCAATGAAAAGCCAGCCTTCACCCGCGAAGAAATCACGCTAGATGAAGGTATCAAGCTTTTCACCGAACTCGGCCAAACCTTCAAAGTCGAATTGCTCAACGATTTGAAAACCAAGGGCACGACCAAGGTGAGTGCTGAAGAAGCACAAGACATCGACCCGCAAAATGTTGGTACGATTACCGTTTACCGCACCGGTGATTTCGTGGATCTTTGCCGCGGCCCTCATGTGACGACCGCGAATGAAATCGGCGTGTTCAAATTGAACAAAGTCGCTGGCGCTTATTGGCGCGGCAAGGCCGAGAATCCGCAGATGACGCGCATTTACGGTTTGTGTTTTGCCACCGAGCAAGAATTGAAGGACTACGAATTCATGATGGCTGAAGCCGAGAAACGCGACCATCGCAAACTTGGTAAAGAGCTCGGCCTCTTCATCTTCTCTGACCTCGTTGGCCCGGGTTTGCCTTTATGGACGCCACGCGGCACCGTTATTCGCGAGCTCTTGAATGACTTCGTGCAGAGTCTGCGTAAACCACATGGTTATCAGCGCGTAACCATCCCACATATCACGAAGAAAGATTTGTATGAGACGTCAGGTCACTGGGCAAAATATGCCGAAGATCTGTTTAAGATCCATACGCGCGATGAGCACACCTTCGCGATGAAGCCGATGAACTGTCCGCACCACGCGCAGATCTATCACAGCGAATTGCGCTCATACCGCGAATTGCCAGTACGCTACGCCGCAACGACCATGGTTTACCGCGATGAGCAATCGGGCGAGCTCTCAGGTTTGTCACGCGTGCTTTCTATCACCCAAGACGATGCCCATGTTTTCTGCCGTGCTTCACAGGTTGCTGAAGAAGTAGAGAAGGTTTGGGATGTGATCCAGAAATTCTATAACACCTTTGGTTTTGAATTGAAGCCGCGTTTCTCGCGTCGTGACCCTGACAATCTGCAGAAATATCTCGGCAGCGCCGAAGATTGGGACAAGGCCGAGACGTCGCTTCGCACCATGCTTGATGCCAAGGGCGCCGATTGGATCGATGGTCCGGGCGAAGCCGCCTTCTATGGCCCTAAGATCGACTTCATGGCCAAAGACTCCATCGGCCGCACCTGGCAGGTAGCCACCATCCAGCTCGATTATAGCCAGCCAAAAAACTTCGGCCTCACTTGCGTGAACGAAGCCGGTGAAAAAGAGGGGATTCTCATGATCCACTGCGCCATCATGGGTTCAATCGAACGTTTTATGAGCGTGTTGATCGAGCACTTCGCCGGCTCCTTCCCACTCTGGCTCGCGCCAACGCAGATCGCTATTTTGCCGGTAGCTGATCGTCACGTCGGATTCGCTAATGCTCTCAAAAAAGAGCTTGAAGAAAAAGGCTTCCGCGTCACGGTCGATGACTCGACCGAATCGGTGGGCAAAAAGATCCGTAATGCCGAAAAGATGAAGTATCCCCGCATGCTTGTCGTCGGTGACAAAGAAGCCGAAGGTGGCGATCTCACCGTGCGTATTCGTGGCCAGCAAGACCAAGTCTCGATGAGCAAGGTCGACTTCATCGCTCAAGCGACTGAAGAGAATAGCAACCGTTCATCGTAAAAATTGAAAGCACAATTCAAAACCCCCGTGCCAGTCATGGTTGCGGGGGTTTCAGTTCAGGGGCTTGCTTCGAGCGGCGTGGACGATGGCTGCGTCATGAGTTTGCGCAGTGGCTCCCAGTTGAGATAGGCCTTGTGAGCCTCGCTTCTCGCCTTGATGGCGAGCATGCGTTCACGAAAGTCGTCCTTGTCGAGATTCACGATCGAGGCGACTTCTTCGCGAATAGCTAGGTGCTCGAAGGCGATACGTAGCAAGAGGTCTTCGTGCAGGCGCACGGCACACTGAAGCGCGAGCTGATCGATGCTGCCGGGCTGATAGGTCGACAGGCGACGCAAGAGCATGTCGCGCCCTTCAAAGAGGTGCCGGTGATCGGGGTTCGATCGTAGTCGCTTGAGGGCGAAGATCCGAACCTCGTCGGTGATCCAGTTGTGGGTACGCAACGGCTGAGGCTTGAGCGTCGTCCAGGCGAGATCGAACCAAGGGCGCGGTTCGCGTTGGTTCTTGTCGATCAGCGTCTGTTCGGTCTGGTTGCGAACGACGGACAGGGCTGCAAGAAAGAGGGCGATGTCGGTCATGGCGAGCTGGCCATGACGAAGAGCGGTCTGCATCGCCCTGGTGACAAGTGCCACCGGGCCTTCGGTATCGAGGTAGCCGAAGTGTCGGTCCAAGGAGCGAATTTCTGTGTCGAACATGTCTGCGTAACCTCCAAACAGGGTCGGTAACCGGGCCAAGAAAATATCCTATTTTAATAATGCTGTCAATGCAAAGGCCCGACCTTGGTGGGGTCGGGCCTCGTCAGTCAGGTGCGCCGGCGAAAGGGGATGACTTGCGCCAGCGTTTCTGGAGTTGGTGGTGCGGGTGGCGTATAGAGCCCTACAGCGGCCTGCCAGCGCAGGATGCTGGCTCTCGCTTGTTCGCGCGCCGTATTGCAGTATTGGACACGCCTTTTGCCGTCATGATCGTCCTTGAACCGGCTCTCGACCATGCGCCGCGTTGGGCGATGGTGATAGGCGATGTGAACGAGAACGGACTCGAAGACGCGTAGAGCGAGGTACATGGCACCCCAGGCGGGCGTGCCTTCGCCAAGCTCTTCGGTCAAGGTCTTCAGCTCAAAGTGACGTTGCTGAAGGTGATCACGATTCAGGTAGTGCATCTGCACCCGAAAGGCCGTGTCGAGGTAGGTTCGACGAATCTCTTCGGTGAGGTAGAGTCTCAGGTTGAGCGCGTCTTCGCTGAGCTCGGCCCAGTAGAAGTCGAATTCTCGATCGAGACTGGGGGTTTCAGGTTTGGACAAGAAGGCGTTCACCTTCGTCCCTTGCTTCACGACGCCGAAGGCAGCGAGAAACGTTTCAATGTGAACGTCTTGAAGATGTCCCTTTCTGTAGGCATCGCTGAGATGGTCCATGACCTGAAAACAGGGGCCGTCATCACCAAAGAGGCGATGGTAACCCAGGTGAGTATCCAGGTCCCGGGCGACACGAACCCACAAGGTGAGTCGGCTTTCTGATGGTTGGTAGGCCAATCGGTCCTCCGAGAAAAAGGGGTGATCGATATTTATCATTAAAATATCATTTTGTCAATCCCTCGAGAAAAACAAACACCCCGGATTGGGGTGTTTGTTTGTGCTAGCGCTTACTTTTGTTTTTAGCGTTCTTGCCTGAGCGGGCATTCATGGCGGCAGCAAAGTTCGCAATCTCTGTCTCGCTGGCTTTTGTTGGCGCCTGCTCATCTTCGCTGATCACGTCTTCATCAGCTAAGAATTCAGCCTTGTCTTCAGCGGCCATGCGTTTCATGTTTTTGCGCCCCATGGCTGCCACTTCGGCCATGTCAGCGTCAATCTTGGCTTGTTGCTGGGCACTCATCTTGGCCTTTGGTACAGGAGGGGGTGTGACCTTTACCGCATGCTTGCGTTTGGCATTGTGCTTTTCCCATTCTGCCTGGGCAGGAGAAATCTCTTCGATGTCGGCGTCGGTAAGTTCTTCAAGAGCTTCTTGTGCGGCGGCTTCACCGATGGTGACCTTACTGGCATAGTCCGCTACGCGGTCCATGGCGGCTTCGAGTTTGAATTTGCGATCGTAGTCAACGTCTTTTTCAAAGATTTCACTACGTGTTTGCGAGTCGAGGCGGCTCAGCTCTAACGCCATGCTCTTGAAAAGGTTTGATGAGATATCGACGATATTAGCTTTCTCAGCAGGTCCAGGCTCTTTACCGGTTAAGATCGTATAAACACGGGCAGCTTGTTCTGTAGAGAAATAGCGCAAGTAATCTGCCTTGGCCTGAATCTCTTGAACGCTTTTTTCGTAAAGAGCTTTTTCGGCGGCGACTTCTTGGTCTTCGTTGCCAAGTTCTTTTTTGGCTTTCTTGGTATCAAGTTTTTGCAACTGTTCAGAGAGTCCTTGGTCGAGTGAAGCGGCGCCGGCGCCACGGCTCGATACCTTCATCCCGCCTACGCCGACATTTGCTTGTTTACGTCCTTCGGCGACACCGCGGCCTACGGTTTTATTCTCTGAAGCCAAGGTTGAACCGCGGTTCTCGTAGCGAATGGTGCCAATGGCATCAACGAGGGCTTTGGCGTCTTTTTTGTTTTTGGCCAAGATCTGATTATAGGCTTCATTTAAGAGTGTTTGGTCATTGATAAGGTCGGTAATCGAGAGTTCTTCTTTGCCTTCACTCTGATATTCGAGTTTGCCGTTTTTGGCGATCGTTTTGCCTTTGCCGATGGCGACATTGTATTTTTCAAGCAAGGCATTCGCCGTACCGGCAGGGTTTTCATCTTCTGCTTTTAGCTTCTCAAGTTCTTTGCTTACGGCGCCGGCCATCGTGTAGGTTTCTGGATTGACCATGTCTTTGGCGCTTTGTTTGATATCAGCAATAGAATCACCTCCAGAAGTAGGGATGTCTCTCGGTGTGTTGCGAGGGCGTACGGATTTCGGTGATTGTTCAAAAGCTACTTCATTTGCGGCATCGAT
Organism: Patescibacteria group bacterium; assembly: GCA_046350895.1. Classification (GTDB taxonomy): domain Bacteria; phylum Patescibacteriota; class Patescibacteriia; order 2-12-FULL-60-25; family 2-12-FULL-60-25; genus HK-STAS-PATE-2. Next base: position 44,348 of record JAXLZL010000002.1, on the reverse strand, counting down.
GATTTTTTCAGATTCACGATATTGGCTCATGAGCTCATTGAGCTTTTTGGCATCCATGCCTGCCCATGGCTGGCCAGCCAATCGTCTGAAGGCTGTGGTAATGCCGCTAAAAAATGACTTCGATTCGTTCTCTTCGAGAGGGCCATTGTCGAGCAATTGCAAAAACTGTGCCTGTGAGAGACCGAGCTCTTGGGCCTTTTTTAAGGTCTTATCAAGGTTTTTTTGTGCCGTCTGATACTGCTTCATCTCTTGGGCGACAGGGGACTCAGGTTTCTTTTGAAGCATGCCTCGGACTTGAGCGAGCTCAGCGCCGGTTACAAGCTCTTCGTCTTGCATGTGTGAACGAAGGGCTTCTTCGGCGCTATCGGCGCGTTTGCGCTCAGCTTTGCTGGCGGCTTTATGCGCTTCGGCAAGTTCTTTGAGCGATGCTTCTTTACGCCCGGTGGCTTGGCGTTCAGCGATGGCAGGGTCAACCAAGACGGTTGGTTCGAGGGTAGGATTTTCTTTGATCCCGCGGCTGCCGACCGACGGCATGACTTCACCAGGGAGTTTGTTCAATTTGCGAGGCATAGATACTGAGCATTATAGCAAAAATAATCACTATAATATCTATAACGGTGGATAACCCAAGGACAAAAAAACTCCAGCGCATGGCTGGAGTTTTTGCGGGGATTAACCCTTCACGATTTTTGCAAAGGTTGCTGGGTGTTTGGCAGCGATCTCTGAGAGAACCATGCGGTTCAATGAGATGTTGCGCTTCTTGAGTTCGCCCATGAGCTTTGAGTAGCTCACGCCGAGTTCACGTGAAGCGGCGCTGATGCGCATCTGCTGCAAGCCGCGGTTTTCACGCTTCTTGAGCTTGCGGCCGACATAGGCGTTCTTACCTGCTTTGACGGCAGCGATCTTGGCGAGTTTGATTTTGGACTTGCGGCCCCACATCATGCCCTTGGCACGAGCGAGGATATTCTTGCGGCGTTTTACGTGATGGGTACCGCGTTTGACTCTTGGCATACGTTTTTCGGGATGATGGGTTAGTTATGCGGGGTGAGCGTCTTCATGGTACGCACGTACTGCTTGGCGACATCGAGGTCGCGGCGCTTGTTGCGGGTCACCGTGCCGCTTTCACGGCTGTTGAAGTGGCCCTGGCCGCCTTTGCGCTTCAAGAGCTTGCCGCCCTTGGTCTTGATGATGCGCTTGGCGATGGCTTTGGTCGTTTTAATCTTCATATACTCGGATGGATGTGATGAGGCCGAAGGTTAGGCTATTTTCAGAAAAAACGCAAGGGTTAGGCCTTTCTGGCGATAATGGCCGAGACATTGCCACCGCTGCGGGTAATAGGCTGCTCAACGGTAACCCCGTATTCAAGGGCGATTTGGTCGATAAAGGCCTTAATGCGCTCTTGAGCGAGGTGGCCATGCTCTTTTTCACGGCCGCGGAGCATGATCTCGATTTTGACCTTGTCCCCGTCCTTAAAGAACTCTTTTGCCTTATTTAAGCGGATATCAAAGTCATTTTGGCCCATTTTGACCGACAAGCGGATGCCTTTGACGTCGATTTTCTTGGCATGGGCCTTTTGGGCGCGCTGCTCTTTTTCTTTATGGTACTTAAATTGGCCATAATCGAGAATTTTGCAGACCGGAGGGTTCTCTTTTGGTGAAACCTCAACCAGGTCGAGCTCGCGTTCTTGGGCGATGGCGAGGGCTCGGTCGGTCGGCATAACGCCCAAAAAAGCGTTCTTATCATCAATGACACGTACTTCAGGTACGGTAATCTGTTCATTGATATTATATTGAACGCTTTCTTCTTTTTTCTGGGGGCCGCCGCGGCGGCGATAATGGATGCGCATTTGTATGGAAAGTTGGTACTGACTGCCTTTGGGCAGCGTGGTGGTGGAGATGGGGGGTATCGCACCCCCGTCCGTCTAATCTACCCACCCTTCTCGTTCACAAGCATAGTTCTTTCAAGGGGCTAGGCCGGTGATAAAAGAACAAGATCACCGGGCTGGATGCTCAAGCCCGTCGTATGAGTCGCGGAGCATGCGCGGTCACACCGAGCCTCGAAGTATGACAGTCGGCCGTTTGAGAAGGCGCTCAAGCGGGGACCGGTCCGAAGGTATTCGCGTTAAGCGAAGGTCGGAGCAAAAGCCGGAGCGCGGAGTGCCGAAGCGATCGCCTCACGGGCTTTGGAAATGACGTTGGCAATTGTCATGCGTAAAACGGTATTTACGAGCGGTTTTACAGGCTCGGCTTGCAAAGGTGTGAATGGACTAAACGTCGATGCTGATTCATCCCCGTTATTCGTCTTCGCCGCGCATGACGCGGCGGACGGTGCGCTCAACATCCCGTTGCTTGAGGGCTTCGCGTTTGTCATGGGTTTGCTTGCCCTTGGCAATGGCGAACGAGAGCTTGATGCGTCGACCGAGAGGGTAGAACGAAATAGGCACCATTGTCAAACCCTTTTCAGCGGATTTTTCGGCTAATTCTCGCAATTCTTTCTTGTTTACGAGCACGGTCAGGGTGCGGTTTGGGTCGATGGTTTCGCGGTGGGCCGCCTTGCTATAGGGGCGGATATGGCAACCGATGAGCTTGAGCTCGCCTCCGAGGATCTTTAAATAGCTCCCATCCAGCTTTGCCCCACCTTCACGGATCGCTTTGACCTCATGGCCCTCCAATGCCAAGCCGCCCTCAAAGGTTTTGAGAAAGTGGTACTCGTGGCGAGCCTTGCGGTTTTCGGTCAAAAGCATTGGCGGCATCATGTCATTATTTACCCACAGTGGCAACGTTTTGACGCAGGCGTTATGCTCGTTTCATGAAGCAGCTCTATACGGTCGAAATCTCGCTGACGACCCTGATAAAGACCTTGGCTTTTGCCGTGGCCCTGGGCATCGTTTGGGTCCTGCGTGACGTCCTGCTCTCGGCGTTTTTGGCGGTGATGTTGGCCGGCGTCCTTTATCCTTTCGTAAAGTGGGCAGAGAAGAAGCGCATCCCCAAAGCGCTCGCCGTCGGTAGTCTGTTGTTTTTGGCTTTGGCATTGATCATTGCGATTGTCGCTTTTCTTGTGCCGGCCATGGTTGAGCAGGCAAGCCATGCCATAGAGGCGCTTGGTTCGTCGGTTTCGTCTTCGCAATCGGCGCTCGGGCAATACGGAGAAATTTTTCAGCGGCTCGGTATCACGTCAGAGACGGCCACCAGTCTTTTGCCTGAATTGCAAAAAGTGACCGGGCAATTGCTGTCGCGCGTGAACAATGTCTTTGATGCGCTGACAGGCGCCATCATCATCATCGCGCTTTCGTTCTATACTCTGCTCGAAGAAGACGCTGCAAAAAAGATTTTCAAAAACGTCATCCCAGAAAAATACCAAGAGTTTGCCGCGCGCGCCGTATGGCAGGTCGTTGATCGTTTGGGTAGTTGGTTGCGCGGCCAGCTCACGCTTTCACTGGTCATCACCATTTGTTATTTCACCGGCTTTTCATTCATCGGTTTGCCGTATGCGCTTTTGCTCGCCATCATCGGCGGCCTTTTGGAGTTTTTGCCCTATGTCGGCCCGATTATGGCCGCTATCCCGGTAGCGTTTTTTGCTTTCGGTATGTCGCCGCTCACCCTCGTGATCGCTTTGACCTTCATGTTGGTCATCCACCAGCTTGAGAACCATGTGCTCGCGCCACTCATCATGCGTCGCGCCGTTGGCTTGAGTCCGGTCATTAGCATTTTGGCATTCTTAACCGGTGCAAAACTTTTCGGTATTGCCGGAGCTTTGTTTGCCATCCCGGTCGCGACGGCCGTCTCGGTTGCGTACGCTGAGTACGTACAGGCTTTTCCTACACGCACGTCATGATCTATTTGTTGATCCGCTCTTTGCCGCTCATGGCCGCCTTCGGCATCTTGCTTTTGAGCCGATGGCAATTCATCGCCTGGAAGACGTTTCCGTGGTTGTTTGGCGTTTCGGTATTGGTCTTCGTCGCGTCAGCGGCGCTTATCGGCTATAAGCGCTTAGCCCTGCGAGAGTGGATCAAGGTTATCCCTCCGGTTATGACGTTTTTGATTGCTGGCGGCGCAGCGCTTCTCGTTGAGAGCGGTTTGCAGCAATTGTTTTTCAGTTTGTTTGTCGGCGGCCTTGCCTATCTCACGCTTGAGTTGCTCTACCTCTTGGGGCATGAACCAAGCAAGTATCCTGTTCATGGTTTGTCGCGTTTGAACCTGGCGCTTATCCCGCTCGGGATGTTCTTTTTGGCGATGACATTATCAGGGTTGCAGGCCTTTATTCGTTTTCCGTTTTGGACGAGTCCGTTTTTTGGTGTCATTTACGGCGTTGTTACTTTTGCCTGTACAGCGCATCATGCATCAGACCGAGACCAAGACCGCCGTTGGGTATTGATGGGGGTATTAGTCGGTGCGCATGCGGGGATTCTCGCCATGCTCTTGCCTCTTGATGTCATTGCCAGCGGAGTTATTGCGGCCTTGCTTTTCGCGCTTCCTTTTCGCGCGCGCCGTTATGCGCATGAGCCAAAACCAAAAAAGCAAAGCGCCATCATTGAGTCATCCTTGTTTCTCGCCTGTTTTTTGGCCGTGATCTTGTTTTCTCGCTGGGCATAGTCAAGATTTTTGTGGTACGATGGCGGCATGAAGCGACGAGACCTGCCAGCTTTTTTGCACCGTGACCATTTGTTGGTGACAGTACTGATCGCCCTCATGGTGAGTGGCGCGGTATCGGCGGCATTATATTTTGCGTTAGTGATGCCTTCACTGAACCGCATCGAGACCAAGGTGGGAGAATTGACCATGGGTACAACGACGACGCCCACCACGCCTCAAGTCGAGGTTGTGCCCGTCTCAAGCAAGCCGCTTGTCAGCGGTTTGCCTAAAGAGCTCATTAGCCAGCCTTCGAGTGCCGTACAGGTCGTAAAACGCAACAAAGAACTAGAAGCAGATGGCATCATCCAACCTGAGCAAATCATTGGCGAAGCCGTTGCCGTCACGGGTGACGGTTGGTTTGTCCTGCCTTCATCGGTGGCGAATGCGCAAAACATGAACACTCTCTCACTTGCCGTGCGTGGAGGTCTTGCCCCGATCAAAAAAGCCATTCGCGACAAATCGACCGGATTTGTCTATGTCAAAACCGATGTCACCAATATGACGGCGGCAAATTTTGTACGTCCTTCTCTCATTGAAGAGGGTGCGACGCTTTATGCTGAAACATCGCCAACGGTTTTTGCGCCGGTAGCATTGAGTGACCTTGCTTATGCTGTCGGTATTCAGAGCTCAGAGCAGCAAGCGCGCCATTTGCGTGTTGTCTTACCAACAGGCTTAAGCATCGTCGGTGCGCCATTGCGTGACAGCTCGGGCCGTGTCGTCGGTATTATCGACCTTTTTGATAAGAACACGGGTTCATGGTTGGTGGTGCCGGTTGGCACCGTGGCGAGCGACATCTCGTCCATTGTGAGTGACGGCGCCATTCATCGTGCGACCCTGGGTGTGCGTGGCATTGATTTGGCACAAACGCTCTTAACCACTTCAACATCAACGCGTGCTGATTTGGTTGGTTTTTTGCTCAAATCAGAAAAAAAATTAGGACCGGCCGTTAAGGCTGACGGTCCTGCTGCGGGTAATTTGGTAGAAGGTGATATTATTGAACGTGTCGAACGCGACGTGCTCGACGGCTCGGCCGATCTCGCTGAAGTTCTCATGGACTATCGCCCGGGTGCGACCGTGACCTTTTACGGCAAACGCAAAAACGAATCCTTTCAAGCAAAGATCAGCTTGGGCAATGCCACCGCGACCGAAATCCTCAAATAAACTATGACGTACAAAGAACATCCATTGCATGTGCTCGCGCTTGGCTATAAGCGCATCATCGGTTATGGCGTCCTTGGCGCCTTGGCCGGGTTTGCCCTCTCGTTTTTGTCGCCGCTCGAATATTCGTCGAGCGTACGCCTGCTCATCACCCAGCCAAATGCCGTCGGTGTTGATTCGTTCACCGTGCTCAAATCAAACGAGCGCATCGCCCAAAACTTGTCGCAGCTGCTCGGCACGTCATCGTTTTTTGATAATATCGTCGCCCAGGCCGAAAACCTCGACCGCAGCCAGATCCCCCAAAACGAATACGACAAACGCAAGTATTGGGGTCGTGCCGTCAATGTCGGTGTTGAAGCCGGCTCTGGTCTCATGACCATCACGGTCTATGCCCCGCAGGTCGCCCAAGCCCGTAGTCTGGTCGTGGCTGCCTCAAATGAGATCGCCAAGCAGGCCCCTAACTACTTTGGTTCTACCGTCCGCGTGGCCGTGATTGATTCACCGCTCGACTCCCGCTGGTATGCCCGCCCAAATATCCCGATGAATGCTGCATATGGGGCTATTGCGGCTGCCATGTTGTCGGTAGCCTGGCTCTTGCTCCGTCGTCCAAAACGAGAAGTCTAACCTCCTCAGCTCCTCCTTTATCCCTCTCGCCTGCGCGAGAGGGATTTTGGTATTGGCTAACCTTAGCCAAAGTGGCTTAACCTAGCAAAAATGAAAAGTAATCAGTTGACAAATAACGTGATACATGGTATAGTGTAGTTAATAAAGGAGGGGAGTTTCTGGCAGTAACTTCACACAAATTATCACGAAATGGAGGGCGTGATCAGCAATTGATAGATAGTCTCGTATCGTTAGCGATCGAGGGTATCCTCATTGTGTCACCAAGCCCTTGACAAAATGGGTTTTTTGGCGTATAGTAATACGTTCTTTCAATGGCGAATCATGGGTTTTACAGCCGTTCCGTTGCCCCGCATCCTCCTTTGCAAGGCTGCGGGACGGCTGGAGAACCAATGACCTCACTGTCTAGGTAATCCACGCAACTTCTCAAACAAAGGTTCAAATCGAGCTACCGGTGTACGGCCAGCTCAAAGCCGTCGCCGAGCCGGAAGCTCGGTTTCTCACATGGGTCAAAGACCCAGATAGGAAACGTCATGAACAAGCTCATCCAGGTTCTCGTCGCTACGCTTGCTCTGTCGGCCTTCACGGCCTCGAACAACGGTGCCATGGCCCAGCCTCCGGCTGGACACACCGACAGCACCACCGCTTCCAGCGAGCCTTCGCTGGACGTGTGTCGGGCCGAGTACGGCAGAGAGATCTGCCAGCCCACGGTCCCCACGGGTGGTACGGTGGTTCGCCGCCGTCCGCCCGCGCCTCGTTGGTACGTCGTCGTGAACGGCAACCTCGAAGGATCTCGCCAGCACGGCGAGATCGAGACCGACTACGGTCACACCGAGTACGGCATCGGCGGCAGCGCCGAGTGCCCCGAGGGTACGATCCCGCTCGTCATCGCAGCATCCGGCCTCCGGTACCTGCACGACGAGGCGAATCACACCTTCGCTACCGGCACGTTCTGCGCGCCGCTCGGTGCAGCCACTCCCGGCACGACGGTCAACATCGACGTCTCGGAGTTCGTGACCATCGAGATGTTCGAGACTCTCGTGCATCGCCTCGAGGCGGATGAGCGCACGCTCTTCCTCCACATGTGCGAAGGCTACGACGTCTCGTGGGAGGAGTGGTTCGCCGCGACTCCCGAACATCGCAACGAGCTCTGCCCGTCACGTGATGGTCGTCAGAATGCCCGTCTCGATCGCATCGAGGACCGTCTCGACAACCTGCCGGCCAATACCGGCGGCCACGGCGTCTTCGACAACCTCGATATCTCGTTCGATGCGGGTGCCAACCTGTTTCGAACGGGCATCGCGGCTCGATCGATCGAGATCGGCGGTGCCCTGCAGCTGACGCTCTGGCCGTCGACCCATGCTCGCTTCGCTCCCACGCTTCGTCTTCGGATGGGCGGTGGCGCGATGAACGACCACGGTGGGATCGAGATCCAGCATCCGGTTCGCCTCACGGTCGGTGTCGGTGCGCAAGCGCTGCTCGGCAAGAGGCTCCGCCTCGACGTGCTCGTCACGACGGCGGGCGTGTGGTCCAACCACACCAACTCGAGCGGACTCGGCGACGGGCTTCGTGCCCGTAACGGCATCGGCGGCGAGGTCGGCCTCGTGGTCAACCTCAACCGCAGCGGCCACGCCGACACCGGAGCGGGTCTCGTACCCTTCCTCCGTGCCGATCTGGAGGTGATGAGCCTCCAGTACAACCTCCTGAACGACAATGCACAAGACGGATTCGTTCGTCGCACGTCGTTCGGTGCCGGGCTTTCGCTCGGCGTCCGCTGGGGACTTCGCGGCCGGCACCCCTGATCGCACCTTCAATCGGTTCTGAAGCGGAACAATGAGTTCACTCTCAATGTTCCGCCTCCCGTACCTCCTGACAAAACCTTGTCATGAGATATGGGGGACGGCGTTCTAACAGACGCAAAACTCCTCGAGTTAACGCTCGCGCACCTACACAACCATCTCACAGATTCTGGAGGAAACATGTCCAACATTCGTTTCGCACTCGCTCTCCCGTTCGTCTTCGCGGCCCTCACCGGCTGCACCGTCGACAGCGGTAACTCGCTGCCGACGTGCCACGACACGGACACGTGCAACATCACGTGCTTCCGTGACGCCGATCTCGATGGCGTGTCGACCTCGCAGTCGACCGTCTTCAACAACGGCTTCTGCGACGACGGTTGGGTGCCCTACCAGGGCAACGACTGCGACGACCACGACGTGCTCAAGCAGTACAACTGCATGACGCAACAGGTCTTCTGCTACTTCGACGAGGACCGTGACGGCTGGGGCGTGGCTCCCGGGAATTACTTCCCGGGCACCGCCTGCCCTGACAGGTACGCGACCAACGTCGGGGACTGCGCGCCTTCGGACAACACGAAGCACGACAACTGCACGACCTGCACTCCGACCTCGGAGATCTGCGACGGCAAGGACAACGATTGCGACAACGCGATCGACGAGAACGGCGTCTGCCAATGCACGCCGACTACGACGACCGAGGCCATGACGCTCTGCTCCAACGGCAAGGACGACGACTGCGACGGTCTCATCGACTCCGCGGATCCGTCGTGCAATGTCTGCCAGGGCACGGGTGCGCTGCTCGGTGATTCGATCGGTATCGAGTTCTACGGTCTCCCTTCGGGGCTCCGTACGCTCGGCGGCCAGTCGGTCACCAACAGCAACCTGCAGATCACGGTCTTCGGATGCGCCAATACCAACGGTTCGCCGCAGACGTGCAACGTCAACCAGTCCTGTTCGTTCACGCTGAACGCTTCGTGCGTCGGCTGGCTCGAGTGGACGGCCTCGCAAGGTTCGTTCTCGGACCTCGCGAACATCGTGAGCTGGGATGGCCGCGTCAATCAGGATGCCGGCCAGATGGGGATCCGCGTCTTCGTCACGAAGAACGGCGTCACCACCAATCTCGGCAACGGCCTCTCGCGCATCGCGCCGAGCCCCACCTGCCTGAAGGTCGCCTCCTACCAGGGGATCGACCCGCAGTACCAAGGTGACCGTGTCCTGCGCTTCATGACGCCGGTCCGTGAGGACTGCGCCAATGCGGCCCAGGGTGGATCCACCCCGCCCAACGCCTACCCTGGCGTTAGCTGCAACTGATCTCTCCCGACTCACGTCGGGATTGAGACCCAACTGATCGGGTGAAATCGAGCCTAAAAGCCTCGGTTTCACCCCCATCTATGAGCCCATCACAAGCGTGGTGGTCCGATAGTTGGCAAAGCCAAAATCTTGACATTGTCAACAAAATAGTGTACAATATAAGCCTTAGTATAGATCTTGCTTCATAGGCATTGGGTGTAAAACATCCTTTTTACTGTCAATGCGTATGAAGACAAAATGGGCATTCGGCCTATAAGTCTGGCTCTTTCAACAAATTTCGGGTCGAGAGCATACGTATCGACTCAGCCCTTAAGGAGGGCACCATGACCAAGCAGATCCGCACCCTCTCGTTCGTCCTCGCCACCGTCCTCTCGGCCGCCCTCACCGGCTGCTCGCAGGACCTCTGCCGTGACGATCACGGCAACCAGATCTCCTGCGGCGGGGGCTACGTCCCCGACGGCGGTACCCACGACGGCAGCGTGATCACGAACTTCGTGGTCACCGGCCAGATCGACAGCAGCTTCGGCACGGTCACGGCGGTCGAGATGGTCTCGGCCGATCTCGCCACGGTGCTCGTCGCCTCGTGCACCATGACGGCGGCCGGCAACGGTCAGACCAACTTCACGTGTACCGCCACGTCCGCCCCCGCGGACAAGCGCTTCCTCGTCCGCTTCACGGCGGGCGGCGCGAAGTACGCGGTGGTGACCAACTACCCCGGCACGTCGCCGACCGACACCTGCGCGCTCGCACACGGCGTCTTCATCAACGGCGTGACCGTCAACGGCGCCAGCGCCGCGCACAGCATCGTCGACACCGCCCCCGGTGTCGCGACGCCCTCGAACGACTGCCGCGAACAGTTCAACTGATCGCGGATCCCGCACCTTCGTCCTACCAAGGACACCCTCGCTGAACCCCCATCACTGCAAAGTGGTGGGGTGTTTGCTTTTCTGTAGGGGAGGGGGTTGACAAAACAGCTATTTTAATGGTAATGAGCATCGTCAACCCTCGGCTATGCTCGGGGTGACAAAACCAATCCGCACCCTAGTTCGCTCGGCTTGTTTGTCGGCCTCCTCCGATGGCAAGCATGTCGGGCGAATCAGGTTGCGGATGGGCCGCACCTTAGACACTGGAGAGTACGATGAAGAACAGTCTCATCGTGTGTGTTTCGATGCTGTGTGCGGCCCTTTACGGGACGACCGCCCACGCCCAAGTCACCGGGATCGACCCGGCCTACGACTGCGCCACGGCTTGTGAGAACGAGCTAGGGCCCAGTTGCCACGACCGCCGTACGGTGGTCGGTTGCCTCGAGCGTCAGCCGGCTTGTGCCGGTGACCACGAGGTCATCAACGCCGCCGGCATGATCCTCTTTGGGAGGATGCAGTGCCCGGCCGAGGTCGAACCCACGCGGCGTACGCGTCATGCGCGTACCACCCGCCGTACGACGACCACGACGACCGTCACCACGGCGCCCACCACGGGTACCGTGACGACGACTACGCCCCCGCCGCGTACCGACCCCACCGGGCTGACCTATGTCATCCCGAATACGCCGATCATCGGTGATGGCCCCGCCGTCGACGACGAGATCGCGCGCCGCTCGCAGCAGCTCTGCGTAGAGGTCGGAGGTACTTGGTACGCCGAAGGGCGCACCGCTCAGCCTTCGCGTGGACGGTTCGTGGCGCTCATCGAGCATTTGCTCGTCGCGCCCAATACAGGTCCCAGCGATGATGCGTCGGATGATCAGCGTCCGGGTGTGTGTCTCACGCCCGAAGGTGCAGTCTTGATCGATATCCTGCGACAAGAGATCAACCAGCGTCGCGAAGGCGATGCGGCGCTCTCGGCGCGCATCGATGGGCTGCAGGGTCAGATTAATGACCTGAATGCCCAGCGTGAGCGCATCGACATGTTGCAGAACGAGATCGCTTTGCTGCGCGAGCAGCTAGCGGCGCGTCCTGCACCCGATGCGGGTGTCAGTGATGACAGCCGTGTGCGTGAGCTCGAGCGTCGCATGGCCGAGCAAGAAGCTCGTTACCGTGAGGCTCTCACCGAGCTCCGCAACACGATCGAGGCGTATCGCCAAGCGCGTGCCGATCTCGATCGCGCTCGTGACGCGGCTGCCACCACGCAGCCGGTGACCGCAGGTGAAGATACGACGCCCCGCAGCTACCCGCAGCGGGTGCGCCGCATCACCGGAGAACGTCTCGGCTTCATCGCCGAAGGCGCCTTCGAGGTCAGCCGCTACCAATTGGTCGCCCACATGGGCAGCCATTCGCCGAAGTTCTTCGGCATCGGTGCGGGCCTGACGATCCGTCTCGTCGACCATCTCTACCTCGCCGGTGTCACCGACATCGGCGTGGGACTCCGCGATGGCGAACACGTGCGGCGACGCTTCGACGCGCATTACCGCGTCGGCATGCTCGGCGTCGTTGCCGACCACCTGCTGCTCGGTGCCGCCTACAGCATCCACCACAGTTACTCCGGCAACGGGGCGCTGATGGAGCAGAACGGCACCTGGTACCAGTACCGCTTTCGCGGCCTCGAGCTCGAAGCGGGATACCTCTGGCGTGAGCGCGGCTGGTCGCCCTTCGTCTCGGTCCAGCTCGGACTGGGGCAGGGGAGCCACGCCGAGCGTCGTCTCAACAACGACTCGCCCGACGGCGTCATCAACCGCTTCGATCCCTTCTTCGGCATCCGTGTCGGGGTGATGAACCTTCGTCGCCCTTCGTCGCGCCGCCCCTGAACGGCCCTACTGAAACTTCGCCCACTAGCAGCCATGCTGGTGGGCGTTTTTCGTTGCTAAATTGACGTGGCGTCACTCGAACCGCACACTCTAGGCCATGAAGGTTTGGGAGAATGTCATCGCGCGGCCAGAATTGATGCGCGTGTTAAAACAGATCGCGGTGCATCCGGCGAACGGCTATTTGTTTTTGGGTGCGCGCGGTTCGGGCAAACGCTATACCGCCAATCATGTTGCTGCCGAGTTATTAAAGGTGGACGAAGTCGAAGCCATCCGCCATCATCCGGATTTTTTGGTGCTCGCCCGCGAAGAAGGCGCCAAAGAAATAAAGGTGAAGCAAGCGCGTGATTTGATCGCGCGTTTATCGTTGACATCGGCCAAAGGCGGCCACCAAGTGGTCTTGATCGAAGAAGTTGATCGGTTGAATGAAGAATCCGCCAATAGCTTGCTGAAAGTAATTGAAGAGCCACCAGCGGGCGTAGTCTTTTTATGTGTGAGTGATCGCGAAGAGCGTATCATGGGCACTATTCGTTCGCGTCTCGTGCCTATCCGTTTTTTGCCTTTGGACGTGAACGTCATCCGTGACGAACTCATCAAGCGCGGACAAACCGCCGAAGATGCCGGCATCGCCGCGCACCGTTCGCATGGGGCCATCGGCGAAGCCATCAGTCTTGTCGACCGTTTGGACGAGGTGACGGCCGAACATGAAGAGGCGATTCGTTTGATGCGCGTCTTGATCGATGGTTCATCGGGGCGTGTCGTCTCTGAGTTGGAGCGTCTGGCGAAAAAATGCCAAGCCGCTGACGACAGCGAAGCGGCTTGGGAGAATGAACTGCTCAAGCTGCAAGACGCTGCCACAACCATCATGAAGCAAGATGGCGAGCGTTCGCGTGAGCTCGCACATGCCATCGTTTGGGCCTGGCGATTGGTGGGTTCGGCGATTTCTCCGCATCTTGCCCTTGAATGGGGAGCGCTTAAGCCGTATCGTAGTAGCCAAGATCGAATCCCTACCTTTATCAAAACACTTTTTGTATGAAGCTCTCCCTTCGCGCGCTTGCGCCTGCTGCCTTGCTTGCCCTTGCTCTCACTGGCGCCGGTTGCGGTACGGCCACCACGACCACGACCGGTCCTGATGGCGGCGTCTTTATCACCCGCGACCAAGGCGAAAGCTGGAAGCAGCTCAAGGTGCTCAACCTTGGCGCTAAGCAGGCGAGTATCGCCGGTATGGGTATCGTAGCACTCGCCAATGACCCACAAGATGCCAAGGTTATTTATGCAGGCACGGTTGAAAATGGCGTGATTTATTCGCTCGACAGTGGTGACTCATGGCAAAGTGCCGGCGGTTTGAATGCCGGCCGCGTCAATGCGATTGCCGTCCACCCTAAAGAGAAGTGCACGATCTTTGCTGCGCGCAATAACCAGATCATGAAGACCGACAACTGCGCGCGTGATTGGTCGCAGGCCTACTTTGACCCGCGTACCGACAAACAGTTCTTGTCCCTCGTGATCGACTGGTATAACCCGAGCATCTTGTATGCGGGTACATCAGATGGCGACATCGTTAAATCTGAAAATGGTGGTGTCGCTTGGAAGGTGGTCGACCGCGTCGATGGTGCCAAGATCCTCGAGCTGGTGATGGACCCAACCGACTCGCGCATCCTCTACGGACTCGTCGACCGCCAAGGTCTCGTTAAAACCGTCGATGGTGGCCAGACCTGGACGCCGATCAAAAAAGAACTTGATGCCTTTGACGGTGCCCGCCGTGGCAACCACATTGTTCTTGATCCGACGACCAAGGGTCGCGTTTACCTCATCTCGCGTTATGGCATCACCAAATCTGATGATGCGGGTGTTACCTGGACCGCCCTCTCATTGCCTACGCCTCCGGGCACGGTCGACATGCGTGCCTTCGCCATTCATCCTAAAGACAAAAATCGTCTCGTCTATGCGACCGATAAGGCGGTGATCTGGAGTGCTGATGGCGGCCAGACCTGGACGCCGAAAAAACTACCTTCAACCCGTGGTGCTTCGACCTTCTTGTACACGGTTACCCCAGAGCAGACCACGCTGTTCATGGGTACCTTGCCAGCGACGAAATAAAAACAAAAAAGCAGCCGAAAGGTTGCTTTTTTCGTTTTGCCATGGCAATCTGCGCTGTATCTATGGCTAATCATATTGATGCAAACAAGGCAGAATTTCAGGCAGTTGTTGACCACTTTCACCAAGAGCTTCAGGGCTTTCGCACCGGCCGCGCCCATCCGGGGCTTGTTGAGCATGTCCACGTTGTCGCTTATGGCCAGTCGATGGACTTGAAGTCCTGCGCTTCGGTCACTATCCCTGATGCGAAGACGCTTCAGATCGAGCCATGGGACAAGAGCATCGTCAAAGACGTTGAAAAGGCGATCATCGAAGCCAATCTCGGCATGATGCCGAATACGGCCGGCACCGTGATACGTTTGATTATGCCGCCGATGACCGAAGAAAACCGCAAGTCGATGGTAAAACTTCTCAAGCAGCGCGAAGAAGCCGGCAAGATCGCCGTCCGCAACGTGCGTGAAAAAATCCGCTCTGCCATCCAAGCCGACAAAAAAGAAAAACTGATTGGCGAAGATGAAGAACGCCGCGAACTCGAACGCCTCGACAAGGTCGTTGGCGAATGGAATGCCAAAATCGAACAAATGGCCGCCGAAAAAGAAAAAGAAGTGATGACGGTCTAACCCCACCCTATGATTTCGAACGAAAAGAAAATGGAATTGCTCGTGTCGTTGTGCAAACGACGCGGCTTTGTCTATGCCGACTCCGATATCTACGGCGGCTTTGCCAATGCCTGGGACTACGGACCATATGGCATCGAGCTCAAGAACAATATCCGCGATGCGTGGTGGAAGATGTTTGTTCATGGTCGTGAGGATGTCGTCGGTGTCGATACGCCTATCATCCAGCATCCAAAAGTGTGGGAGGCCTCGGGGCACCTTGAGACTTTTAGCGACCCTTTGGTGGATTGCAAGAAGTGCAAAAAGCGCCACCGCGCCGATCATTTGATTGAAGCCAAGCAAGAAGAGGTTGGCCCTGAAAAAGCGCCAAGCGTCACCATTCAAGACATTGTTTGCCCTGCTTGTGGCGGCCAGCTCGGTGAGGTGCGCAACTTCAACTTGATGTTTAAGACCTTCGTTGGTGTTACCGACGATACGGCAAATACCGCCTACTTGCGCCCAGAGACGGCTGCCGGCATGTTCACAACCTGGAAGGACATCCGCGACACCATGCGCAAGAAATTGCCATTCGGTATCGCCCAGGTTGGTCGTGCCTTCAGAAACGAAATCACGCCAGGCAACTTCATCTTTCGCACCCGTGAATTCGAACAAATGGAGATCGAGTATTTCGTGAAGCCAGCTGAAGCTCCTGAGCAATTTGAACTCTGGCTCGCCGAGATGAAAACGTGGATTCACGATGTGCTCAAAATCAAACCTGAGCATGTCGTCTACAAAGAAATCGGCGATGCAGACCGTGCCTTTTACTCGGCTCGTACAGTGGATACCGAATACCTCTACCCATTCGGCCAAAAAGAGCTTTACGGCATTGCGAATCGCACCGATCACGACCTTGGCCGCCACATGAAGTATTCAAACGAAGACCTTCGTTGGTTTGACCAAGAGTCCGGTGAGCGTTTTATCCCATACGTCATTGAGCCTACATGGGGTTTGAGTCGCACCGTGCTCGCCGTGCTCTGCGAACACCTTGATATCGACGAGGCTGACACGGCCAATGAAGGTGAAAAAGAACCTCGCATGGTATTGCGCCTGCCTCCGATGTTGGCACCGGTTAAAGTCGCCGTTCTGCCCGTTGTAAAAAAAGACGGCTTGCCTGAAATCGGCAAAGAGATCGCCGCGATCTTGCGCAAAGCCGGTATCGTCACCGAATATGATGACTCTGGCTCAATCGGCAAGCGCTATCGCCGCCAAGATGAGATCGGTACGCCATGGTGCATTGCCATCGACGGCGCCACCAGAGAGCAGGGCACCATCACGGTGCGCGACCGCGACACCATGGAGCAAGTCACGATCAAAAAAGAAGAATTGGTTGGTTGGATCAAATCCCGTCTCTAACAAAAACTCCCTGCGGGGAGTTTTTGCTATTTGCTTCGCTACGGCTTTCTCCGTCGCCTTTGGCGGCCACCTCTTTCACTTCGTGAAAAAGGGGATATGGATTTAAGATGAAAAATCTTTAATAAAAACTTCCATATCTCCCTGTCCACGAAGTGGAAAGGGAAACCCGCAGGACGCTAAAAGCGGACAAGGGAGGGAAAAGCTGTTAACCTGTCGCCATGTCCACCAAGCCACAATTAAAAACCCTGAAAAATGGGATGAAAGCCATTCTCGTGCCACAAAAAGGCGCGACGTCGACGACCGTGATGGTATTTACCAAGGTTGGTTCTCGCTATGAAAGCCAAGAGATCAATGGCGCTTCGCATTTTATTGAACACCTGATGTTCAAAGGCACCAAACGCCGCCCGACCACGCTCGACGTTTCAAAAGAGCTCGACCGTTATGGCGCCGAATACAATGCCTTCACGTCAAAAGACATGACGGCATACTATGTGAAGATGGATGCGACACAAACCAAGCTCGCCATCGATCTTTTGCATGACATGATTTTTCACTCGAAGTTCGACGCCAAAGAAATCGACCGTGAACGCGGTGTCATCATCGAAGAGATCAACATGTACGAAGACAATCCGCGCATGCATATCGATGACTTGATCGAAGAAGAGCTTTTTCCAAACTCATCGCTCGGATGGAATATTGCCGGCCCGAGAGAAAATATCCGCAAGGTGACGCGCGAACAGCTCGTGAATTATCGCGACGCGTACTATGTACCTGAGCGCATGGCAGTGGCCGTGACGGGTAAGGTTGATGCTCAGGTGATGGCGCTATTGCAAAAGACCTTTGGCTCAGTCAAGAATCCCAAGCAAAACCAGGCCAAAACGTTTGAACCATTTGTGGCGCCAAAGAAGCTGGGCAACCCGGTGGCCTTTCAGCAAAAGCAAACCGAGCAGGTCCAGCTCAACATGTCGTTTTATGGTTTGCCGCTCGGTCACAAAGACCTTGCGGCCATGAGTTTATTGGCCACGATTTTGGGCGGCACCATGTCGTCGCGCCTCTTTACCGAAGTGCGTGAACGCCGCGGACTTTGCTATAGCGTTTACTCAACGCACCAGGCGATGGAGGATGTCGGTATTTTTCAGGTCTCAGCCGGTCTCGACAAGACGCGCACCGAAGAAGCGGTGAATGTCATTTGGCAAGAACTCAAAAAGATCTCAACCAAGCTTGTCAGCACCGAAGAATTAAAACGCGCCAAAGACCATGTGCGCGGCAAATTTTTACTTGCCTTCGAAGACTCGTCTTCGCAAGCCGACTACTACGGCAAGCAATGGATTTTTCAGAAAAAACTCGAGACGCCAGAAGAGCGCCTCAAGCGTATTCAAAAGGTGACGGCGGCCGACATTCGCCGCGTGGCCAAACTCGTCTTCACCAAAGACCGCATGGCCTCAGCCATCATTGGTCCATACGAAAGCAAGGCCAAAGCCGAAGCGGTTTTTAAGAAAATAAAATAACATTGCGCGACGCAGGGGGCTTGCCCAAACCGCCGATTTAAGGTAGGAAAGGGTCAGACTATGCGTAAATTGGTAATTGCCAATTGGAAGATGCATTATGGCCCAGTGAAAGCTGGCGCCTGGATCCGTGCCTTTCGTCGCGAACGTTTGCCAAAAGATCTCGACATCGGTGTCGCCGTCCCGCATGTTTCCTTAGCCGCCGCCCGCGCTTCGCTCGGCCGTGCTGGCGTCCCTTTGCTCGGTGCACAGGATGTTTTTTGGGCTAACGAGGGCGCTTATACCGGTGAAATCTCGCCAGCCATGCTCAAAGAGTTTGGTTTGTCGTTCTCGCTTGTCGGCCACAGCGAGCGCCGCACCAATCTTGGTGAAACTGACGAGATGGTAAACAAAAAAGCCGTTGCCCTGCAGAAGGCCGGCATCCGCCCCGTGATTTGTGTCGGCGAGACCGAAGCGCAAAAGAAAAAAGGCGAAACGCTTAAAGTCGTACGCGCCCAAGTGACGGCAGCTCTTGCCGGCCTCAAAGGCGATGGTGCTGCCGCCCCGGTTTTTGCTTATGAACCCGTCTGGGCCATCGGCTCGGGCAAGCCTTGCAGCGCTGAAGAAGCCAAAGACGTTCACCTCGCCATTCGCGAAGTGCTCGCCAAAAAATTCGGCAAAGACACGGCCAAAGAGATCCCAATCATCTACGGCGGCTCGGTAGACCAGCGTTCGGTTGTTGAATACGTCACCACCACCGACATCGACGGCGTTCTTGTCGGCGGCGCTTCGCTTGATCCGCGCGCCTTCGGTTTGCTTTGCCGTGCGGCGAATCCGGCGTAAACTACCCCCATGTCACTTCTTGCTTGGATCGCCTTGGCGGTCTTGATCGTGTCACTCTTAACCATCGGATGGCTCCTGCTTTTGCACTGGGGCGATTTGCGTTTGCTGGACCCGATGACCATCAAAGAAGAGCGCCAAAAGAAAGAACGTCAAGAGCTCATGAACCGCCGCTTTGAGCGCGTCAGTGCCGAACAGGCTGCCTCTCTTGGCCGCGCCTTTCGCGGATTGTGGAAGTCGATGCGCGATTCGTACCGTTCGTTCTATCGCCGCTTGCGCGCCCTCGATGCTTCATACAAAAAAGTGAAGAACCCATTGGCCGCCATGGCGCCTTCGCAAAAAGAACGCGTCACGACCTTGATCAGCGAAGCCAAGTCGCTCGCCCGTGATACCAAATGGGCCGAAGCCGAACGACGCTATCTCGATGTGTTGCAACTTGATCCGCGCAGCATCGATGCCTATAAAGGCATTGGCCAAATTTACTTGAAACAGAAGTTGTATCCGCAAGCCAAAGAGACGCTCGAATTTTTGCTCAAAACCAAAAAGACCGACGATGCGACCTTTGCCGGCCTCGCCGAGATCGCCGAAGTCGAAGGCGACATGGAGAAAGCCGAGAGCTATCGCGTTAAAGCGGCGGAGGCTTCGCCAAAACAAGCCTTTCGCCATGCCGAGCTCGCCCAGTTCTATCTCGCGCGCAAGCGCCCAGAATATGCCTGGGAGCCCGCAGAACGTGCCATCGAGCTTGAGAAGCAGAGCGTGAAGTATCTTGAGCTTGCCTTCGACATTGCCATCGCCAATGGCATGGCCACCCAAGCCCGCGAGCTCTACCAAAAGCTGCGCCTCGCCTCAGACGACGCCGACCGCGCCTCGGTGTGGAAGGAAAAACTGGAGCAGTTAGAAGGGTCAAAAACCCAAGAATAATCAAAAAGTCCCGGGGTTGCAAAACCCCGGGATCTTTGGTTAAATACCGCCACCTTCGTACAAACGAGATCGTTTCGCCGTTGTGTCTGCGCCGCTATGCGGCTTGACCACCGGCTGCGCTTCTCGGTCATGCCCAAGCAAGCTTGGACATGACTCTCGAAGCTTGCCGTTGTAGCTCAGTTGGTAGAGCACGTCCATGGTAAGGACGAGGTCACCGGTTCAATCCCGGTCAACGGCTCCACGGGTAGGTTCCGGAGCGGTCAAACGGGGCAGACTGTAAATCTGCTGGCCTTGCGCCTTCGAAGGTTCGAACCCTTCCCTGCCCACCATGTAAAAAGCCACTGCTGCAAAGCTGTGGCTTTTTGCTTTGTCTGGATGGGTGGCTTCGTTTATTGACGGCAAGGGCCGGACTTGGTGAAGTTTGCGACGGAGCACGTGGGTCATAGCCCGGAGGTGACCGTGAAAGAAGTGTTTCAAAAGCTCTTTTATCGGCGCGAGTCGCGTGACGATGGCGCCATCGTCATTCAGCCCAAGTATTATCTGCCCAAGCGCTATGGCTGCGGCCATACGGCGGCAGGCTCTTATGAGATCATCGCCCATGACCTGAGCTTTACCAGCGAGGGCTTTGGCGCAGGCCATGAAGGGCTTTGCCCCGATTGTGCCGCCGACGAGCTGATGCGCTCGATCATCAAGTGCGTGAACTGCGCCAAGCCGATCGTGCCTGGCCAAATCGTGCTCGTCGTCTACGCCGAGCCTGATGATGCGCTGAAGTCCGGCGTCCATTTTTTGGACGGCGGCAAGAATGCCGTCATGTGCTGCGGCCCGAGCTGCTCTCAAGGCGACCTCACCGGCCGCTGGAATGGCCGCGGCGTGGACAAGTTCAAAATCTGAATCCCCGAATCTGCAAAGAGGAGGGGATGTTTTGATAATGAAATACCAGATGGGCAGCTGGCTGTTAACGTTACGCAATGATACCCTGACGGCATAACTATGAAGCAAAAAGGAGCACAGATTGAGATGACAAAAGAACAAGAACGCAACGAGCTTCATCGCGCCATCTGGCAAATCGCGAACGATCTTCGTGGTAGTGTCGATGGTTGGGATTTTAAGCAGTATGTGCTTGGTATTTTATTTTATCGCTTCATTAGTGAAAACTTAACCAATTACATCAACGCTCATGAACGTCGTACAGGTACGAAAGACTTTGATTACAGCAAGTTGACCGACAAAGAAGCAGAATTTGGTCGTAAAGCAACGATTAGCGACAAGGGTTTTTATATTTTGCCAAGCGATCTCTTTGTTAATGTGCGTGCTAATGCTCGCGCTAATGCGAATTTGAACGAAACCCTTGTTAATGTTTTCCGCGATATTGAGGGCTCAGCAAAGGGTTTTGAGAGTGAAGATGATCTCAAGGGGTTATTTCACGATCTCGACGTCAACTCGCCAAAATTGGGCAATACGGTCGAACAGCGTAATCAGAAGCTTGTGAGACTTCTGGATGCGATTGGTGACCTACGTCTTGGTAACTACGCAGATAATAGTATCGACGCCTTTGGAGATGCCTACGAGTATCTCATGACCATGTATGCCTCAAATGCGGGCAAATCAGGAGGTGAGTTCTATACCCCTCAAGAGGTAAGTGAGTTATTGGCTCAGATTACGACGGTGGGTAAAAAAGAAGTAAACAAGGTCTATGACCCTGCTTGCGGCTCTGGTTCGCTATTGTTGAAGTTCGCCAAGGTTTTGGGTAAGGACAATGTTCGCAAGGGGTTTTATGGTCAAGAAATCAATCTCACGACCTATAACCTGTGCCGCATCAACATGTTCTTGCATGATATTAACTACAATCACTTTAATATCGGCCTTGGTGATACGTTGATCGATCCAAAACATTGGGATGAAGAGCCTTTTGATGCCATCGTGTCTAATCCTCCGTACTCAATCAAATGGGAGGGCGATAGCAATCCTTTGCTCATTAATGATCCGCGTTATGCGCCGGCTGGTGTTTTGGCGCCAAAAAGCAAGGCAGACCTCGCCTTTACGATGCATATGCTTTCGTGGCTCTCAACAAGTGGTACGGCGGCAATTGTTGAGTTTCCGGGGGTGTTGTACCGCGGTGGAGCTGAGCAAAAGATTCGTCAGTATTTAGTAGAGAATAACTACGTTGATGCGGTTATTCAGCTTCCATCAGATTTGTTCTTTGGTACAACAATTGCCACTTGTATCATTGTTCTCAAGAAGAGCAAGAAAGAAAGCAATGTGTTATTTATTGATGCATCAGCAGAATTTGTCCGTAGTGGTAATAAAAATAAGTTAAACGATGACAATCGTGGGAAGATTCTTGAGGTATTTGCAGAGCGTAAAGAAATTGAGCATTTTTCTAAACGTGTTGATATTAAGGCAATTGCTGAAAATGACTATAATATCGCTGTTTCGAGTCATGTAATCCAAAAAGATACACGTGAGGCAGTTGATATTGAGAAATTAAACACGGAGATTGAGCAGATTGTTGCACGGCAGAGTGAGTTACGTAAGGCGATCGATGTGATTGTTACAGAAATTTAGTCAACCCATTCTTCTCCTATGTTTATAAAAAAAATAAAAATAAGCAACTTCAGGCTATTTGCTGCAGATGTTGGATTCGAGTTAGATGATCTGAATGTACCAAATAATTCCGATGATGGGTCGGGTATTAACCTCTTTGTTGGAGAGAATGGTTGCGGTAAAACAACGATACTTGACGCTCTTTCTATGCCTCTTTTATCGTACAAATCAGACAGTTATGCGCTAGATGATTTTAATGATCTAGAAAGAAAAACCCTCATTGAGATCTTTTCTCAAAGCGATTTTGATTTTGATGGCACTATGCCAAATAAAAAACATAAAGCTAAGGGTTTCTCTTTTGAGGCACATGTAAGAACGAGAGGGAATAAGGCTTATTTATCGTCCGTTGTTGTGAGCGACCAAAAGTACATAAGAGCAGATGGCCAGACTCAGCCCAAGGATGATAGTCCCGACCTTAGAACAAGCGTAAACAATCCCTTTAAAGGAAATCGATTTAATGAGAACGATGTACTTTTTTTAGATAGGAGTCGCACCTATCAAATTAGATCTGGCACATATTCAAAAACTCGATTTGATCGACTAATGGAGGATTTTGATTTTCAGTACATAAATAAAGGTTTGTCGGATGTGAGCGGTAAGCTTCAGGGGGTGTTGAATGGTGTTGAAAGTGAATTTCTAAATAAAGCAGTAGATAAATTTAAAGAGCTTACCGGTCTTGAGCTATCGTTGGCGTATATAAGTAATTTAAGACCTCATGAGGGAGCGTTCCTAAGTTTAAAAAAAGGCAATAATCAACAAATCACTATAGAGAGCTTAGGTTCTGGATATGAAATGGTCTTTTCTTTACTGTATTCATTTTTTCTCTCCGAACAAAGCAAGAAGCAGCTCATTGTTTTAATCGATGAACCTGAGCTGCACCTGCACCCAAGTTTACAAGGGGAATTTGTAAAGATATTATTGTCTTTATCAAAGACAGCGCAGATATTTCTTTCTACGCACTCTCCGCTTTTTGTGAAGCAATTGATGCTTAACGAAAAAGTTCTTATAAAAGTAATCAAAAAATCCCCTAAAGTTCCTGAGGTCTTACAGCCGAGTGAACGAGTTCTTAACTATCTTTCTGCAAACGAAGTAAATTATCTAGCGTTTGGATTGGCAACTACTGAATATCACAGCGAGCTATATAACGAACTCGAGAGTAGGTTTTGGGATGACCCAAATAATGACTATAAAACTCTAAAGTCAAATGGTAATTACGATAGCAAAGATGTGCGTCAAGTAATTTTTGATAATGAATTCTTTGGTAAGAAGCGACAGGAGCCTATAGACAGTAATTTTAAGACTTGTTTAAATAAAGTAACGTGTCACACCTACATTAGAAACAAGATTCATCACTCAAGTGATAACGGTGGATTGCCTAGTGCAGAAGAGCTAAGGGGTTCGATAGAAAAAATGAGATTATTTTTTGTATGATCGCAGACTCGCATCAATCAAAAATTAAAAAACTCATCTCTGAACTGTGTCCGGATGGCGTTGAATTTAGAAGGGTACTTGAAGTTGCGGAAGTGAGGAGTGGTTGGGGTTTTCCAAAGGCTGATCAAGGAAGTAAAAAAGGTATACCCTTCTATAAAGTTAGCGATATGAATCTACTCGGAAATGAGTTATTAATGATTCACGCGAATAATTTCATCGTTCCTGAGGTGTCAAAACGTCTCGGTATAAAACCAGCCCCTGCTGGCACTGTAATCTTTCCTAAGATTGGAGCAGCCGTAGCTACAAATAAGAAGCGGCTACTTTCTACTGAGTCGGCGTACGATAATAACGTAATGGGCCTAATACCGGGCAATGGTTTAGTTGATAGATTTTTATATTACTGGATGTTAGGGGTGAACTTGGTAGATATATCAAATGATTCCGGTGCAGTGCCATCAATTAGAAAATCGGAAATAGAGCTTGTTAAAATCCCTGTCCCACCCCTCCCTGTTCAACAAGAAATCGTTCGCATTCTAGACTCCTTTGCAGAGCTCGAAGCAGAGCTCGAAGCAGAGCTCGAAGCAGAGCTCGAAGCTAGGAAGAAGCAGTATGAGTACTATCGAGAGGGGCTTTTAGCCACTGAGAAGGAGGCTGGCTGGGTGCCGATGGGTGATATTGGTGTGTTTGTGAGGGGTGGAGGTCTTCAAAAAAAGGATTTCACTCCTTCTGGTGTTGGCTGTATTCACTACGGTCAAATTTACACATATTACGGTACTTATACGCATAAAACAAAAACATTTGTTTCTGCTGAGTTTGCAAAAAAACTTAAAAAAGCTAGCAAAGGCGACTTAGTGATTGCGACCACAAGCGAAAACGATAAGGATGTATGCAAGGGTGTGGCTTGGTTGGGCGATGAAGATATCGCAATTAGCAGCGATGCAATGATATTCAAACACAAAGAAAACGCTAAATATATTGCATACGCAATACAAACGAATAATTTTTTTGATCAGAAAAAACAATACATAACTGGAACCAAGGTTAGACGCGTATCATCAAAGGATTTGGAAAAGATTAAGCTCTATATTCCGCCCCTCGCGGAACAAGAACGCATCGTCTCCGTCCTCGACAAATTGGATGCTTTGGTAAACGATATCTCTATAGGCTTGCAGGCAGAGTTAAATGCTCGCAGCAAACAATACGAATATTACCGAAATAAGCTCCTGACGTTTAAAGAATATGCAAAAGACGAAACAGTATAATCTCGTCGCCGAAGGCGGGCAGAGCACGGTTGTTACGGAATTCACCCCAGGTGAAAAGCGCGCTACCGGCTATCAAAGTGAAGCCGATTTAGAAAAAGCGTTTATTCAGCAACTCGAAGCACAAGCTTATGAGTTTCTGACGATTCATTCTGAGACGGAGTTAATCAAGAATCTTCGTCATCAGCTTGAGATACTGAATGAGATGCAATTTTCTGATGAAGAGTGGGAGCGATTTTTTAAGAACGAGATTGCAAATACAAATCAGTCCATTGAAGAAAAAACGGCCACTATTCAAGAAGATCATGTAAAAAATCTCACTCGTGATGATGGTTCAACAAAGAATATCTATCTTCTTCGTAAAGACCGTATTCACGAAAATAGGTTACAGGTAATCAATCAGTACGAGACCGAAGAAGGACTTCGTGCAAATCGCTACGATGTCACGGTTTTAGTGAATGGTTTACCGCTTGTTCATATCGAGTTAAAGCGTCGCGGGGTGGCCATTCAAGAGGCTTTTAATCAGATAAAACGCTATGAACGTGAGAGCTTTTGGGCGGACTCTGGTTTATTTGAGTACATTCAGCTCTTTGTTATTTCAAATGGGACTCATACCAAATATTACAGTAATACGACGCGTGCATCACGTATTAAAGAATCAACTACAGGTAAGGTAGGTAAGGGTAAAAAAACCAGCAATAGCTTTGAGTTTACGAGTTGGTGGGCAGATGCACAGAATAGACCTATTACGGATTTGATGGATTTTGCAAAAACCTTCTTTGCAAAGCATTCATTATTAAATGTTCTGACGAAGTACTGTGTTTTTACTTCTGATCGCTCATTATTAGTGATGCGTCCTTACCAAATCGTGGCCACCGAACGCATTCTTAATCGTATAGAGGTCAGTACTAACTATAAGAAATTAGGTTCGATTGATGCCGGTGGCTATGTTTGGCATACAACAGGCTCAGGCAAGACGCTCACGAGCTTTAAAACAGCTCAGTTAGCAAGTAGATTGCCCTTTATCGATAAGGTGATTTTTGTTGTAGATCGTAAAGATCTTGATTATCAGACCATGCGTGAGTATGACAAGTTTGAAAAAGGTGCAGCAAATAGCAATAGTAATACTTCGATTCTAAAAAAGCAGCTAGAGGAGTCAAGGTCACGTATTATCATTACAACGATTCAGAAGCTCGATCGTTTTATCGGTAAAAACAAGGGTCACGAGATCTTTGATGGTCATGTCGTGCTCATTTTTGATGAATGTCATCGTTCGCAATTCGGTGACATGCATGCGGCAATTACGAAAGCCTTTAAGAATTACCACATCTTTGGCTTTACTGGCACGCCTATTTTTGCCGCTAATGCTTCGTCAGGTGGCCGACCAGACTTGAGAACAACTGAGCAAGCCTTTGGTGATAAATTGCATACCTATACCATTGTTGATGCCATCGCAGACAAGAATGTTCTGCCGTTTAAAGTTGATTATGTTTCAACCGTACGCGAAGCAGAAGATATTGAGGATACAAAGATTAACGATATTGATCGCGAAGCGATTCTGTCCGCTCCAGAGCGTTTAGCGAATATTGTTACGTATATTCGCGAGCATTTTGATCAAAAAACCAAACGAAATAGCTTTTACGAGCTAAAAGCCCGTCGTTTAGCAGGTTTTAACTCGATCTTTGCTGTCTCTTCGATTGAGATGGCGAAGAAGTATTACGCTGAATTTAAAAAGCAGCTTGCCGATCAGCCATCGGATAAGAAACTGAAAGTAGGTTTGATCTATAGCTTTAGTGTAAATGATGATGTTGATGGTGTAATGGATGAAAATTCTGAGGATACGACGGGTTTAGATGCGAGCTCGAGAGATTTTTTGGAAATGGCAATCAAGGATTACAATGCTACTTTCGGTACGTCATTTGATACCTCAGCGGACAAATTTCAGAATTACTATAAAGACCTCAGTCTTCGCGTCAAAGAACGAGAGATTGATGTCTTGATTGTGGTGAATATGTTCTTGACGGGTTTTGACGCGACGACGCTTAATACGTTGTGGGTGGACAAAAACCTACGATTACATGGTCTATTACAGGCCTACTCGCGCACAAACCGCATTTTAAATAGTGTTAAAACGTTTGGTAATATTGTTTGTTTTAGAAAGCTTGAAAAGGCCACGAACGAAGCTATTGCTTTGTTTGGTGATAAAGAAGCCTCAGGTATTGTACTTCTCAAGTCATATACGGACTACTATTACGGGTATAAGGATGGTGAAAAAGAATTACGAGGCTATGAGAGCTTGGTGCATGAGCTGAGAAATTCTTATCCAGTCGCCGAGCGTATTACGAGTGAGCAGTCACAGAAAGAGTTTGTGAAGCTCTATGGTGCTATCTTGAGGCTGCGCAACGTTCTTGTAACGTTTGATGAATTTTCTGGAGATACATTATTAAGCGATCGTGATATTCAGGATTATCACAGCATCTACTTGAATATTTACGCAGATCTTCGTAAAGAGAAAGAAAACGAAAAAGAGAATATTAACGATGACTTAGTTTTTGAAATGGAGCTGATAAAGCAAGTCGAGATTAATATTGATTTTGTTCTCGATCTCATCAAGAAGTATCACGAAGATCATACAAAGAATAAAGATGTGCTCGTTGATATTGAAAAGGCTATTAACTCGAGCATCGAGTTACGTAACAAGAAGGATCTTATTGATCAGTTCATTAAAACCCTTGACCCAGCTGCTGAAATTGATCGTGATTGGCGAAAATTTGTAAACAAACAAAGAAAAGAGGAGCTTGAGAAGATTATCTCTGAGGAAGGATTAGATCATGATGCCGCTGTCGCCTTTGTGCGCAACGCCTTCCGTGATGGAGGGGTTACGTCCACTGGCACGGGTTTTGCTGGTATCCTGCCTCCGATCTCCCGCTTTTCACCGAATGACGCTTTAATAGAGAAACGTGAAAATGTCTTTAATCGGTTAAGCGTATTCTTTGAGCGATTCTTCAGTATTTCGGGCGCTGATCTTTAGTTTTACAAAACCCACCCTGCCGGGTGGGTTTTGATTTTGTTCTGTTCGCGCCTTAGTATGTCCTTATTCGCTATGAAAAACTACTACCGTATTCTCCTTGGTCGCAAAAGTGCTTTTGCTGAAGAGGCATTTCGTGATGGTTTTATCGGTGTAGGTTGGTTTGGTGATGTTGATCTCACAAATGAATTAACCGAAAGCTGGCGTGAATTTAACCACGTGTTCATTCCAAGGTATCTCGCTACTCATCCAGAAAAAACTAAAATTGCTGCGGGTCTTGCCTGTGGCATGCTACATACCATCGCAAAGGGGATTAAGGAGGGTGATATGGTACTTTGCCCTGACGGTAAGGGCTTTTATCATGTCGGAGAAGTTATTGGTAGCTATGAATACCACCCAGGCCATGAGTTGGCTCATCGTCGCCCCGTGCGTTGGCTTCAGCGGTTAGTTGGTCGTGAAGAAATGAGTCAGTCGTTACAAAATTCAGCTGGTTCAATCGCAACCGTTAGCATGCTAACAAAGTACGCTGATGAAATTGAACTGCTTATCGGCAGTACTCCTTCAATGGTGGGGTCTTTGGCTGCTGAAAATATCGAAGACGCGAGCGCATTCGCTCTCGAGAAGCATCTTGAAGATTTTCTAGTGCAAAATTGGTCATTTACCGAATTGGGTAAAAATTATGATATCTTCGAAGAGGACGGTGAACCCGTTGGTCAGCAATATCCGAGTGATACTGGTCCAATCGATGTTCTTGCGATCAGTAAGGATAAACGAGAATTACTCGTTGTTGAGCTTAAGAAAGGTCGAGCGAGTGATGCGGTTGTAGGTCAGATACAGCGGTATATGGGATATGTAAAAGATGAACTCGCTGAACCAGGCCAAATAGTTCGAGGAGCTATCATCGCCTTCGAAGACGACATACGCGTGCGTCGTGCGCTATCTGTAACTCAGAATATCGAGTTCTACACCTACAGTATTCAATTCAAGCTCGATAAGGTTGCTCTATAAACCCCACCCTCCCGGGTGGGTTTTAATTCATCGCAGCCACCTTCAAAATATCCACCACCATCGCCAGTCCCAGTATGAGCGCGGTTGTTACCGGTACCCGTCCCCAAACGCGAGAGTTCATAAACAACATCAATTAGACCTTTTTCACGAAGGTGAAAGAGGTGGACGCCGAAGGCGGACGGAGAAAGCCTGGGCGGCGTTTAATAAGGGCGGCAAGCGCGGCGAGGGCGATAATGGTCATGGGGTATTGCCCTTATAACGCGTGCTTTTGGGATTTATGACATAATGAATCCATATGCCCCACCTCGCCGACGACCAGATCCCAAAAACCGAAGAAGAATGGAAGAAAATCCTCACCCCCGAGCAATACCATGTCTTGCGCGAGAAGGGGACCGAGCGTGCTTTTACCGGCGCCCTTGATCATGAGTTCAACCAAGGGATGTATGAGTGCGGCGCTTGCGGCCAGCCATTGTTTAGCTCGGGTGGTAAGTATGACTCCGGCTGTGGTTGGCCGGCCTTCTTTGAGGCCCTAGACCCAAACGCCGTCCACTTCACCGAAGATACGAGTTTTGGCATGCATCGCATCGAAGTCACCTGTAATCGTTGCGGCAGCCATTTGGGCCATGTCTTTGACGACGGTCCATCCGATAAAGGCGGCAAGCGTTTTTGCATCAATTCAGCCTCTTTAGCCTTCAAACCGGAGTGATTACCCCTTCCACGAAGGTGGAGGGGGCAGGGGGAAGTAGTTGACAATTTATTATAGTTATGGTATCAAAGAGGGGTGAGATTGAGAGGTGAGTCATGGACCCGAAGCTCGACATCGCCTCGAAGCGAGTATGGCTTCGAGGGCTCTATCTGGCCTATATGGAGGCCGGACTCAAGATCAACCATGGTCGTGAAGACACGATCGGCAAGCTCAACCTGCAGCTGCGCTTCAAAGCGCCAGAGGCTGGGCTCCCTGCCTTCAAGATCCGCACCATCACCGACATCGACGTGCTCGATGATGCGCAGTGCGCCGTTCTCGAGAAGTGTTTCTACATCGCCGACACCCTCACCTACGTCACCTACACCCGCGCGCAGAAGCCTGCCGCCTGAGTGAACCCCCTCCGCCCCGATGCGCCATGCGCGACATCGGGGTTTCTTTTTTGTTACAATGCTTCTGTATGGCTCCTCCATCACCCGAATTCATCGATCGTGAACGCATCGGTACCGTTAAACGTTCGTATGAACGCAAAACGCTTGAAGAGGGTTTGCGCGCTGCCACGGTAAAACAAGAGATGGCACAAACGAGCCACCCCGATGATGCTTCGGCTGAGCTGGCCAAAGCCGATGTTGAGATCGCCAAAAAGCGGTTGGAGCTTTTTGATGCCGAGCATGACCCGAGCGGAGCCTGGAAGAGCGACCGTTTTGGCATTGATGTCGCCAAGATGTTTGAGCATGACTTCGTCCAAGAAGCTCATGGCAAGCTCGTCCCAACCGAAGAGCTAAAGCAAACGCATTTGCTCACGGTGAGCATGAATGAGCTCGACCGCCTCAATAAAGAGGGTGGCCACTCTTTGGGTGATGAGGGCATGAGCCTTACCTATAAGCTGCTTGCTGAACGCGTTGAGCAGGCCTTGCATGCGCTTCATCCTGAAATGAAAGAATCCGAGCTGGCCGAGAATTATGATATCTACCGTTCGGGCGGCAACGAGTTCAGCGTCGTGGTGCGCAAGGTGACATCGGTGGCGGCCATGCAATCATTGGCCGACGGCTTAAAAAGCGTTGATGCCGTCACGCAAAAATATGCCAATGTCGAAGCGCCGCCTTTGGCTGCCAACCACGCGTCGATGGCCGAGGTTTATGAAGTGCTCAATGCCTTGCGCCGCGAAGAAGGCATGGAGGGATTCATGGAGTGGGAGCAAAACCGCAAGGCGGGTTTGGCCGTCGATGTCATTAAAGACGTGTTGATGACAGAAAATGACATCAGCAAAACCCAATTGCGCCTCGACCGTTTTGAAGGGATGTTAAAAGAGGCGGCGACGAGCGGAGACGAAACCCGGGCCCGCGCCTTTTATGATAATTATCTTAAAAAAGCGCTTGGCGGGATGTTTGCCGACGGTGAAGTGCCAGCTTCATATGAAGAGGCAAAAGGACTCATGAAGCAGATGGGTGCTTTTGATGAGAGCTGGTCGGGTGAGTGGCAAAAAGAAAAAAGCCAAATCGCTTTTGACGAAGGTTTTAAAAGTTTGCGTCTCGGTACTGAGGCCGAGATCACGGGCGAACGCAACCTGCAAAGCGCCATTGCCACCAAAGCCCGCCAACGTTTTGAACAGGGGCAGTTGCGCCGCGTATCAGCGGTAGAGAAAGCGGGGGAGTTTGTCCCGCCTGAACCGACCGAAGGGTTGCGGATTCTCGCGCAAAAACGTGCCGAAGCTGAAGAGGCGGCCCGCAAGGCCGAAGCCGAACCAACGCCCTTCAACCAAAAGCAAAAAGACCTGAAGCAGTTAGAGAGCCGACTTGAAGCCGCCCGTCGCGATAGCATGACCGGCCTTGAGGCGCGCGGTCCGCTCTTTGCTGGCGTTGAAAGCGCCCTGTCACGCAACCAAAGCGTTTCAACCATGTTTATCGACATGGGATTCTTAAAGTACTTCGACAAAGTTGGTGGCCCTGCCGTTGGTGATTTGGCGATCAAAAAATCGGGTGAAATTTTAGACCGCATCGCCAATCGTCCGGATTGGAAGGAGCGCTTTCCTGATGCCAAGATCAAGGCTTACCGTTATGCCGGTGACGAGTTTGTCTTGACCGTCGAGGGTGATGACGGTTCTTTGGCCGTTGCTTTGCGCCAAGCGATTGCCGCTGAGGCTGAAATGGCCGGCCCCGTGCCCGGCACGGGCGTGGACGGTTCGTTGTATACGCCGTCGAGCATCGTCTTCAATGTCGGTATCAGCCATGTTGAAGATACGGCGAAGTTTGAAAAGTTGGTTGAGGGGTATGGCTTGCCATTGCATGGCGAAAAAGGCTCCAAAGACCGCATCAACCATTTGGCTGAATACGCGATACGCTTTGCTGACCGTGAAATCGACATTGAAAAAGCCATGGACCGCTATGAACGCCTTGCTGATCTTGTTTTTGACCGTGGCGAAGATGACCCGTATGTAAAACAAATGCTCGCTTATTCTCAAAAAGCCACTTATGGCAAAGAAGGCGAAACCAAGGTATTGGCCTTGGCCGCAGCCATGAGCGCCGAGCGTTCGGCTGAGGGCGTTGCCGACGTGAAACGCCGCATGATGCATGACTTGCTTGAGTTTACGCTTGGACAAAAAGACAAAGACCTCGAAGAAAAAGCTGAGCGTGACCGTGCCGCTGAGCGCCGCATCGAAGAACATGTGCGTGAGCAATATTTTGAACGCCGTATTAAGAGCCTTGAAGAAGCCATCGGTACGCTTGAGACGTCGCTCAAGGCGCTGCAAGGCGAAAATGCTGAGTTGCGTGCCAACTTGCAGAGACAGAAAGCCGCCCTTGAAGAAGACCGTGACAAAATCAAAGGGCTTCGTGAGCGGATGGGTGTCGAGTAGCGGGATTGTTTGCTCGGGTTCGGCATGTTAGCGTTTCAGTATATGCCTCCATTTGAAGGGATGTCGCCCACACAGAAACCCGAACGCAGGGTTGCTAAAGAGACGATTGATATTGGTCTCATGAATGAACGCAGAGCGGCCTATACCGCCGAACAGCATAAGCTAGCCGAGTTAGCCGAGGCTGGAAAATTAGCAGACGAACTCTATGCCAAGCGTCTTGCCGAGCTGATCGCTAAAGGCGACATGGAGGGTATCGGTAAGTTAACGGCACCAAGTTTTGGAGCTGAAGAACACTATACCGAAGGTAATGTGGAGCAGAAAAAACACACGGGCGAAATCGCCCTTCCTGAGGACTATAAGCCAGCCATGGGGGATGTGAGGCAGGCGAATATATTAAGGTCTATTGAGTCATTATCAGATAATGACGTCGGTAAGAAGCCTCTAAATCCGGCGGATCTCTCCTAGCTTGACCATTTTGCCGGTTTCAGCTAATCTTAGGCCCGTTCGGAACATTATCGCCTGCCGGCGTAGCTCAGCTGGTTAGAGCAGCAGTTTTGTAAACTGCAGGTCGTCGGTTCGAATCCGACCGCCGGCTCCACGCCTTTTACGAGGCTCCGGCACAGGCACGATATGACCGTTTCTATAACCCCACGCCTATGTCCCAAGAGAATTTGATCAAGCTCGAGTGCACCGAATGCAAAAAGGTGAACTACCACTCGACCAAAAACAAGAAGCTCAAAACGCGTCTTGAGCTTAAGAAGTTCTGCAAAACCTGCAAAACCAATAAGCCTCACAAAGAGACCAAATAAGAACCTCGGTTCTTCAATGCCCGCCTTGAGCGGGTATTGTTTTTTCACGAATGAACGACTAGCCTACGCATATGTCCAAGCCTCATGACACCCTGACCGGTACGGACTTCTTTCGCTTCTACCAATGTCCGCACTGGCCATATTGGGAGCGTTGGGGCGATCCGAACTTACGACGTCCGCTGACCGAGGCTGAAGAACAACGCCTTGCCGACGGGCTGACCCATGAACAAAACATCGTTGCCAAAACGTATGGCGCTTTTGACATGGTCAAAACAAAAAACCCAACCGAAGCCGCCGCGCAAACGCTAGGGCTCATGAAGCAAGGGGTGCCGGTGATCTACCAAGCATGCTTGAAAGACGGCGAGTGGGTTGGTCGTCCTGACTTGTTAGAGCGCCGCCCTGGTAAGAGCGCCTTGGGTGATTGGTATTATGTGCCGGTCGACGTGAAGCGTGCCCATGAGCTCAAAAAAGAGCATATGGCTCAGTTAACGTTTTATGCCGTTTTGCTTGAGCGTGCTCAGGGGATGTTTCCTCCGGACCCGGCCATTTTGAATGCGGACGGGGAGCGTATCCCGTTTCGTGCTTCGTCGTTCTTGTCGGAGTTTCACGAAATCGTTGAGCAGATTGAACGCATGCGCGACGGCGAATGTCCTGATCCGGTATTTCGCAAATCGTGTTTGGACATCTCGCCTTGGGGCGCGGCCTGCGAACATCTCGCCAAGTCGACCAATGATATCGCCCTTCTCTATAACGTCGACGTGCGTAAGTTAAAAGCGTTGCGCTCTTTCGGTATCCGCACCATCGAAGACGCGGCGAATCTCGACCCGCTCGCGCTTGAAGGCCAGGCGCCGGGCCTCACCATCCGCGCGCTTGAAGCCGTGCAGCGCCAGGCACGCTCGGTCATGACCGAATCAGTTTTTATCCGTGCGCCGTTTTTTGACGAGGTGCGCGGCCTTGAGATCCACTTCGATATCGAGAGCCATCCGCCAACCGATGCCGATTACCTCTATGGCTTTTGGATTCCATCCGAGCAAAAATACCTCTCCTTTGTTGCAGAGTCCCCCGAAGAAGAAGGTGAGATGTGGCAGGAGTTTTTGGCCTGGATCGAAACCTTGCCAAGCGAATACACCATTTATCACTATGCGCCGTATGAAGTGCAGCGCTTGCGCCAATTGTCGCGCCGTTATCACACCGAAGAAAACCCATGGCTCGCCAAGTTCATGTTAAACATGATCGACATCAAAGATATCGTGTCTGACCATTTGGTATTCCCGTTGCCGTTTTACAGCCTCAAGGCGATCGGTCGCTTTTTGGGTTTTGCTTGGGAGGGCGAGGTACATTCGGGCGGTGAGTCGGTATTGGCCTTTGATAAGTGGATGGAAAAAGGTGACCGCACCATTCTCGATTCGATCATTCAATATAACCGCGAAGACGTGCGCGCCACCGCTCATTTGATCGAGTGGATCCGCAAGTATGCCAAGGTTGAGGCGACCTTTGTGCCGCCATACCCATGGCAAGGACAAGCGTGATAACCTGAACATCTCTTATGAAGAAACTTTTTTTGGCGGTGGTATTGGCGGCACAGTTTTTGGCATTGCCGGTTTTTGCCCAATCAGCCCCTACAGCGCCGGCACCGGTGGTGGCGACAAGCACCTCGGATAATTCGTCTGGTAGCGAAGGCGTCGACGGTGCCGCGGCGGCAAATGCCGCCCCAGCCGACCAAGTTGGCCAATACGAACGCGCTTCGGTTGAAGGCGTGCGCCGTGCTTTGAATCCGACCTCGATCGGCGGTGAGCAAACGACGCTTTTTCAAGTGAAGTTTTTGTCTGGCCCGCTCAAAGGCCAAACAAAAGACATCTCTTCAGACATTTCTTCAAACCCTTATGCGCTTCAACCGAAGCAGGGTGACAAGGTGGTGATTTTCATGCAGCGCAGCGGCGATGACTGGCAGTTGTTCATCGAAGGCTTTGACCGCCGCGCCGCGCTTATTTGGTTGGTCATTTTGTTTGTCGTGATGTTGATCGTGCTCTCGGGTTGGCAGGGTTTTAAAACAGCGCTCTCAATCGCCATCTCGATCGCGCTTATCGGCTATGTGCTGATCCCGGCCTTTTTGTCGGGGATGAATCCGGTGCCTGTCGCGATCTTGCTTACGGGCGTCTTTACCTTGCTTTCAACAGGTTTGTCTTCAGGATGGAATCGTAAAGCCATTATCACCGCCATTGGCACCATGGGCGGCGCTCTCGTGGCTTATGGCGTCTCGATCGTCTTTGCGGACTGGTCGCATGCCTCGGGCCTCGCCACTGATGACGACCGTCTTTTCTTCGACAAAAACCCAATGCTGAATCCGCGCGGACTCATGTTTGCTGGTATCATCATCGCTTCAGCCGGTGTGGTTGAAGACGTTGCCGTCTCGATTGTCTCTGGTATCAGTGAAGTAAAACGCCATAATCCGCGCGCCACCAAGGCCCAGCTCTTCACCTCGGGCATGATCGTGGGCAAAGACCATATGAGCGCGCTCGCCAATACGCTTGTCTATGCCTATGTCGGTTCTTCGCTCTCGACGCTTTTGCTCTATAAACAATTTGGCGGTTCATGGTTGAAGTTCGTGAATTTTGATTCGGTCGTCGACGAAGTCATTCGTTCGCTCGCCGGCACCATCGGTTTGATTTTTACGGTGCCGATCACGGCCTTGCTTGCAGCCTGGTTTATGTCCAACGAAGATGCTCAGCAGCCTGATGCGCACCGTGGGCACAAACATTAAGTAAATCCACATGAATTTTCTTCGCGATATTTCTTGGGACGATGTTTTTTCTGGATGGCGTGACCGTGAAGCGAATAATCCCGGTTGGATTCGCGTTGCTACTGAGGTAAAAGGTTGGTCTGATTGGGAGTCGTGGCGGCGCTATACGGCTGAGCAGCTCAATGCTTCAAGTCGCGCCTGGAAGCTCTATGCTTTTGCCGATCCGATGAATGAGGTTCCTGCCATGCTTTTGGGGCCGTATACCGGTTGGCAAAGCCGCGTTGAGAACAAGCTCGAAGCGACCTTTGATCAGTTATTTGAGAGCGAGACTCAGCGACAAGAATTTTTACAGAATACCAATATCCAAAACATGATGGATGCTTTGCCGTTTGAAACGCAATTCATCGGCCTAAAACTCCCTAATGGCAAAATCATGTGTGTTGACGGCCACCATCGTGCCACGGCCATCACTTTGGCGAAGAAGCAGGGACATGTTATTGACTATACGGCTGCGTCAATCACCATTGCTATCGCCGAGCTCTCAGAAGAGGAAGTGAAGATGTTCGGTGAGATCTTACAGAAGGGGTCATCAAAGCCATGACGGGCCATAGCGCAGTTGGCTAGCGCGCGTCGTTCGGGACGACGAGGTCGAGGGTTCAAGTCCCTCTGGCCCGACCATAAAAACACGCGGTGATGAGCCGAGTGTTTTTGTTTTTGAGCAGTCGGTGTTATGCTCTTGGTGATTATGAAAAAGCATTTGATTATTGCGGTGGCGGTGGTTTTGGCGGTTTTGCTGTTCGGTGTTTTGGGCTATGCCTGGAGTCTCGGCATGGTCGATGAAGTCACCCCGCTTTCGGCGCATATTGAAGTTCTCGAAGGCTCGGCCGAGCTGAAAAAAGCCGGTGCCGATGCCTTTCAGACCGTGAATGGGACGTCGACGACCGTAGGTGCCGGTGACACGGTGCGTGCTGCCAAGGGTGGCGTTGTTGAAATTATTTGGGGTGACCAAGGCGTCTCACGTCTTGAGGATGGCTCTGAAATCATGATCGACAGCGCTCCGGACTTTACTGCTGATGAGCCTTCGGCGATTTCGCTTAAACTGACGGCCGGCCGTATCTGGAGCCGCATGGTGAAGGTTCTTGATCTTGATAAGCCGATGCAGGTCAAAGCGGGCGACGTGGTGGCTACCGTGCGCGGTACGACCTATGGCGTTGAATTGAATGCGGACGGCGCAAATGTTGTTGTTGATGATTCGGTGGTATCGGTTGACCGCGGTGATGGCAATGACACCATGATTGCCGATTTGCAGAGCGCGATGATCGGTAATGGCACCTCAACCATTGTGATGGATTCGTCCGAAGGCAATGCTTGGCGCAAACAAGAACAAGAAAAAGACTATCGCTTTGACCAACGCTATGCCGACTGGGTCGCCAAGCGCGAAGCAAAACGTTCTGACCGCATTCGCAAAGCGCCGCAAGGCATGGTGCGCTTAGGCGAGCGCATGCGTTTGTTGTTGGCAGGTAAAGACCGCAAAGCCTTAGCTTCAGGATATGCTCGCCGCGCCATGGCGCTCTCGATTGCTGACCCTGACCAAGCCGACAAGGCCCTTGCCCTCATGCAAGACCGCATGGGTAATGCCGGTGACAGCCGAGAGGTGCAGCGCGAGTTGAATGCATTGCAGAGCTTCATGAACCGCACTGACCTCGACGGGCCAAAAGCCTTTGGCGTCCGCGCCCCTTCGCGCGGATTGCTGAAGAAGATGCGCGAACACCGCCTCGCCATGGCCAAGGTTGATTTGGACCGTTTGTACCGCGAAGCGCTCGACATCGATGAAGACATTGATGAGCTGCTTTATATGGCCGACAACCGCCGCGATGCTTCGATTACCATCGCGAGCTTGTTGACGCGCATCGACCGTATCGATGAAGCAGCAAAAAAACTTACTGAGCAGGATCGGGCGAAGCTTTCAAAAAAGACAGCCGCCTTGCGCCGTCGTCTCGAGCGTTGGTTCGATTTGAAAACGGCTATTGTCCCAACGGCACCTACGGAGCCGACCATCACTCCAACGAGCACAGTCGAAGCACCTGAGATCCCGGGTATCCCTGGTACCAAGCCACCGGTCATTAAACCGCCAACGGATGCCACCACGACCCAGCAGGTGCCAACCACGCGCGTGTACCAACGTCTTGAGTTGGTGCCAACGCCTTCTGCTATCACGGTCGGTGGCCGTTCGATCGTGCGCGCTTACGGCGTGCGCGCTGATGGCGGTGTTGATGACATTACGACCTCGGTGCGCTTCTCTCTGGTAACGGGTGCTCTCGGCACCATGGCATCCAATGTCTTTTCGGCATCATTTGCTGGCACAGCAAAGATCAATGGCACATTTACCGATCCTCAAGGTGTGCGCACGGCCGTGGCAGAAGTTTTGGTTACTGAACCAGTTAAGGTTGATCCGAGCGCACTCGTATCAGTCGCCATCGTGACCACGAGTCCGACCACGGTGGGCTGCGGTTCATCCATCCCGATTAAAGTCATGGGCACCTACGGTGACGGTTCACAAAAAGACATCACCATTATGGCCTCATATGGGACGAGTGACGGCAAGCTTGGTTATGCCACCGATGGCAAGATCTTGGTCTTCTGCCCGGCGCAGACCTCGAGCGTGGTGATTACGGCCACGGTGACCGATCGCGGCATCACTAAATCCGGTTCGATCACGATTACGGTGAATCCTGACCCGGCATCCGGTTCAGCCGGAGGCGGTCGTCGCGGTTATACCAACTTCATCCCTTAAAAAAATCAGAAGAACGTAAGAACCCCCACCCGACAGTTTGTCAGGTGGGGGTTCAGCGTTGTGCAGCGAAGGCCTTCAGTTGCTCGGTTGGTGGTAGACCGTGCAGCCTCGGCGTTCGGCTTCGAGGTCGGCGTCGGGCCGCGGGCGCATGTCGTAGTACGTCTGGCCGTTGACCGTGATTCGCCGGTTGGCGAAGTCGATGCCGGACAAGGTACCGGCATCCGGGTGGTCGGGATCGACTCCGCAGACGACGTCGACGCCGCAGTTGAGGCGCTTGCGCTCCTCCATGCTGAGCGGCGCCTGCGCGAGATCGAGCTGCGACTGGCAGCTCGACACCGTGCTGGCGTCGACGTTGTTGGCGCGCGCCACGGGGGTGGCGCGATGGCTGCCGTCGGGACGGCTCGGTGCCGTCGCTGGTGACGAGTGGTCGTCCGATAGGTACCGGTCGTAGAGGTACCGACCAGCCCACACGAACCCGCCGATGAGGGCGAGAACGAGGAAGGCGACCGTGATCATGAAGTACATGCCTCCGCGATCCTTCTTCGGCTCCGTCGAGTTCTCGGCGTTGCCGTTGTCGGACCGCTCCTTCGGCTCCTTACCAGCCGGGTAGTAGTGCCGTTCGGGTTCGGGAGCCTTGGTCTCGACGACCTTCGCGGTTGCGACGGGTGCTGCCGCCGGCTTCGACGGTGGTTCGGTCTGGGCCGAGATACGGCGATCCTTGCCGAGGTGGCGGGCCGTGATCTCGGTGATGGCTTGCACGTGCTTGCCATCACTCATGATCTCGTTCGCGGTCAAGATCGCCAGAGCCTGCATGTCGACTTCGCTCGCGAGCTTTCGGTAGTCGATCTTCTCCATCGTTTTCTCCTCGGGGCTGGGCGAAGGCGGGAGCGGGAGCTCGAGCTTCGGAAGTTCGATCTGTGGCGGTTGGGGTGGAGTCACCGTAGGGATGGCGAATCCGGGCGAGGTGGCGAGTGGGATCGCGGGAGCGATGACGGGAGTAGGCATGAGTGGCGGTGGAGAATCCACCACCATCTCTTCCTCCTCTTCGTCATCTTCCTCCTCTTCGTCTTCGTCGTCGGCTTCATCGCCGTCGACGGTGTCGTCGATGACCTCCAGCTCGTCTTCGTTGACGGGCTGAACGGTGTCATCGACGGACTCCGACGACGAGGGATGGTCGGGGAGGATAAATCCTCCGTTACCGAACAACGTATCCATGGCCGGAGCCGATCCAGGGGTCTTGTTCTTCAGGCTATCGGGCAGGCCCATGTGGCCTCCTTATCTGGCTTATGCCATGTTAATGTTCGTGCTTGACGGCTTTTGCCGGCAAGGTCCTGAATCTCAGGAACGCTTAATTATCGCATATTTTGACGATTTTGTCAACATTTTGATAGGCAAAATACCTGACAGCCGGCCTCAAATGCAGTATCATGCCGGCATGGTCATAAAACCTGTAGTTTTAGCGATTTTAGATGGGTTTGGGATAGCCCCTCCGGCCGAGGGCAATGCCATTGCGGATGCCAAAATGCCGGTTTTTCGCCGCTTGGTTGAGAGTTATCCTGCCATGACGGTTCATGGCTCGGGTGGCGCCGTCGGCCTTTCTTGGGGCGAAATGGGCAATTCTGAGGTGGGTCACCTGACGATTGGGGCTGGCCGCATCTTTTATCAGAGTTTGCCGCGCATCAATCTCTCGATCGAGTCGGGGGACTTTTTCACGAATGCCGCTTTACGCAAGGCGGCTGCAGCAGTTCGTGCCACGGGCGGTACCTTGCACCTCATGGGCTTGGTATCGGCCGGCGGCGTGCATTCGTCTGAGCATCTCTTTGCCTTGTTGCGTTTTTGCCAACAGAAAAAGCAATGTCGCCATCCATGCCTTTTTGCTGGACCGGACGCGATGCCCAGTACAACTCCGCGCCTGGATTTACGGGCAACCAGATCGAACATCGCACAGTTTGGCGTCAGCAAGATTGCGACCTTGGCCGGACGTTATTATGCAATGGACCGCGACAATCGCTGGGCGCATCGAACTCGCTTACCGCGCTATCCTGGTAATCGAAGGCAAAGGCCCAACCGCAAATTCGTAGGAGATGCTTTGGATGCATCGTATGCACGGCAATGTGTTTGACGATGAACAATTTGTGCAACCTGAAAGAAAAAGTGATTTGCCACCGTACAGAAAGGCGATACCGTGATCTTTTTCAATTTTCGCCCTGACCGTTCGCGCCTTTGCCAAAGCGTTTGTCTTGCCGGGCTTCACGGGCTTTGAACACGCGTATCCTGAAGAATCTCGTTTTTGTCACCATGACGGAGTTTGAAAAGGCTTGCCGCTTGAGGTCGCCTTTCCTCCGCAGCTCGTCGAGACGACCTTGGCCTTGAACCATTGCCGATGCCGGCATGAAGCAACTGCATATCGCCGAGACAGAAAAGTACGCCCACGTCACTTTTTTCTTGAATGGCATGAAAGAAGACGCATTTACCGGTGAAGACCGCGTCATCATCCCTTCGCCTCGCGTCTCGAGTTATGATGAGGTGCCTGAGATGTCGGCATTTGCCATCGCTGAACGCGTGGTCAAAGAATTGGCGGCCGGTACCTATGATTTTATCGTGTTGAATTTTGCCAGCGGCCTGGTCGGCCATACCGGCAATCTTGAAGCAACGGTCAAAGCTTGTGAGGCGGTCGACAAGGCGATCGGCATGATTGCTGATGCCGTACTCGCCGTAAACGGCGCCTTGGTGATCACGGCCGACCACGGCAATGCCGAAGAAGTAAAAAATCTCATCACGGGCGGCATGGACAAAGAGCACTCAACGAATCCGGTACCATGCTTGATTGTTGCCAAAGCGCTTGAAGGGTTGCGCGCACCAAGCGGCGACGTGATCGGCGGTGATCTCTCATTGAATCCGCCGGTTGGCATGTTGGCTGATGTGGCGCCTACCGTCCTTAAATTGCTTGGCATCGAACAACCAAAAGACATGACAGGCCAGCCGCTCGTATAGTAGGGTAGCGGCGCCTTGCACATTGGAGGGCGCATGGGTGCGATTCGTAAGTATGTCGCCTTTTCGCGCATCACCTCGTTGGCCATCTCGGCCATCGTGGGTGAGTACGTACCCTTTTTGCGCGCATCGGATTTTCATTGTCTGAAGTGGCGCTTCTTGGTCTTGCGTGCAATGTCTTGATCGCCTGCATCAATGCCAACAGGCATGTATGCCGATAAGTACGGCTGCAAATCGGCCGTCACTTGGGCCAACTTATCTATATCGCCGGGATCACGGTCTTTGCCATGGCAATGCGCGTGGCCAGATCATGGCCGGCGTGGCGTTGACGGCGTCGTTTTGCCGTAAGCGGTGCCAGGCAGTCATGGCTCATGAGCCAGCTGACAGCCGAGGTCGCCATCGGCGGCGCGCCGCGCTTGCCGATGCGACTTCCGGCTAAGGCGCGGCGATTCTGGCTCCGATGTTTTCGGCCTGGGTCAAAAGCCAGTGGGCGGTCGTGTTTTTATGTGTCGGCATTCTGTTCATTCGTGGCGCTCATCATGCTCGCGTTCTGGCCGCCAGACACGCCAACCGCCCGCCCCCACCAGAGTTGGATATGGCGCTCTTTCACCGAGGCCGCCAAGCGGCCGTACAGTACATACTGCCGCTGGATTACGGTGGATGTCGCTCTTTGCCTTGGTCTCGGTGATCGCAACCTGTGGTCTCCGGCCTTGCGCGAATCCAGGTGGCACATGGACGGTTATTGGGTCTGGTTCGCCATGCAAACTGATCTCATGGTTGGTTCGGTGGCCTATCGTTCGCTGCCGCAATACCATGCGCCACTTCGCCATGGTCATCTCGTTTGCCGTGGCGGCGCCATGGTCATGGCTTCGCTCACCAGACGTAATATGGTGGCTCGTGATGCTCGTGGTATTGCAGATGTCGCGATCGTTCTTTCAAGTCGCGCGTGACCACGCCCGGTTCAGGCTTCGGTGCCCGCCGGGGTGCGCGCTGCAGCGTATCGTGGATCTCGCTGGCGAGCCAGGTTGGCATGATGGTGGTGCTGGAGTTTTACAGTATCGCCTGCAAAGGCCGCTGCGACGGCCCTCGGCGCCATCTATGTGACCTGGTTGCCCGCTGGCGCCTTGCTCATGTTTGCTTCAACGGTATTTTACCTGCGTTATCGCAAGATTCGCCCTTCATGGTGACTGGCCCTGCACCGTTCGGTGCAGGGTTTTTCTATTGGACGAAATGTCGCCCTCTCGTGATAATCCTTACATGAAAGACTATGCCGCCGTCCTAAAGGCCTTGTCCAAGCGCTATACCGACCCCGCGATGATCGATTTTGGCAATGCCGAGGACACGCTCATTGCCACCCTCCTTTCAGCGCGCACGACCGACGTGCAAGTGCTTAAGCTGTATCCGGGTTTGCGCAAGAAGTTTCCTAAGCTGCAAAACTTCGCTGAGGCGGATGTGCGCGACATCGCCAAGGCCCTATCAACCATAGGTCTCTACCGCCAAAAAGCCAAAGCCATTAAAGAGCTCTCGCGGATTCTCATTGCCAAACATGGTGGCAAGGTGCCAAAAACCATGGACGAGCTCATCGCTTTGCCGGGCGTTGGCCGCAAAACGGCCAGTTGCGTTTTGGCCTATGCATTCAATATCCCGGCGATCGCGGTAGATACCCATGTATTTCGCATTGCCAAGCGCTTGGGTTGGGCTAAAGGCAAAGATGCCTTCGCCGTCGAAAAAGAATTGCGCCGAACCGTGCCTGAAAACCTCTGGATCTCGATCAACCGTGCCTTCGTGCCGTTTGGCCGCGAGTTTTGCAAGCCGGGCAAGCCGCTTTGTTATGTTTGTCCAGTGCGCGATCGTTGCGCTTTTGCCAACAAGACAAAGGCGCCATCGTCGAGTACACTGAAAACATGACGATCGACTTACAGTTAGTCATTGCCTTGCAGTCGTTGGTGATGGCGGTGCCCGGCGGCACTGCCCTGGCCGCGTTTTGTGCCCAATGGCTCATGTACGCTTTTGCCGGCTTCATTTTGTATTTTTCGGTAGACCGTGGCGGGGCATTGCGTCGCGGTTGTTATGAGGCCTCGGCTTCGGCCCTGTCAGCCTTTGGTATCGTCTACGTTATTAGCCATTGGTTTGAGCGTACGCGCCCTTTTCGTGCTTTTCCTGATTTGGTGACGCCGCTCATTAATCCGCCGTTGACGGCCTATAGCTTGCCCTCAGGGCATGCGGCGACGTCTTTTGCCTTGGCGGCTTCGTTGGCCTTGGTGTATCCAAGGTTTGCGCCCGGTGTCTTTATTGTCGCCGTTTTGATTTCGGTGGGACGTGTGGCAGTCGGTGTCCATTACCCGAGCGATGTGGTGATTGGCGCCGTGATCGGCGCTTCGGTTTCGATCGCTGTCCATATATTTGCGTTAAAATACCGCGGTAAAAAAGAACGTTTGGCCAATAAAAAATAAGACCCTATACTATGATGTTTCGCAGATTGTTTTTGCTGCTCTTGATTCTCGGTTTTGCCGGCCTTG
>JAXLZL010000001.1:0-212180 GCA_046350895.1 Patescibacteria group bacterium | reverse complement strand
GGTCGGATGAAACGCGTTATGGTTTGGCGGCTTCTCTTGAGATCGCTGATAAAAAAGTGAGAGCGATCAACCTGTACCCATTGCGTATCGATCTAAGTCAGCCCCGCTTGCTTGAAAACGAGCAAAAACGCCTCAGGCTTGAAGAGCTCGCCAAGCGTTCGGATACCGATTTGGCAGACCAAGTACGGTCTGGCAGGATCCTAGTCAAATGACCCCGCAGCTTTTTACCGTTTCGGATTTTGTCGCTTACGTCAACGATACCTTTAAGGCCATTTGGGACGGTGATGCCGTCGCCATCGAAGGCGAGGTATCGGGTTTTCGCGTATCGCAGGGGCAATGGGTAAACTTTGATATCAAAGATGATGGCGCCTTAATCTCGGCGTTCATGGTTCTGCCAAAACTTCGTGTCCCGCTCGAAGATGGCATGAAGGTGCGTGTTTATGGCACGCCTCGCATCTACCCTAAATACGGCAAATTCTCGTTTACCGTTGAACGTCTCGAGTTGGTGGGGGAGGGCGCCATTAAAAAAGCCCTCGCGCAATTGCGTGCCCGTCTTGATGGTGAAGGTTTGTTTGATCCATTGCGCAAACGTTCTTTGCCGCGCTTTCCAAAACGCATC
Source organism: Patescibacteria group bacterium (assembly GCA_046350895.1). Lineage (GTDB taxonomy): Bacteria > Patescibacteriota > Patescibacteriia > 2-12-FULL-60-25 > 2-12-FULL-60-25 > HK-STAS-PATE-2. The sequence continues at coordinate 211,561 of JAXLZL010000001.1, read as the reverse complement.
GCCCTTATCGCTTCGCGCGAATCAGCGGCTTATGGTGATTTCATTCGTATTTTGAGTGAGCGTTGGACGGGTCTTGAGATCGAGTTGTTTCATGTGATCGTCCAAGGCGACAAGGCGCCGGGCAGCATCATGCAGGCGCTAAAACAGGCGCATGCCCGTGAAAAGAAGTTTGGTGCCGGTTATTATGATGCGCTCGTGCTCACGCGTGGTGGCGGTTCATTCGACGAGTTGATGGCATTTAATGACGAGGCCTTGGTGCGCGCGCTTTACGCGTCAAAAATCCCCACCATGGTGGCCATCGGCCATGAACGCGATATCACGCTCGCCGAAGAAGTGGCCGATGTGCGCGGTTCAACGCCAACCGATTGTGCGCGGCGTCTCGTCCCAGATAAGTCAGACGTGCTCTACGAGCTTTCGATGCTCCAACAATCGGTGGGTGATGGCATGCAGAATATGGTGGATGAATATGCACAGGCTATCCGCAATGTCTTTCGGATGTTGATAGATGGCTCGTCTCCGTCGTCCATAAGTCGCAAGAACTCACCGTCGCCGTGGAGTCACGGGCAAATCATTGGCTGCTCACTCATGCAGCGAATCGAGGGGCGAACGTTTCTGAAATCGGTAGATCCGAGCGCAGTCATTGCTCGGCTACGCTATTATCGAAGACGCGAAGGGGATGATCGTGATCGGCCCAAGCGCTTAAAAGCGGCGTGACCGCATCGCTCAGTGTTTGCGGGACGGCACCGTCCATGCCACGATTGATGGCGAACAGGCGACCTTACTCTAATGAATACACTATGACGATCAAGAAGAAAAAACTGAAGGTGAAGTCGATGTCTCGAGCGCCTTTCAAGAACTTGAGCAGATTGCCGCATGGCTTGAATCCGGCAAAACCGACATTGACGAAGGGATGCAAAAATCTGGAACGTGCCATCGGAGCCTGCCAAAGCACTCAAGGACAAGCTCTCAGAGGCACAGAACCGCATCCAAGAGATCCGTGGTACCATGGGGGATGAAGAATAACTTCTCACCCTATGCTTAAATTCATCGTTCGCCTGCTCTTGAATGCCGTTGCGATTTTGCTCGTAGCCAAACTCGTCTCGGGTATTGCCGTGGCCGGTTATGGTACCGCCATTATTGCGGCCCTGGTGCTCGGTATCGTGAACGCCCTCATCCGCCCATTAATGCACCTCTTGGCCCTGCCGATCACTATTTTGACCTTCGGCCTCTTTGCCCTGGTTATTAATGGTTTGATGTTCGGCCTCGCTGCGGGTCTCGTGCCGGGTTTCACGGTTTTGGGCTTCTGGCCGGCCTTCTGGGGCGCGATCGTCTATTCGATCTTGTCCTACCTGATTAATGGGCTTTGATGCCGGATCACGAATAGTATTATAAGGTTACTTAATCCCGAGTTCTTGACGGATCTCGGGATTTTCGTTATAAATACGCGCAAACGAACGCAGTCCTAAGACAGCTGAGGCCCCGAGTCATCGGGGTGAAATGTCCCTTCGGGGGCGCCTCGCCGAGGATCGTGATATCTCAGACCTCCCCACGAGAGTGGGGAATGAGGGGTGGATCGACCGCAGGACATGTTGTTTCTGCGGTCGTTTTATTTAAAACATTAGGTTCTATACTCTGTGCTAAAACTCGCCCTAAAAGAACGAGGAAGTTGCCGCTCTTGCTTCTGCCCTTAAAGAAGCCAAGTCCGTTGCCTTCTCTGATTTTCAAGGCATGACGGTTTCGAACATCACCACGCTTCGCAAGAAGATGTTTAACGAAGGTGTTCGCTATATCGTTGCCAAGAAAACCCTGCTCTCCGTAGCAGCCAAAGAAGCAGGCTTTAACGTCGACTTCAAAGCTTTCCCGGGCATGATTGGTGCCGCCATCGGTACCCAAGACGAAATGGCTCCAGCAAAACTTACCGGTGATGCTGGCAAAGATCAGCCGATCAAATTGGTCGGTGGTATCTTCGATGGTCAGATTGTCGACGCTGAATACGTCAACAAGCTCTCCAAGCTCCCAAGCCGTTCACAACTCCTCGGCCAACTCCTTTCTGTTCTCAATGGCCCAGCCGGTGCCTTCGTGCGCTTGCTTAATGCCTACAAAGAAGAACAAGAAAAAGGTTCCCCAGCTCCTGCTCCAGCCGCTCCGGTTGTTGAAGCCGCCGCTGAGCCTGTCGCCGAAGCTCCTGCAGCCGAAGCTGCTCCAGAAACTGCTCCAGAAGCAGCCCCTGAAGCCGCTCCTGCTGAAGCTCCAGCCGAAACCGCTCCAGAAGCACCTGCTGAACCAGCTCCAGAAGCCCCAGCAGCCGAATAATCCCTTTAGATCCACTTACTTACATTCCTATGTCGGAAATGAAGAACGTTGAGATCCCAGCTAAGTTCACGGACTTGGTTGCTGCGATCGAAAAACTTACCGTTATCGAGCTCGCTGAGCTCGTTGGCCTCCTCGAAGATAAATTCGGCGTATCCGCTGCGGCTCCTGTCATGATGGCAGCCGGCCCTGCAGCTGCCGCTGAAGAAAAGACCTCCTTCAACGTCGAATTGACGGACGCAGGTGGCAACAAGATCGGCGTTATCAAAGTTGTTCGCGAATTGACCGGTCTCGGTCTCAAAGAAGCGAAGGACATCGTTGATGCCGCTCCTAAGATGGTCAAGGAAAATGCCACCAAGGCAGAAGCCGAAGACATGAAGAAGAAGCTCGAAGAAGCTGGCGCAAAGGCCACCCTCAAATAAGCTCCCATTCACAAGAACTCCGCCTTTTGGCGGGGTTTTTGCTTTTGACGAACGCCAACCCGTTGACATTTTTATAAAATAATGCTAATAACTTGCCCGGAGGTAAGAGATGAGCATTGCACTGACTGCCAAACTATCAGCAGTCCCGTCGACCCTGCCGGGTGACGACGCCCTCAAGGCCGAGTACCTGAAGGGTCTCTGTCGGTCCTGGAGGAGGAGGGACTACATCAATAACAACGCCATCATCTGCAAGCGCGTCGAAGAACTGCGGGCCAAGTATGATCCGCAGCTGCTCTACGACTGCACGGCCTACTTCATCATCGTGGGCAGCACGCCCCCGATCGAGATCATGCCGGCCATCGAGGAGTTCGTCTCTCGAGGCATCCTGAGCCGCATGCCGGTGCCCTTCTTCGACCTCGAGGGGGAGGACTCGATCCTCGCCTTCGTCGAGCGGCACTTCGAGCAAGAATCGGGTGTCTACCCGATCGGCTGACAGCTGGCCACGACTGACAACAAACCCCCTGCGACCGAACTGGAAGCAGGGGGTTTCGCATTTTTCTCGCCTTAACGAGTTGAGGTTGAGGCTTTGGTATTCGTAGCGGTGAATCCGAGCGCGGCGCACGTTGAGGTTGAAGCGGCGCTGGCACTGGCGGCCATCTCGAGGGTAGTTTTTTCGAGGGCGTTTACCAACTGCTCTTGGGCGATCTCGTCTTGGTGCGTTTGCTCATAGGCATAGGCCGTGAGCCATTTCCAATCCACACGCGTCAAAAAAGCGATCGAGACTACCAGGGCGCAAGCATACATCGACCAGAGGGCGAACCAAGATAGCAGGTGATGCCCCTGTGGTTCATGTTTTGTTTTTGGCGCGGTATGAGCGGCGACGGTTTTTTGCGCGGCGGCGCGTGGGCGGCGCGTAGTTTTTTTGATGGCCATAAAGAGCAAGTCTTTTGAACTTGCCCTTAGTATAACGGATTTTTCTTTTTTGCGAAATGGTTATGGCAGATCGAGTTGCCAGAGGATGTTATTGTCGATCACATAAAGTTTTTTCTTTGCACCGTCACCGGTGACATAGGTCGGACCTTGAAAGTTCGGTGATGTGAGCTGGGCGATGAGCGCACCGTCTGATTTGCGCCAGACGAGAATGCGCTTACCGGTTGTATCCGTGGCAACAATGCGGTCATGGTCGGCGCCATCGGTCCAAATCGAGGTGATAGAGGTAACGACCGGGTCAACTTGGGCAGGTGCCCAGGTCTCTTCTGCGCCTGACAGGTAGCGCTTCAGTTTGCCATCGCGCCATGAAACGTAGACCGACGAGTCAATAGCGATGCCGGTGGTATCGGTGAGTGGTACGGTCGTTTGCTTGATATAGCTCGTACCCGAGCCAAAGCCTGAGCTGCTGGCTTCATGGCGGGTGATGGCGCCCGTTTGCGGATTAAGCGCATAGAGGCGTTTATTGTAGATGGTGATCGCTGAAAGCGTGCTCGTGGTGATCGAGCCCGCATTGGCGACGACGCCCGTGGTCGGATTCACCGACATCACGCTGCCCGTAGCCGAGACGAGAAAGCCGTTTGACGTACCGCCATAAGCCGCCACGATGTCGGCCGTACTTGTTGGGAGTTCATAACGCTTCACATTTGCCTGCGAAGGGTCGACGCGCACCACGCTTTGGGCGCTTTGGTCAACCATGTAGACATTGCCGTTCAAAACAAATGGGGTGCGCAATGACCCGGCTTGGGCACCAAGAGAAGCGCTGGCGAGTTGGGTTGGCGTTACGACAACCGTACGGCGAATTTTTACCGCCATGGCATCGAGAGCCTGGGCGAGCGCGGCTTTTTTGGTCTTTTGTTCGGCGGTCGTGTCGGCTAAGCCATTCATGAGCGAGCGGGCATCTTGCAATAAGGTGCGAGCCCCTTGCTCGTTGCCATAGAGAAGGGCGCTTTCTGCGCGTGAACGTTTGTCTTGGGCTTGTTCGAATTGGGTGTTCCAAAGCGCAGTTTCTTTTTGTTTTTTGCTGTAAAAGCTCCAGCCCAAACCGCCAGCAATGATCACGATGACAAGGGCGCCAAGAAGGTAGCTCTGGCGTTTGCGCGCAAATGAAAACGCGGTGCCATGGCCTGCCCCCATATTGCGCATGCCGGCTAAGGTGGTCGGATCTTTGCCCAAGGCATTAAGAGGCGAACGCTTGCGTTGTTTGAGCGTGTTTTTGAATTCAGCCAAGGTGGCAACCAGGCTGAAGCCCGAAGCGGAGCGGCGTGGCATCGGTTTGTTGTCTTCGCGGTCTGTCTCGGTCAGTGATTGGTTGCCAACCGAAGGCGATAGCAGCTGTTCAGTAGTTTTTTCGCGTCGATAAAGCTCTTGCATGGATTGTGCGCTTTGCGGCACGGCTTGTACCGGTTTCGGCGGTACGACGGCTGCCGGAGCAGGACGCTGGTGCACCGCGCTGCAAGAAATAACGATGCCGGCAAAGTCCTCATCGGGGTTGCGTCGTTCGAGGTCTTGGGTGATTTCGAGAGCGGCGCTAACCGGCGGTAGGGTCTTGAGACGGTTGACCAAGTCGAGTTCGCCGCGCAAACGCTCAAAGTTTGAGGTACCGGCAAAAAAGACATCGCCGGGTTTCATGTCACCGCAAACGAGGGCGCTGAAGAGCTTGTTCGTATCCGGTACCGGTGGCACATCGAGCGAGCCAAACAGGTCGAAGGTGCGATATCCATCGGCAGCTTTTTGCAAAAAGGCATTGCTCAGGTGACCGATGCCGCTGACACAAAGCGCGCGGTCATGGATCTCAAAGGCATATAAGCTCACTCGCCCCCAATTGATTTCAGAGGGTTCGCTCGCGACAAAGGCGCTTACGGCATCATTGAGGCGTTTGACGATTTTTTCAAAACGCGACATCGGCTCGGTATTGGTGGTCGAGAGCTGGCGATAGACCCGTTCAGCGGCATCATTCAGGGCGTCCAAAAGCTGCTCATAGACATAGAGCGAAGAGGCGATGTCCGCCATGAGCACGAGCTGTGGGCTTTTAGTGCCGGCTTTTTCGTCTTGATAACGAAAAAGGCCAACAATACGCTCTTGTTCATTGCCCTTGCTTACCTCGATTTCGGCCAGGCGGATGGTCTGCTCCATATGGATAAGAGTATAGGGTGGCCCAAGCAAAGCGTCGAGCCAAAACAGGGCAAGAATCCCTGGCTTGTCAAGGCGTCCCAAGTAGGGCAAAGTTGTGCCATTGTATGCTTGAACACCTTTTTGGTTCTCGTACCCGCGTAAAGCTCCTGAGCTTGTTTTTGCGCAATCCGGATGAGGCTATTTTTGTGCGCGAATTGACCCGACGCGTCCACACCCAGATCAATGCCGTCCGACGTGAGTTAAAAAACCTTGTCGACCTCGGTTTGATTGAAGAGATTGTTACTGAAGAAAAAGCTGAAAAAGGCAAAAAATCTTCAGCGACGAAAAAGAAGTATTACCGCGTAAACCCAAAGTTCAGATTATTGAACGAGATCACCGCGCTCATTTTGCGCGCCCAAGTGATGTTAAGCGGACGCCTCGACCAAGCCATTCTCGAATTGGGCGATGTGAAGCATCTCTCATTGCACGGAGTTTTTTTGGGCAAGCAAGGTTCGGCGCCGGTCGATCTTTTTATCGTGGCTGACCGTTTGCCGATGAATAAGCTGAAATCGTTGGTGCAAGACGCTGAAAAACAGCTCGGATTCGAAATCAATTTTACCGTCATGACCAATGAAGAGTACCGCTACCGCAAAGACATGACGGACCGTTTCTTGTACGCCATTCTCGAATCGCCGCAAACCGTTATCGTTAGCAAATTGCATGAACGTACGGTCGTATAACCCTTATGTCATGGCTGTATATTGATACGCATGAGTCGGGCGTACTGCGTTTTGCCCTCTTAAAAAAAGGCGGCAAGCCAAAGCTTCGCGTGATCCTCGGGCGTGGCCAAAAACTCTTACCCAAGATCTCATCTTATCTTGCTGAGCTTGAAGGAGTATTCTGTGTCTCAGGGCCTGGCTCGTTTTCGGCCATCCGTATCGGTGTTTTGGATGCGAACTTGATCGCACGCCTCAAAAGCATCCCCTTGGTCGGGCTTGAGTATCATGGCGAAACCGAAACCTTGGCCAAAGCCCAACAGAAACTTGATGATGGGGGTTTTGTCGCAACCGAATACCTCGCCCCTATTTACGACGCCGAGCCAAACATCACCCTCCCTAAAGCATGACCTTCAATAACAAACGCTTTTACGAAATCCTGCCAGGCGCTACCACTTGGCTGGTATTGGTATTGGCGGTCGTGTTTTCGTTTATCCGCCCGCTTTGGATGGTGTATTTCATCATCATGTTCGATTTGTATTGGCTATTGCGCGTCTCGTATTTTGCCCCGTTTTTGATGTTGTCTTGGTGGCGTTACCGCCAGGCGATCAAGCGTGATTGGGAGTCCGAAGCCCGTACCTTGCCGAATTACGAAAAAATCCGCCACGTGATTTTTTTGCCGACCTATAAAGAGCCGTTGTCGGTGATCCGCGAAACCCTGCACGCCCTTTCAAAGGCGTCATATCCGGCTGAGCGCATGCATATCGTCATTGCCGGCGAAGGCCGCGATGAAGCGAACTTTCGTTCGATCATCGCCCAGGTTGAGCCTGAGTTCAAGGGCGTTTTTGGCGGATTCTATTCGACCGTCCATCCCGCCGGTTTGCCGGACGAGATCCCGGGCAAAGGCTCAAATTTGAATTACTCGGCACATCAGGTTGAAGCGGCTTTGCTTGCCTCCGGTCTTGATCCTGATTGGACCGTTGTTTCGTCTTTCGACATCGACACCATTGTCCATCCGCAGTATTTTTCAAACGTGACGTGGGAGTACTTGCGTGTGCCTGAACCGACGCGCAGCTCTTACCAGCCGGTGGCGTTGTATAACAATAATTTGTGGGAGTCGCCAGCGGCGGTACGTGTCGCCATGTTCGGCACGACCTTTTGGTTGATGACCGAATTGGCCCGACCTGAAGGCATGATGACGTTCTCGTCGCACTCAATGTCATTGCGCATGCTGATGGACGTCGGTTATTGGCAAAAAGACATCGTGTCAGAAGATTCGCGCATTTTTTTGCAGGGCCTCATCAAATACCATGGCGCTTATCGCGTGACGCCTATCCATTTGCCGGTTTCAATGGACACGGTCATGACGGGCAAATACTTTCAGGCCTTGCCGGCACTTTATAAGCAGCTGCGGCGTTGGGCTTGGGGCGTTGAAAACTTTCCGTACATGATCGAAAAGTTTGCCGAAGACAAGCAAATGCCCCGTTTTGAAAAATTCGTTTGGATCTTCAAGCAGTTCGAAGGCACGCTCACCTGGGCGACAGCTCCACTGCTTATTACCGTGCTTGGGTATTTGCCGTTTTTTGTCGCGCCTGAAGCGTTTCGCTCATACGCCATTTTTCAAAACACGCCATTCACGCTCCAGTGGCTGATGCGCCTGTCTCTGCTCGGCATGTTTATATCTGCCGGCTTGGCATTGACCTTGTTGCCGCCGATCCCGCACCGCTATCCGCGCCCGTTTGCCTATCTCACCATCTGTTTGCAATGGCTCTTGGCGCCGGTGACGCTCATCTTGTTCGGATCCATCCCGGCCATCGACGCGCAAACGCGCATGATGCTCAATAAGCCGCTCGGATTCAACGTGACCATCAAGCGCAAAGATCCAGAAAAGAAGAATTGATATGCAAGCCGCGACGCGACTCATGACGATCGCCGTCTTGGATGGAGATGAAACGCTCTGGCAAGAAACGCGCGCTACCCTTGAAGGCCAAACCACGGACGATTGGCAGTCTTTGATCATCCAAAATACGCCGGACCGTTCAGCGGCAGCCGCCGAAGACGCCAAGACCGTGGTATTGCGCCAAGCAAAACGCCAATCTTTGTCTTTGTGCTGGAAGCGCGCCATTCGTCTTGCGCTGACCCGATGGGAGAAGCAGGACCTCGCTCGTTGTTATGTCGTTTTTACGCGCCCCGGCGTGTTGTTTGGCCAAGAGTCCCTGAAACGTTTTCTCGACCGCCTTGACCGCGAACCCGCCCTCGGGATGTTGGGCGGTACGGTTTGCGCCGCCATCCAAGAACAAGACGCGGATGAGCGTCGCGTTTATGCATTTTCAAACGAGATCTTATCCGCCGGCCAAGCGCTTAATCGTTTTCGTCGCCCGGTCGCTTTATTAAAAGGCCGTGATCGCAAAGAGCTGGTGTCACCGATGGTGTGGTTTGCGCCGGCGCCGCATGCATTTGTTGTGCGCGCCTCTTTGCTCGCTTCTGAAACGTTGGCGCCATGGCTGGATGACGAGTCGCGGTTGCCATGTTCGCCCGATTATCTCGTCGCCTTACTGACCGCCATGGGCGCCGTATCCGAGCGTCTTGATGATGCGACGGTGTGGTGGCCGGCAAGTCTCCCTTTGGCGCGTGGCAAATCCGCGCTCGAGCAACTGCAATGCCGGCGTACGGCCGAATCCGCCATGGACCATGGCATGTGGCGCTTTCGCCATTCGCCTTGGTTATTGCTTCGCATGTTTTATGGTTTTTTCTTGGCGCTGGCGAGCCCTTCGCAATGGTCACGAGTGCCTCATCACTGGCGTCAGCGCTTTGAAGCGTATCGCTGGCATGCAAAAAACCGCCGCCATTTGATCAGCGCGGCCAAGCGCCGTTCGTGGTACACGCCCCTTGCTGGATCAGGCAAAATCTGATAGATGTGCGCCATGTCGAGCCCTCGACCAAAGGTGAGTTTTGTTACGGTAAACTACCGTTCAGCTCATCTCATCCGCCATCTTTTGCAGAGCGTCCAAGATGCCGCCCTTGCTTTTGACTATGAATACTTTGTCGTCGATTGCGATGGTAAAGATGGTTTGAAAGAGATGATGGCAGAAAAGTTTCCTTGGGCAACGTATCTTTCGGCAGGCGGCAATCTCGGTTTTGGCCGGGGCAATAATCTGGCTTTTAAGCAGGCGACGGGCCATTATGTCGCCTTGATTAATCCCGACGTGCTGTTGTTTGCCGGTGAGCTTGAGCGTTGGGTTGAGTGGATGGACGCATCGGCTGACATTGGTATTTCTGGTCCGCGCACGACAAACCCAGACGGTACCGACCAAGACAACTGTTATGCGTTTCCGTCCCTCATGGTGCCCGTCTACCGTCGCACCGTCTTGGGTTCATTGCCTTGGGCGAAGCGCACCCTTGAGCGTTATTTGTTAAAAACAATGGACCGCGAACGCGCACAAGACGTTGATTGGATCATGGGGTCAGCCATGCTCATTCGCCGCCATGTGCTCGAAGCGCTCGAAGGTTTTGATGACCGTTTTTTCATGTATTTTGAAGATACGGACTTGTGCCGCCGCACCTGGGAGTCAGGCCATCGCGTCGCGTACTTTCCTGGCGCGCGCGTTATGCACTATCACAAGCGTGAGAGCCGCCTTCGCTCGCCTTTAGAAATTTTTACCAATCGTGTTGCTCGCGAGCATATCAAGAGTGCAATGCGATATTTCTTGAAACATCGCGGCAAACCGTCTCCGCGTGTATCATAGGGGCATGTCCCACGAGTCGCCGAATCTTTTGCACCAACCTCCGCACAAGATGCCAACGCCATTTTCTGGCGGTTCTTTTGTTCTGCCGGCATGGCTTAAGGGCGTGAGTTGGCCCCTGGTATTGGTTGTGACCTTGGTCGTCGTCGTACTTATTTTGCCGGTGCTTTATGGTTCGGCATTGGCGAGCACGGGTGCTATCAAAGCGCGCGCGGCGCTCAAGCGCTTGCCCGACCGCGTGGCGACGCGTGATTTTACCGGTGCCAATAGCGATCTGAATGAAGCCGAATCAGGGCTAAGCGACGTGCAAAACGGCTTCAAGGCTTTTGGCGCTTGGCGTTATGCGCCATGGATAGGCACGCGCATCCAATCGCTTGAATCCGTCGGACGCGTTGGCGCTTCGGCGGTGGCCGGTGCCCGCGAATTGGTTGAGGTCGCTGAAGAGATCGACAGCGCGCTCAAAGACGCGGCCTTGCCTGGCCAAGTGGTTGGCAATAACCGCTCGTACCAAGACCTGACTCGAGAAGAGCGCAAAGCGATGATGACCAAGCTCTATGAGTTGTTGCCAAAACTCCGTTTGGCGCGTGAAAAAATCGCCATCGCTTCAGATGCTTGGTCCAATATCCCGCAAGACGCCTTGCTTGCGCCGGTGCGTGATGCCGTGACGCCCTATGCCGGCAGGCTCGCCGAAGCTGACACGGCCTTAAAGAGTGCGGTCGACGTGCTCGAGTGGTTGGTGCCGCTTTCGGGCATCCCTGACAAAAAAGCTATCTCGTCGTTTTGCAAAACAGTGATGAATTGCGCCCGACCGGCGGCTTTATCGGCAATATTGGTGTCGTGAGTGTTGATGCCGGCCACCTCGAATCGTTCTCGTTTGAAGATGTCTACGATTTGGATCTGTCCGTGCAAGGCAAATGGAGCGAGCCCCTGCCAACCGGACTCGCCGGACAATTCTCAAACCAAATTCTGTATTTGCGCGATGCGAACTGGTCGCCTGACGTACCAACTTCGGCCGCCAAGATCATGGATTTTTATGAGCGAGAAACCAAGATTGGCCGCGGCAAAGACGTGCATGTCGATGGAGTGATTTTTGTGACGCCAGAATTGTTCAAAGGGCTATTGCATCTCACCGGGCCGATTACGATCGAGGGACGCGTTTTTGATGAGACGAATTTTTTCGACAAATTGCAATTCGATGTTGAGCAAGGTTTTCTTTATGAAAATAAACCCGTCGCCCAACGCAAAGAGATCGTGAAGCAAGTGGGGGACGCCCTCATCGACCGATTAATGCACTTGCCTTCATCGTCGTGGCCGCAATTGTTGGCTGTGGTGACGGATTCGCTCAATAAGGGCGACATGATGGTGTCGGTGCGCGACAAGTCGATTCAAGACGTGGTTGATCGTCGTGGTTGGTCAGGACGCACCCTTGCCACTGACGGTGACTATCTGTGGGTGATCGACGCCAATATTAATGCCCAAAAAACCGATGGCGTTACCGATAAAGAGGCGACGTACTCGATCGCCCAAGACGCAGGTGGCAACTTGGTGGCAACCGTGACCTTGAACTACCGCAATAATGCCCAAAAAACCGACTGGCGCTATACGCGCTATCGCAGCTATACCCGCGTCTATGTGCCTGAGGGTTCTGAATTCGTGACTGCGAGCGGCTGCGCGCCCGAAGTTTACAAAGAATTGGGCAAACAAGTCTTTGGTTGTCATTGGGCGGTAGATCTCAAATCGAGTAATAGTTTATCGTTCACCTATAAGCTCCCGGCGCGGATTTTGGAGCAGGTGAACAAGGGTGAATATCGACTTTTGGCCCAAAAACAGCCAGGAGCAAAACGTGAATTGACGCTCGATCTCTCGTTCGGTAAGAAGCTTAAAGACGCGACTCCTCCTGAAGATCGCGTGGAGTGGGGAGACCTCTTTTACCGCTATAGCAAGTTCTGGGACCTGACCCGTAATTTTAGCATTACCTTCTAGCAGCCTATGTTTGGCAAAAAAATCGGCATCGACCTCGGTACCACGACGGTACTCGTCTATATTCCTAAAAAAGGCATCATCATTAACGAGCCTTCGGTTGTTGCTATTTCATTAGCGGATAAAAAAGTCCTCGCCGTCGGCAAAGAAGCCAAGGACATGATCGGTCGCACGCCTGATACCATCGTCGCCAAGCGCCCGCTCAAAGACGGTGTCATCGCCGACTACCGCACCACCGAAGCCATGCTTCGTTATTTCATTAACAAAGCCCTCGGTGGCGTTCGTTTGTTCCGTCCTGAAGTCATGGTTGCCGTGCCTGGCGGCATTACCTCGACCGAACGCCGTGCCGTTATCGATGCGACGATTAGTGCCGGTGCCCGTGCTGCTTACATTATCAAAGAACCAGTCGTGGCCGCGATCGGTGCCGATATCCCTATTGGTTCTGCTTCTGGCCACATGATTATCGATATCGGTGGCGGCACGTCAGAAATCGCTGTGATCTCTTTGGGCGGTATCGTGGCTTCGTCATCCGTCCGCATTGGCGGCAATAAGTTGGACGGCGCCATCCAAGAACACGTGCGCCGCAAATACGGACTCGCCGTCGGTGAACGCACGGCTGAAGAAATCAAAATCCGCATCGGCTCAGCCCTGTATCTCGAAGAAAAACTCGAGATGGAGGTGAAAGGCCGTGACATGATCAGCGGTTTGCCTCGCGTGGTGACCGTGACATCTGATGACGTGACCGACGCCATTCAGCATGAGCTCGCCGGCATCGTTGATGCGATCAAAGACGTACTTCGCAATACGCCGCCTGAGCTCTCGGCCGACGTCATGCAAAAAGGCATGGTACTCTCGGGTGGCTCGTCGCAGTTGCGCAACCTTGACCGCCTTTTTTCTGAAGCAACCGGCGTACCGGCTTTTGTCGCCGACCATCCTCAGCAATGCGTGGCCAAAGGTACCGGCATCGCCCTCGAAAACCTCGATCTCTATAAACGCAGCGTCTTCTCTTCCTAGGTAAAATAAAAACGGATAGCAAAAACCTCCCAAGCATAGTTTGCTGGGAGGTTTTCAGCTCAGGTGACGTCAAGGAGTTTGTGCTCCGACGATGTGGTATTGCATCTTGACCGTTTCAGATTCGAGATCGAACCAGGTCGCAGAAACGCCGATGCGATATCCGTAATACCCGATGCCAAGTTGCGGATGATGCGCCATCGAGTTCTCGGGAAAAGCATCGATCGTCACGGTTTGCGGTGTCGCATTTGTCGTGACCGTGTCCACGATGGTGACGTAGACATTGGTCTCGTCATATGATGACGCAACGAAGCCGTAGGGTGTTCTTGCGATCGTGGAGCCAGCTCCGGGGAGTCGCGTGATGAAGGCTCGCGTCCCATCAGGATGAAGGAGAAAGGCGAGGCCTCCCCCTGAATCATTCATTACGAGCAGCACGCCTTCATCATGTGGTGACGTGTCCATGAGAACGCTGTCCCCAAAGAAGGGGACCGTCTCGAAGCTCCAGGCGCGCAGATCTTCGCTGCCATCCCTCTTTGCGAAGGTGATCGAGAGTTGAAAACTGTTCTGCGTGTAGTCGCGACTGTTTTCTGCAAAGATCATCCATTCGTCATTGGCGACCACGGCACCGAGCCACCACCATGTGGTGGTTTCGATGGTAACGGCACCGGATTCGCCCAGTTCACCGGATGGCAAGATGGTTTTTGTTGCGAAGCGTGACGTTGTTCGGGGTTCTCGTTGCACCTCGACAAGCAAGGGGAGGTCGGTTGTTTCGATGACGAAATGATCGTAATCGACACTGCTGTTGCCGAAATGGCTATCCGGCACATCCAATGATGTGATTGGGTCACTATTGTGGTCGTACAACTTGATAACTTGTAGTCCACGGTCGAGATCCGGTGATTGGACGACGTAGCCAAACGGCGCATTGACCACCTCCACGCTGAACGGTTGTGTGACCGTTGAGGTGGATCGGGTGTCGGCGCCAGGATGGATACTTAACGTAAGTGTCTCGTTGGGGCTATCCATGAAGACGCCTAGCGGCACCGTGGGCTCAGAGATGCCGACGAGCAAGTTATTGCAGGTACCGGCCATACCGGTTACGAGGTTGTGTTCTACGACGGCATGACCATCGGTCCAAATACCCCAGTCGGTAAAGGCGGCTGCCGGGACAAGCGGAGGAGGATTCTCGCAGTTGAACCGCGAAACCTCAGTCTCGAAGGATGATTGATAGCACCCCTCGGTCAAAAAGCAGAACAACGTTATGAGTAGGGTAATCTGTGGATTTTTCACGATTTCACCTTTGGAGTGGAAGGTTCGTATCATCCGCAACGAACGGCTACGGATTGAATAGCTTGGCTAAATTAGCATTAAAATACCATTTTGTCAACATCTACGCGAGACAGTACTATGCGTTCATGACTATCGGCATCGAGGCGTCACGCGCCAATCGCGTCCAAAAAACGGGCGTTGAGTGGTATGCGTTAAACGTGATCGAAGAATTAAAAAAGATCGATGCCACCAATGAGTGGTTTTTGTATACGAACGAAGCCTTGCAAGGCGTGCTTGCGGCCTTGCCGGCGCATTGGCATGAGTCGCGTTTGGTGTGGACGCCAAAATATCTTTGGACCCAACTGCGCCTTTCATATGAAATGTGGCGTCGCCCGTCGGATGTGTTATTTGTCCCTGCACACGTATTGCCATTGGTCGCTCCCAAGCAAAACGTCGTTACCATTCATGATGTCGGTTTTCGCCGCGTTCCCGAACTGTATCCGCTTAAACAGCGCCTGTATCATGAGTGGACGACGCGTGATATCGTGCACCGTTGCCCGCGCATCGTGACGGTCTCTGAATTTTCAAAACGAGAGATTGTCGAGCTCTATGGTGCGGATCCGAACAAGATCACGGTTGCCCCGCTCGCCGTTGCGGATTCGGTACGCGAAGCTGCCTCCGAAGAAGTTAATGCTTTGCGCCAGCGTCTAGCATTGCCAAAACGTTTCATCTTATTTATTGGCCGTATCGAAGAGAAGAAAAATGTCAGCGTGCTTATCGAGGCGCTCGCACTCTATCGCCAGCAAACCAATGATCTCGAGTTACAACTTGTTCTTGCTGGTCGTGAAGGGTTTGGTATCGAGACATTGCGTGCCCGTATTATCGAACTCGGTTTGACCGATAGCGTGAAGTTCACGGGGTATCTCGATGAAGCCGATAAGAGCGCGCTTCTGACCGCGGCAGAAACCTATGTGCAGCCTTCATGGTACGAGGGTTTCGGTATCCCGGTGCTTGAAGCAATGCGTTGTGGTGCGCCGGTAATTGCGGCAAATTCAAGCGCCATGCCTGAAGTGGCGGGGGAGGGTAATGCGCTGTTCTTTAATCCGGCGTCTGCGAGTGATCTCGCTGGGCGTTTGGTTGAATTGGCATCACCAGAAAAGCGCCAGCAATTCATCGCGAATGGCAAAGCGCGTGAAGCGCAATTCTCTTGGAGAAAAACGGCAGAGATCATTTTGCCTTTACTGACGAATTGGTAATTATGTTCGATCACATTCGACCCCTGCTCAAAGATTGCGGATTCACGCATCGCGAATGCGAGACGTATTTGGCGCTCTTGAGTCTAGGTTCAGGATCGGTGCAAGAAATTTCTGACAAATCCGGCATAAACCGTACGGCCACTTATCCCGCCCTTGAATCATTGATCGAAAAAGGCCTCGCCGTCGAAGATGAGCAGCAAGGCCGCGCGGTCTTTTTTGCACGCTCACCTGAACGTTTGCGCGAGAATGTTGCGGGCGATATCGAGGTGATGCGCCACCGCATGGAGCGCTTGAATGGGTCGATGAAAGAATTGCTCGCGGCTTTTCATGGTGGCCAGGGCAAGCCGCGCGTGCAGTATTTTGAAGGCATCCCCGAGATTTTGCGTTTGCGTGATGAGATCAGCATGAGCCAAGACGCGATTTGGGAGTGGTTCGTGCTCGATGATGGCTTGGACGCTATCCTTGAGGCGGCGAGTGATACTCGTGACCGCCACATGCGTTTGCAACACGGTCGCACGGTTTTGATTGTGCCAACAGGCCGTACCGTGCCGCATTTTGACGCAAATCGTTTTGAGGTGCGCGTAAACCGCGTCGACAAACCGCCATTCTCAGGTGGGCTCGCGATAACGGGTGATCGCTCATATCTTTTTTCTTACGGCAAAGAGCCATCGGTTTTAGTGATTGAGTCACCGGCCTTGGTTGTTATGATGCGCGCCGTTTTTGAAAGTGTATGGACGCAAGCAAGGACGATCTCAAAGTCCTAAATACGGATATTTTTGTAAAAAAGGCTAATATTAGCCAAAATAAGACGATTTGTCACGTATGGCTTGTGGACAGCGTTATAATGAGGGCTTGCGCGTCCCGATTGTCGAAAAATGTCCGTTTCATTATTGACATTTTTTTATAATTGTGATAAGCAAGGCACGCACAGTGCTCTCTGGGATAAGAACCCGGCAGCGTTGTCGGACCCTCGAAAACTGAAAGTTCAACCCGGAAGACGAACCGGACCAGCAAATACGTCATGTGGAGGACCTCATGCGTCTGTTCAACCGCACCCACATCGCCATGATGGCGGTGCTGGGGCTCGCCCTCACGCTCGACGGATGCGGAGCATCCCCGAGCGACATCAGCGACACCCACAGCGCCCTCTCGGGTACCTGCGTGTCGACCGGCAACAACCCCGGCGACATCAACTACTGCCCGATCTCGTGTCCGGCGCCGTACCTGCCCTTCCAGAAGCAGTACTGCGATCCGGCCACCGGTTCGTGGACGCTCTGCACCTGCGTCATCCCCGCGGTGACCGCCCCCGACGGCGGCGCCGGCACGGACGGACGCGAGTGCACCATCGGCGGCACCGCGGGCGGACAGCTCGGCTGGCAGTACCAGCTGAGCCCCGGCGTCTACACCTACTGCGTGCCCTCGGGTACGCCGGTGGGCTGCGCCAACAACCTGCTGAACACGTCCTGCACCTTCGGTGTCGGCGCGTGCCAGCAGGCGGGTACCTACACCTGCGACACGTCGCTGGCCTCGCCCATGGTCGCCTGCACGCCGAACTCCGGCGTGCCGATCGCGCCCCAGGCCGAGATCTGCGACAACATCGACAACAACTGCAACGGTGACGTCGACAGTCCCACCACCGACGGCGTGGTCTGCCAGGGCGTCACGTGCTTCCCCGACACCGATGGTGACGGGTTCGGCACGGGCGCCGGCACCAACCTGCCGAACGTGACCACCTGCCCCGCGGGCCAAGCCTCGCAGGGCGGTGACTGCAACGACGCCAACGCGGCCGTGAAGCCCGGAGCTGCCGAGATCTGCGATGTCGGCACCCAGGTCGACAACGACTGCGACGGTACCGTCAACGAGAACGTGGTCTGCAACAGCGTCACGTGTTTCGCGGACGCGGACGGAGACGGCTACGGCTACGGCGCGCCCACGACCTACCAGGCCGTGGCCTGCCCCGCCAATACCGTCGGCATCCCCGGCGACTGCAACGACACCGTCGCGACCGGCGCGGCGTTCCATCCCGGAGCGACCGAGATCTGCAACAACCTCGACGACAACTGCGACGGTCAGATCGACGGCGGCAACACGTGCCAATCGGTGCGCTGCTTCCCCGACGTCGACGGTGACTCGTTCGGTTCGGGTGCGGGCGTGATCCGTACGGGCACGTTCTGCAACCCGTTCGAGGTCAAGATCGGCGGTGACTGCGACGACTCGCTCGCGACCGGCGCGGCCATCCACCCGGGTGCCACCGAAGTCTGCGACGCGGTCGACAACGACTGCGACACGGTGATCAACGGCGGACTCGTCTGCATGTCGATCACCTGCTACCCCGACGGGGACGCGGACGGCTTCGGCACCGGCACCGGCACCACCATGCCGCTCGCTGCCTGCCCCGCGAACTTCGCGGCCAGCACCGGCGACTGCAACGACGCTTCGGCGCTCGTGCACCCCGGTGCCCTCGAGCTCTGCAACACCGTCGACGACGACTGCAGCGGCGCTCCCGACGACCTCCTCGTCTGCACGAGCATCACCTGCTTCGTGGACGCGGACAACGACGGTCATGGCGCCGGCGCCGGAGTCACCACTCCGGCCGTCACGACCTGCCCCTCGGGCCAGGTCGGCCTGAACGACGACTGCAACGACGCGGTCTCGAGCATCCACCCGGGTGCCGCCGAGACCTGCAACATGCCGACGCCGATCGACGACGACTGCGACGGGACCATCAACGATGGTCTCTCGTGCGCCGTCATCGCCTGCTACACCGACACCGATGGTGACACCTACGGTGCCGGCGCGGCGGTCATCCGCAACCAGGCCACCTGCAATGCGGGTGAGGTCACCCAAGGCGGCGACTGCAACAACGTGAACGTCAACATCCACCCCAATGCGACGGAGGTCTGCGGCAACGCGATCGACGACGACTGCGACGGTGTGGTCGACGACGGCTGCGTGATGCTCAGCTGCTTCATCGACGGTGACAACGACGGCTACGGCAATGCCACGGGTGGCTCCATCGCCGCCTTCGGCAGCTGCCCTGCGGGTCGTGTCGCCAACAGCAACGACTGCAACGACGCCGCTCCGGCCATCAGCCCCGCGGCCACTGAAGTCTGCGACGCGGTCGACAACAACTGCAACGGCCAGACCAACGAAGGCCTGACCTGCACGAGCGTCACCTGCTACACCGACTCCGATGCCGACACGTTCGGTGCTGGCGGCGGCGCGTCCTACCCGGGCATGACTTGCCCGGCGGGGACCGTCTCCAACAACACCGACTGCAACGACGGCCAGAATGCGGTGCACCCCGGTGCCGCCGAGCTCTGCGACAACGTCGACAACAACTGCTCGGGTACCGTCGACGAGGGCTGCGCCACCACGCAGTGCTTCGCCGACACCGATGCCGACGGCTACGGAGCCGGTGCGGCGACCGTCATCACGACGGGTGTCTGCGCGGTCGGCATGGTCCCGAACAATACCGATTGCCAGCCGGCTCTCGCCAGCTCCCACCCGGGCGCAGCCGAGATCTGCGGCGACGCGATCGACAACAACTGCAACGGCACCGTGAACGAGGGTTGCGCCACCGGCACGACCACGGTCACGGCGACGCTCGCCGCCGGTCACACCTACGTGACCACGGGGACCTCGTACGACGGCGTGACGTGCCCCGCGGCTCCGATCGTCATCAACCCGAGCGACCTCAACCAGGCGGCGGGCTCGAGCTGCAGCATCAGCGGCGGCAACGTCGCCACCTGCACCACCCCGACGGGCGTCTCGTGGGCCATCCGCGCCTGCGTGAACTTCGGCGGGACGGTGTACATCATGCACACCGCCTACCTGAACCCGGCGACCAACGCCTGCCAGATCGCGACGCAGGCGCCGTACATCGACTACTCGTCGGTGACGATCGCCAACGGCATGCCCTTCGCCTGCGCGGCGAGCGGTATCCGCAACGCGGCGCTCTGAACGGCGCATCGTACCTTGGCGCCTAACTAGCGCCCCCAACTGAAAAGCCTCTCTCGGTGAACTCCGATGAGAGGCTTTTTCAATACCTGAATTATTTTTTGCGTTTGACGCTGGTTACTTTGCGCAAAAGGCGGGTCATGGTTTTTGATGTTTTTGCACCACGGATCAAGGTGGTGGTGATGCGGTTTTTGCGCAAAGTCTTGATGGCGTTCACGTCTTTTGAGATGAAGACCAGGTTGCGCTCAGCATCCAAGAGAAACAAAACATTGCCCAGTTCGGCGAAGTCACCCTTGTCCCATTGGTCACGTGAGGCGCTCACGAGCACGCCATGGTGTTTGGCGATGAGATCTTTCAAGAGTTTTTTGCCTTCGCGTTTGTTAATGCCGTGTAGGGTCTCGAGCAAGAGCACGAGATCATAGGATGGGCCTTGGGTGATGTTTTCTTGGCGGATATCCGAGCCTTCGAGATGGCGATAGGTCGAGCGGATCCAGGCCGAATCCCTCAATGAGCTGTCGACACCGTCAATGATGATCTCATTGCCGACATAGCGGCGGATCGCCAAGCCGATAAAACCGTCACCGCAGCCGATGTCAAGAATCTGCCGCGGCTTAAGGCCGGCAACAACGTCGAGGATTTTTGGCAGCAGGTGATAGGGGCTTGTTTGCATGCAAAAAGCGTATCATGAACGGCTTTTCTGTGGTATGCTTTGGCATGATGTCGAGCAGCTCTTTACGAACCCGCATCGCCCTCGGCGTAGGGCTTTTTATCGTATTGGCCGTGCTCGGTTTTGTGGTTGGTACGCCATTGACGCTCGCGTTTTTGGCATCGCTCATCGCTTGTACCTTGGTCGCTTGGCGCGAGCCCTATGTTGTTTTGTTCGCGTGGGCGCCCGTTTCGCTCATGATCGGCTGGGTGGTTGATTTGGATACGGGCGAATACCGCATCGGCGAACAGATATTGCATGTCTATGCCGAGATTAATGTGGGAGAATTATTGGCGATCTCTTTGGTAGCCGCTTGGGCTCTCAGGTTATTGTTTTACTGGAAGGGGAGAAGGGACCAAAACTGGAGGCCGTGGTTTCCGTTAGCGGTTCCGTTTGCTTTATTGTTCGTGGCCGAGCTGCTCTCGATGTTTTCGCCAGCTTTGCCTGACAAATTTGAAGTCATTAAGCATGCTATTCGCTACATCGGGTTTACCTACCTCGTATGTATTGTCTTGGTCGCAAATTTCTTGCGTTCAAAAAAGCGTTTAAAGCCAGTCTTGGCTGCTCTTGGTGTTAATGGTGTGTTGTTTGCCCTCGGTGGTGTGGTGTCTATGGTGTTTCCTGACGGGCATTTTGGCATTGGGCGTGCCATGCCATTGCCGACCTTGGGCGTGAATGCGCTTGGCGGCAACCAGCATGCCTTGGCCGAGACCTTGATCATCGCCATGGGTGCCTTATTGGCTCTCGGTTCGCTGACCAAATCAGAAGAACAAAAAGATTGGATCAAGATCGCTGTCGGATTCATGTTCGTGATCACCTTGTTGACCTTCAGTCGTACGGCGTGGTTAGTCTTGGTTTTCGCCTTTGTTTGTCTTTGTGCCACGGTATGGCGTGATTGGTGGACCGAGCATCGTACGTCCATTCTTGGCACCGGTATCTTATTGTCGCCTTTAGCTTTAGCGATGGTGATTTATACGCTTTCAAGCGGCGCCATGAGTTCGGTGGACTCACGCAATATGATTGCCGCCATCGGATTCAACGCGTTCAAAGACTCTCCGATCTTCGGTATCGGTGCCGGCGGTTATTTACAGCTTGTGGCCAATACGCGCGCCTTTTTTGTTGAGTTTGGCCCCGCATTTGATGCGCATGGCATCATTCAAAAAGTCGCTGGTGAATTAGGCGTCATCGGTTTAGCGGCTCTGGCGTCCTTGGTCTATGCGATTTGGATGCTGATGCGTCAAACCTATCGCACACTTTCACATGGTCGTGATGAACGCGAGGCGTTTTTGTATCTTTCGATCTTGTCGGCGAGCATGTTTTTGTTTGAGTGTTTCAGTACGACCTATTGGACGCCAAGGCTGTGGCTGCCGGTTGGCTTGGTGGTCGCAACATCGCGTATGTTCATCGAATATGAACAGGCAAAAGATCCGGATTTTTTAAGAGAAACCAATGTCTCATAACGCATCGATGCGCATCGTGCATGTGCTCTGGTCCCTTGGTCGCGGCGGCGCCGAGCGTTTTGTATTGGATTTGGCGTGTGAGCAAGAAAAACGTCATGAAGTTCGTGTCATTGCCGTCTGTGGTGGAGAAATGGAGCAGCAATTTCACGACGCTGATATCGAGCTAACCGTTTTGGGCAAACAGCCACGTACGTTTGCTGAGCGCTTTGCCGTCGTTGAACAATGCAAAACCCTCTTTAAGCAATGGCAGCCTGATATCGTTCATACGCATTTAGGCGCTGATGTTTGGGCCGGATATTTTGCTGCGCGACCACTCAAAATACCGTGGGTCATGACGGCGCATAGCCATGAACCTGATCTTGGTTTTATTACCCGCATGCTCAGGTTTTTTGCCTACCGTGGTACGCGGGCGGTGGCTGCCGTTTCGGCTTCAGTGCGAGATATGGCGATGTGGCGTTATGGCGTTTCAGAAAAACGCGTTACGGTAATACCAGTCGGTATTCGCTTAGATCGATTTGAGCAGCGTGAACGTCATCAGGCCGGCGATATCCCGAAGCTTGTGGTGGTAGGCCGTCTGTCGCCAGAAAAAGGCCATGCGGTATTGTTTGAGGCCTTGGCACAACTGCGTCGCCCGTGGTTTTTGACCATCGTCGGCGATGGGCCAATGCGACTCATGTTGCAACGCGAGAGTGAGCGTCTTGGCATAGCCCCACGCCTTCGTTGGGCGGGTTCGGTAAGCGATCCGTCGTATTTTTTGACCACGGCCGATGTCTTTTGTCTGCCGTCATTGCACGAAGGGCAGGGGATAGCCCTGCTTGAAGCCGCGGCCTCCCGATTGCCTGCGATCGCCAGCGATTTACCCGCGGTACGCGAGGTCTTTGACCGCCGCTCGATGGTGACCGTGACTCCGGGCGATGCGACGGCCCTTGCTCAGGCCATCCACCAAACACTCACCCAGTATACTGACGCGCTTGATCGCGCCGACATCGCTTCAACCATTGTTCGCAAGCGCTTTGGCATTGATACGGTCGCTGAGGCTTATGATTCGCTTTACCAATCCCTATGAAAATCCTCCACGTAAACAAATTCTTCGATTTTCACGGCGGTGCCGAGGTGTATATGCATGGCCTCATGCGTTATCAAGAAGCGCTCGGCCATGAGGTGCATGCGTTTTCAACACGCAGTATCAAAAACCTCCCGAGCAAGGACGAGCGTTTTTTTGTAAAACGTTTTGATCTGGACAAGCGCGGCAGCTTGGGTAACCAGGCTCAGATCGCCGCAAACTTCGTCTGGAATCTCGAAGCGCAAAAGTCCTTTGGTAGGATGCTGGATGAGATAAAGCCGGATGTCGTGCACCTGCACAATATTTATCATCACATCTCAACGTCGGTCCTGAGCGAGATTCGCAAACGCAAAATCCCTTGCGTGCAAACCTTGCATGACTACAAACTCGCTTGCCCGAATTACCGCATGTTCACCCAGGGCTCGGCCTGTGAACGCTGCAAGGGCGGCAATTACCAAGAAGCTATTAAAAATAAGTGCCTTTCTGAATCGATGTTGCCCAATGTCTTGGCAGCAGCAGAAATGGTGATGACGAAAACGGTACAGGCGTATGAAAAAACGGTCGGTATTTTTCTGTGTCCTTCGCAGTTCATGAAAGAAAAGATGACGGATTGGGGCGAGCCTGCCGGCAAAATGCGCTTGGTACGCAATCCAACCGATCAAATCGAGGTGCCTGCTGAGCGTGGTGGAGGATACCTTATTTATGCTGGGCGTTTATCTGAAGAGAAGGGTCTCGATTCATTTCTTGAGGCTGCCTGCTTGTTTCCGTCCTTGCCGGTGAAGCTCGCTGGCCGCGGCCCGATGGAGGCAAAGCTAAGGGCCATTGTTGAAAAGCACGGGGCGACACATATTGAGTTTTTAGGTTTCGTCGATCCAGAAGAATTAAAAAAACTCCGTCACCGCGCCGAAGCCTTGGTCTTGCCAACCTTGAGTTATGAAAACTGCAGCGGTGCTTTACTCGAGGCTTTAGCGAGTGGTTTGCCATGCCTTGCCACGCGTACGGGCGGCAACCCTGAACTCGTCGAAGACGGCAAACAAGGCTACCTCGTGACTCCTGGTTCGGTTGAAGATTGGACGCGTGCCTTGCACCGTTTCATGGCCACTCCGCCAGAAGTACGTGATGAAATGGGCCGTTCAGGGCGCGAAAAAATCGCCGCCCGACATAACTGGAACACGCATACCCTCCAGGTTATCCGTTGCTATGAAGAAGCGGGTGCGGTAGTAAGGTCATAACATGAAGAAGCGGGTCTGGTTGTCGGTAATTGTCCTCCTGCAGGTGATGGCGGGGGTTTTGCCGACGGCGTCCTTTGCCGCCCGCAGCGATGGCCGTACGGCGCCGATTATCAATTTCTTTTTGGGATACCGCATCACCGAAGAAGATGCCGACATGCTGTCGCGTTGGGACATTGTCGTGCTAGACATGGACCAGACCTACCAGTTTCCGGACCGTATCGCCCAGATCAAGCGGTTGAATCCAAACATAAAATTACTTGCCTATGTAAGCGCCGGCGAAATCAGCCAAGCGCGCTTTAATGGCGGTGCCGGGTCGCCGGGCCGTGCTCTTGCCGACCAGGTGCAAGAGTCATGGTTTTTGGGCCGCCCCGGTGTCTCGCGCGTGAGCTGGTGGCCGGGTGCCTGGCTCATGAATGCCTCTGACCAAGCGCCACTCGTGAACGGCAAGCGTTGGAATACCTTTCTCGGTCCGTTCATTCGTGACGAGCTGATGAGTAAGGGCGTGTGGGACGGGGTCTTTTTGGACGCCGGTTATAACGAAGTCACGTCAAAATTCGGTGCCGGCCTCGATGTGAACGATGACGGCAAGGCGGATGCCGCCAAGACGGTCGATGAGTCTTATGCTCGCGGCATGCGCACTCTCGTTCGTAACGTGAAGCAAAGCATCGGCCCTTCAAAACTCGTCATTGTGAACAGTTCGGTGGATTATGCGGACGAAGCCAATGGGGTCCTGTTTGAAAATTTCCCCCGTTACGGATTCACCGTGCCTTTTGAACAGATCCGCCAAGTGATCCAAAAAAACCAATCGCCAAAAACGACCTCGGTCAATACCAATACTTCAAACCAAGACCGCCCCAACGACTATCGGTTGATGCGATACGGCTTGGCGGCCTCGCTAGTTGCCGGTGCCTATTTTTCATTTGATGGCGGCGATGCCAACCATAACCGCGCTTGGTGGTATGACGAATACGATGCCGCCATTGGCACTCCGGCAAAAGCCGCAGAATCAAAACAAGGTGTTTGGGTTCGAGAGTATACGGGCGGTTATGTGGCGGTGAATCCCACCAAAAAATCCGTCACGCTCAATTTGCCTGGTTCATATGAACGTATCAGCGGCAACCAAGACAAGGCGACGAATAATGGCCAGATCGTTCGTACGGTCACCATCCCTCCAGAAGATGGAGTCTTGTTGTTGAAGCGCGGTGAAGATGGTTTGACGGTATATGACAGCGTGGTAACCAACGGTCAGTTCTACCAGGTGCTTGATGCCGCGGGTAAAAAGAAGCGCAATGGTTTTTTTGCGACCGACGCTCGCGTGCCGGGCGGTGCCCCATATGAGCTTATTGATATAGACCGTGATGGCAAGCGTGACCTGGTCTATGCCGCCAAGGGCAAAATCACCATGCAATTTGCCAATGGCACTAAACGCGAATTTACGCCGTATCGCGGTTTTAGCGGTGCAATAAATTTTGCCGTTGGCCAAACCGACCGCGATGCCGCGCTCGAGATCGTGACCGTGCCGGCTGGCGGCGCACCCGCTCAAGTAAAAGTCTTCAAACAAGACGGCGTCGAAAAATTTGCCTGGTATGCCTATCGCAAAGAGTTTACCGGTGGTGCTACTTTGGCTATTGGTGATTGGGATGGTGATGGTTTGCGCGAGATCGTGGTGGCTGCAGGCCCTGGTGGTGGGCCGCATGTGCGCAGCTATAAAACCGATGGCAAAGATTGGCGCGGCAGTTTTTTTGCTTATCCTGCCGACCAGCGTGCTGGCGCCATGATCGCTCTAGGTGATAGTGATGGTGACGGTGCAGCTGAATTATTTGTCGGTTCAGGTCCTGGTTTGCCACCGAGCGTGCGTGTCTTTGATGCCGGCCAAAAACGTTTGACTGAATTGTTATTGGGCGCGTCACCGGCAACCAATGGCGTTGCCGTCAGGGCCGCCGACATCGATAATGACGGTAAGTCCGAACTGCTCATCCCGTCATCGCCGTTCTAGTATGCCAACACTCAAACCACGCAACGATCTTGCGACCCACGCTTCAACCGTGGCACTGACGCCGGCACGCGCGCTCACGTCCTATTTGCGTTGGCTGTATTCGGCGCGTTATGAGGGAAAGGTAACGAATCCTGTGCGTGCTTTTACCTTCGATCTCTCAATGGTTGCCGTCATCGTTGCATTTGCCATTGGCGGTCTTTATGTCTGGTTGCGCCCTGCGCCGGATTCGCAGCTATGGAAGTTAAGCGTGCGTGCGGGTGTCCTTCGTTCGCTTGAACCGTCTGCCATCGAGACGAACGTGACGTGGAGCGGTGACCGTAACCAGCAGAATGTACGTTTGCAGTGGGAGGTGCCTGCCGGTACAACCATCCTCTCTTCAGATCGTACGATTGATCAAAACGGCTATGTGGATCTGGGTACGTTGAAAAAAGGCGAGACGGTGACGTCGCGTATCGTAGCAAGATTTTATTTACCAAATGGCGAAGCTGCCCTGCGTTTTAGGGTGTTTTATGATCAGGGGATTCTTGCTGGTACTGAAACGCGCACCATCGAGGGGAGTGCGGTGGCTTTGAGTCCGCTCGTGGCCACCGATCAGCTTGCGGCAAATGCCGTGATCCCGTTCGTGCTAGAAAGCTCCACGACCATGCCGATCGAGGGCTTAAGATTAACATCCGCAAACGGCCACTGGTTTAACGGCGATGCGTTCACGGGTTTGGCATCAAATGAACGTCGCATTGTTTTCTTTGCCCCGTCTTCTTCGAATGCAGAAGTCGGTATGCTAGCGCATGCGACGCCAGTACTCACCCAAAAGCTGAGTTGGGCCGCGGCAGCATCCCGTGCAATCACGGTAAACCGGTTATCATCGCATGATTCATCGCTTTCTATCGATGTGACGGCATTGCAGCCGGGCGAATTGCTCGTATTCCATCCGGCTTTTGAACAGGGTTTTGTACGTCAGGCTGTTTTTGCTGGGCAACAAACGATCACTATACCGTTTAATAGTAAAACATTGGCTGACGAATGGTCGGTTATTCCAATCTGGAAGGCTGGCGATAAGACCGTGCTTGGTGATTGGTCGCGTGCTGCCATCACGGCGCCTGTTTCGCTTGAAGCGAGTATCCGTTATTTTGCGACAAGCGGCGACCAGCTCGGCGTGGGCCCACTCCCGCCAAAAATCGGCCAACCAACCCGCTACTGGCTGCAATGGAGGTTGGCTCCTCGCACAGATGATGCCAAAGACCTCATCGTAAAAGCCACTTTGCCTCAGGGCCTGCATTGGACGGGCAATTCAGCGCTCCCAATCGGCGGCGAAGTCACTGAAGAAAATGGTGAACTTATCTGGAAATTATCCCAATGGCCAGCGCAAATCGACGGTATCGCAAATGTCGAACTCGAATTCACACCAACGGCTGCCATGAAGGGGATTACGCCGTATCTCTTGGGTGAATCAACCGTAGAAGCCACCGACGCGCGCACCTTTGAAACCATCAAAACAACGCACCCTGCTTTGGATGCGTCATTACCTGAAGATGAACGGGCGAGGGGGAATGGGATCGTGCAAAATTAACGCACCAACATCGCATCCCCAAAGCTGTAAAAACGATACTCGTGCTCGATGGCGTGCTTATACGCCTTGAGCACGTTTTCGCGTCCGGCAAATGATGAGACGAGCACGATAAGTGTAGATTTTGGCAAATGAAAATTTGTCATCAGTCCATCGATGGTTTTGAAGGTGTAGCCAGGCGTGATAAAAAGATTGGTATAACCTGACCATGCCCCGCCCTCATTGCCCCAAGACTCAAGGGCACGGGTGGCCGTGGTGCCGACGGCATAGACTTTTTTGCCACGAGCCTTGGTTTCGCGAATGAGTTTGATGGTCTCATCGGGTACGCGGCCCCATTCGGCATGCATGTCATGCCCTTCAAGTGTTTCGGTTTTAATCGGTCTAAAGGTGC
This sequence comes from Patescibacteria group bacterium, assembly GCA_046350895.1. Taxonomy (GTDB): domain Bacteria; phylum Patescibacteriota; class Patescibacteriia; order 2-12-FULL-60-25; family 2-12-FULL-60-25; genus HK-STAS-PATE-2. The sequence goes on along the minus strand of JAXLZL010000001.1, from coordinate 183,380 downwards.
CGAGGCCGACATGAAGGGTGACGAACGCCTTCTTTACGCCATTGGCTTCAAGTTGCTGCAATAATGATTCGGTAAAGTGAAAACCAGCTGTAGGTGCCGCCACCGAACCGCGCTCTTTGGCGTAGACGGTTTGGTATTCGGCTTGGTTGCGTTCGTTCTTTTCGACATAGGGCGGCACCGGCACCGTGCCAATGCGGTCTGACAAATCAAAAACTTGATCGGGCGTCATGCCAAAACCAACGATGGCTGTGCCCTGGTCAGTCTTTTCTTTTAAGACGCAGCTGGCACCTTCGGCAAAAAGTATCCGTGATTCAGGTTTGAGTTTTTTACCCGGTTGGATGAGCGCCTCCCAAAATCCGCCTTCAAGCGGACGAAGGAGAAAGCATTCGGCCTCGGTACCATCCTCAAGCATGCCTTCGAGACGGGCTTTAAAGACCTTGCTGTCATTAAAGACGAGCAAGTCACCTTCGTTAAACAATGATGGCAAATCACCGACATGGCGGTCATCGATCGTGCCTTCAAAACGGTCCATCACCAAAAGCTTGGCGGCTTCGCGCGGCTCCAGCGAGGTCTGGGCGATGCGGTCAGGTGGCAATTCGTAGTCAAAATCCGCAAGAAGGGTAGGCATGCCGGTGAAGATAGCGTATTGACAACAATCCGTAAATAATTCATACTTTTCATACTTATCCGTATGAAGAAGTCGACGAAAAAAGGCCAAATTTGCCCGTTTAACCCAAGTGAAGCCCTGGTAGACGCCACGGTTTTGGGTGAACGAGGCCAAATTGTGATCCCTAAAGAGATTCGTGAGAAGCTCGGGTTTAAACCGGGTGACCGTTTGGTTCTCATGCAAAACGGCGATGGTCCATTGCTGGTATTGCCGGCATCTGAGCTTCAAACCATGGTTGCCACCCTCTCTGAACGAGTCGCTTCGGCATTGAAAAACGTGTAATATACCCCTATGAATTTCTTGAAGAATCTGTTGAAGAACAAATGGACCTATATCATTCTCGGTGTTGTTGTTTTGGGTTGGTTTTTCTTTGGTCGCGGCGGTAGCAATTCGCTGTACTATGAAACAGCCAAGGCTCAAAAAGGCGATCTCGTGCGTACCGTCGAAGTCACGGGCGAGGTAAAGCCTGATTTGCGTTTGAGCTTGGGTTTCAAGAGCTCAGGTACTTTGAACCGCGTGAATGTCAAAGTCGGCCAAACCGTTAAGCGTGGCGATCTTTTGGCTGAACTCGAATCTCGCGACCTGCGCTTTAGCGCCGAACGCGCCGGTGCGGCTTTAGCGATCTCGCAAGCCAACTTGAACGCGCGTCTTGCCGGTGAAACCAAAGAAACCATCGAAGTCGCCCAAGCCTCGGTAGACCAGGCCAAGGCATCCTATGACAAGGCGCTCGTCGATCTTGATCTCACCAAGCAAAGCGTTGAGGATGAATACCGTCTCGCGCAAATCGCCTATGACAAAGCCGCCTCGGATGTTTCAAGCGGGGGAGCGACGGCTGACCAGTCCGTTATTTCAGCGCGTGTAAACCTCGTGAGTGCCATGAAGTCTTCGCTCGGCGCGATGCGCTCGGGCCTTTCGGCCGGTGATGAAATCATCGGTGTCGACAATGCGGCTGCCAATGATAATTATGAAAACGTCCTTGGCATCTCAGACGTGACCGCCAAAGAGACGGCCAAATACCAATACGACGCTGCCAAATTAGCGATGAAGTCGGCTGAAGCTGCGATTACGGCCTTGGTTGATTCTGACCCTTCGACCACCTACATCGCCACCGGCGAAAAAACCCAAGACGCCCTCGAAAAAACCCAAGCCTACCTTGATTCGGTACAGCGTGTTTTGAATGCCTCGATCACCAACGCCTACCTGACGGAGTCCTTGCTTTCAACAAAACGCTCAGCGGTGGATGCGCAGCGCTCGGCGGTTAGCGCCCAGCTGACATCAGTGTCAGCGGCGGTTGAGTCTTATCGCACGGCCACCTATTCGGTCACGACGTCTAAAACCCAACTTGAAGCCGCCTTCAAACAGGCTGAGGCAAACCTCGCCATCGCCGACCGCAACCGTACCAATAAGGTGAAGACCGCTGAGACCAATGTCTTGATCCAAAAGGCTGCCCTGAATTCGGCGCAAGCCAATTTGGACGCCCGCAAGGCCGGTCCTCGTGCTGTTGATGTCGCGGGTTTGCGTGCTTCGGTTTTGGATGCTCAAACAGCCTATAACCAAGCTTCAGAGCGTTTAGCTGATGCGCAGATCGTTGCGCCAGCCGATGGTGTTATTACGGATATTGTCCCAACAACGGGTGAATTGGTAAACCAAAATGCTGCCGTGATCCGCATGGTCAGCACTGAGGGTTATGGCATCGAAGCTCTCGTTCCTGAATCCGATATCACCATCGTCGAGCCTGGCCAATCCGTCATGATCACGCTTGATGCCTACGGCGATAACGTGAAGTTCACCGGCAAAATCGTTGGTGAAAACGCTGATCAAACCAAGGTGCAGGACGCGATCTACTATAAGGTTTATGCCACCATCGATATTGGCGACAAAGACGTAAAGCCTGGCATGACCGCTAACCTCACCATCACCACGGCCAGCCGCACGGGTGTCTTGTACGTGCCCTCGCGCTCGCTTCGCGACGCTGATGGCAAAAAAGAAGTGCGCGTGATCAAAGGTTCAACCGTGCAAAGCGTTTCGGTTGAAGCGGGTTTGCGCGCCGATGACAGCAAGAGTGAAATCATCAAAGGCCTTGCCGATGGCGACCGCGTCATCTTGCGCGAGGCAACCGCTGACGAATATGCCAAGCTGCCTGCGGACTCGCGTTTTGAAGACAAAGGCGCTGCCAAAAAATAACTATGTCAACCTTGATCAAGGTTGAGAATCTCACCAAGACCTATGTGAATGACGGAGCTGAAACGCCCGTCCTTCATGGTGTGAGTTTTGAGGTGCCAAAAGGCCAGTTCGTGGCCATCATGGGCCCGTCGGGCTCGGGCAAATCAACCCTCATGCATATCTTGGGTTTTCTCGACAATCTCTCAACCGGCAAATACTTCTTCGACGGCGAAGAAATCTCGACGCTCGACGAAAACGAGCAAGCAGCCATCCGTGGTGAAAAAGTCGGGTTTATTTTTCAGGCGTTCAACTTGTTGCCAAAGACCAGCGTGCTTGAAAACGTGAAGTTGCCCTTGCTCTATTCAGACGTGCCGGTCAAAGACCGCAATGCGCTCGCCATGGAGGCGATTAAGCTCGTTGGCCTTGAACACCGTGCCAACAATCTCTCAAACCAGCTGTCGGGCGGTGAGCGCCAACGCGTCGCGATTGCCCGTACCCTCGTGCGCAAGCCGTCAGTGATTTTTGCCGATGAACCGACCGGTAACCTCGATTCGAAGTCGGGTAAAATCGTCATGGATACCTTGCTTGAACTCAATATCAAGCATGGCCACACCATCATTCTCGTGACCCATGAACAGACGACGGCGCAATATGCTGAGCGTATTTTGGTGATGCGTGACGGTTTATTGGTGGAGGACAAAAAGGTCAAAGACCGCATCCAGATTGGCGCGGATTATTCGAAGTAAACCATGAAAGTCCGCGATCTCTTGCAAAGCGCTTACCAAAGCTTAACGCGCAACAAAGGACGTACCGCGCTCACCATGCTCGGTATCGTTATTGGTATTCTTTCGGTGATCGTCGTGCTTTCTATCGGTGAAGCGGCGCAGCGTTCGATTTTGGGCCAAATCAATTCATTGGGTACCGACCTGATTTTTTTGCAAAACGGCAATAAAGATTTGGCGAACTCACCGAGTCAGGCCTTTGCCACCCAGTCGCTCACCTATGGCGACGCCAAAAAGCTCAAAGAGCAGACATGGATCAAATACGTTTTGCCTTTGGTGATCACGTCGGATTTGACGACCGGCCAAGGTGAAGATGTGACCGTGCAGGTGACGGGCACTTTTCCTGATGAAGCCTTGCTTTATGACATGAAGTTTAAAGAAGGCGGTTTTTTTGATGATTCGTATGTCGAGAGCCGCAGCAAGTCCGTGGTGCTCGGTTATGAAGTGGCAAAAACCATTTTTGGCGACGACACCGCCGTGGGCAAATCGGTCAAAATCAATAACCAAAACTTTCGCGTGATTGGCGTGGTGGTTGAGTCGGGTTCTCGCGCTTTTACCGATCTTGATAAATCCGTGTATATGCCGGTGACGGCAGCGATGGACCTCTACGGCATGAAGTACATGACCTATGTCATCGTCCAGCCAAACGGCATTTCACAAAACGAGACCGTGGCCCGCGTCACCGACCTCATGCGTGACACGCACCGCATCCGCGAAGGCGATGACGACGATTTTTTCATGGAGACCATGGATGAACAGGTGCAATCCGTCTCACAGATCACGGATATTTTGAGTATTTTCTTGTCTTCGGTGGCGGCGATCTCGTTGCTTGTCGGCGGTATCGGCATCATGAACATCATGTATGTCAGCGTCACCGAGCGTACGCGTGAGATCGGGTTACGCAAAGCGCTAGGCGCTAGGGATAGCGATGTTTTGGGCCAATTCTTGGCCGAAGCCGTTGTGTTGACCGTGGTTGGCGGCATGATCGGTGTCTTGTTGGGCATCGGCGTGACCTGGTTGGCGATCAAGGCGATCGCCTCGGTGCAGGCGGGTTGGACCTTTGGCGTCTCAACCAACGGTATTTTGCTCGGCTTCTTCGTCTCGGCCGGTGTCGGTATTCTCTTTGGTTATGCGCCTGCCAAGAGCGCTTCTAAGCTGCGCCCTATTGAGGCCTTAAGACGCGACTAATATGAAGATCCGAGATATTTTGCCCATGGCCTTCGCTAGTCTTACTCGCAACAAAAGTAGGACGGCTTTGACCATGCTTGGCCTTGTGATCGGCATCATGTCGGTGATTTTGATGTTGTCGATCGGCCAGGCGGCTGAACGTTTTCTGTTAAACCAAATCGCCAGTTCGTTCAGCTCGGACATGATTTTTGCCCAAAACGGCCGCGGTGCCGAAAGCGGCGGACCTCCGAGCCCGACACAGAAGAAGTCGCTCACCGACAAAGACATCGACAAGCTCAAAAGCCAATCCTGGCTCAGGGTTGTCGAGCCGTTTATCGTCCAATCTGATTTGGCCACATTCGAAGGCCGCTCTCGCCGCGTATCGCTGAATGGCGTTACCGATGCCTCATTGGATATTTATCCTGACCGTCCTGAGACCGGGCGCTTTATCGAAGCGAGCGACAATGACGGCCATGCCCGCGTGATCGTATTGGGCCGTGCCGTAGCCTTGGACCTGTTCGCAAACAATGAACCTATCGGTAAAACGGTGAAGATCGGCAAACGCAGCTATCGTGTAATTGGCGTGATGGAGAAGGGCGGTACGCGTTTTTTCACCAATGTCGATGACCAGGTTTATATCCCGGTGAATACGGCGATGGATGCCTATAACCGCAAGAACGTCGATTTTATCGCCATGAAAACCGATCTCGCGATCAATGAAACCAAAGACCGCATTCGCGAGGTCTTGCGTGACACGCATAACATCGACAATCCAGAAAATGATTTGTCCAAAGACGATTTTCGTCTCGGCGCCCAAGAAGATGCGGCCAAAAATGCCGGCCAAATCGGTTTGATCTTGAAAGTATTGCTTGGTTCGATTGCGGCCATTTCTTTGTTGGTCGGCGGTATCGGCATCATGAACATCATGTACGTCACGGTTACCGAGCGTACGTCTGAAATCGGCTTGCGTAAGGCGATTGGTGCAAGGCCAGCCGACGTTTTGAAGCAGTTTTTGGCTGAAGCCATCGTCGTAACGGCGCTTGGCGGCATCATTGGTATCGTCCTCGGCGTATCGTTCTCGTTTATCGGCATTACCGCTTTGTCGAATTACCAACAGGGTTGGTCATTTGCCTTCCCGACCGATGCCATCATTCTGGCGTTCTCGGTTTCGACGGGCATTGGTATCGTCTTTGGCTTCTTTCCTGCGCGCCGTGCGGCCAAGCTGAGTCCGATGGAGGCTTTGCGCTACGAATAACCTATGAACCATCTCGCCCTGCTGTACTTTTGGACCTGGCTCAAGCTGATTATTGCGCTTTGGTTTTTTTATCTGGTCTTGCGTTATGTGGCGGGCGTTGGTGTTGGGGCGCCGTACTTTCCGGTACGCAAGCGCGATATTGATGATGCGTTTACGCTTGTGGACGTGACCGAAAAAGACACCATCATCGACCTGGGCTCGGGTGATGGCAAAATCTTGCTTGCCTGCGCCAAACGCGGTGCCACGGCCGTTGGCTATGAATTGAATCCGGTACTCGTTCTGATTACAAAATGGCGTTTGCGCAAATATCCAAAAGCCAAGGTGTACTGGAAGAATTTGTTCACTGCCGACTTTACGGGTGTGACCAAGGTCTTCATTTTTGGACTCGACCCGATCATGCACGATGTCTCAAAAATGTTGAAAGAAAAAGCGGTCAAAGATATTGAGGTTATTTCATTCGCCTTCGATTTGCCCGGATTTAACAAGACAGGGCAGAAGGGGATTGCGATGAAGTACGAACCCTCTGCCCGTGTTAGTTAACTGAGATAGGGTTGGGCATCCCCCTTCTTTGAGGGAGAGCAGAGGATAAGTGTTTCTGAAATTGTTTTTAAGACGTATCCGATACGTTTATTGATGTCGTCATTGGTGAAACGGATGATCGTAACGCCAAATTCAGAAAGGATTGCAGTGCGTTCTGCGTCATAAGCGGCGCCTTGGTTGGTAGCGTGATGTGAGCCGTCTATTTCGATAGCAACACGATATTGCGCGCAGTAGAAGTCCATAATAAAACGGTTTATGCTGAATTGACGTAAGAACTTATACCCGCCCAACTTTCGTCCACGTAAGTAGTGCCAAAGTTCACGCTCTTCGTTAGTGGCATTTTTTCTTAATTCACGTCGACGTGCTTTAAGGCGACGGTCAGTGATTTTGTATTGCATAGCAAGATACCCCGTTCCATGAAACAGAATGCAATGTCAACCCAGGTGCGAACCCTCTGCCTGCATCTATCTACCGAGATATTGTTAGGCATCTCCCTTGTATTCAAGGGAGATCGCTCAGAGTCAGCCCTCCCTCGAAGAAGGGAGGTGCCCATCTAAAAAACAAATGCGGGCGGTGGGTTCGCTGCCTCAATCAGAAAACCCGCCAGCAGTTCGCTTGGCGGGTTTCGAGTATTAGGCTGCTACTTTGCCTGAAATTTTCCCATCCAGCTCTTTGAGATAGAGCTGGATGTCTTCTACGAGCAATCGGCCGAAGGCGATCGCGAAGTCGCTATTGTAGGTTCTGATATCGCTGTCACCACAGCCATGGGGTTTCATGGCGGCGTTCACAATGGTTTGAAGTCTCTCGGTTCGTGAGATGACTTTGAGCGATTGCCATCGTTGAAGGAGCGGCGGATCCAGATTGATATAGCTTCCGCCTCGCGCGGAGCCAACGCGTGTGACCACGATCGGCATTCTATGCAGGACGGAACGCTCGCGGGTATACGGTGGTGGTGGCGGAGTTTCACCGATTACGAAGAAGCCTTGTTCTCCGTAATGACGCAAAGACATCGGTGCGCCGTCGAGTTGCTTATTCAGCTTCTCGATATCTTCACGGTAATCAATCCCCTTGAATGGGAAGATATAGAGATCGTCATCGAATGTAGGGCACAGGCCATCCACTCTCTGACACAGGAGATTTCGAGACCATGTCTCGCTAAAACAATAGAGCGGTCGAAAAGTCGTCACTCTTCGATTGCGAATGTCGTCACCTTCTTGCGTGCCGACAATGTCCATATGGGTCACGATTTTGAAATCGTCCTCAAGTCTGGTTTTGTCCAAGGCTTGGAGAACGGCCAATCGGACGAATTGGCTTGCTTCGAGATACTGCATCTCTTCGTTTTGCATGACCGAACCCCTGGGTACGAGACGACCCTAGGTCAACACAGAACTGGCATATAATCAAGTAACATGGATCGCGAAGGGCGGATTCTTGACCGCATGAGCCAGAGGTCTTATAGTTGCATTAGCACTCAGCACTTGAGAGTGCTACTTCAATACATGGACGCCAAGCTCCTGCAGCTCCTTAAGCTCGTGACCGAAGAATATATTGCCAGCGCCGAACCCGTCGGGTCTCAGGCGCTTGTTGAACGTCATGGGTTAGAGGTGAGTCCTGCGACGGTACGCAATTGGTTTGCCGCCCTCGACGAGGCGGGTTTGCTGCAGCAGCCCCATACCTCCGGCGGACGCATCCCTACCGAAGAAGGCTTTAGGCTCTATGTCGAAAACTTTATTACCCCTAAGTCAGCCAGTAAAAAAACCCGCGACCGTTTGATGCAGGCAGCCGCACTCGAAGGCGATCGCAAAATCAAGCTCGTCGCCCGCGAAGTGGCTGATAGCTTGGGGCTTGCGGCTATCGTCGCCCTGCACGAAGCAGACACCTATTACACCGGCCTCTCTCAGCTTTTTTCACAGCCTGAATTTCGCCACTGGCAACGCGTGGTCTCGATGACCGAGTTGCTTGATCATCTTGATCAGACCCTCGGCTCACTGCGACGCACGTCTTTTGCTCAACCGCAATGGTTTATCGGCAAAGACTGTCCGTTTGGTCCGGCCTCGAGTGTGATTGTCGCGAGTAGCCCACAAGGTTTGATCGGTATTCTCGGTCCAATCCGCATGGACTACCAAGACGCGCTCTCACATCTCATCGCTGCCATTGAAGCTTTATCCTAAAAACAAACTATGGAAGAACAAAATAACGAACAACAAGCCGACCTCTCCAATCCTCCTGCGCCGTCTCTCTCGACTCCGCTCGAGACAGGGGTCGAGATGACAAAAGAAGAAGAGTATCTCGCCGGCTGGAAGCGTGCCCAGGCGGATTACCAAAACTTAAAACGCGAGACCGACCAGCAAAAAGCCGAGTTCGTCAAATACGCGAATGAGCGTTTACTTGAAGAGCTTTTGCCGGCCATTGATCAATACGCCATGGTCCTCAAATACCAGCCTTCAACCGAAGGTCTGACCGATGACCAGCGCAAGCAATGGGACAATTGGTTGATCGGTGTCAAAGCGGTGTGGAGCAATTGGGAACATGTCATGCAGACGACGGGCCTTAAGCTCATCCCTGCTGACAAGGCTTTTGATCCGCAGCTTCATGAAGCCGTTGGTACCGAATCCGCTGAAGGTAAAACCTCGGGCGAGATTATCCGCATTACTCAAGAGGGTTGGATGTTGAACGGCAAAGTTCTTCGTCCCGCCAAAGTCATTATCGCTGAATAACTATGTCACTCATCAAATGGTCACCATTTTTTGAACCGTTCGAAGGCATGGACAAGGCACTCGATGAAATGCGCGCTTTGCAAACCGCCCAAGGTGTTGGGATCGTGCCACCGGTTGATATGTATGAGACGGATAAATCTATCGTGGTCGAAACGCCGGTGCCAGGCGTAGACCCGGGCAAAATCGAAGTGACGGTTGAAAACGGCATTCTCACCATCAAAGGCGCGACCGAACGCAAAACCGAAGTTGAAGATAAAAATTATTACCGCAAAGAAGTTCGCCAAGGCGTGGTCTTTCGCCAAATCGCCTTGCCGGCCCAGGCCAACCACGAAACCGCCGAAGCGAGTTTTGAAAACGGCGTGCTCAAGGTCAGTATCCCAAAACTCGAACAAGCAACCAAAACCATTAAAATTGACGTGAAGAAAAATTAAGTTTTACCCCACAGAATCCTATGTCCAAAATTCTCGGAATCGATCTCGGTACCACCAACTCCTGTATGGTGGTCATTGAAGGTGGTCAGCCAAAAGTGCTTGAAAACAGCGAAGGTGCCCGTACCACGCCATCAGTTGTCGCTGTCACCAAGGGCGGTGAACGCCTCGTTGGCCAGGTGGCAAAACGCCAAGGTGTCGTAAACCCAGAAAACACCATTTTCTCGGCCAAGCGCTTGATTGGCCGCCGCTATGATGACGCTGCCGTGCAGCGTGATTTGAAGTGGTTCCCGTTCAAAGTCAGCAAAAAAGACGATGCGCCTCGTATCTCGATGGGTGGCAAAGACTATGCGCCAGAAGAAATCTCGGCCATGGTTTTACAGAAGCTCAAGGCGGATGCTGAAGCCCGCATTGGTGAAAAGATCACCGAAGCCGTTATCACCGTGCCTGCCTATTTTGATGATTCACAGCGCCAAGCAACCAAGATCGCCGGTGAAATCGCCGGTTTGAACGTGCGCCGCATTATCAATGAGCCAACGGCAGCCGCCCTCGCTTATGGCTTTGACCGCAAGAAAGATGAAAAGATCGTTGTCTACGATCTTGGCGGCGGTACCTTTGATGTCTCGGTTCTTGAAGTCGCTTATGACGCTGCTACCGAGCAGAATACGATTGAAGTACGCGCAACCAATGGTGATACCCACCTTGGCGGTGATGACTTTGACCAGCGCATCATCGAATGGATCGTGGATGAATTTAAGAAATCTGAAGGTATCGACCTCGGCAAAGACAATCTCGCTTTGCAGCGCATTAAAGATGCCGCTGAAAAAGCAAAAATCGAGCTTTCAAGCGCGATGGAGACTGAAATCAACCAGCCGTTCATTACGAGCGACAATGGCGTGCCAAAGCACTTGATGGTGAAGCTCTCGCGTTCAAGGCTTGAGCAAATCGTCGGTGATCTTGTCGATAAGTCTCTCGAACCATGCAAGAAGGCGCTTTCAGACGCCGGTCTCTCGGCCTCTGATATCAACGAAGTTATTCTCGTTGGTGGTATGACCCGCATGCCGCTCGTACAGCAGACGGTAGAGAAATTCTTTGGCAAAAAACCAAACGCAACGGTAAACCCTGACGAAGTGGTTGCCGTTGGCGCCGCTATTCAGGCCGGCAATATGCAGGGCGACATCAAGGGCGAAGTGCTCTTGCTCGACGTCGCACCTCTCTCGCTTGGTATTGAAACCATGGGCGGCGTGATGACCAAGGTTATTGAACGCAATACGACCATCCCAACCTCAAAATCGCAGGTCTTCTCGACGGCGGCTGACAGCCAGCCTTCGGTAGAGATCCATGTGCTTCAGGGTGAGCGCGATATGGCAGCCGATAACAAATCCCTCGGCCGCTTCACGCTCTCTGATATCCCTCCGGCACCCCGTGGCGTGCCTCAGATTGAGGTGACCTTCGATATTGATGCCAACGGTATTTTGAACGTAAAGGCCAAAGACAAAGGTACCAATAAAGAACAGGCTATCACTATCACTGCTTCAACCAACCTCGACAAAGACGAAGTTGAACGCATGAAAAAAGATGCTGAAGCTCACGCTGCCGACGATAAAAAGCGCCGCGAAGCTGTCGAAACCAAGAACATGGCCGAAACCATGATCTATACGACCGAGAAGATGTTGAAAGACGTCGGTGACAAAGCCAAAGAAGAAGACAAAAAAGTCGTCGAAGAAAAAATGGCTGCCCTCAAAGCGCTCAAAGACAGCGACGATATCGAAGCCATCAAAAAAGCTGCCGATGAACTCGCTACCGAAGCACAAAAAGTTGGCGCTGCTCTCTACCAGACGCGTCCAGAAACCGAAGTTCCTCCAGCAGAAGGTGAGAACCCAGCTCCAGAAGAACCAAAGGCTGAATAATCATGGCCAAAGATTACTACGCCATCTTAGGCGTTTCGAAGAGCGCGAGTGAGGACGAAATCAAAAAGCGTTTCGTCGCGCCGCGCATGAACATCACCCCGACAAAGGCGGTGATGCTTCGAAATTTAAAGATATTAACGAGGCCTACCAAATCCTCTCAGACAAAAAGAAGCGCTCGACCTATGACCAATTCGGTTCAGCTGCCTTTGAAAATGGCGGTGGGGGAGCGGGCGGGTTTGGGGTGGATTCGGCGGCTTTGATTTGGCGGTGCCGGTTTTGATCCAAACCAATTTGGTGATCTCGATGTTTTAGGTGAGATGTTCGGTTTTGGTGGCGGTTCAAAGCGCAACCGCGGTCGCGACATTGAAACCGAAGTTGACCTGACGTTTAAAGAATCGATTTTTGGCGTCACCAAAACCATCAACCTTTACCGCACGAGCTTGTGTACGGTCTGTAAGGGCGACGGCGCCGAGCCTGGCACGAGTTTTGAAACCTGTGCCGACTGTAAGGGTGAAGGCCGCGTGCGCCAGGCGGCGCGTACCATGTTTGGCACCATGCAAACCGTGGTGACCTGTAATACCTGTCACGGCAAAGGCAAAAAACCAAAACGCCTTGCAAGCACTGCAAAGGTTATGGTGCCGAGAAGCGTAATGTCAGTGTGACGGTTTCGGTATCCCTGCAGGTGTTGAGAATGGCGCGGTGCTGCAGGTGCAGGGCGAAGGCGAAGTCCCAGATCATGGTGGGCAAGCTGGGGATTTATTCCTCCGCATCCGCGTCAAACAAGACCCTCACTTTCAACGCGAAGGTCAAACGATTTTCTCGACCATGTACGTGCCGATTTCAACGCTCGCGCTTGGCGGCAAAATCCAAGTAGAGACGGTAGACGGCGCTGAAACGCATACGCTCAGCTCCGGCACGGGTTCGGGTGAAGAATTGGTCTTGCAGGGTAAAGGCGTACCGGGCCGCTCTGGCCGCCGCGGTGACCATGTTGTGCGCATCGAGGCTGATATCCCAGACAAGCTCACAAAAGAGCAAAAGCAATTACTTGAGCAATTGAGAGAGAAAGGATTGTAAGAAGAAGCCCTCCCTGATCGGGGAGGGTTTTGGTATCATGCGTCCATGACGACAACCGTGGCGATCGTGATCAGTGGTTTTGAAATTACCTGGGAGATGGTTTTGCTCGGCGGTCTTTTATTGTCGGGCATTGTGTATGGTTTTGTGGTTGGACGCGACCGTGCCGTCACGGTGTTGCTGGCAACCTATGTGTCATTGGCCGTGGTGACGAATGCGCCCATCCTCGGCCGCATCAACCTCGCGCTCGGAGTCAGCAAAAGCCTATGGCTCACCTTGTTTTGGTTCTTTGGCGTCTTTGCCATCGTCTTTTTGATTTTATGGCGTAGTGCATTGCTTAGGTCTTGGCCAATAGTCGTGGCGCTTGGTGGGAGACGTTGTTATTTAGCACCATGCAAATCGGTTTGTTTTTAAGCATCGCCTTGTATTTGATCCCGCCCGACATGCTGAAGTCGCTTTCTTTCGTGACCCTCCAAACCTTTACCGACGAGGTAGGGCGTTCGTTTTGGCTTTTGGCTCCGCTCGTCTTTTTGGCGATTCTCGGCCGTTCTGGCGGTGGCGACGTGATGGATTTGGACTAACCCCAGCCTTTTGGGTAAGGTACGGCCATGTTGCGCATCTACAATACCCTGACTCATAGCGAGCAGGATTTTACCCCCATCAAGGCGGGGGAGGTTGGTTTGTATACCTGTGGTCCGACAGTTTATGGCCGCGCCCACGTGGGTAATTTGCGCATGTACGTGTTTGAGGACGTCTTGAAGCGCTCCCTCACCATGCTCGGATTCAAGGTGAAGCATGTGATGAATATCACCGATGTCGGTCACTTGGTGGGCGACGGTGATGCCGGTGAAGACAAGGTTGAGAGCACGGCGGCTCGCCTCGGCCGCACGGCTTGGGACATCGCCAAAGACTATGAAGCGATGTTCGTCGAAGACACGGCCAAGATGAATATCTTGCCGCCCGACGAGATGCCACGAGCCACCGCGCATATCAAAGAACAAATCGAGATGGTGCAATTGCTCGAGAAACAGGGCTACACCTATACGACGAGTGACGGTGTCTATTTTGATGTCGCGAAGTTTCAAAAATATGGTGAGCTCTCTGGCCAATCACTTGCCGACAAACTTGCTGGCGCACGCGTCGAAGAAAACGAAGAAAAACGCCATCCAGCTGACTTTGCGTTGTGGAAGTTCTCGCCAGTCGGCCATAAACGTCATATGGAGTGGGAGAGTCCTTGGGGTGTTGGCTTTCCGGGTTGGCATATTGAGTGTTCGGCGATGGCGCGTGCCTATCTCGGTCAGCCATTCGACATCCATTGCGGAGGCGTCGACCATATTGCCGTCCACCACGAAAACGAAATCGCCCAAAGCGAAGCCGCTTATCATGAGCCTCTCGCCAACTACTGGATGCACGGCGAATTCTTGTTGATGGATAACCAGAAGATGTCCAAATCGCTTGGTAATCTGTATGTCTTGCCTGAGATTGTTGAACGTGGTTTCGAGCCTTTGGCTTTGCGTCTCTTTTTCTTGGGGGCTAATTATCGTCAAAAACAAAATTTTAGTTGGACTGCGATGGAAATGGCTCAAAACTCATTAAAAAATATTCGTCGTGAAGTAAGTTTTTTGAAAAAAGACGGAATTCCAGATCTAGGATTTCTAGAAAAGTTCAAGACAGCCCTCTCTGAAGATTTGAATACATCCAAGGCGCTTGCAGTCCTTCATCAAGTCTTTAATTCTGATCTATTAGCTCAGGATAAAGGTGCAACCGTGTTGGTAATGGATGAGGTTCTAGGTCTTGATTTAGAGAAAAGCATGGACATTCCAGCAGTAATTGCACCAAAACATGTCTTCGAGCTTGCGAAGAAAAGACATGTGGCAAAAATAGCTAAAGACTACGCAGAAGCAGACTTACTCCGTAAAGAGATTGAAGGAGAAGGTTGGAATGTGATCGATGGTAATTTTAACGGAAGCGTATTTAAGCTCGAAAAGAGGGGGTAGTTATGCAACCTGTTGAGATAAGTAGTGAAATAAGTCGTTTGAAAGATGAGATTGAACAGATCATGCTTGGGGAGATTTTACCGCTCATCGAGACTCGAAAAGTACTTAAAGAACTTAGAGAAAAAATAAACTTTGATAGTAGTATCGATATTAGCGATCTTGCCCATGCGCTCACATACGGATACGTTGCATCCATGGTGGTCGCTGTTGGGAGGATGATTGATGAAGATAGTAGGGTTCTTAGTTTAATCAATTTGATTAAAGATGTTTTGTGTTACGCCGATCACTTCACTTCGGAAGAAGTACCCGTCAAAGGTTTTTTACGTTCTTTTACCTATGCTGGAGGTGGTTACACTATTGAGAGGCAAAAGAGTGAATTCCAGACCGGTACGAATGGTGTGAAGGAGGTTGGTGTAGGTTATGCACCCAATAAAGATCTCAGAAACTTCTTTTTTAGCAAGAATGGATTTCTTGATATGGAGCGGGTAAGACGTGATGCAACGGAGCTTCGTAGTTATACCGATTTGATAAGAAAATATCGAAATAACGTAGTGGCACACAGTTCAAAAGAGTCTAAGTTGAAAAAATTTCCGAATTTTGATGATCTTGATAAAGCGATAGATAAAATTAGAGACTTAGCGGATAGTTACTACTTATTAATCACAAGAAATAAGCTAGACCTAAGTCTGAACCATCTTTCCAACGATTGGCATCGGTTACTGAAGGAAAATAAGACGGATTGAGCCGATCATGTATCACTCTGTTAACCATGTAAAACCCGCCTCGGCGGGTTTTTGGTTGTCGTGGTATAATCGGGCCATGTCAGACGGAGGATTTTTGGACGGGTTTGAGGGCGGTTCAAGCACGGCAAGTGAGCCGGTAGCGCCCGAATACCAAGCGCCAGAACCGGTGCAGGCTGAACCGGCACCTGTTTTTGGTACCGAACCGGTGTATACGCCACCCGTTGAGCAAAATTATTCAGTCGAACCTGGCGAGACCTTAACGCCGGGCCAAGCCGACCTTGCGGCACTTAAAGAGCTCGACCAAGATAACTTTTTAGAGCAAAGCCACGAGCAAGAACCAGCCATGGCTGAACACGCCGCCGAGACGGCTGGCGTAGCTGCGGCGGGGGGCGCAAAGGCCAAGCGCGGTAAAGCCAATGCGGCCCAGATAGAGGTCGTTAAAGACGGCGTCTACGAAGAAGTCGAAAAAATTGTTGAAGACGGCCTCGGGGCTTTTGTTGAGACTATGGAGCCTTCGGCTCGCGAACGCTTCTTAAAAAAGGGCCGCGACGTGACGGCGATCATCGCCGGCATGGTGCGTAGCATGCATATCAAGACCAAAGAAGTGTTTCGCCTGCTAAAAGAATGGTTACTGACCATCCCGGGCGTCAATAAATTCTTTCTTGAGCAAGAGATCAAAATCAAAACCGACCGCATTCTCGAGCTTGATCGCGTGCGTCGCGAGGACTCCGAGCCAAAACTCTAAAAACAAAACCATGTTCTTTCTTCCTTTGTTGCAAATCACCGTTGAGACCCCGACTGATATCGGGGCTGGGTCTTCGGCTTTGCAGGTTTTTGATATCAACACATTAGTATCGAATCCGATCGTGTGGTTGGTGGCGGGTCTTGTGGGTTTGGCGGTATTCGTCGCGATAGCGCTTAATGTTGCCCGGTTGTTTTTGCGTGGCAGCAAGGCGGCTGAGAGCGCCTTTAAGACCAAGGTCCTCATGGTACGTGTCCCAAAAAACCTGACAGCAGATGATGCCAAGCAAAGCGCCTCGCAGTCGCAGATCCAAGAATCCATCGGCGCGATGGAGACCGTCTTTGCCACCGTCGGTGCACTCAAGGCACAAAAGGGTTTTAAGTCATGGTTCTACGGCCGTGACGACGTGTTCTCGTTTGAAATCGTTTCACACCGCAGCAAGATCTCGTTTTATGTGACGGTACCAGAAAAGCAGGCGACCTTTGTCGAACAACAAATCCTGGCCCAGTACCCGAATGCCCAGGTCGAAGAAGTGCCTGATTACAATATCTTTACTCCAACCGGCGTGATTTTGGGGAGCTATCTCGCCTTTCGCCGTGAGAACTACTTTCCGATCAAAACCTATCGCAAGCTTGAGTCGGATTCAATGAACGGCCTCACTAACTCGCTTTCAAAAATCGAAGACGCCGACGGAGCCGCCATCCAATACGTGGTACGCAGTGCGCCAAAATGGTGGCGTTCTGAGGGGTTGCGCATCGCCCGTGGCTTGCAGGGCGGTAAAAAGATGAAGGACCTGCAAAGCAAGGGGCTCATGTCTTCGATCGGCAGCGAGATCGGCAAGGCGGCTTCATCGGGCAAAAAAGACGATAAACCAAAAGAACCCCAGGGCTTGTCGGCATTCGAACAAGAGATGGCCAAAGGCCTCGAAGAAAAGGCGTCAAAAGCCGGTCTCGACGTAAATGTGCGCATTGTTGTCTCGGCGCGCACGCCTGAGATTGCCCAGCGTTATTTGAATGACATTCTCGGTTCATACGGCCAATTTAATATTTATGAATACGGCAACGGCTTTAAGCACCAAATGCCAAGCCGCCAGCAGCGCGTGATCCGTGATTTTATTTACCGTTCATTTGATGAGAATTTCAGAATGGTGATGAATTCAGAAGAAATGGCCACGGTATTTCATTTGCCGTTACCGACCACCGAGACGCCAAAAATCAATTGGCTTTTGTCACGCAAGGCATTACCACCATCAAACCTGCCAGAGACCGGTATTTTGCTCGGTACTTCAGATTATCGCGGCCACCGTTATGACGTGCGCGTTAAGCAAGAAGACCGCCGCCGCCACATGTATATCATCGGTAAATCCGGTTCGGGTAAAACCGAGATGATGAAGGCCATGGTCCAGCAAGATATTGAAGAAGGCCGTGGTGTTTGTGTCATTGATCCGCACGGTGATTTTGCCGACGATGCCCTCGAGTTCGTGCCAAAAGAGCGCGCTGAAGACGTGATCTTCTTTGACCCGGCTGACTTTGAGCGCCCGATGGGCCTGAACATGTTGGAGTTTGATCCAGCGAAGCCGGAGCAAAAGACCTTCGTGATCAATGAGATGTTGAAGATCTTTGACAAGCTCTACGATCTCAAATCTACGGGTGGCCCGATGTTTGAGTTGTATATGCGCAATGCCATCTTGTTGTTGATGGAGGATCCTGAGTCTGGCTCGACCCTGATGGAGATCCCTAAGGTATTGGCTGACGAAGATTACCGTAATTACAAATTGTCGAAGTGCAAGTCACAAGACGTTAAAGACTTCTGGACCAAAGAAGCGCTCAAAGCAGGTGGCGAAGCCTCATTGGCAAACATGGTGCCGTATATCACGTCCAAGCTCACGCCGTTCATTTATAACGACTACATGAGGCCGATTATCGGCCAGCAGAAGAGCGCCTTTAATGTGCGCGACGTGATGGACGGGCAGAAGATTTTGCTGCTCAAGCTTTCAAAGGGCAAGATTGGCGATTTGAACGCCTATCTCATCGGCATGGTGCTCGTCGGCAAGATTTTGATGGCGGCTTTGGCCCGTGCCGACATGGAGGCAAAAGATCGCAAAGACTTCTACCTTTACATTGATGAGTTCCAAAACTTCTTAACAGATTCTATCTCGGCCATTCTCTCAGAAGCCCGTAAATACGGCCTTGATCTCATCATTGCCCACCAATTCATCGGCCAACTCGAGGGCAAGGGCGGCGACAATGCCATTCGTGATGCCATCTTTGGTAACGTGGGCTCGATGTTCGTTAACCGCGTCGGCGTCGAAGATGCCGAGTTCTTGGCCAAAGAATTCGCACCGACCTTCAGCGAGTATGACTTGGTGAATGTTGAGGCCTTTACCTTTAATGCCAAGATCTTGATCGATAACCAGGCGTCAAAGCCGTTTAACTTTCAACCTATTCGTGCCCGCCGCCCTAAAACGCATGACCTCGCCAGCATGATCAAAGAGCTCTCGCGCTATAAGTTTGGCCGCAAGCGCGCCTTGATCGAAGCCGAGATCGCGCAGCGCCGTGAAATGACCATGTTTGCCGGCGAAGATGCCTTGGTGTGATAAAATAACAGAAATCTTAATACCTAAAATCCAAAAACTATGCCAACGCCATTTCAATTGCCAGACCATGATGAGCCGATCGAGATCGAGACCGAAGTCGAAAAAGAACAAGACGTCTTTGACGAGGGGACCGACCTCAATGCGCCAAAAGCTCTTTCTGCTATTGAGACCAAGCTCGCTCTCGCGCAGCGCGTCATCCGTTCGCTGAAAGAACAGATTGACACGCTTGAACGCTTGCTCGAGAGCCGTGCCGAGGCAGCTGATGTTGAGAAACTCCTCTCTGAATCAAAGGACTTCGGTATTTCATTTGAAGGAAAATCGATCGACGGTGTTTTTGATGGTGAGAACATGATTGGCGAAGACGGTAATCCGTACCCGGTGCCGCCGAACTACGCGTCAAAGTCCAAGCTCGTCGAAGGCGATTTGATGCGCGTAACCATTACCGACTCAGGACGCTTTGTCTTTAAGCAGCGCGGCCCGATTGAACGCCGCCGCGTCATTGGCACCCTTGTCATGGGTGATATGAGCAGCGACTTCAAGGTTCTTGCTGACGGCCATACCCACCGTGTCTTGGCGGCAGCCATTTCTTTTCATAAAGCCAAGCCGGGCGATGAGGTGGTTATCCTTGTGCCAAAGAACGCTCCATCAAAATGGGCAGCCGTCGAGCATGTCATGAAAAAGGCCGAAAGCACGTGGGAGTAGCGCTTTGACTGACCCCTGCGCAGGGGTCATCATAAGGGCATTATGCCGTCCCTGAGCCAGATTCACCGACCCCAGCGTTTTGCCGACGTTACCGGCCAACAGCACATTACCGAGACCCTCCGCAAAGAGCTTGCTACCGGGCGTTTGGGGCATGTCTTTTTGTTCTCTGGCCCACGTGGCGTGGGCAAAACGACCACGGCGCGTATTTTTGCCAAGGCCTTGAACTGTACCAGCCTAAAAGATGGTGAACCTTGCACGATATGCGATAACTGCAAGTCGGCCCAAGACGGTCGCACCTTCGACACCATTGAGCTTGATGCTGCTACCAATAATGGCGTTGATGCAGTACGTGAGGCAATTATCGAACACGTGCGTTTTGCACCGACGTCGGGCCATCGCAAGGTCTATATTTTGGATGAAGCCCACATGCTCTCAACGGCGGCCTGGAACGCGCTGCTGAAAACGCTCGAAGAACCGCCTGAATACGCCTTTTTCATTTTGGCGACCACCGAATGGCACAAGGTGCCAGCGACGATTTTATCGCGCAGCCAGCAGTTTGCCTTTCGCCGCATCAAAGATGAAGACATGCGTGCCCGTTTGCTCGATCTCGCCAAAGCCGAGGGTTGGACTATCGACGATGGCGCTTTGCGCATCTTGATCAAAAAAGCCGATGGCTGTTTACGCGATGCCGAAACGCTCTTGGGACAAGTCGGCGGCTTGGGTGATGCCCATATCACCGAGGCGACGGTCGGTCTCGTGATCCCGATCGGCCAGCAAGAAAAAGCCGCCGAACTTTTTGTCTCATGGGGTAAACGTCAATTTCATGACAGTTGGATCCTTGTAGAAAAGCTCGCTGATGAAGGCGTGCCATTTTTGCCGATGTTCGATGACTTGATCCAATGCGTCGAAGACCTGCTTGCCGCTGAGGCTGATGCCGCATCCGCCGAGCGTTACCGCGTAGGTTCTGGGGCCGAGCGCACCCTTGTGACGTGTATCGGTTGTTTTACGCCGAGTGAATTGCACAATCTCGCGCTTTCGTTGTTTGAACGCCGTCGTGACGTGAAAATGGGCATGGACCCGGTCTTTGCCGTTCAGCTTGTTGGTTTGAGTCTCTTGTCACCGGCACCCATGGTCCAAGACCGTGGCGCGTTTCCTCCGATGCCGGCCATGACGAAGCCGTTGCCAAAACCAGAGTCGGTAAAAACGCCCGAGCCACCGACTATGCAAAAAGCGGTTGTCGAAACGCCGTCCATGCCAGTCGCCGAGGCGCAAAAACCTGTTATCGAACAGTCCGCGCCTTCAACTGAAGCCGCAGTGGTTTCGATCGCCGCCGTTCGTTCACAGTGGCAAGAGATCATCCGTCTCGTGGACGAAAAAAACCACTCCCTGCCCTTTATTTTAAAGACGTCTTCACCGTACTCGGTTGAAGGCAATAACGTCATTATCAAGTTTCAATACCCGTTTCACCGTGATCGCCTGATTGGTGATGGTAAAAACCGCGCCATCATCCAAGAGGCGGCACGCAAGGCATTAAAGAATGACCAAATCATGGTTGAGGGCGTCGTTGCTGCCGAAACCGCAGCAGTATCGGGCGGCGCTCCTGATATGGTAGGCAATATCTTGAATGCCTTTGGCGGTTCGGTGGTTGAGTCCTAACTATGAACCAAGCTCGCGCGGCGATCTTAAGGGCGCAGTGTTTTTTTGCTGCCTTGGCATATCCTGCGACGCGTTTTGAATTGGTGTCGCATGCCGAGACCGAGGATTGTGGAGTTTTGGTTGAGGACGCTGAACTCGCTATCGACACCTTGGTGGCAGAAGGGGTGCTCGTGTATGCCAAGGGTCGTTATGTGTTTGCCGGCTCGGATTCACTCATTGCCGAACATCGTGAACGCGAAGCATTATTTCCTCGTAAGATCCATCGCGCCAAGGCGTTTGCCCGTTTTTTGGCTCGCTTGAGTGGGGTGAAGGCCGCCTTTGTCTGCAATACCTTGGCACTCGCTCATGCAAGCGAAGAGAGCGACATTGATTTTTTCATCGTTTGTAAAAAAAATACGGTTTGGCAAACGCGTTTTTTGGCAACGCTTTATCTCATGTTGCGGCATTGGCGTGTTGAAGGTGCCAAGCGTGATCCGATTTGCCTCACTTTTTTTGTTGATGAGCAGGCGCTTGATTTGGCTCCGCTTGCCATTGAGAATGATGTCTATTTGCGCCATTGGTTTTTGTTTTTATTACCGCTCTTTGATGATGGTATTAGTGAAAAGCTCTGGCAAAGCAATGTCGTTTTGCGTACCTATTATCCGCTCGCGTCTTCATGGCTGCCTCTTGGTACGATGCCGGTACCTCGTTTTCGTTTACCGACAGTTGTTTGGTTTGAGAAATGGTCTCGTGCCTTGTCAGAATGGAGGTTTGCCGCCGGTATCCGCGCCCGCTTGAATAAAGGTACCGATGTCATCGCCAATGACCATGTGCTCAAATTTCACACCGATGACCGTCGCGCCGAATATCGCAACCGGTATCTGACCCTTTGCAAAACGTATGACGTTTAAGCGCACGTTGTTCATTTTTTTGATGCTCGTTTTGCCTTGGCAGACGCGCTGGTTTAGTGATGCGGGCATGGTTGCGGGATATCCGTGGGAGCAGGGGAGACTCTCGATCTATGCTTCATGGTTGGTATTGCTCGCGTTTATTCTTGTTTCGTTGTGGCAAAAACGGCCGGTATGGCGTCGACCTAAATGGTTTGAAGCTGTCGTTGTTATTGGTGTATTGGTTCCGGCAATGTTTTCCTCCGAGCCTCGTGCGAGTATCGCTTGGTTGATCTCGGCGATCTTTGCTTGTCTGCTCGTCTGGGTGATCAAGCGTGAAGAGATTGCGGCTCAAGAGGTGGCTTTGTGGTTTGCTGTTTCATTGGTACCGCAAGCGTTATTGGGGATGGGACAATTCGCCTTTCAATGGGGATGGGCAAATAAGTGGCTCGGTTTGCCTTCGCTTGATCCGAACATCAAAGGCACGGCGGTGATCGCGAGCCAGGGCATCCGTTATTTGCGCGCTTATGGCGGATTCCCGCATCCAAATATCTTTGGCGGGTATCTCGCGATGTCTTTGCTGTGGGTGGCATTTGCATGGACCTCATATTCAGACCGGGTTAAAAAATTCTTGTTAACAATAATGCCTTTGCTTTCGATGGCGTTGGCCTTTAGTGCGTCGCGTTCAGCTTGGCTCGCGCTGGCGCTAGGTCTTCTTTTGTCATCCCGAGCAACCGGAGCGTTAGCGAAGGGAGTCGAGGGATCTCGCCGTCTCTGGTTGGCGGTGCTTGTGCCTTTTTTGCTTACGCTTATGGCGTTTCCGTTTCTCGTTCGTCCGGTGTCTGTTGGGGGCGCCGTTGAAGAGAAATCCGTAAATGAACGTCTGGTCGCGCTTCAACAAGTGCCCGCAGCATTTAGGCATGCACCATTCTTTGGCACAGGCCAAGGCGGTTTATTGCCGGTCCTCGTCCAACAGAAACTCGAGCCGCTTCTCCCGCATACCGTCCCGGTCATGATTCTGCTTGAGACGGGTTTATGGGGTGTTATATGGCTTTTGGTGGCGATGGTCTTTTGGATAAAAAGGATGCAGGACAAACGCCTATTGATCGCTCTCATGCCGTTATTGCTGTTAGACCACTATCTCTGGAGCTATTGGCCGGGCATGGCGCTGTTCGTCATTTGGGCTGTGTATAGCGAAGTTAGTAATGAAATGGGTTTTTGAGTTGCCAAAACCCCATAATTCAGTAAAGCTATAGGCATATGGAAAACACCAACCCAACTCCAGAGAACCAAGGCTCCCAAATGGGCCAGTCCTCCGAAGCGCCACACCAGGCTCCTCATGAAGAGCCAAAAATGGCTATGCCAGCAGGCGGTTTTGATGCCAAAGACATCGAAGAAAATAAGCTCGTTGCAGCGCTCTCGTATGTCGGTATCTTGGTTTTTGTCCCGCTCATCCTTAAGAAGGATTCAAAGTATGCCTATGAGCATGCAAAGCAAGGCCTTATGGTCTTCATTGCCGGCTTGATCGGTTCGTTCATTTTCTGGATCCCGGTCATTGGCTGGATATTGGCCGTTGCACTCTTCGTGCTCGACATCATCGCGCTCATCAAGTGCCTTCAGGGCGAATTCTGGGAGATCCCAGGCGTTGGCCCATTGCGCAACAAGTTTAACCTCTAACCAACTGGTTAAATCGGATACGGTAGAGAACACCGCGGACCCAACGGGCGAGCGGTGTTTTCATTTTGAGAAAACCAAGGTCAAAGAGGCCAGTTTTGCCGAGTGTGAGCACGGCGCCTTTATTGATATAGGTGAATGGTTTCTTTTGTTTGGTCATGATGCGATGCGCGGCAGCCTTGCCCATCGGCATGGCGATTTGGGCAGTTTTTGGCGCTGGTGCCGTGCCAAGCATGACGCGGATATTGTCGCCGGCACCCACAATGCATTCATCGAGCATCAAATCGTTCTGGCTGATCCAGCCGCCGCGTTCTTTAGGCAGTTCGGGTTGGACGTTGATAAAGTTTGGTTCGACGCCCGCACACCACAAAATGGTGGCGGCATGAATGGTGGTACCGCGCGTGGTAAAGAGAGTGTTTTCTTCGAGTTTTTCAACAGGTTCACCCAAGGTAAGCTCAATGCCCTGTTGGCGCATCTCATCGGTGGCGAGATTGATCGCGCGGCTATTGAAGCCGGGTAAAATAGTCGGTGCGCCCTGCACGACATAAAAATGCGCATATGGCGCCACGCGGCACCACTGGTCGCCGAGCGTGGATTCGACGAATGTTTTTAGGGCAAAGGCACTTTCAACGCCGGTCGGACCTGCGCCGACAACGACAAAGCTCAAGAGTTCTTGCTTGGTACGGGTGTCTGATGCTGAGAGGGCCTTTTTGACCATCGCGCGCACATGTTCATGGATGCGCTCAATGTCGTTGAGTGTCTTGAGTGGCAGCGCATGCGTCGTGGCGCCAGGAATGCCGTAATAGCAGGTTTTGGCGCCCAAAGAGAGAATGACTTCATCAAAAGCCAGTTCTTGCACGCCGCCTTTGGCAAGCTGGATGATGGCGTGGCGCTGGTCGCGATTGAGGCCGGTGACGGTACCTCGAACAAAGGTGACGCCTAAACGCTCGGTCAATGCTTCAAGGTCTTCAGAGATATCGAGGGGTGCGCGCTCGCCGGCTAAAGCGTCGATAAGCCAAGGCGTGAACACAAAGCGCTCGCCGGAGTCGACGAGCGTGATATGCGTATCCGGCTGCTTGCGCAGTTCGCGAATGGCTGAGAGGCCGGCGAATCCGCCGCCGAGTACGAGATAGTGTTTCATGGTTAGAGTCCGCGTTCTGCGGCAAAGTCTGACGCCTTTTTGAGGCTGTCGAACGTTCCGGCATCCGTCCAAAAACCGCGAACCGGGCGTGCCGAGAGTTCTCCTCTCTGCAAATACGCATTATTGACGTCGGTTATTTCAAGTTCACCGCGGCCCGATGGTTTGAGGGTTTTGATGATGTCGAAGACCCGCTTATCATACACGTAGAGGCCGACTTGCGCGAAGTTTGAGCGGGGTTGCTGCGGCTTCTCTTCAATGGTGAGCACGCGTCCCGTTGAATCGATCTCCATGACGCCAAAGCGTTGCGGGTCATGGACGGGTTTGTAGAAGCCCATGGCACCGCCTTGAAAGCTCGAGATGGGCGCGTGAAAATTGTCTTCAAAGATATTGTCGCCGAGAATGACGGTCACATGGTCATCGCCCACGAACTCTTCGCAGAGCGAGAGCGCTTGAGCGATGCCGCCGGATTCATCTTGATGCGAGGTGATATTGCACCATAATTTTTGCCCGATCCAAGCAAGTTCATGAAGTGGCCGGCATAGTCTGCCGGGCCGGTCACGATGATGATGATGCCGGATGCCGCATCCAACAGCGTTCGCAGGGGATAGAGCACCATTTGCTTGTTATTGATCGGCAGGAGGTGTTTGTTCGTGACATTCGTCAGCGGAAGCCAAGCGGGAATGCGGCCACCGGCCATGATAGCGCCTTTCATCTTAGGTGGTTGTGCATGGTTGGCGGTTGGGTTAGCCAGCTTTCACGCAAGAACGAAGTGGTATTTTGCGCTTGTGGTTGCTGTATGAGCTGTAAACGGCGTACTTCATCATGGTGTCACGCAGGCGATATCGATCGGGCGCATGGTGATGCCGAGTTCTTGCAACGCGTCGATTGCAAGATGCAGTTTGAGCGCGCCTTAGTGGCGAGGCCTTTGGCAACCAGGTCTTCAGCGGTGATCCATTCGGTTTGAATGGTCAAGGCCGACAAGTTCACGGCAGAGGTTGAGAACGTCGCGATGACGCAAGTTGCCTGGATTCACGACATGAAAGACGCCTGGCCGCGTTTGGACGCAAAGTTCGTACATGGCACGTACAAGGTCGTCGATGACGGTGGCGCTGTTTTCGACGTCGGTCGACCGTTTGTAAGCGGCGAGCTTGTCGATAAGGTTGCGTTACTTGACGGTTGTCGATCGGCATGCGCGAGCGATGCCGACATTAGGCATTTTCGACAAGATCAGGTCGGCCGCGTATTTGGTACGCGAGTAGAAGGCCGACGGTTGGCGAAGTCATCCTCCCTCCAGCCACGCGGGTCAGGGGATGCGCCATAAAAATACAACCAGAAGCAAGATGCAAAAGATAGATGCCGCGTTCTTGGCAGGCGCTGGCGAGTGCGTTAGCGGCAATTGTACGTTGCCTTCAGGTTTCAATTTGATGGTCTTCGCACCAATCGACATTCGGGCGACCCGTGCGTCCTGCGGCGTTGATCACGGCATCAGGACGATGTTCGTCGAGCGCTTTTAAAAACGATGCCTTATCGGTGACGCGCTCGCTAAACGCGAGCGTTTCACTTGGATAGGTTTCGAGAAAGCGCTTGGCAACAAAGCCATTGGCACCGACGACAAGAATCTTCATATGATAGCCACTTCTTACCAAGAAAACCTCGTAATTACGAGGTTTTTGTCAAGAGCGGTGACCACCAGTCTTGGTGATCGAGATACCATTGGACCGTTTCTTGCAAGCCTTGCTCAAAGGTCTTCTGAGGCTCCCAGCCGAGCTCCTTCTTTGCCTTGCTTGAATCGATGGCGTAGCGGCGGTCGTGGCCTTTACGATCTTCGACGTATGAGATGAGGGACTCAGGTTTGTTTAGGTACTTTAATACGAGTTTTACGACCTCGATATTCGGCCGTTCGGCATTGCCACCTAAACAGTAAGTCTCGCCGACGTTGCCCTTAAGCAAGACGGCTTCAATGCCTCGGCAATGGTCTTCTACATGGATCCAATCACGAACATTCAGGCCATCGCCGTACACGGGGAGTGGTAAATCACGCATCGCATTCAAAATCATGAGCGGGATGAGTTTTTCGGGAAAATGATAAGGGCCGTAGTTGTTTGAACAATTACTGATCGTTACAGGCAGGTGATGGGTGTGGTAGTAGGCACGTACAAGATGGTCTGAGCCGGCTTTTGAGGCGCTATAAGGGCTGCGCGGATCATAAGGCGTGGCTTCACTGAATTTCTCTTCGCTGCCAAGTTCAAGGGCGCCAAAGACTTCGTCGGTTGAGACATGGTGAAAGCGTTTGATTTGCGAGCCACGTTTCTTTGTTTCTTCGAGCAAGGTCAAGGTGCCAATAACATTGGTTTGGACGAATGGCAGGCTGCCCGTGATCGAGCGGTCCACATGCGATTCAGCGGCAAAGTGAACGACGATGTCGATATCATCAAAGGCTTTGACAACGGTGGCAGCATCACGAATATCGCCATGGACGAATTCAATATCAAGCCCATCAAGATTGTGGCGGTTACCGGCATAGGTTAACGCATCCAAAACACGAACGCGGTCGTTAGGGTGTTGCGAGAGCCAGTAACGAACAAAGTTGGCGCCGATAAAACCAGCGCCGCCGGTGACAAGAAGGCGGGACATGGCCTAAACGCTAGCAAACGTGTACTGTCATAGCAATTCGTATGCAAGAATCGGTGCCTAAAAACAATAAAATACAATGGCTTAACGCCGACGAGCCGGGGGCGGTCGACCTCACGGTTATTACGGTTTCGTGGAACTCCGCGCCGCAGCTCGAGATCTTGGGTGAATCCCTTTCGTTTTCAGAGGGTACCATCAAGGCTGAGTGGTTTGTGGTCGATAACGCCTCCTCTGACGGTTCGGCAGAGATGGTCAGCGAACAATTTGCCTGGGCTCAGGTGATCGCCAATGGCCAAAATATGGGTTTTGCCAAAGCCAATAACCAAGCTTGGGAGCGCGCACGCGGTCGCCATATCTTGTTACTGAATCCGGACATGTTGGTAAGTGCAGACGCGTTGCAAAAAACCGTCGACGTGCTTGATGCAGATGCAACCATCGGCGTACTGGGAGCAAAACTTTTGATGGCCGACGACAAGCCGGTGGCGCAATTGAGGCGTTTTCCGTCGATATTGAACCAGCTTGCCGTCTTGTTGAAGGTTGCTAAGGTCTTACCTTTTACCGTCGCGCATTACCTTGGGCGCGGACTCGATTTGGATAAGGCGCAAGACTGCGATTCGATTCGCGGTTCGTATTTTGCGATCAGCGATTCGGCGAAGCGCAAGCTCGGCATGCTCGATGAACGGTATTATTTGTGGTTTGAAGAAGTCGACTATTGCCGTTCGGCAAAGGCAAGCGGTTTGCGCGTGCGCTATGAGCCCTCAATCATCGCTTATGACCACTTGTTGAGTCCGAGCTTCGCGCAACGCGAAAGCGTTTGGAAGAATAAGGTTTTTTCTGCATCGATGATTGCTTATTTTGATAAGTGGCATCCGCAATGGCAGGTGGCCATCATCAAAAAAGCGGCCGCTGTCTCATTTCTTTTGACCAAGGTTTTTGCCCACTTTGGCAAAATGCCCCTATGAGCAAACTCGTCGTTCAAATCGCGCTTTATCACGGCAGCCGGTATCTGCACGCGCTTTTGCGTTCGCTTGAGGCGCAGACGTTTCAAGATGTTGAAGTGCTTTTTTATGAAAACTCCGTTGATGCTGCTGAGTTGGCGCGCGTGCAAGTCCACTTGGCAAATTTCACACGCCCGCATCGCCTGATCGTAGGCGAAAAAAATTTGGGTTTTGGCGCACATAATGAGCTCTACCGCATGACGACGTCGCCGTTCGTCTTCGTCTTAAATCAAGACGCTTATCTCGAAGCAGATTGTTTGCAAAAAATGATGATGACGGTTGAAGCGGATACGGCGATCGCTTCGGCGACGCCGCTCGTCTTGCGTTGGCACGATAAGCCGACCGATGAGATCGATACGGTGGGCTTGGATTATGTGTGTTTGGGAATGGTGCGTGATTCGCGTCGATTGATCACGGGTGTGCGCAACCATGCCGGTATCGAGGTGTGGGGTGTTTCTGGCGCTGTCGCGCTCTATCGACGCGCTTCGGTAGACATAGTTCGCGAGGACGGCAATCTCTATGATCCGCGTTTCTTCATGTACAAAGAAGATGTCGAGCTGGCCTTTCGTTTGCACCAAAAGGGGATGAAAGCGGTATGCGTGAGCGATGCGCGAGCCTACCATGTGCGCGCCATCCGCGCCGAGCCCAAGGGTATCTTGGGTCGCATCATCGCCGAACGCAAACGGCCAAAGCATCTTCGCCTGGCTGCTTATCGCAACCAATGGCGTATCTACCAAATGCATTGGCATGAAATCTCGCTGAAGGACAAGTTACTCACCGTTCGTTATGAGTTCGCGAGAACCGTGTTGTTTTGCCTTGCCTATCTATGAGCCAACCAAGAATCGGCATTCTCTATCTGACCTTTCCGATGGCGAAGTGGGAGCGTGATATTCCAAATGCCATGAAGTCGTTGCAGGCCATGACCTATCCAAAAGATCGGGTTGAATTGATTTGCATTGAATCAAAGGGTGGTCGCGAGCCGGTATGGCCATGGTTTGAAAAAGAGTGGATGCCGGAGTCGGGCAAAAGCCTGCCCCGCATCACCTACCTGAACCGCTCGGATGAACAGCTTGGCTTTGCCGAAAACAATAACCTCGCCCTCGCCAAAGCCAAAGAACTCGGCTGCGATTATGTCTACTTGTTGAACGAAGACGCCGAGGTTGCACCTGGTTTTTTAGAACCGATGGTCGCCAAGATGGAGGCTGACAAAACCATCGGCATCGCACAATCGCTCATCATGCTTGGCGAAGAACGCGGCTTGGTAAATTCAGTCGGCAATGCCTACCACTTTTTGGGCTTCGGGTATTCGCGCGGATACAAGTGGACCAAAGAACAGGCGGAGACTTTTTATGCCAAAGAACGTGAGACCAACCCAGGTCTTGAAATCGCCTATGCATCTGGCGCCGGCATGATGGTACGCGTGGCCGACCTTGAAGGGCGCAAGCTATTTGATGAAGCGTTCTTCATGTACCACGAAGATACCGACGCCTCGTTCATGATGCGCATTCGTGGCAAAAAAGTCGTGGCCGTGCCTGAATCTGTCATCTATCACTGGTACGAATTTTCAAAATCCATCACCAAGTTTTTTTGGATGGAGCGCAACCGTTATGCGATGCTTTTCATGTATTTGCGTCCATGGACCATCGCGCTTATCGCACCGTTATTGATCGCGATGGAGTTAGCACTCTTTGTGTTTTCGCTTTTGCGCGGTTGGTCTGAAGAAAAAATCAAGGTATATAAAGAACTGGTTTCAAAAAACTATTGGCACTGGATAGGCAAACGCCGTCGCGAGATTCAAGCGCTACGCAAAGTGAATGACCGCGGGCTTACGCGTTTGTTCGTTGCCGAGATTTTGTTTCAAGTCGACAGCATGAAAAGCCCGGCGCTCGAATATGTCGGCAACCCCGTCATGTCGATCTATTGGTGGCTCATCAAAAAACTCATCGTATAGAAAAACCCCGGGAGCAAGCGCTCGACCGGGGTTTTAGTGAATATTGAACTTGTCTTCTTTCTTTTTTGGCGGCGTAGCAGGCTGCACGAGCTCAGCTTCTTGCGGCGGCGCATCTTTTCCGATCTCGAGAATGGATTCCCGAAATCCCATCGGTCCATCCAAAGGGATCCATACGGCTGTTTCGAGGCAGGATTGGCCATTCGCTTCGCTTGTTGGGAGGCTTGCGGTGTAGATCACCAGCTCGACGCCCTTTTTGTTCGGGTCAGAAGCTGAGGTGATCAAATCGCGGTATGATTGGTCGTTTGGTGTGCCTTGGACCATGACGCACTCGTTATTGTCAGTGTTGACGGTATAGCGAACGGTGAAGATGGAGTCATCGTCGTCTTCACTGTCGAGCTGCTCCCATCGAAAACTGAGTTTGACCTCGATACCTTCATCAGGGTCATACCGTTTGAAGGTTCGTACGATTTCTTCGGCTTTGAAATTCGCCTTACTCATGACACGCTCCTCGCGCCATTGGTTTTGGCGCTACTTACGTCCAGCGAGTGCGCGCCGACATTGTCTCTCATGGTGTCCGATTGAAGGACGAGAAAGAGGGCATCGAACCGCTTGAAGAAGATGCGAAGGCCCTTGGGACCGGAAAGCTGAAACGTGATTTGTTTCAGCTCTTCTTCAACGGTCTCAAACCGGTCATCGTCTTCTCTGACGTCGCTTTCAGAGATCAGTTGCTCTGATTGCAAGTCGGTGGATTCTGCATACGTCACGGTATGCGTGTCCGCTTCGCCGTTGAAGGCTTCGCGAAGACGATCATACTCTTCTTCTTGAATCGCACCTCTGACAATCGTCAGTTCATCGGTCCCGCTGTGCAGATTGGAGATGAGGGTGAACTCAAGTTCATTGGCGGTCACTCTGCCATAGTTGTACGGCAGTCTCTCGCCGATCTCGCTATACAGCAGTTCGATCGTTTGTTCGAGGATGAGCTCTTGCGTCTTGGGATCTTGGTTGTAGATCGCGTAGCTGAGCCTGAGAAACTCACCATAATGACTAGGGGGTTTAGACAAAGTGATCCTCCAGGTACGAGTCCCACCCACCCTAACGCATCCCTAAAAACCGTCAATCAAGCGAGAAACTGGGCTAGGCTTGCGTATTTTCTCAGGTTCTGCTAGTATCGGCCCATTCTCAAATACCCCTATGAAGGCCGAAATCCACCCAAAATACCACAAGGACGCGAACATTATTTGCTCCTGCGGTAACTCCGTACAGGTAGGTTCAACGTTGGCAGAAATCAACGTCGAATTGTGCAACAAATGCCATCCTTTCTATACCGGTAAGCAGAACCTTATCGACACGGCCGGCCGTATCGATAAATTCGCTCGCCTCGCATCCCTTAAAAAAGAGGACGCTTCGGGCAAGAAGGTCAAGAACGCCAAGCGCGCCGCCGTTAAGGCAGAAAAGCGCTCGTCAAAAGCAACGGTTGAAATCGGCGCTTAGCTACCAAAACCCCTGTCTCGCTTTGCTCGACATGACAATTCGTCATGTCCGGTAACGCAGGCAAGGGTTTTTTGGTACCATGAAAACTGTAAAATAATATGAATGCCTCCCTCAAACAAAAAGCCCTTGAAGCCCGCGCCACGCTCAAAGAAGCGGAGGCAAGATTGGCATTGCCAGAAACCTTGGCTAGCCAAAAACTGATCAAAGAAGCATCGATGGCCTTTAACCACGCCCGTCATATGGCCGAGGTGGCTGAGAAATATTTGGGATTGGCGCAGGCTTTGGCAGATGCCGAAGAGGCGATGGGCTCGGATGACGATGAGATGAAGCAGATGGGTATCGAAGAATCCGCCCGCATCAAACCCGAGTTGGCTGAGGCTGAAGAAGCGTTTGAGCTTGCCCTCGTCCCACCAGACCCGCATGACCAAAATGACATCATCATGGAAATCCGCGCCGGTGCCGGCGGTGATGAAGCGGGTTTGTTTGCGGGCGATCTTTTGCGCATGTACCTGCGCTTTGCCGAGCGACGTGGCTGGAAGTCCAACCTGATCTCAGAATCATCGAATGATACCGGCGGCTATAAAGAAGTCGTGGTCGGTATTCAGGGTGCCGGGGCTTATGGCTGGTACAAATATGAATCAGGCGTGCATCGCGTGCAGCGCGTGCCTGCTACCGAGAAACAGGGCCGCATCCATACCTCGACAGCCTCGGTGGCGGTGATGCCTGAGCTCGAAGAAACCGAAGTCCAAATCAACCCGCAAGACCTGCGTATCGACACTTTCTGTGCCGGTGGCAAAGGTGGCCAATCGGTGAATACGACCAAGTCGGCCGTGCGTATTACCCACTTGCCGACGGGCATCATGGTGTCGTGTCAGGACGAGCGCTCGCAATTACAAAACAAAGAACGCGCTATGGCCGTGCTTCGCGCCCGTATCTGGGAGGCCGAAGAGACCAAGCGCCGCGCCGAGCTCGATGCCGACCGCCGCGCCCAAATCGGCACCGCCGACCGTTCAGAAAAAATCCGTACCTATAACTATCCGCAAGACCGCATCACTGACCACCGCATCAAGAAAAGCTGGCATAACCTGCCACTCATCTTGGACGGGGACATGGAGCAAGTTGTGCTCGCGGTAAAGTCCGGCAAACAAGGCAACGAAGAAGACGGGGAGTAATCCTCGTCTTTTATTATAAAAAACGGCGCTTTTCGCCTAAGGCTTGCCAAAAAAGTAGAGATTGGGTAGGATCCTGTCACTAATTAACCCTCGTCTACCCCGTAAAAGGGCACTCTCTTCCTTTCTCCGTTTGGAGTCAGAGGGGCCAGGGATGAACGAATAAAAGGAATTTTCTATGTCCAAACTCCCTTCAATGGAGGACATGCTCCAATCGGGCATGCACTTCGGTCACCAGACCTCTAAGTGGCACCCTAAGATGAAGAAATTCATCTTCGGCCAGCGCCAAGGTATCCACATTATTAACCTCGAAGAGACCACCAAGGCCCTCGACGAAGCCTTGTCGTTCATGAAAAAGACGGCAGCTCGCGGCGGCACGGTTTTGTTCGTTGGCACCAAGAAGCAGGCTTCACAGATCGTCGAAACGGCGGCTAAAGCTTGCGGCATGCCATACATCAACAAGCGCTGGCTCGGCGGTACGCTTACCAACTTCCCATCGGTAGCATCGCAGATCCGCAAGTTGAAAGACCTTAAGCGCAAGCAAGAAAAGGGCGAACTTGGTAAGTTCACCAAGCTCGAACAGCTCCGCTTCGCTGAACAGATCAAGCTTCTCGAAGACAAGATCGGCGGTATCCAAGAGATGAACCGCGTCCCTGACGCCCTCTTCATCTTTGACGTAAAGAAAGACAAGACCGCTTTGCAAGAAGCGCTTCGCCGCGGCGTCAAAGTCGTTGCTGTCTGTGACTCCAACGTCAACCCAACCGACATTGACTACCCAATCCCAGCCAACGATGACGCTGTAAAGGCGATTCAGATGATGGCTGACATTGTTTCGGGTGCCATCAACGAAGGCAAAAAAGAATGGGACTCGAACCGCGCACGCTTGGGCAATACCCTCGTCGCTTCGCCACAGGCCCGTTCGTTCGCCCAGCTCAAAAATAACTAATAACCGTCTCGCTTAACGCGAACGCTCATTACAAAATACTATGGCTATCGACAACAAACTCGTCATGGAACTCCGCAACCGCACTTCAGCGGGTATCGTGGACTGTAAGAACGCGCTTGAAGAAGCGGGTGGCGACATGGAGAAGGCGATCGACGTTCTCAAGAAAAAAGGTGCTATCAAGGCAGCTAAAAAGGCTTCTGAACGCACCGCTTCTGAAGGTTTGCTCGCGACCTACTTGCATCACAATGGCAAGCTCGCTGCTATCGTTGAACTCGCTTGTGAAACCGACTTTGTCGGCCGCGGCGATGACTTCAAAACCTTGGCTAACGATCTCGCCCTCCAGGTAGCGGCTTCTGACCCAACCTATGTCAGCCCAGAAACCATCCCTGCTGATGTGCTCGAAGCCAAAAAGGCCGAGTTCATGGCTGAAATGGCTGAAGACAAAAAGCCAGAAGACATTAAGGCAAAAATCGTCGAAGGTAAGCTTAATAAGTGGTACTCCGACGTATGTTTGACCAAGCAGTCCTTCATCAAGGATGAAGAGACGACGGTTGAACAGCTCATCACGGCTCTCTCTGCCAAAAGCGGTGAGAAGATCGAAGTCACGCGCTTCTCGCGCATGATGATGGCGGCTCCAAGCGGCCAGACCTGCTAATCACAAAAACCCCTCCTCCCAGGAGGGGTTTTTGTGTGTTATCCTTGTAGCCAGATATGCATTTATCACGTTTTGCCGTCCCTGCTTTGGCGACGGTGGTAACCTTGGCGGGCTCGCCAGCGTTTGCAGCGACGACGACGGCAACAGCCACTTCGGCTAATGCCGGCTGCGTGCTCTCGATTCGCAACGAAGACATCAGTGTCTTGCCTGCGGCGCCGTTTGTCGGTTATGCAGCCAAGATTTATGCCACGGTGCAGCCATTGTGTAAGCGCGATACCGAGGGCGATGTGTTGTTTTATGCCAATGGCAAACTCATCGGTTCAAAGCCGATCTCTTACCGTAAAAATGGTTTAGCTGAAGAAGTGTGGATCAGTTGGACGCCGGCTGAATACGGTAACAATGCTTTGCGCGTCGATACCAAGGGTGAGACGGGTATTGTTGGTGACTCCGCTTCGATCACCTTTTTTGTCGATCGTGACAATGACGGCGACGGCGTGGGTGACAAGGTAGACCCTGATGATGACAATGATGGCGTGCCTGACGTAAAAGACCAATTTCCAACCGACCCAAAGAAAACAAAAGACACCGACGGCGACGGCATCGATGATTCGCAAGATTCTGATGATGACAATGACGGTCTCTACGATTTTCAAGAACAAGCGATCGGCACCAACCCGCTCAAATTTGATACCGATGGCGACGGGGTAGGTGACAAAGATGACGCCTTTCCACTTGATCCAAACAAATCCAAGCCTGACCCTGAGGTACCGCCCCAGGTCATCCCAACCGAACCTGTAACGAGTACGGTCATCGTACCTGCTACAAACACGTCAGATACCAATGACGGCCGTGTTCTTGGTGCGACCACTGAACGTAAAACCGAAGACCAATCATTGTTTGCTACCTACCCGTGGTTGTGGGCGATTGCCGGCGGTACCATGTTCTTGGCTATCTTCTTTTTGTACAAATCGCGCAAAGAAGAACGCGAATACAGTAATTACTAATCCCTCGATCAATCTCTCGCTCTTTACGCTATGACTCGCATCGCTATTAATGGATTCGGCCGCATCGGCCGCAATGTCCTCCGCGCCGGATTCATGTTGCCCGGTTTTGAAGTTGTCGCCATTAATGATCTGACCGATACGGCCACGCTCACGCATCTCTTAAAGCATGACACGGTCTACCGTAAGTGGAGCCAAGAAATCTCTGGTGATACCAAGTCGATTACCGTAGGACGTAAAAAAATCCAGGTCTTTGCCGAAAAAGATCCGTCGAATTTGCCATGGAGCAAACTCGGCATCGACGTCGTGCTTGAATGCACCGGCCGTTTTACCGATCTCGAAGGCGCTTCAAAACATATCGCCGCCGGTGCCAAGCGCGTGATCATTAGCGCGCCAGCCAAGGGTGGCGATGTGCCAACCCATGTCATCGGCGTGAATGAAAAAGGCGCCGGCAAAAAAGCTCAGGTGATTAATAATGCGAGCTGCACCACGAACTGCATCTCACCGGTTGCCGCCATCATGAATGATGTTTTTGGCGTAAAGAAGGCGATGATGACGACCATCCACGCCTATACCGCCGATCAGAGTCTTCAAGACGCCCCGCATAAAGACCTGCGCCGTGCCCGTGCCGCTGCCGAGAACATCGTCCCAACGACGACGGGTGCCGCTTTGGCGACGGCAGAAGTGATCCCTGGATTGAAGGGGTTATTTGACGGGCTCTCGATTCGTGTACCGGTACCGATCGTCTCGCTTTCGGATTTTACGTTTTTACTCAAAAAGAAAACGACCGTTGAAGAGGTGAATAAGGCGATTAAAAAAGCAGCTGCGAATGCCCGTTATAAAGGCGTGCTCGAAGTGACGAATGAGCCGCTCGTTTCATCGGATTTTATCGGCAACCCGGCTAGTTGCATCGTTGATCTTGAACTCACCAAGGTTGTTGATGGCGATATGGTGAAGGTGATCGCTTGGTATGACAATGAATGGGGCTATTCAAACCGCCTCGCCGAGATGTCGCTCGAAGTAGGTAAGAATCTCCGTTAATTTTTACCCCATGAAACTCCGCACCTTGCCCGCCAAGCTGAAGATCCAAAACCAGCCTGTGCTCGTGCGGGTGGATTGGAATATCCCCCTGAACGGCACGCTCGAAGCCGAGCACCATTTGAAATTGCAGCGTTCAAAAGAGGTGGTTGAGGCGCTGGTGGCCCGTGGCGCAAAGCCCGTCTTCATGACCCATATCGGCCGCCCCGAAAAACGCGAAACACGATTTTCGACCGAGCGCCTTTTGCCGCTTTTGAAAAAAGCCCTCGGCAAAAGCTTTATTTTTTTGGATGGAACCGTCCTGAAGGCCAAAGACCTGAAGGGCATGAAAGAACGTATCGCCGAGGCTGAAGCGGGTACATGTTTTGTTTTAGAAAACGTGCGTTTTGAAAAAGGCGAAGAGAAGAATGACAGATCGCTTGCAAAAGCCTATTCACAGCTGAGCAAGATTTTTATCAATGACGCATTCGCGTCTTGCCATCGCAAGCATGCATCAGTCGTTGGCATTTCTGCCTATGCAGAATCGTATGCGGGGCCGGCGCTTGTTGAAGAAGTGGATCACTTGGGCAGATTGTTAAAGAAAACGAGCTCGCCGTATGTGGCCGTGCTTGGCGGCAAGAAACTCACCACCAAGGCTGGTGTTTTGAAGGTGTTGTTAAAGCACGCCGACAAGGTATTGGTGGGTGGTGCGATGGCGGCGCCCTTTTATAAGGCACGCGGACTATCCATTGGCGCGTCCTATTGTGAAGATGCGGCCATACCAGTGGTAAAAAGACTGATGAAAGAAAAAGCCGTCTTAACGCCGGTTGATGTCATGGTGACAAAAAAACTCTCAACGAAGCCGGTTTTGCGCCGCGTGATGGTCGAGTTTATCGATAAGGATGACATCATCGTTGATGTTGGTCCGCGAACCTTGCGCGAATGGCATGGCGAAATCCAAAAAGCCAAAACGGTTGTCTGGAATGGTCCGATTGGCATGAGTGAGGTGAAGTCGACGGGTTTTGGTTCGCGGTTTTTAGCCAAGAGCATTGCCAAGCGCTCAGACGAGGCCTTCACGATTTGTGGCGGAGGAGACACTATCCCTGTTATTGCCCAGACCAAAACCTTGGCCAAGATGGATTTTGTCTCAACGGGTGGCGGTGCCATGCTCGAATTTTTGGCCAATGGCGGTGACCTACCTGGCCTCAAGAAATTGCGTTAAACTTACAGAAGCTTAAATCCAAACCCACCCCTATGTTTCCATCCTATAAAGAAAACCCGGTAGCCAACGTTGTCGGTATTGTGGTTCTTGTTGTTTTGGCGGTCTTTTTGTCACTTGCATCGGTAAAAACATACCGCGAAGCCAAAGAAGTCGGCCATTTGGCCCGTGACCGCGACACCATCACCATTGCCGGTACAGGCAAGGTGGCCAGCAAGCCTGATCTCGCTGTTGTGAACCTCGGGCTTTATAGCGAAGGCAAAGAAGTGCCAGTGATCCAAGACGAGAATAGCCGCAAGGTGAATGCGGTGATCGCCGCCTTGAAGCAACTCGGCATCGCCGAAGAAGACATGCAGACGTCGAACTATAACATTTCACCGAAGTACGACTACAAAGACGGCGTACAAAACGTGATCGGTTATTCGGTCTCACAAAACTTGAACGTCAAGGTACGTGATTTGACCAAGGTGGGCACGGTGCTCTCGCAGGCCGGTACGGTTGGCGCCAATCAGGTAAACGGCGTGAATTTTTCTATCGATGATCCTTCTGACTTAAAAATCCAAGCTCGTGCCAAAGCCATCGAAGACGCGCGCAAGAAGGCCGATGAACTCGCCAAAGCCATGGGTGTCAGCATTACCCGTGTCGTAACCTTCAGCGAGAATTCATCAAATGTGCCTACGCCACCTGTTTATACGTTCAGAGCTGAGGACGTCGCCGCACAGGCTCCGGACATTAAACCGGGTTCGCTCGATGTTGAGGCGGACATCAGTGTTACTTTTGAAATTCGTTAATTTTAAACCTTGATTCGTTCTTTTATGTTTGCGACCTCAAAAATCAAATCGATCATTGCCCGCGAAGTGTTGGATTCTCGCGGTAATCCTACCGTCGCCTGTCGCGTGACCTTGGCTTCGGGTGCAACAGCAG
This sequence comes from Patescibacteria group bacterium, assembly GCA_046350895.1. GTDB lineage: Bacteria > Patescibacteriota > Patescibacteriia > 2-12-FULL-60-25 > 2-12-FULL-60-25 > HK-STAS-PATE-2. Next base: position 144,561 of record JAXLZL010000001.1, on the reverse strand, counting down.
AGGCCAAGGTGCCCAGCGGCGCTTCAACCGGTTCGCACGAAGCACTTGAGCTTCGTGACGGCGGCAAACGTTATGGCGGCAAAGGCGTCCTTAAAGCGGTTGCTAACGTGAATGGCCCGATTGCCAAGGTTTTGGTTGGGATGGACGCCGCCAAGCTCAGCAAGATTGACGCTGCCATGACTGAGCTCGATGGTACGCCAACCAAGTCGCGCTATGGCGCCAATGCCATGCTGGCCGTATCGATGGCTTGTGCCGAGGCCATGGCCATACACCGCAAAGAACCGCTCTGGAAGACCTTGCGCCACCTCTACGACTTTCCTCGTGCCGCCAGGATGCCGATCCCAACCATGAATGTCTTGAATGGTGGCGCGCATGCCAATTGGTCGCTCGACGTGCAAGAATGCATGATCGTGCCAAAACAGCGCACCATCGAAGAACGTGTGCGTGCCGGTGCTGAAGTGTTTCATGTGCTGGCTTCGATTTTAAAACAGAACGGTTTTACGACCACGGTAGGTGATGAGGGCGGTTTTGCCCCGCAACTGCATACGATTGAGAATGCTTTTGACGTGCTCGTTCAAGCTATTAAAAAAGCGGGTTATGTACCGGGCAAAGACATTGCCATCGCGACCGACGTGGCAAGCTCAGGGTTCTACAATGCCAAAAAGGGTTTGTATGAAATGAAGACCGAAGGCAAGACGTTTACCTCAGACGAGCTCTTGCAGCGTTATCTCGACCTGCAGAAAAAATATCCGCTCGAGTCGATCGAAGACCCGTTCGCCGAAGATGATTGGGCCGCCTGGAAGAAAGCCCAGCCAAAACTCAAGAAAAAATCCGTGATTGTCGGTGATGACTTCTTTGTGACGAATGTCGAGCGCCTTGAACGCGGCATCAAAGAAAAGGCAGCGACGGCCATTCTCATCAAGCCAAACCAAATCGGTACGGTGACTGAGACGATCAAAGCCATTGTCATGGCTCACAAGCACGGTTTCAAGACTTCGATCTCACACCGTTCGGGCGAAACGTCAGATACGTTTATTGCCGACCTGGCCTATGCCTGCGGTTCGGATTACATCAAAACCGGTTCGCTCTCGCGCTCAGAGCGTGTCGAAAAGTATAACCGTTTGATGGAGATCTCGATTGAAGCGCGTAAGTAAAATAAAACACCCCGCATTATGTCGGGGTGTTTTTGATATGGTCGCGGATGGCTTGTTCGACTTTTTCGTCTACCTGCTTCATGACGGGGATGGCGCGTTCGATAAAGGTCTGCTCGACGGCATGCAGGTCTTTGGCGAGTTTTAGGTAGGCTTTTTTGAGTTCGTTTTGTTGCTCGGGGGTGGGGGATGCCATATATAAGTATTATAACATAGCCAACCAAGGGGTGGTTGATCGTTGACAAAAATAACAAATTATGTTAAACAAACGTCGTTTCGGCTAATGCTGAAATCGAACCTTCTAAGTACCCTGGAGGTGTTTTGTGGCAGAAGCAACAGCGATTGAAAAAGCCAAGCTGCATCTAGACGTTCTCCGTAATGATAGTACGGAAGCGCCGGGAAAAGCTCGAACAGCCCTGCTAAAGCACATGGAGAAAAGTGGTCTTCGATTCGAGGATTTAGGCACCACCGAAAAAGATTTTGAAAATCTTTGGCGTCAACGGTGTGGTGTCGAGGCGATCAAGGTTTTGACGAACCTGCGTCACGGTGATGCCGAGTTTAAGCCAGCCCTGGCTATTATTCGCGGTTGGATCCGTAAAGGAAAACTGAGTTATTTTGACATCGGCACGTCTGAAGGCGAGGTAGAAAAACTGCGCCTCGGGTCAGTCGTGTTGAGGGTGAAGAAGATAGCGAAAGCCATCCTTGACGGAACCGACGAGCACCAAAATCCGCTGCCGTATTTGCGCATGCTGTTGCGAGATGGTGGTATCAGTTACGAAGAAATCGGCATCAAGGAGGCCGACCTCGCTATTGCCCATGCGAAAAATCAACGAAGGTCGGTTCGGTCGCAGCTAGAGAGGCTGAGAACGACCGATTCGTACGAAGAACGCGAGATCCGTTTTTTCAAAGAACGCGCCCTGAGCGTGTTCGATACGCTAGAAGATGCTGGCACGAGTGAGCACGAGCTCAAGCTCATGCAAAAGCGTTTCAAAAAAGACGCGCTTGAAAAAGAACTGCAAAAGCTCAAGGACGATTCATCTTCGATGAGTATGTCGGACTTCGTTCAGTCGTTAGTCTCCTACGGCTTTACTCTTTCTGACTTTGGTCTAAAAGAGGAGGATCTGGCGGCTATGGACCGACGTAGTCATATTGCCATGGCGAAGAGGGATTTCACGGCCTTGAAGTCCAAGCCAAAGGCTAACGAATACTTTGAATTGATGGATTCGCCGTTTGAGCAGTACCGGGAGGTGAAACAGTCGCTTGCCCGGGGAGGGCTTAGTCCTGCTGATATAGGGACAACCGAGGAGGAACTACGTGAGCTGATAAGACAGCGTATCATTCGTCTCTCGAAGCTCTTTCTTCAGACCAAGAGGGGAGTCGGCAAGCGAGAGCCATACTTTGGCAGCGTCAGATTGCTCGATAATATCCTCACCCTGCTGTTTACGGGTTGGGCCACCTACGAGGACCTTGAAACGACCAAAGAAGAGATCGAGAGACTAATACACAACCAAACTCTCGTAAGGCATGAAGCGTCTGTGGTGTGACCACCTCTTTTCCTAAACCCGGCAATGAAATTGCCGGGTTTCTTATTTTGTTAAAAACTGTGTTACACTCTTAACCATATGCGTATCCCCATGTTTCTCACCGAGTCCCGCCAACGCTGGATCGCCATGCTGGTGGTCAGCGCCCTCATTCTCGGCGGCCTTATTGTTTATACCTTTACGGCCTTGCCATCGGTGATCAATGGCGATTCTTATCAAGCTGTATTCTTGTCCAATGGCCAAGTCTACTTCGGTAAGCTCGTTTCAAGCCGCGGGTCATATAAGCTTAGCGACGTTTACTATCTTCAATCCAAACAGCCTATCCAGGCCCAGGGTGCCGACATTGACCAACAAGGTGATATGGCCCTCATCAAGCTCGGTAAAGAGCTTCATGGCCCAGAAGACTGGATGTTGATCAACCGCGAGCACGTGGTATTCGTAGAACAGCTCAAAAACGACAGTCGTGTCGTGCAGGCGATTAAGAAAGCAAAGTCAGGCAGCTAAGTTGTGGTATTGCCCAAGATCCTCGCAATCGTAGGCCCAACGGCGTCCGGTAAGACGTCGTTGGGTTTGTTGTTGGCGAAGCGTTTTGACGGTGAGATCGTGAACGCTGATGCGCGCCAGCTTTATAAAGAGTTTTCTATCGGTACTGGCAAACCGACCTGTGAATCTGAATACCATGATGATGAACATATTTGTTGGGTGGATGACGTACCGCACTACCTAATGGATTCGCAAGACCCGCGCCACCCAATCAGCGTGGCTGAATACAAGGCGCTCGCTGAAGAGCGCATCGAAGACATTTTGTCGCGTGGCAAATTGCCGATTCTTGTTGGCGGTACGGGTCTGTACGTGAGCGCGATCATCGACCAGCCGCTTTTGCCCGAGGTGCCGCCAAATGAATCCTTGCGTGCCGAGTTAGAGAAAAAAGAATTGCCTGAACTTGTACATGAATTGCTTGAGTTGGATGAAGAAGCAGGGGACAGTATCGACTTACAGAATCCGCGCCGCGTGATTCGTGCGATCGAATTGGTGAAGGCGCTCGAGATGCCGATCCGCGAAATTCGTAAAACGGGCGAGCCAAAGTATGATGCTTTACAGCTCGCGATCAAACACGAGTCAGAAGCATTGCGTGAACGAATCGATAAAACCATCGACCGATTCTTTGCAGAGGGGTGGATGCAAGAGGTACGCGGTCTGCTCACAAAAGACATACCTTTTGACGTGCCGGCTTGGTCGTCGATTGGCTACCCTGAATTGCGCCAAGTACTTGAAGGCAAGCTAACCGAGTCAGAAGCAAAGCGTCAGATTCAGTTGGCGACATGGCATTATGCCAAACGCCAGCTCACGTGGTTCAAGCGCGACCAGCGCATCAAATGGCTGGCAACGGACAAAGAAGCGATTAATGAAGCGATTAAATTTCTTGCGACCTAGCTATGAACTATTGGCTTATCAAATCCGATCCTGAAGAATTTGGCTGGAAGGAGTTGCTTCGTGACGGCGAGACCGCCTGGACCGGTGTGCGCAGTGCTGCCGCTGCTTTGAATTTGAAAAAGATGAAGGTAGGCGATATCGCCCTCTTTTATGAAAGCCAAGTTCCAAAAGAAATTGTCGGGCTTTCGACCATCAAAAAAGCCGCTTACCCTGACCCAACCAATGATGACCCGAAGCGTGACTGGGTGGCAGTGGACGTTGTGCCGGGTAAGCCGTTCAAGCGCCCCGTGACCTTGGCTGAGATCAAAGCCGATCCGTATTTCGTTGACTTTTTATTGGTGCGCCAATCAAGGCTGTCTGTGATGCCCGTAACGGTAAAACAATACGAAAAAATTGTATCAAAAGGCAATAAATAAGCGCTCGACAAGGCGCTTATTTTAGGCTATGATGGGCCGTATTCCGCTATGTTTACACGATTTCGCAAAGCAGAGGGTGCTTCGGTCTCCGAAACCACCAATTCTCCCTTCGGCATCATCCTTGAGGTGGTGCAGGTATTAGCCATTTCTTTGGCGCTCATTATCCCGATTCGTTTCTTTTTGATCCAGCCGTTCTACGTACAGGGTGCGAGCATGGAGCCGAACTTTTTTGATCACGAGTATTTGATCATCGACGAACTCTCATATCGTCTCAATGCACCAAAGCGCGGTGATGTCGTCGTCTTCAAATATCCGAACAATACCAAGGAGTATTTCATCAAGCGCGTGATCGGTTTGCCTGGCGAAACGGTCGAGATTTCAAACGGCAAGATCAAGATCTTCAATGATAAAAATCCAAACGGTGCCCAGCTTGATGAGACGGCCTATCTCGACCAAGACTTCACGGCCAATTCGCAGACGGTGACCTTAAAACCTGGCGAATTCTTCGTCCTCGGTGACAACCGTTCTTCAAGCCTCGACTCGCGTTTCTTTGGTCCAGTGAATTCATCTTATCTCGTTGGCCGCGTCTGGTTGCGAGGGTTCCCGTTTGACCGTTGGAAGCAATTCACTTCATTTCAGTACGAAATCGACAAATAACCCCTATGCCATCCAAACCAGCAAAAAAGCCAGCGGCTAAGCCCGTTGCCAAAGCCTCGACCGAAGCGCCGGCATCTTCAAAAAAAGCGCCACAGCCTATTCAGGTATTGCGCGGCATGCGCGACTTATTGCCAAACGACCAGCAGTATTGGCAGGCCGCCCGTGATGCCGTGGCTCATCTCGCCGGCGCCTATGGTTTTGACCGCATTGATACGCCGATGGTCGAAGAAACCTCTTTGTTCATTCGCGGCGTTGGTCGTGCCACCGACGTGGTTGAAAAAGAGCTTTATCGTTTTGAAACGCTCGGCGGCGAAGACGTGTCTTTGCGCCCTGAAGGTACGGCCAGTGTCGTTCGCGCCTATGTGCAGCATGGCATGTTAAACATGCCTCAGCCGGTAAAGCTTTGGTATGAAGGCCCGATGTTTCGCTATGACCGCCCACAGTCTGGCCGTTTTCGCCAGTTCTACCAGGCGGGCTTTGAATGCATCGGTGAATCCGATGCCATCGTAGATGCCCAGCTCATCGTGCTTGGCTGGAATGTCCTCAAGAGCCTGGGTATCGATGCCACCTTGCGCATCAACTCCCTTGGTACGCCTGAATCGCGCGCCAACTATAAGAACGCCCTCGTTGCTTACTTCCGTGCCAAAAAGGCCAAACTCTCAGAAGAAGACAAAAAACGTTTGTTAAAAAACCCATTGCGTCTGCTCGACTCCAAAGATCCTGCGATTCAAGAGTTGAAAGCCGAGGCTCCACAACTTGTTGATTGGTTGGACGAGGACTCCAAGGCGCACTTCATGCGCGTGCTTGAATATCTCGATGAGCTCGGAGTCCCATACCAGCTTGACCCGTATCTCGTCCGCGGCCTCGATTACTACACCAAGACGGTGTGGGAGTGGTTTGCTAACGGTGATGACCCTGAGCTCGCCCAGACGGCACTTGGTGGCGGTGGCCGTTATGACGGTTTGGTCGAAATGCTCGGTGGCCGCCCAACACCAGCCGTCGGTTGCGCCTTCGGCTTTGACCGCATCGTCTCGCGTTTGAAAGAAAAGAATCCACAGTCGCCAGACCAGATGCGCTATGCGCCGGTCGATGTCTTTATCGCCCAGCTTGGTGACATGGGGCGCAAAAAAGCCCTCGCGCTGTTTGAAGAATTCCGCGAAGCCGGTATCCCGGTAGGGGAGGCCTTTGCCAAATCCAATATCAAGGCCCAAATGGAGGTTGCCAATAAACGCAATGCCAAGTGGGCTATCGTGCTCGGCCAAAAAGAGGTGCTTGATGGCACGGTTTTGATCCGCGACATGGACGCCGGCTCGCAAGAGACGGTAGATGCCAAAAAGGCGGTCCACGAGATCAAGAAAAAACTGCAAAACTTGCAGGCCCGTGAGCAAAAGGGCGAATAGTGTCACAAAAAATGAACAGAACGGTATAATGGGCTGAAGGATGAAGCCGTCAGATTTCACCGCTTTTTACCAAAAGAACGTGCAGCGCGTATTTCGATACGTGCTGTTTCGTGTTTCGTGCAACCAAGAAGTGGCCGAAGATCTGACCCAAGACATCTTTCTGAAGGCGTATAAGGCTTTTGGCTCTTATGATGCCGCCCGCTCGGGTTCTTCTTGGATCTATACCATCGCCAAAAACACGTTGATTGATTGGTATAAAAAACAACATCCCACTGAAGACATTGCCAATTATGAAGATGCGCTGTCGTTCTCGGTTAATGCTTGGGAGCTGCATTCGGCAAACGAAGACAGTAAGGCTCTGCTTGGCCTGATCGCGAGCCTGCCAGATGATGATGCGGCGTTAGTGCGCATGCGGTATCTCGAAGGATGGGACTATGCTGGCCTCGCTCCGGTTCTGCAAAAAACCGAGAACGCCCTTCGTGCCCAAGCCTCCCGTGCCTTAAAGCGCCTTAGGCGCCAAATCCGTTTATGAAATCTCTTATCTTGTCTTACCGCCTTTGGCGGATGCGTCGCGAGACGGCGCCTAGCAAAGCGTTCGTCGCCCGATTGGGCCAACGCTTGGCTTCGATGGCTCCGAAGCTGTCTTGGTATGCAACACCTGTCTTTCGTCGTTCATTTGTCACTTTTTGTACCATCATGTCCTTGGGTGTTTCGACGACGAGTTATGCGTATGCCGCCGATGATGTATTGCCTGGCGATGTCTTGTACCCTGTGAAACAGAGCGTTGAGACCGTCGAATTGTCTTTGGCCAAAGAAGAACAAAAGAAAGCCGTCATCGAACGCCAAGTCGCACGCCGCAAGCAAGAGATCCATCGCGCAGCGGTGCGTTTGAGCGAACATCCGATCATCAAAGAAAACCGCCTCAAACAAATCGAGCAAACGACCGTCTCGCATATCAACGCGTTCAAAGTGCTTACGCCAGAAGAAAAAGACGTTTTGCGCAAATCGGTCCATGAATCCGTACGTAAAGAACTGGGCCGCGAACGTCCTGCAAAAGAGCCAAGCCAAGTACACGAGCGAGACTAGCTGTCACGGTTTGCCGCGAGTGGCGTATAGTGAATGGCAAGTCATTAATCCTTTAGTTCTTTTTATGAAAACACTCAAATCCATCATCACTATTGCTTCTATGGCTTCGACGCTCGCCGCGCCAGCCATTGCTTTTGCCGAAGAGCCTTCAACGGCTCCGGTGCCAACGCTCTATGCGAGTGAAGACAGTCACAAGGACTGTGACGACCGTACGGGCGAAGTCTTGGCCAAGATGACCAAGGGCCGTGCCGAGCGCGATGCTCGCTTAGCCCAAAAACGTGCCGACCGTGATGAGCTTCTCGCCAAAGTGAATGCCGATCGTGCTGCCGAGATTGCTAAACGCCAGGCTGACCGTGAAGCGAAGTCCGCAGGCAAGAGTAAGGTCGTATTGGCAGCTCTCGCCACACGTCAGGCCGCTATCGACAAAGCTCGTGCTGATTACCGAGCTGCTGCCGACGCTGCCCTCAAAGCCCGCCGCGCTGCTGTTGATGCCGTTTTGGCTACCCGTCGTACAACGGTTGATGCCGCCTTCACCACATGGGAGGGTCGCTGCACCGAAGCAAAAGAGGTAAAAAAGGCAGCCAATACAGAATTCGAGACCGCCCGCGTCGATGCTCGCGATGCCTTTGTTGCCGGCATCCAAAAGGCCGAGGCTGACTATCGTGCTGCCCTTAAGGCAGCAAAAGCCACACGTAAAGCCGCTTTTGAGGCTGCCCAGGCCGCCTTCAAGGCCGCCGTGCAAAAGTAAGAACCTCGCCTGTTGACCTTTTGGCTAAGTTCAGCTATATTTCTGGCCAACGCGTCAGTTAGATGCGATTTTACCCAGAAAGGAGCGTGTCACCATGGTTGATATTAAACGCAAGAAAAACGAGACGTTTGACGCTATGTTGCGCCGCTTCCAGCGTCGCTTTCAATCGAGCGGCAAACAAATCGAGACCAAAAAGCGTCGTTTTCACGACAGCGGTCCTAACCGCAATGGTCGCCGCTTCGGGGCTCTTCGCCGCGAATTCATGAGTCAGCAATATGACTACCTCATGAAAACCGGTCAGCTCAAAGAAGAAAAACGCAAACCAGGCCGCCGTTAAGGCGAGCTAGGCGAGAAGCAAGTAGTTAGTAGTAGGTAGTTTAAGGCTACTTGCTATTAACTACTTACTTTTTTTATCCGTATCCGTTAGAGTGTTTTTACTATGACTGTGATTGAACGCATCGACCAAGACCTCAAAGAAGCCATGAAGGCAAAAAGCGAACAGCGCCTCTCGGTGCTGCGCATGGCCCGCACCTCGCTCAAAAACAAACAAATAGAAACCCAAACAGACCTCGATGACCAAAGCGCCTTCGCCGTCTTGAAAACCATGATCAAGCAATACCAAGATGCGATCTCGGATTTTCAAACCGCCGGCCGCCAAGACCTGGTAGAGAAGCAACAGCAAGAGATCGACATCCTCTCGACCTATTTGCCACCGGCGATGCCTGTCGAAGAAGTAGAGAAGCTGGTCAGAGAAGCCGTAGCCGGCATGAAGGCCAGCGATATGGGTAAGGCGATGGGTATGGCCATGAAGGCTGTGGATGGAAGAGCGGATGGAAACACCGTTCGCACCATTGTCCAGCGCCTACTTTCGGAGTAAGATGTGCCCATGTTCGGATCCCTCCTTCCCATGCTTTCGGATGGTTCCGCAAGAAGCACCTCACGCTCGCGGTCTGCGATTTTTTTCGCAACCGTGATCGGGGTGTTTTTTTGCGTTTCGCTTTTGGCACATCCATCCGCCGTCTTTGCACAAACCGTTGATCCGGGGCTAAACCAAGTTGGTGCTGCCACTGGTCTTGAGACGCAAACCGATTTGCCCACCATCATCGGCCGCATCATCAATATCTTTTTGGGATTCATGGGCGTCATCTTGCTCGGCATCATCGTCTATGCCGGCTATCTTTGGATGACTTCAGGTGGTGACAATGAACAGGTTGAAAAAGCCAAAAAGCTGATCCGTAATGCCATCATCGGTTTGATCATCATCGTCTCATCGTTTGCTATCACGGCTTTTGTGATCAATTTATTGACGGGCGAGAACGGCGGGGGAGGCGGCGCCGGTTCTGGCAATCCGTTTGAAAATGGTGGTGGGTTTCCCGGCTCAGCGGGTTCTTTGGGTGCCGGCATTGTCGAATCCCATATCCCAGCACGTGATGCCACGGGTGTGCCTCGCAATACGGCGATCGTGATTACGTTCAAAGAACCTATCAAGCTTTCTTCGATTATTGCTGGATACAATGACAATAATACGCCGTCCAATCTTGCAGATGATGCTGGCCGTGCTACGACGATCGGTCTTAATGCCGATGTCGTAAAAATCTATCCAGCCGGCAAGCGTGATTTGGCGCTCACCACGGCCCAGGCACGCGTGAGTTTTACTGACGACCGCCAGACCTTTGTGATCCGTCCCGTTCAATACCTCGGTAGTCCAACGGTAGATACTGACTATGCGGTTGAATTTGTCGGCGGCGCAAACGGTTTGAAGCGCGAAGATGGCTCGGCGGCTTTTGGAGGTAGTTTTTCTGCCGGTTATAAGTGGCAGTTTCAGGTTTCAACCATCGTAGACAATACGCCGCCTCGCATCACGTCTGTGATCCCGGTTGACGGGGGTTCGTATGCCCCGAATGTCATTATTCAGATGCAATTCAATGAAGCCGTTGACCCGGTTTCTGCTTCTGGTCTTTTTCAAAATGGTTCGGGCTTTACCAATGTGCAGGTAACGGCGGGCGGTACCACGCGTCCTAACGGTTCATTTAAGCTTTCAAACCAATACCGCACGCTTGAATTTACGACCGACCAAAGCTGCGGTACCAACTCTTGCGGTTCTACAGTCTACTGTTTGCCTTCGAGTGCTGCGATTGCCGTGGTCGCAAAATCACCTACCTTGAGTGAGAATCCGCCGATGGCGGCCATCTCGGGTTCATTGTATGACGGTATCGTGGATTTGGCTGGTAATGCCCTCGATGGCAATGGTGATGGCAAAGCCCAGGGGTCAGACGGCGATGCTGTTGCCGGCAATGATGATTATGGCTGGACATTCCAGACGACGGACAAGCCGAATCTTGCCGCACCGGTGATCAAGTCGACCACGCCGCGCGCCGGTGATGCGGCCGCTTCGAGCAATCTTTCTGTTGATGCCAAGGTTGAGGCGACCTTCGACTCACCGTTGCGTTCATCAACAGTGAATACGGATGAAATAAAAATGGAGACAAATGAACCTGTCCGTATGGCAGACACGTTTTGGTGGACGGCCGGCTATGAACCTCTTACCTCGGCGGGCTCGGTGGCAGGCGTTGGCGACACGGCAACGCAAGGCAAGATCTCGGTTGACCACCGCCTCTTTGTTTCTGCGACGGGCACTGGCGCAACGGCGGTCGTGCCGATCTATCAGCCAAAGATCGGTTCTGGCATCCAGAATATCTACCAAAATTGCTATGTGCCGGCTGCCTCCGTGAGCTGTGTGGCTAGTGCACAAAACCCAAACTGCTGTGATGGTCATCCGCAGGCAGGCGGATGTGCAGCTCCGACAAGACTTCCGTAACTTCCCATGAAAAACAAACGATTACTGGGCCTGATCGCCCCGCTTGCCGCCGTCACCTTGATGACGGCTCTTGCCGTTTTTGCGCCAGACGCGCTCGCCCAGACGGCAGATACGCTCGGCCTCAATGATGTCGGCCAAACCGTCAAGCTTTCTGGTACGGATCCGCGCACCATCGCGGTCAATATCATTAATGCCTCACTCGGATTCATCGGCATCATTCTTGTCGGTATCGTTTTGTATGCGGGTTTTACGTGGATGACATCTGGCGGGGACTCTGGAAAAGATCTCGGGCGCCAAACGCATGCTTACGAACGCCGCCATTGGTTTGGTGATTGTGTTGTCGGCATGGGGTATCACGACGTTTGTTATCAATGCCTTGCTTACAGCCACGGGTGGCAATAATGGCGGCGCCGGCGGTACAGGTACCGGAGGCACGGGGGGTACGGGCTTTGGTGGTGGCGGTTCAAGCCAAGCGTTTCAAATAAGCTCGATCACGCCAACGGGTCAAACGCAGATACGCAATGTCCAGCCTCGCGTTATTTTTACGCGCCCTGTCGAATCAACGACGACGGCGTTAACTGTTGTCAAAACATCTGACCAAGCGCCCGTTGCCGGCTCTTGGGCGATCAGCGGTTCGGTGGCGACGTTTACGCCAGCCGCAAACTGCCCTGCGCCAAATGAAACAAAGAAATGCTTTGAATCGAATACCGAGTATACGGTTCGTGTTGCGGGTTCTATCAAATCTTCGACGGGCCAAACCATCACCTGTGGAGGGATCGCTCCTGCTTGTAGCGCCTCATTCACTTCGGGGTCTATTGTTGATACGCAGCCGCCGCAGGTAACGATTACGGCGCCTAGCAACGGTCAGGCATTTGTTGCAAGTGACACGCTCTCGGTTCACACCCAGTCAACCGATGATAGCGGCATCTCGATGGTTGAGGTGATGGTTGATGGTCAGGTGATCACCGTTGCAAATTTGCCTTCAGGCCAGGTTTCAACCAGCACGATTTTAACTTCGAATATCTGGCTTAGCACGACAGCTCCTGGCAGTCATGTTGTTACAGCTCGCGCCTATGATCTTGATTCAAATCAAACGGTGTCGGCACCGGTCACGATCGTGGTGCGTCCAGCTTACTGCTCGAACGGCGTGAAGGACGGTGATGAAACCGCGCTTGATTGCGGCGGTTCTTGTGGTGCATGCGCAGGTTCTACGTGTACGAATAACAACGAGTGCGCTTCAGGCGCTTGTGTAAACAATCTTTGTGTTGATTCACCTTTGATTACCGGTATTTCGCCGCTGGACGGTCGCCCTGGCACCATCGTCACCATCAGTGGTCGCGGCTTCGGTGCCGCCGCAGGTACGGTGCGGTTCGCGAATGGCGTGACGGCATCACCAGCACAGGCCTGTACGGCAAGCGGTGTTTCAACCTGGACGAATAATGCCATTCTCGTTGAAGTGCCTGCGGGCGCCGTTAGCGGCCCGATCGAAGTTCAGCATGCGACCAATAACCTTAAAGACGTTTCGAATGACGCCATCGGACCAGTGATCGATCTGTTCACGGTCAATAACGTTGCGCATCCGGCTATTTGCCAAGTAACGCAGGGACAGGGTATAGCGGTGATCGCATCGAAGTCCGCGGTGCGGGTTTGGCGCTATGGCTGGCCGCGTTCTCTTTGCGGATCGCGAAGCGGCGGCAGTGCAAACCTCTGGTCAGACGACCATCGTGTTAAAACACCCGGTCTTTACGCCAGCAGCGGTTATCCGGTGACCATTGTTTCTAATGGGGCCAATTCAAACCAAGGCTTAATGACTTTAGAATTGATACGCGTGCGCAAAGCTTCACCAAAAATTAACGACCTCTGCGGATCGCGGCGCGTTTATTATTACCATGACGCTCAAGGGACGAATTTTGGCGGTACGGTAGGCAAGGTGACGTTTTAAACGCGCCGATGGTGCGACAGGTATTGACACAAATTTCACCTGCGCGGCGGTACGGGTTTTGGTCAGACACGGCCGTGACGGTCAAAGTCCCTGCCAATGTCGGTGCTGGTATCGGCAATGAGGCCGTGGCGAGCATACACGGTCACGCATGAGCGTTCTGATGCACAGACTGGCATCGTGATGGTTTACCGTTGAAGCGGGGAGTGCCAAACCGGGTATGCGCTAAAACCAGCATCGGGCCCGGTCGGGACCCCTGTTGAAGTCGTTGGTGAGAATTTTGGCGCTTCTGGTCAATTGAGTTGCCGGAGCCAATAATATGGCCGCGTGAATGCGACGGTTGCCAATGTGGACGAGCGCTTCAATCAAGACGAGCGTTCCTGCCGGTGCTCAGACAGGATATGTTTCAATGTCGGTTAACGGTAACAATTCAAACACGATTCCGTTTGCCGTAAAGAGCTGTAAAGAAGATGCGGCCATTTGTGGCACGAATGAAGCAGTGCTGCCTTCACAGGGCTTGTTCGGTGTTGGGCGGCGTTGTGCACAAACAGTCACTTCTGCAGAGTTTGCTTGGCACGCATTTCAGCAGGGTAATCCCAACCTACCCGCAAGTTGTTGAGGAGTGTAGCCAGGACCCTTTACCCTCGCCAACGCCCATGGGCTAACCAAGGCAACGGTACAAAGACCTGCGTAAATAGCTTGGGCAGCATCCGTTTTACGACCTTGCTCGATGAGACGACGGTCAATGCCCAGACCGTGAAGATTTTAAATGTGCAGGGACAGGGGCATCGCCTTGTGACACAAAAGAAGAGGTGCAACCATAGCGGATTCCCACGCTATCAGAAATTACTACGGCGACCAAGGCGTTGTTGAGTTTTTTGCCGATCGGCGGCCTTTGGAGCGGTCTCTCTCGCATTACCAAATCGTTTTTGTCGACGAGTATCTTGTCTGATGCAGGGCATGCGTTAAAGGCTGATCCTACCTGGCCTGGGCGGCGCTTATTGGTACGGCTTTGTCACGCCAAGACGCGCAGCCAATGCAAGCTCGCAAAGTAGAAATGCGCCGGAAATGACCATGAGATGAAGGTGATTGGTGAGACCCAAAATTATGGCATTGCCGCCTATCCAGCAGACGGTAGGCCTGTATCCTCGTAAACCTGTTCACGTTTGATGACCTCGGCGTGTCTTGGACGGTATCGGCGGTCGCGCTTCGATTTCGACGAATCCGGCCAGTGGATCCCCAACACGCAGAGCTCTACCAGACGATTTACCGGCCTCTCTGATACGGGTAATAACCCTGTTAAAGGTAAAGTCGATATCACGCTCAACTATGACCACTATATCGATGATGCCAGGCACATCAGGCTCACCTTGATCGGTATTTGAATCATGGACCAGGTTGTGACACGGCTTGCAGCAATGCGGCTGGGCGGGTTTAGCACCGAGATGGATGCCAGCTCGTTGGCAAGCGCTTTTCCCAAGTGCGCCGCTGCATAATGAGTATCTTGATTTGATCGAACCTGGACCTCGACGGATCTTCCACCGGTAACGGTTTCGGCAGTGCCGGGCTCAAATGACCCGCCTTGCGCTTTGCCGCTCGACATGGTGGATGATCTTATTCAATTCTGTATTGGAGCGGAAAGTTTTATCGCGTATTAATAAAGGCGGCTCATTGAGCGGTGCGCGCTCGATTGATGGGATGTTGCTCACGGGCCTCAATGATCCTGCCGGCTATGTTTGGACGTTCAGGGTCAAAGACGCCGATGATGCGACCTGTGGCGTGGCTTCGGTTGTTAGCGACGCCGATAGAAGATCGAATCCGTCGTCAGTGCACGCCAATTGTTTGCCGCGGTGGCGCAAGTCTGATCCAGATAGCTGTTCACAAAAAGGCCAGATCCTTTCAGGTGATACAATTGGACCGTGGCCAGACGGTACACGGTCAGCCGATTCGTGAATGGTGGCAATGGTTCCACAATGCGAATACCGGTCACGGTTGATACTTCAACGCCAGCAGGCTGTTCTGATCTTTGTATAGAGACGGTTGAAAATGGCGTAGTGGGTAAGGTTGCCTCATGCGGTAACCGTATCGTTGAAACGACCAATGGCAAATATTGTTTGAATTCGGCTGGTACGGGTCCATGTGCCGTTAATAGCCAAGGCTGTCGCACCACCCACGGTGATACCTGTACGCTGTTAGCCCCTGGATCAAAAGGCGGTGAAGAATGTGACGAGGTTCTGATACGGCTGATGCTCATCGCGAATAATCTCTGGAAGCCAATGGTGAGTTCGCAATGCGGCCAGCAGGGTATTGAACCGTGGTGAACAGTGTGACCGGTCAGGCCAACACTGGCTGCACATCGGATTGTCAGGCATTGGGCGCCGTTGAAAGGCGGTTCTACATGTAGCAGCAGTGACATTGCGCCGGTGAAACCTGTGATGATAGCAATACGACCAATGGCGACAGTTGCCGCTTAACCTCTGTTTGAACGAGGGGCTCGAGTCCGGTGATCGCCGTTTTGCGGCAATGGTCGCCTTGAAGCCGGTGAGACTTGCGAAAGACGGTGCGACCTGGCCAGTGGCCGGTTGTGATGCGAATACCTGTTTGAATGCGGGTACGAGCGCTTTGCTCAGGTGCTGGTACTGGTACTGGCGGCGTACCATTGTTAAACAGGTGAGAAACTTGTGATGACGGCAATGCCGAGGCGGGGACGGTTGTTCGAATCGCTGTTTACGCGAAGAAGGTTCGTCGGCTGCATACGTAAATCCTTCATTCTGTGGCGACGGTGTCGTCAGGGTATGGTGAATCCGCGCGTTGTGAGGCTGGCCCGATGGCGATGGCAGGCCGATGCGGTCAGTACGCTGAGATTGATGGCGATGCGACGCCGGACGCTGCCGGCTTGATGAAAGGCTCGGTGCTTAAGGCGACATTCACAAAAAACCGGCAATGCTGAATATGAAGCGTGCGATTTACGGCTGAAAACTCCTGTCCTGTTGGCCTGGGTCTTGATGAGCCGGTTGCTGCGCGCCGCGCCAGATGTGTTGCCACTCGGCATCTCCTGGTTCAAATACCCAAAATGTTTGCCGCAACGCAGCAGTCAGCGTGACCTTTTTGTGCGGTTATGGATGAACAAATCGGTCCGTGACAATCTCATTATCGCTGAAAAACTTTCAGCAACGGCTTGGCAACCGGCTTACGGCGCCATTATCGTCGCCACTGAACCAAAGGCTGGTTGGCTCGCGCGTCGCACGATGGTTTGCTTGTCCATTCTTTGGTAAGGCGGCCCAGGCCCGACGTGTACTGCGCAGGCAGCGTGAAGGGTGATCTCTCGATCTCGGCATCGAGCAAGCCCCGTTCTGCGGCGGTGTCTGCTGAAGACGGCTCTCAAAGCGAATAATGAATATCTGATCAACTGCGCAGCGTGCGTGTCGCCAGCGATGGCGATACCAATGAAAGGCCGGCCTGAAAACGCCGTCCTGCTGGCGTTTGTCGCAGGCGGCAACCGTACGCCGAAGATTTCAAACGGGTGCGAATATTTGGCGATCTCAGCCGATTCGCGTGACACCAATACGGATTCGCCGGCAACCTTTACAAAGTGAATGAGCACACCGTTATCGCGCTAAGGTCGTGTCGGTGGGGCGGTTTCCTCGGTGCTTACGTACAATACGCCGATACTGAATACCGTGGGCTTAGCGGCGCCGGGTTCGTCGAACAGAATCCGTCTTTCGGCGACGGCGGCGATTACCCAAGCTGACCGTTTCGTCAGACAAATCCGGCACCGTCTACGTCGGCGGGGTGCGCATTCACCAATGACACGATCCAGACGCCATCAACAGACCAAATTGTTGCTGGCACGGCATTGTCGCCAGCAGGCTGACGGCCGGCCCGCGAGCACGGCGCGTTTGCTGACGTACGCAGTTCATTGGCACATTGAATGCCTATGCGCCAAGCGCCATCGCTTCAGGGTTCAACCTTCTTTAACTTCTCAACCTTGTATTGCCGCGATGGCGAGAGCACTGCAACGACCACGGATGACTTGCCGGCAATGCGCGCTGTGAACGTTGATTTGTCGGCTGCCGACCGTTCGCAGGGCGTGCTTCGCCAGTATCTCATGAGCTTTGATGAGACGACCTCGCCTGAACTCGCAGGCGACGGCGTCGGTATCCGCGTGATGTCGAATCCTTTGCATCTCAATATCCGTGATTGGTATGCCTCAAAGGGTTTCTCAGGTTCACCGCAGGCGATCACGGTAGACGGTTATGAAGCGCTCAAAGACGGTGCGACAGTTTATGTTTCGGCGGCCAATACCGACGATTTGGCGAGCGCTTCGGTCTATCCGAATGTCTATATCATTTCGCGTAATCCGGATGCGAAGCAGATCACGCAAAACATCTTTGACCAATTTGTTGCCAACTTCTTCTTGAATGCAAACTTGCAGGATGACGTCCAAAACGCCTGCGTCTATGCCATTGCAGAAGCCGGCCACTCGGTGAATGAGACGTACCGCGATGGCGGCAACCGCGTCACTTGTACGGCTGATTGGGAGTGTTTGAAGAAAAACGCCAACCTTCGTTGTGCAAGCTTCAAGCCTAAGCTTCAACGTGATTTGAAGCGCGTGGCTGATTTGTCGCGCATGAGTGACACGCTTGAGCAGTCCAAAGAACAAAATGGCACGTATCCTTCGCTGGTGAACGGCAGCTTCATCCAGGGGATGTCGACCAGTCGTTGGCCAAGTTGGCAGAACCTCTTTGGTGAAAGCGGCGCGACCGATCCGGTCAATCGCTTCTTGTCCTGTGGATTCTGTTCGAACTCGCAGTCCGCCTGTATGACCGATTCGGATTGTGGTACGGGTGAAACCTGCAAGCCTCCGACTGGCAAAGACGGTCTCGAAGCCACCACCTGCTGGAACACCATCTCAAAACGTTATATGTGTCCGGTGCTGAACCCTTCTTCAGCCAAAGCGTCGGTTTCACATATCTACCAATACCGCGCTTTGAACGGTGGCGAGCGTTTTGAGCTGGGTACCGAGCTTGAAGCGGCGGATGCATCGAGATACGTACCGCCGTTGCTTACTGAAGCGAAGAAATGTACCAATCTCGACAGTCCTTGCTCGACCGATACGGATTGCCGCGTGACGAGTCCTTCGGGTTCGGTGGTTTCAACCGGTCAATGTCTCTCGGTCGGCGGTACCTGGAAGTACAGCGGTATCTGCCAAGGCACTGAATATGGTCAAGACGATGTGTGTGGTAACGGTGTCATTGGCCCTGGTGAAATTTGTGAGGTGGGGGATACCCGCGGCGCTTCGTGTACGACATCGGGTGGTGCGGCCGGTACCAAATTGCAGGTATGCCGTGACTGTAAAGCCTTCGTTGACGCTTCAAATGCGACTTGCGTTGCGCAATCGATGTGCGGCAATGGCCGCATTGATAAAGCACAGTGTTTGGGTGGCGAAGGCAAAAAATACGGACAGGCTTGTACGACGCCGGGCAGTGCCACCGAATGTCAGTCGCCGGGCGACCCAGCAGGTACCTCAATCACTTGTACGTCATTGGCCGTCCCAGAAACGTGTGATGACGGCAGTGCGTTAAACGGCACCTATGGTCACTGCAATCGCACTTGTACCGGCTTCGATAGTTATTGCGGTGACAATAAGCTCTCGCCAGGTGAAGTCTGCGATAAGGGCGACCAAAACGGCGCTTATTGCGGCGTTGGCTGCAATCTCTCTTCTACCTGCTCACAGACCTGTAAGGGCGTAGCTCCTCATTGTGGTGACGGTGCGGTAGATGCCCCGGCCGAAGCATGTGATGGTGCGCCTGAGTTCTCGCAAGAGGGCTGCACGGCACAGAAGTACTGTACCCAAAAGAATGCGCAGAATAACTTTGTCACCTGTTCAACGAATGCGGATTGCGCCGCCGTCGGTGGTACTTGTGCAACCTACCAAACGCAAAAAATCCGCACTTGTAATGCTGCCGGTACGGTCAATCAGTGTCAGTTTAATAGCTGGTCCGCTTGTCAGCCGATCGGTTCATGTGGCGATGGCAAATTAGATCCGGGTGAAGAATGTGATGATGCCAACAGCAATAATAATGACAGCTGTACGAATGCCTGTAAGAAAAATGTCTGTGGTGACGGCGTGGTGAATGCCGGTGCAGAAGAGTGTGACCTTGGCAGTCAAAACGGTGGATCTTGTCCTTCTGGTGCTGACTATGGTTCAACCTGTCTCGCTTGCACGACGAGTTGTAAGCAGGTCGCCCAATCGGGTGGTTACTGTGGCAATGGACGCATTGACGGCCCAGAACAATGTGACGGCGCCTTGCTTGGCCAAACAAATGCTACATGTAAATCGCTCGGATTCGACTTCGCTTCAACGACGGTTGGCGGTGTCGATAAGATCAGCTGTAATAGCTCGTGTCAGTACTCAGGTTGTTTGAAATGTTCAGACGCCGTTGGTACGGGTACGATCTCGGGCCAGGTAATGGATGCTGTTTACTCCTATGCACCGGTGCCAAATGCGAGGGTCACGCTCTATAGCCGCGGTATCCGCTTGCGTGAAGTATTGGCAGACAAAGACGGTAAATTCACCTTCGATAAGATGGTGACAGACGCCAGCTGTAGCAGCTACAAAATTGTTGTCGACTTCTATAAAGACAATCTTTGTACGGGTACGAAAAATCGTCCGGCTAATGGGTGTGATGGCGCTTCCTGGTTCGATGGATTCCCCGAGGTTGATGAGGGCGCGGACGGTGGTTACTGGCCGTATGAATCCAAGTCATTCAGCGCCTCAGTCTTCAGAACTGACGGCGTTCAAAATACTGAAGGCAAGATCTTCTTGATTCCTCGCGTAAAAGAAGGTGAAACCCTTGTTGTTCATACCTGGAAGGGGTCCTATCAATACCACGATGCTCACTTGGTCGTTCCGAGTCAGATGAAGTTCACCAAGGTAGCCAACTCCACTTCGAAATTGGACTCTGCCCCATATAAGTTCTTCGACTATAAGATCTGCGCCGCTAATGAATCATGTGGCAGGGATATTCACTGGTCTGCTGACTACCAAGGCAATCCGGACATGACAAAGGCGCCTTATGCGAACTTGTACTGTTTCACCAAGTCCGGTGTGAACTACAATCTGAGCTGTAATTCGTTCAGTACGGCGCCGCAAACGTTGAAATACCGTTACGCCGCCGCAGGGTCCGGTGCCTATGGTTTCTTCTTGGTGGACTATAGTTCGAAAGCAAGTTCATATCTGACCTTTGGTCAGCAGACACAGGGTACGGTCCGCATCGTAACTCATGAAAACGTCTACCAGGTAGAAGCGACGGTTCCTTCGTCGGCGCCTTGTACCGCTTCGGGTAAATCAGGCAAATACTGGTACGTCTTCTCCCAAGATGCTGCCACTGGTGCCGTCTCTATCTCAAATAGCTACCATTGCCAGAGTGCGAGTAGTCCATATGATGGTTCGGTCTTACCAGTGCCGATGACTTCAACAGGTAGCTAATATGACAAAGAAAACGCTTTATCTTATCGGTGGTTCCGTGCTTCTATCCCTTATCGTCATCGGGCTGATTGTTTGGTTGAGGTCGCGAGATGTGGGTGATGACACGCTCGTTACAACGCCTTCACCATCAACAACATCCACCCAAACAACGACATCCACGGTCACCACGACTCCAACCATGCACGACGGTGACCGTGACGGGGTTTCGGATGAACAAGAGATAAAAAATAGCACCGATGCCGCATCATTCGATACCGATGGTGATGGGTTCGGTGATTATGAGGAGGGGATTGCCGGTTCGGATCCAAAAGACCCGTCGTCAAAACCTACTTATGAAACGCGTGCGACGCCAACGCCTGAGGCGGTTGCCACGAGTACCGTTGAAACGCCGGATGCCGCTGTTGATACCGACTCCGACACCATCCCTGACACCGAAGAAGCCCGTTACGGTACCGATCCAAAAAAGAAGGATACCGACGGTGACGGTTATTCAGATGCGGATGAAATCAAAAACGGGTATAATCCACTAGGACCGGGGAGATGTGCCGTCTCAACCTGCATTATCAAGTAAAACCAACGTATGAATCCGCCAAGCAACCTCCCATTTGCGCCAGACGAACTGTCTGATGACGCCTTAGAATCCATGGCCGCGCCTGACCCGTCTCAGGTGGCTTCGCCGACCCCGACGCCGGTGCGTCCATTGCCTGAATCCATGACGGCTCCGGCAACTGTTGCCATGCCTCGTGTAGAGATTCAGTCGATGCCACGCCCAGCGGCAGAGCCGGCGCCAACCATGAAGGCGCAAGAGCCAGAAGACATGTTTGCCGACTCGGCTCCGGCCCGTGCGCCAATGCGTACACCGGTGATGCCTGCCATGGCGCCAATCGCACCATCTACGGGGCCTTCGATGACAAAGGTCGCCCTGCTTTCATTGATTATCATTGCTTTGTTGGGTGGCGCGGCTTTCGGTGTTTATAAGTTGATGACGAGCATGTCGACCACAACCGATACGACGGCAACCACGACGCCAACCACCACGCAGACGCCTTCAACCCAGACACCAACAACTCCGGTTGATACGGCAGTAACGGGTGCGACCACGACCGATACGGGCTCTTCAGCCGGTGTGACATTGCCGCCACCGGTCACCACGCCGCCAAGCGGAGTCAATATTCCGTTACCATCAACGTCTACGCCAATCGTAACCCCTGCCAGCTCCACGACGAGTACCATCGATTCTGATAATGACGGTTTAAGCGATCAACAAGAAATTGAACTCGGTTTGGATCCGAAGAACCCTGATTCGGACGGGGACGGGTTGACCGACGGTGATGAGAATAAAAAATACGGTACCAATCCTCTTAACAAAGACACTGATAAAGACGGTTATTCTGACGGTGACGAAGTCAAAAACGGTTACAATCCGCGCGGGGCAGGTAAGTGCTCTACGCCAAGCTGCGAAGTCCCAAAGCTCAACCCTTAATTACCTATGAATCCATTTGAAGCTGCACAGACGCCAGCAGACGCGTCGCAATCGCCAAAACGGTCTCCTGAGATCGTGGTGATGCCGGAGAAATACTACGGCGTGGCTTTGAAGATGGATGCCCGTGACATGGACGCCAAGGCCCCGGCTGCGGCGCCCATGGTGCCTGCTGTCCCGCCTCCGCCACCAAAACCAAAACAACCGATCGCGCCCATGTCCGAAGAAAAAACTTCGCCTTGGCCGTATATCGCCTTGGTTGCCGTCATTTTGTTATTGATTGGCGGCGGCTTTGTGTATTTCAACCGTGACGCGCTGTTTGGCAAAAAGCCACCGGTTACCCAGCCGCCGGTGGTTACCCAACCAACGAAAAATCCACCTGCCGCGCCAACAAATCTCGTGGCGGCATCCGCTAGCGGTACCCAGTCGGTGAGCCTGTCTTGGCGCGATGCGGCCAATGACGAGACGGGTTTTCGCATTGAGCGCGCCGGTTCTGATGGTTTATTTGCTGTCCTGACGAATTTGCCAGCCAACAGCACTTCATTTTTGGATGTCAGCGTTGCTGCCGGCATTCAATACCGCTATCGCATTAGCGCCGTAAATGAAGGCGGTGTTTCGACGGCTTCGGGTGAGGCGTCGGCGCTCGTGGCGGCGGTGTCGCCAACGGCACCAACATTGCCACCGGGTGGCCTCGATTCTGATTCTGACGGGTTATCTGATAGTGAAGAAGCGGTGTTTGGTACGGATGCACGCAATCCTGACACCGACCACGACGGCTTTTTGGACGGCAACGAAGTCTTTCATTTGTATAATCCTGCAGCGCAGGCACCGGTAAGGTTATTGGACACGACCTTGGTGAAAAATTTTAGCGCCTCGCTCGGATGGTCGCTCTATGCGCCATCAACTTGGACGAGTTCATTGGACGTGGCCGACGGCCAAAAGGCCAGCTTAGTCACCGGCCAAGGAGAGCGTTTTGTTATCGAGGTCTTGCCGAATGCACAAAAACTCTCGGCTCAAGACTGGTATCTGGCGGCACATACGACCACGACCGCAGACATGCTTCGGCAACTTACGACAAAACAAGGGCTTGAAGGCGTCTTAAGCCCAGACCGTCTCGAAGCGGTATTCAGTTGGGGAGAAAAAGTCTTTACCTTCAGGTATGACCCGGGTACCAAGCCCTATATCAACTACCGTACGATTTACGAGATGATGTTGAATTCACTCAAGCTCGAGGGTGCGCCATTGCAGCCCGTATCGCCAGCGGATTCGTTATTGAATGGCCCGGGTGACGTGGTGGGTGCCTCTGCCACCGCAACGGTGCCGACAGCCACTTCGACTTCGGCAACCACGACTGAGAGCATCCTTATTCCATCCGCGACGTCTTCATCATGATCCAATTCACTCTCACCACGGCTTTGCCAAAAGACCTGAAGCCGAAAGACCTCAAAAAGGCCGCAGAGTTGCTATCGAAGTCATTAAAGATCCGCAAGCCAACGTCAGTGAGCTTGTCTTTTGTGACGCCCGCCCGCATCCAAGCATTAAATAAACGCTATCGCGGCAAAAATAAGCCTACGGACGTCCTTTCGTTTAATGCTGATCCAAAAATGTCGGTGCCGGGGGAGTCTGAGTTGGGTGATATCGTTATCTGCCCTTCGTATGCCGCCAAAGAAGCCAAGCGCCGCGCGCTCACAACCCGAGAAGAATTGCTGCGTTTGGCGGTGCATGGGGTATTGCATCTTAAGGGCTATGACCATGCCACCGAAGATGACGAGATGGTCATGTTCGGCTTGCAAGAAGGGCTCCTAGAGAGGATCATGGGGGTATGAACGGCCGAAGTCTTTGGAGAAGCTTTCAAAATGCCTTCAATGGCATTCGAACGGCGTTTAAAACCGAGCGTAATTTTCGTATCCACAGCCTGGCCGCCCTCGTTGTGCTTTTTTTGGTGATTTTACTGCCTTTTGAGCTTTGGGAGCGGTTTGCGCTCTTGCTTGTGACGGTGCTCGTGCTCGTGCTAGAATTGGCCAACAGCAGTTTAGAAAGGCTTGTTGATCTCGCCAAACCGCGCCTGCATGAATATGCCGGCGAAGTGAAGGATCTGATGGCGGCCTCGGTATTGATCGCCAGTCTTTTTGCCCTTTGCGTCGGTATCGTCATTGCCGGACCGCGTGTTATTGATGTCGTATTTTCCCTATGAGAGACCGTTTTATTGCCGCAATTGACCTAGGTAGCTCCGCTATCCGTCTCGCCGTAGGGCAGGTGACGGTCGGTTCGGATCGCCGCGAGGTATTATCGATGATCGGCGCCGATGAGGTGGTGTCTTCGGGTATTTCAAAAGGCTCGGTCCAGTCGCTTGATGATGTCACGAGCGCGGTCTCAGCCGTGCTTGATAGGGTAGAGCGCACCATCGGCATCCCGGTTACCGAAGTCTATGTCGGTGTTGGCGGTTCTCAGATTCAGGTCAAGCCAACCCGTGGCGTTGTCGGTATTTCTAATCCAGACGGCATCCGTGAAGAAGACTACCGCCGCGTACTTGAACATGCTGCCCAGTCATCGCATTCGGCAAACTACGAGGTCTTGCACCGCTTGCCACAGCGTTTTTCTATTGATGGCCAACAGTCCATTAAAGATCCGGTTGGCATGCAGGGCGCCCGCCTTGAAGCTGAAGTCTGCGTGATTCAAGGCTTGGTTGGCCACGTGCGCAATATCACCCAGTCGGTCATGCGTACCAATGTCGATGTTACCGGCTTGGTTTTTTCACCTTTGGCAACCGCTGAGGCGTATTTAACGCCACGCCAACGCGATCTCGGTTCAGCCTTGGTGAATATCGGTGCCACAACAACGTCGCTCGCTGTTTTTGAAGACGGTGATCTTTTGCATGCATTGATTTTGCCAATCGGATCTGACCACGTGACGCGTGACATTGCGCTCGGATTGCAGACTTCATTAGAAGTCGCAGAATTGTGCAAATGGCACTATGTTCATGGCGTGCCTGAACAGATGTCGCAGACTGAGGCCATCGACCTACAAGAGCTCGGTGCCCCAGAATCCGAATTTGCCTACCCTCGTTATATTTCAGACATTGCGGTTGCCCGTCTCGAAGAAATTTTTGAAAAAATTGAAGACGAGCTCCAAAAAATCGGTCGCTCAGGCATGTTGTCGGCCGGTGTTGTGTTGACCGGCGGCGGCGCCAAGACGCGCGGTATCGTTGATGTTGCCAAGCGCGTGCTTCGTTTGCCGGCGGTCGTAGCTCCAGGCTCATCCATTCAGACTCCTCTTGTTGAAATTGCCAAAGATCCTGCCTATGCCACCGTTATCGGGCTCTTGCAGTGGGGTTATGAAGATGAACGCGGCGCCCAGGGTGTCAGATCCGGTGCGGTAGCCAGCGGTGACCAGTTGCTTAAAAAAGTCGGCGGCCCACTCAAAAAGATCTTTAAATCCTTCATTCCATAAGCTTTGGCGCCCTCGGGGCGTACTCTTGACGGCTCTGGCTTGACCCGCTTGTGCCCGGTGCGTAACGTGAAGCGCAGGAACGGTTTTTTCTCTCAGTTATCAACATTTTTGAACCTCTGATGTACTCAACCTATGGCCGAAGTCAAACCTGAAATCGAAACCTTTGCCAAGATTAAAGTCGTTGGCGTCGGAGGTTCTGGCGGTTCTTCCATTAACCGCATGGTCGCGTCCAAGATCCGCGGCGTTGAATTTATTGCGATGAATACCGACGTGCAGGCACTTCATCATTCGCAGGCGCAGCAAAAAATCCACGTTGGTAAAACTGTCACGCGCGGCCTTGGCGCCGGCATGGATCCAGAAATGGGCTTCAAAGCCGCCGAAGAAAGCCAAAATGAGATCCGTGAAGCGCTCAAGGGTGCTGACATGGTCTTTATTACCTGTGGTCTCGGTGGTGGTACGGGTTCGGGCGCAAGTCCATACATTGCGCAGGTGGCAAAAGAAATGGGTGCGCTTACGGTTGCCGTTGTTACCAAGCCTTTTGCGTTTGAAGGCGCCCAGCGCCGCACCATTGCCGATCAGGCCTACGAAAAACTCGCGGCCAATGTCGACACCATCATCACCATCCCAAATGATCGCATTTTGCAGATTATCGATCGTCGCACCTCGCTGATCGAAGCCTTTGAAACGGTAGATGACGTACTTCGTCAGGGTGTACAGGGTATTTCAGAACTTATCACGGTGCCTGGTTTGATTAACGTCGACTTTGCCGATGTTCGCTCCGTCATGGCCAACCGCGGCAGCGCCCTCATGGGTATTGGTCGCGGTCACGGCGATAACCGCGCGGGCGATGCGGCAAAAGCTGCTATCGCTTCGCCATTGCTTGAAGTTTCTATCGATGGGGCCAAGGCGATTTTGTTTGTGATTACCGGCGGTTCAAATCTCGGCATGTATGAAGTTTCAGAAGCAGCCAAGATTATCACGCAGTCCGCAGATCCTCAGGCACGTATTATTTTTGGTACGACGGTTGATGAGGGTATGAAAGACGAGGTAAAGATCACGGTCGTTGCCACGGGTTTTGAAAAAGGCCTGCCGATTTCAAGCAAGGGGAGTAAGGTTTCAACGCCAGTACCTCAGCAAATGCCTCCGCAGACGCCGCCTCAGCAATCAGCGATGGCGTCATCTGCTCCTGCGGCACCGGCAGCCCCGGCGCCAGCTCCCGCGCCGCAGTTTCCTCCGCGTTCAATGGCGGCACCAAGTCCAGCACCAGCGCCTCAGCCTCCTCAGCCGGTAGCGCCCCTTGAGCGTGCCCCAATTGCCCAGCCTCGACCTCAGGTTGCGCCACAGCAAGAATCGCGCGGTGGTTTCTTCCGTCAGGTATTAGGCGGTTTGTCGCAACACCAGAACCACGCCCACGAAGAGATTGAAGAAGATGAAGAAGAGGAGTTTGAAGAAGAGCTCCCTCCGATCGAGCAGCCAACCAAGCCGGCTCCGTCGCCAGCGCCTCACCAGCCGCACGTTGCCCAGCCAACCTATGCGCCGATGAATAACCGCCAGGCTCCGTCGGGTTTTGCCCAGTCGCCGGTATCCGCACCAAAAAAGGCCGCAGCCCCAGCCTCTGAAGAAGACGAGCTTGAGATCCCTGCCTTCATCCGCAAAAAGATGATGTAATAGCGCCATGCATTGTCCGGTATGCAGTCATGCCGATACGCGCGTGATCGATACGCGTCTCTCACAAGATGGGACGTCTATTCGACGTCGCCGACAATGCGATGAGTGCAGTTATCGTTTCACGACTGGTGAAGAAATAGAGCTTTTGACCGTGATGGTCGTCAAACGCGACGGCGCCCAGCAGCCTTATTCAAGAGAGAAGCTGGCCCGCGGCCTTAAACGCGCCCTTGAAAAACGCCCCTATATCGAGAGCGCATTCAGGACCTTGGTGCATGATATCGAGCGTGACATTCTTCGTATCGATGGTCACGAAATCCGCAGCTCAGATATCGGAGAAATTGTGATGAAGCATCTGCAAGGTTTTGATAAAGTCGCTTTCATTCGCTTTGCTTCAGTGTATCGCCAATTCGAAGACGTAAAAACCTTTCAAGAAACGCTCGACCGCCTCACTGAGGCCGCCAAGCAACGAAAGAAACGCCCATCCTAAACGTACTATCCAAACAGAACAGCTTTTTATGAAAAACAACCAATTGATTGCCGCGATTTTTGCGGCGAGCCTCATCGGTGCCGTACTTGGCGCTACGTTAGTGGCATTTGAGCCGAGACTGTTTCCGCAATGGTCGCCGTCGGCCTCAACCTCCACCAATAACCTCACGCTCTCGCGCGGGGGCTATGGCACGGGCACGGTGGCCGTCATCGAACAAGACGACGTCGTGGCTGAGTTGGTTGCTAAAGTTTCGCCATCGGTCGTTTCGATCGATATTTCAAAGTCCGTCAAAGCGAATAAACGTATTTTGGATACCTATACCGATGATTTTTCATCCGAACGCGATTCATCGGGTACGCAGCGCATTGGTGGCGGCTCGGGCTTTTTTGTATCGGGTGACGGCTTGATCGTGACCAACCGCCACGTGATCGACGATACCGAGGCAGAATATGTCGTCGTAACCCAAGACGGCGTTGAGCATAAGGCCAAGGTTTTGGCCGTTGATCCGGTACTTGATCTCGGTTTTTTGAAGATCGACGGTAATAATTATCCGGCAATCGATCTTGGTGACAGCGACCAGATTCGCATTGGCCAAACCGTGATCGCCATCGGTAATGCGCTCGCTGAGTTTCAAAATACCGTCACCAAGGGCATCGTCTCGGGCCTGGACCGCCGCCTCGAAGCGAGTGGTAATGCTGGTGACGAACTGATCGAAGAAGCGATCCAAACTGATGCCGCCATTAATCCGGGTAATTCGGGTGGCCCATTGATTGATTTGCAGGGACGCGTGATCGGCGTGAATACCGCGGTGACCGATGGTGCCCAGTCGCTCGGATTCGCCTTGCCTTCGAACGCCATCAAGCGAGCTGTCGACAGCATGCGCAAATATGGCCGCATCATCCGCCCATGGATCGGCGTACGCTATATTCAGGTCGACAGTGATTATGCCAAGCGCAACAACCTCCCTTATACCTACGGCGCCTTGGTCATGCGCGGCCAGGTGAGGGGGGATTTGGCCGTGGTTTTGGGCTCGCCGGCCGACAAGGCTGGCATTAAAGAGAATGATCTTTTGCTTGAAATTGACGGTAAAAAGCTTGATTTGAAGCATCCGCTGAGCTCGCAGATCGCCAGACACTCACCTGGTGACGAGATAACCATTAAAATATTTAGGAATGGAAAAGAGATCGAACAGAAGCTGACACTTGAAGAACGCAAAGAAATGCCGTAGGATGCGCTATCTATGGCCCAAAAACGCACCAAAATTGTTTGCACCATCGGTCCTGCCTGTAACTCGGTAGAGACCCTCACTAAGCTTGCCAATGAAGGCATGAATGTTTGCCGTTTGAATTTTTCGCACGGTTCACACGAAGACCATGCCGAGAACATCCGCCGTATCCGCGAAGTTTCAAAAGCGACCGGCAAACCTCTCGCCATCCTTCAGGACCTTCAGGGTCCAAAGATCCGTGTTGGTAAAATCGGCGATGGTATTGAAATCGTTGCTGGTAACGAAGTGGTCTTTACTTCTGAAGCAACGACCGAAGATGTCACCAAGCTTATCCCGGTCACGTATCCTAACCTTCACGAAGACGTAAAGCCTGGCCAGCGCCTTCTTTTGGACGACGGCCTTCTCGAAGTGCAGGTCTTGAAAATCGAAGGCATCCACGTGCACTGCAAGGTGCTTGTTGGCGGCCTTCTCAAGTCGAGCAAGGGTCTTAACCTCCCTGAAACTGAAACCAAGATTTCAGCTATCCCTGACAAAGACCGTGCCGACGTCGACTTCGGCGTCCAACAAGGTGTTGATTTCATCGCTCTCTCATTTGTGCGCAAAGCTGACGATATTCGCGAGCTTCGTGAATTGATCGAGGCGGCAGAAAAGAAACATGGTATCACGCGCGATGTCACCATCAAGATCATCGCCAAGGTTGAAAAGCCTGAAGCCGTTCGCGACATGGACGAAATCGTCGAAGCAACCGATGGTATCATGGTTGCCCGCGGTGACTTGGGTATCGAGATGCCTGCTGAAAAAGTCCCGCTCATCCAAAAGCGTTTGATCGAGAAGTGCCTTGAAGCCGGCAAGCCGGTGATCGTGGCCACACAAATGCTCGACTCCATGATCCGCAACCCTCGTGCAACGCGTGCTGAGATCTCGGACATCGCCAACGCTGTCGTAGACCACACTGACGCTACGATGTTGTCGGGTGAAACAGCCTCCGGTACCTATCCGGTTGAATCCGTGCAAACCATGGCCGCCACCATTCGCGAAATCGAAGAATCCACCATGGACGATATGCCAGCCACCCTCGAAGTTGCCGGCAATGCCCAGGCCGCAATGACGAATATCGCTTCGGTGCTTGCCCGCACGACCAATGCCAAAGCTATCGTGGTTGCTACCAAGTCCGGTGCTTCAGCTCGCTTGGTCAGCCGCTACCGCCCACAGTTGCCAATTTATGCCATGACGCCTTCTGAGCGCGTCTTGCGTCAGTTGAACCTCTCTTGGGGCGTACAGGCTTTCCATGTTGCTCACGAGAACGGTTACCGTGGTCTCGTCGACAAGTCGGTTGAAAAGCTTGTTGCTGAAAAGCTCGTCGTTAAAGGAGATATGGTCATCGTGGTTGCAGGTGATCCAAGCATGGACTCCGGCAGTATCAACATGATCGAACTCCGCACCGTTTAAAAAAACAAAACCCCTGTCTCATGTTATTCGACATGACAAGTTACATTGTCATGTCGAGCGATAGCGAGACAGGGGTTTTAGTTTGCTTGAGTAATGGACTTGGTCGCCGGATCAATGATGAAGACGCCCGCGATCGGTATCTCGATGGGTGGCTCAACCTGCCAATACGCTGACCACTGCCGCAGGATCTCTCGGATGATCGGGAGATGGGTAATGGCAACGGTATAGGTATTATCGAGAAAGGGCGGGCAATAACTGGCCGGGTTGCCCTGCTCAGACAGGGTTAAA
Organism: Patescibacteria group bacterium; assembly: GCA_046350895.1. Taxonomy (GTDB): domain Bacteria; phylum Patescibacteriota; class Patescibacteriia; order 2-12-FULL-60-25; family 2-12-FULL-60-25; genus HK-STAS-PATE-2. The sequence continues at coordinate 113,832 of JAXLZL010000001.1, read as the reverse complement.
TCGGTTTGTGGCGGCACCTGCAGGCGTTCGGCGATGATCTTGGCCATCACGGTCGTTCTGAGCGATGGGGAGTGGTAGACGGCGGTAGGCTTTGAAAACCGCGCGAGATATTCAGCGAGCTCCGTGGCTTGTGAAATCCCCAGTACATCAAGCGCTCCATCGCGGATGGAATAAGAGCCGTGGCGGATAAGGACGAGCATAAACCAAGGCTAGCATGGATGCGTCATTCGTCGAATTGCCTGATCTTTTTTGAATAATCCGGCACATTGCCGATTTCTTGCGAGCGTTTGGTGATGGCGTATTTTTTGCGCGCTGCTTCGAGGCTTAAATCCGTATCGAGCAATCCGTGTTCAAGGGCGAAGGCATCTGCATAGCCGGTCACATATCCTTGCCATGGCCTGTCGGGGATACGGCCGCTGGTGACGCGATTCACATGCCAAGCGATTCTTGAAGTGCAGTTGTCTGTGATGGTGTTGTACCACTGAGGTTTTACCGAAAGGCTATTCATCTCTTCGAGCATGTTGACCAAGAGCTCGCGGCCTTTTTGGGTGCGTACCGGATACATATAGAGTTCGGATTTGCGGATATTGGTGCGGACAAAAACCGCATCGCGCTCATCTGCGGCGATATACATGAGCGGATAGGTTTTTAAGAGGCCGAGGGCGAGGCTATAATCTTGGCCTTTGAGTTTGCGGGCTTCGATGGTGATGCTCAAAACGTCGCCATTCGAAAATTCAAAAGAGAGAAAGGTATGCGCGGCAATGCTCAATTCTTTAAACGGCTCTGCAATATACCAGACCTTGCTTACCTTAGAGAGATCATAGGTTTTATCATAGTATCCGGGTACGAGATCAGCCTCTTTTTCTGATCCTTTGTATTGAAAATTGCGGACATTTTTTACGGTAACCAAATTGCTGTTAAATTCAGCGGTCGATAGGCGGGCGAGCGGCGTTTGCCAATCGCCGGTCGTTGGCACTTGTTTGGTGGTTTGCCAGACGGCAAAGATCGTTACGAGAACGCCAAGGGCGATAAGAAAAAGTCCAAGCCGGGCTTTGAGCTGCTCTCGATTCATATCGGACAAGCATAGCATACAAAAACACCCCCTTGCGGGGATGTTTTTGAATGGCGGGTCCGAAGGGATTTGAACCCTCGGTCTTCTCCGTGACAGGGAGACGTGTTAACCGGGCTACACCACGAACCCATTGATTTGTGGCGCAATAATAGCAGGGTTAGGCCAAGGATGCAAGAGGGTGGGTATCGTGTTATTCTGGCGGCCTATGGTTGTTTTTACGAGGCCTGAGGGCTTTGATCCTGCCTTTCGTGTCACTGGCTGTTTTTTGACCTTTGAGGGGCGTTTCTTGCTCCTTCAGCGCTCAGAGAAGGACGATAGCTTCGCCTCCCATTGGGGTGCCCCTGGGGGCGGTATTGATGCCGGTGAAAGCCCGGCTGAGGCCATGCTGCGCGAAATCCGTGAAGAGACGGGTTTGGTCTTTGAGATGGCCGACCTTGAAGAGCTGGGTGCCGGTTATGTGACGATTGATGGCAAGGGTAAGCAATTCGAATACCATATGTATCGCATTCGCGTGGACTTCGAGCCTGAGCTCCTCCTAAATCCCGAAGAACACCAATCACATGCCTGGGTCACGGCTGAAGAAGCCCTCGAGCTGCCGCTCGTCGCCGATATGGATGAGTGCGTGCGAGAGGTATGGTTGAGGTAAGTAAAACACCCGAGCGGTTCTCGCTGCGGGTGTTGTTGTTTTTAGGCTTTTGCCTCAGCTTGTGGGATCACGTAGAAGCTTGGCGACCAAGCATGCATTTCATCAGGGATGAAATGTGCGCCGAGATTGTGAGCTACGACGAGTGCGGCACGCATTGCTTCATATTCAGAACGCAGGTCATGCGTGCCTGTTTTCCATTTTGTTGCATCGGCCTTCTCCTGCTCCAAGATCTCGTTAATCGAGAACCAGGCGAACTGTTCAACTTCGCCGGGCTGTGGAGTGAAATCAGATGTTGGTGCATCGTGCAATACAACAAAGTCACGCAACCAAAGCCTGCCGCCATCATGTCTGGTGGTGCGCCATGGAATGATTTTTGCCGGATCGATATCAACGCCGCACTCTTCATGCAATTCTTTGGCTACGTTTGATTCGTATGTTTCACCGGAGGCGACATGACCACCGAGGTGGGTGATCCAAGCGCCTGGGAAACGTTCTTTGTTGAATGAGCGCTGGTGGCAGAGGATTTCGCCTTTTGAATTAACAATAAAAACATTAGTGCCTCGGCAATAAGCTTTTTGTTCGATGATTTGTGCGCGCGTGAGGATTTCACCCGTAGGGGTGTTATCGTGCTCCGTCACGGCTTCGATGAGTTCAGCCATAGTTTTTGGATATAAAATATTATTGTTTACGGCCAAGACTATACCATAATATAGGCCAAAAGTCAAAAATTGGCCCGAGCGGGGGAGGTAGTCTTATTTACGTTTTAGGACTTTTTGCACGGCTTTCGCGATGTCTTTATCCGTCATGCCGTATTTTTTGAGGAGTTCTGCCGGTTCACCGGATTCGCCGAACGAGTCAGGCATGCCCACGGGCTCAATAGGGACGGGAAAGGTGCGGCTAAGCGCCTCGGCAACAGCGCCAAAGAGTCCGCCGGTGATTTGGTGCTCTTCAACGGTCACGCAGCAACCGGTCTTTTTGACGCTTTTGGCGATGGTGGTGATATCGAGCGGCTTGATGGTATGTGAATTGATGACTTCGCAACTGATACCTTTGGCTTCAAGTTGCTTGGCGGCTTGAAGGGCTTCATACACGAGAGGTCCACAAGCGATAATGGTCGCGTCTTTGCCGGTCACGAGAGTATTTGCCTTGCCGATTTCAAACGGTGTTTTTATGGTTGTGATGACGGCGGTTTTTTCGCGAGCAAACCTGAAATAAGCCGGCCCTTTCATATTGGCGACAGCGATGGTGGCTTTGCGCGTTTCTTCGTAGTCGCAAGGTACGACGACGGTCATCCCCGGTAAAACGCGGGTGATGGCGATGTCTTCGAGGGCTTGGTGGGTGGCGCCGTCAGGTCCAACAGAAATTCCCGAATGCGCACCGGCGACTTTTACGTTCGCATTTGAGTAAGCGACCGAGACGCGCAATTGGTCCCAACAACGTCCCGGCACAAAAACGGCATACGAACTTACAAATGGCGTAGCACCAGAGAGTGCCATGCCGGCGGCAATACCCATCATGTTTTGTTCAGCGACGCCGCATTCTACAAAACGATCCGGATAGGCGTTCTGAAATAAATTCGCACGCGTCGATTCGGCGAGATCACCCGTCAAAACAAATACGTCTTTGCGTGTTTTGCCGAGTTCAACCAAGGCGTCCCCATAGCCATTGCGGGTGGGGATTTGCTCAATGTCTTTGTCGTAGAGTTTTGGATTCAAGAAGAGTGGCGCCATATTATTCGTGTTCGGATTTGATGCGGCCTTGAAGGGTGCGGAGTTCTTTGAGGGCGAGTTTTGCCTCCTCTGGATTCGGTGGCTTTCCATGCCAGACATAATCACGCTCCATGAAGTGCACGCCTTTGCCAGGAACGGTGTGGGCGATGATGACGGTTGGTTTTTCAAAAATCGTTTCTGCTTTTTTGAACGCATCCAAAATCGCGCGTACGTTATGGCCGTCGATCGAGATCACGTGCCAGCCAAAAGCCTTAAACTTATCTGCCAGTGGTTCAAGCGGCATGATCTTTTCGGTAAAACCGTCAATTTGGATATTGTTGCGGTCTACGATCAAGGTGAGGTTATTGAGGTGTTCTTTGCCGGCAAACATAAAACCCTCCCAGCACTGGCCTTCATCAAGTTCGCCATCGCCCGTCATGAGATAGGTGCGCCAGCTTTGTTTGGTTTGTCTGGCATAGAGGGCCATACCAACGGCTTGTGAGACGCCTTGCCCAAGCGGACCACCGCAGGTTTCAATGCCGATATTCCAATGATTGTTCGAGTGGCCTTGAAATGGGTGTCCGAGTTTGCGCAAGCTGGTTAAAAACTCCCGTCGATCACAAAAGCCTCGGCGTGCCAGCGTTGCATAAAGGATCGGGCAAATATGGGCATTGGACAGAACAAAACGGTCACGGTCAGGCATGTTCGGTTTTTTTGGATCGACATGCATCGCCGCAAAGTAGAGCGCAGCAAAGATTTCGGCGGTGCCCAGTGGACCGGCCGAATGGCCGCTCTTTGCTTCAACGAGGGCCTGAATCACGTCTTGGCGCAATTCATACGCCAAGAGCTCGAGTTCACGGACAGAAAGGTGCGCACGTTTTGACATGGCTACAGTGTAACATAAAACCTCCCGACGAGCGGGAGGTTTTAAGGTAAGAGAACTTACTGAACGTTGATCGTACCCTGCATTGCTGGGTTGATCGAGTCCGTATAGTCGAACGAGCCAACCGTGTTGAACTGCTTTGAGTAGCTCATGCCGGCTTTGATGTCGCCCGAGTTGAAGCCGTTGCCGACTACCGAGTGAACGGCGACGTCGCGGTTCGTCCAGGTAACGGTCGTGCCTTTTTTGATCGTCATCGTCGTAGGGACGAAGCCGTTGGCAACCGAGCCGATCGAGATCGTGGCAAGCGTTTCATCAAACTGCTTGTCCATTGAAATCGTGGTCGTGAGCGTCATGACGTTCTGAGGGTTATAGTCAGAAGCGGTCTGGATCTGGGTGCCCAAGCGGTAGTTCACGAAGAAAGCGTCTGGGATGTCATCAACCTGGTTGTTCCAAGTGAGACCGTAGAGCGTCTTAGCGAGCTGTTCTGAGCCGATTTGGCGAAGAACGCCGCCCTGATCAACAACATAGGTGCGTGGGTCGGTCGTGATTTTTACCATCTTGTAGCCTGGGCGATAGGTGACATTGCCGCCAAGTGGGATGGACGAGAGCTTGCCGTCAGCAATGGTGCGAACGGTTGAGAAGTCCTTGTACCAAGTGAAGTACGTTTTGTCGTTAGGGAAGACGTAGCGTTTGCCATTTGGTGCAAAGTAGTAAACAGCCGAACCAGAACCCTTAATGAGGTCGCCGGCGTTAAAGGCGCCAGTCGTTGCAGCGCCTGCAGCAAAAGGAGCTGCGAGCATGGCGGCCGTAGCAAGGGTCGCGGCTGCGCGTGAAAGCGTAAGCTTCATAGTGAAGTTGTGCGAAGAGTAAGTGAGTAAGTGATCATAGGATGCCAACATTGTGGCATACCCGTCAAACTAGCGGACATTCACCTTCATGATTGCTGTGCTGCCGACGGCGCCCAAAAGATCCGTTGCACGAACCTGTACGTTTACGGTTTGCGTGCTCGACCATGGGCCGATCATGGCGCTACAGGTGGCGGCATTGCAGGTTTTTGTGACCGTGCCGTTAACGAGAATTTCCATTTTGGCGACACCGTCTTCATCGCTGGCTTGTGATGAGATTTCGGTTTGTTCTCCGACAATGGGCAAAAGATTGCCGATAGACGCCGTGATAAGAGGTGATTCGTTGGTAACAACGGTAATGGTTTTTGTTTCTGACGTGCTGCGTTGGCCGCTTGGTTCGGTCACGATGGCGTAAAAGCTGTGCACGACACCGATAGCCGAGCCTTCCATTTCAGACGAACGGCATTCTTGAACGTTGTCGCAGGCCTTGATAAGGACGCCGTCCATATAGATCTCGATAGTGCGTGCCGTGATACGGGTATTGTCTACGGTGGCAACGACTTCGCGGTATGAGCCAGGTCTTACCTCTGGGCGGGTCACGGCAAGCGAGAGGCCGGCAATACCCGGCGTCACCGTGATGGTCGAAGTCGTTTGATACGTCGTGGTGTCATTCCATCTGAAGTTGGCGACCACGGCAACGCTCGATGCCGCGCTGGCAGGAATGGTTTCATCCGTCGAGCAAGGGCTGTATTCGCAGGTCTTGGTCAAAATGCCGTTAAAGAACAAATCGACCTTATTGAAGTTTGTTGATGGGTTCGCCGTTGCTAAAAGGTTTACCGAATCAAAAATCTTACCTTCGGTTTTTGAGAGATAGAGCGTGCCTTTGTTTGTTACCGTTGGCGTCGTGCTTGTTGGTGTCGGCGTTGGCGTAGGGGTCGGAGTCGGGGTAGGTGTGGTTGTGCCGGTAAGGCCCTTGTCGACATCAATCGAGGTGGCCGCAGCCGTGACCGTTGCCGGCGCAAAATCTGCGACCGTTAGAATTTCGGTGCCGAGTTTATAATTCACAAAAAATGCGTCAGGCAAGTCATCCACGTTTTTTGCCCACATAGAGCCATAGAGTCCGTTTGCTGCCGCCTCACTGCCGATATGGCGCAAGGTGCCGTGAGCATCCACCGCGTAAACCCGTGGGTCGGTGGTGATCTTGATCAGGCGTTTGCCTGGGCGGTAGGTGACATTGCCGCCAATGGTGATGGTCGACATGTCGGCGTCAGAAATGGTTTGTACGCCAGAAAAATCGTTATACCACGTAAAATAGGTTTTCTCGGTTGGGAAGACATAGCGCTTGCCATTCGAAGAAAGGTAATATACCGCTGAACCAGAGCCTTTAATAAGGCTATTTGCCGCTGGTAATGCGGTCGTATAGAGCGTTGGCACGGCGGTTTCAGCATGGCTGAGGGCCGGCATCGCAAAAAGAGCGATCGCACCCACGGGAGCGATGGCTTTGATGAGGAGGGTCTTCATAGTCATAGACCCGTTCACTATATCACGTTTGTTGGATCCCGAGCTTCTGAGAGAGGTGGTCAAGGGTATTGGTCGGACTCACTGCCTTAAAGATGGCGCTAGCAAGGCAAAAACGCTCAACGCCTGCCGTTTTGAGATCGAGAATATTCTGCTCGTTAATGCCACCGTCAAAACCGATCGTGAAGTTGCGGTCAGGGAGTTGCTTGAGCGCACGAACGGTGTCTAGGGTTTTTGGGATGAGCTGTTGTCCGCTTTGACCAGGATGAACGCCAAGTACAAGTACTTCATCAATGCGGTCAAAGTAGGGGCGAAGAGCTTCGAGCTTGGTATTCGGCCCGATCGCGAGACCGCATTGCCAGTTATTGGTACGGCAATAATCGATAAGAGCACCATGGTCGACCATGGCTTCAATATGCCAGATGGCGCGCTTTGGCAACGAAGGTGTGAGGACGCGCTGCCACTCTTTGATATGCGTGAGCGGATCAGAAACCATTAAATGCAGCTCAATCGGATTGTGTGGGAGCAAAAGGCTTAGCGCATCAGCATCCGCAAAATTACTGAAACGATTCAAGGTGCCATCCAAGATGTCGATTTGCATCCAACCAGAATAACCACCGAGCTTGGTGATTTGCAGAAGGGCATGTTCTTCGCTATTGGCGAGCAAGGCGGGGATAAGTTCGAGGGTCATGCTAGAGAAGTTCGTCGAGTTCTTTAACGCGGCGCTTGTGGCGCGCGGCAGGGGAGGGCTTGGTTTTCAAAAAGGTGTCAATGATCGATTGAGCAAGGGCGGGTTTGGTACCCCATCCGCCAAGTACCACGATATTGGCATGGTTATGTTCGCGGGCAAGCTTGGCGTCTTTGGCGGTGCGGGCGACAACGGCACGAATGCCCTTGAAGCGGTTGGCGGCAATGTCCATGCCATGGCCCGAGCCGCAGATTAAAATACCAAGGGCGTTTTTATCGCTTTGCAGGGCAAGGGCGACTTTTTTGGCATGCAGTGGGTAGTCGTCATCTTTGTCGAGTTTTGGCGAAAGGTCTAAGGTTTCGCGTTTTGCGCTGAGTTTAGCCTTGATTTTTTCTTTAAGGGCAAAACCAGCGTGGTCGGCAGCAAGATAAATGAGGGGTTTTTTGGGCATAAAATTTGGCTTGACCTAAAGCAAAAAGCCAAGCATTCTACCTCAGTATGTCAGACAAAAACCGTTCCGAACAGTCCAAGGCTTCGATCTTTGCAAAAATCGAAGAAGAAATCGGCGCCTACTGGAAGAAACAGGAGATTTTTCGCCGTTCGATCGAAGAACGTCCAGAAAATAAGACCTTTCATTTTTATGACGGTCCGCCTTTTGCGACCGGTTTGCCGCACTATGGCCACCTTCTCCAGTCAGCCATCAAAGACGTCGTGCCACGTTATTGGACGATGAAGGGTTTTCGCGTGCCACGCGTTTGGGGTTGGGACTGTCACGGTTTGCCGATCGAAAACTTGGTTGAGAAACAATTAAACCTTGGCACTAAACACGCCATCGAAGAATACGGCATCGGCAAATTCAACGAACAATGCCGCCAAAACATTTTCACCTACGAAAAAGAATGGGAGCGTTATGTCCATCGCTTTGGCCGCTGGGTAGAATTCGAGAATTCGTATAAGACGATGGATAACTCCTACATCGAATCCGAGTGGTGGGCATTTTCAGAATTGAACAAAAAGAAGCTCGTCTATAAAGGCGTGCGTGTTTCGCAATACTGCCCTCGCTGCGCAACGGCGATCTCAAACCAAGAAGTGTCGATGGGCGAGTATATCGATGCTAAGGATCCGGCGATCACGGTCACGTTTCCATTTGTTGATGATGCTTCAACGGCTTTTCTCGCTTGGACGACGACGCCATGGACATTGCCGGCAAATACCGGCCTCACCGTAAACGCTGATCTTGATTATGTGGCCGTAAAGCCAAAGGACTCAGAGATGAAGTACGTCCTCGGTGCTTCACGTGTTGCCGCGTATTTTGGCGAGGATACAAGCGCCTATGAAATCGTTTGGCAGAAAAAAGGCAGTGAGCTTTTTGGCCAACGCTATGTGCCGGTGCTTGAAATCAAAAAACCAGAAGGTGATGCCTACCGCGTGGTAACAGGTGAACATGTCACCGATACCGACGGTACGGGCATCGTGCATACGGCTCCGGCGTATGGCGAAGAAGACTTCATGATGCACCAAATGCACGACCTTCCTGTTTTGCAGACGGTAGATGAAGAAGGTCGCATTGATGCTGATATGGGCGCTTTTGCCGGTCTTGCGATCAATGAAGCGCATGGTGCGATTATCGGCGCGCTTCAAACAAGCGGACGCCTTTTCAAGAAAGAAAGCATCAACCATAACGTGGCAACGTGTTGGCGTTGTAATACGCGCCTCATGTTTAAGGCGCAACCTGCTTGGTATGTCGATATTAATAAGCTGCGCCCAACGATGTTGAAAGCAGCAGAGTCGATAAATTGGCATCCAGCACATCTTAAAGAAGGTCGTTTTGGCAAGGGTCTTGAGACCGCACCTGATTGGAATATCTCTCGTTCACGTTATTGGGGTTCGCCTATCCCGGTATGGGAGACTGAAGACGGTGAACGTGTCGTTATCGGCTCTATCGAAGAACTCAAAGCGAAAGCAAAACCTGGCACCTATCCTGAAAAACTCGATCTTCATCGTCCGATGATTGATGAGGTGATCGTGATGACTGAATCAGGCAAAGAGGCAAAACGCATCCCTGAAGTGTTTGATACCTGGTTTGACTCTGGGAGCATGCCTTATGCGTCGGTGCATTATCCATTTCAAAACAAAAAGTTGTTTGAGGACGGTTTGCCGGCGGACTTCATCGGCGAAGCACAAGACCAAACGCGCGGCTGGTTCTATAACCTGCACGTGCTGTCATCGGCGCTTTTTGGCAAAGCAGCATTTAAAGATGTGATTTGTACCGGTCTCGTTTTGGCAGAGGACGGCAAAAAAATGTCGAAAAGCCTCAAGAACTATCCAGACCCATGGGAGATTCTTCAAACGCATGGCGCCGATGCCGTTCGTTACTACTTAACGACGTCGCCTGTCGTTGAAGCCGAGCCACTGAACTTCTCTGAACGCGATCTTCAGACCATTGTGCGTGGTTTCTTGAACTTGTTCTGGAACGTGAAGACCTTCTATCAGACCTACGCCGAAAACGAAGATGTTAAATTAGACAAGCCAAAGAGCGCTCACGTGCTCGATCGTTGGATCTTATCTCGTTTGAACGAGGTGATCGCCGAAACGACCGTCGCCATGGATGGGTATGACCTTGTTAAAGGCGGTCGTCCGCTCAAAGAATTCGTTGAAGAGCTTTCAACGTGGTGGTTGCGCCGCTCGCGCGACCGCATGAAGTCTGAGAACGCCTATGAACGCATGGATGCCCTCAAGACCTTGCTTGAAGTCTTGCTTGAGACCTCAAAGCTCATGGCGCCATTCACGCCGTTCATCGCCGAAAAAGTCTATCTCGAAGTTGGCGGCAAGCTCGCCTCGGTGCATCTTGAAAAATGGCCAAAAGCGGACGAGCGCGTCATCGATAACCGTCTCACGCTCGATATGCAGTGGATCCGTGAAGCCGCTTCGCGCGCCCATGAGCAACGTTCGCAAGCCAAGATCCCGGTTCGCCAAGCGCTCGCTTCGCTCACCATCCAGGTCAAAGACGCCGAAGAAGCCGCGCGCCTCATGCGCCAAACCGACTTGCTCGGCATTCTCGCCGAAGAAGCAAACGTCGAAGTCGCACGCGTTGAACAATCAAACGCGGTTGAAGGCATCTGGTCGCTCGTACTCGATACCGTCATCACGCCTGAACTGAAAAAGAAAGGCATGAAACGCGAGTTCATCCGCAATGTCATGAACCTGCGCAAAGAAGGCGGCTTCGTCCCAACCGATCTCGCGATCGTCGAATGGGACTTCTCAGGTGAAGCAAAAGAAGTCATCGAAGAAGCCGGCGAATCGTTGTTAAAAGAACTTCGCGCCAAAGAGGTGAAGTTCGTCCCGGGCCTCGAAGGCGCAGACGCTGAAGTAGGGGATGATGAAGGGAAGATTAGGCTGAGTAAGTAGTACGAAAAAAGAGAGGCGAGAGCCTCTCTTTGCGTTCAGTGTCAGTTCGATCTGCGCAGGTGACTGGTATCGACGGGCTTCGAGAAGTTGCCGAAACCGTGATAGGTATAGCCTTGGCCGACCATCTTTTTGACGGCTGCTTCTTTCTGCTCTGAAGTTAATTCGACTGTGGCCGGTTCGATCGGGTCAACCTTCAAGTCGATCTTGCGCCGAACCCTTGCTACCGTGTCGAAAATGAACAGGAGGATGCCGGAGAGGCTGACGCCGGTGGCGATGATGGTGATAGCCCAGCCCATGAAGCCCAGTTGGTTGATGCGTGCAAAAATTTCATTCATGCCCCACCTCGTGACTGTTGGCAGTTTAGAAGGTCACAATCTCGCGTATGGATTTCCCGTCATGGAGAAGGAGTCGGGTTCCTGAGTCTCGTTCGTTCAGAAGAAGCTCAAGGGCTCCTAGCGCGCGGCGGATGACTTCGGCGTTTGTCGAAGCATCAAGCCTGCGACGCAGCTCCTGTAACTTATCGTAAGCATCACCGCTGAAATCGATTTGAATCCGTTTGCGTACATCGGCTTTCGCCTCGCGCTTTTCGGATTTGGATCTCTTGGCCATATGCACGCTCCTTAATGTATGGCTGGGTACGGTCTTATTTGATCGAGGTAAAGCAATACTGGGCGAGTTATATTGAATTGTCAATACAAAAACCCCGCCGTATGGCGGGGTTTTTGTATGGTGGATCGGCTGGGAATCGAACCCAGAACCTTAGGCTTAAGAGGCCTCTGCTCTAACCGATTGAGCTACCAATCCGCAAATTGTGACCGGATTATAGGCAGAGCCTAGCGATTTGTCAAAGCAAGTCAGCAGGCCTAGTTGACAAAAATGCCTATTTTGATATGTTTCCGGTCAGTTCATTCATGAGTGAGGTGCCTCATGCCCGAAGTGTCGCTCGTTAGCAAGGCGTTTTTGGATGCGATCAAGCAGGTAAGTATCCTGCCCAGCGATCGTGGGTGGTTGTTGGTCTTGACTGTGGGGCGCGAGTTTCCCCACCTGAGCAGCTTCAAAGGCGTTGGTATTCGTCTATGGCTGGACGACGCACCAGCTGATGACCCCGGCATCAATGCCATCCTGCGGTTTACCGTGAATGACGGCAGCTCGATCACTGGTGCTATTCTGCCGCGACAGGATGAGTCCTTGCCCATCCCGTCCGATACAAAAGGTGCGCACGCCCCTTTTTCACGCCTCGCTCTCACTATCGGTGGGGTAACCTGTGAATACCGTAATGACAGCTCCTTGGCAAAAGCCAATCGCCATCAACCAGGCGAAGAGAACTCCTGAGACCACCCGCGCACCGGGTGGTTTATGTTAGGTGACGCGCACGGCGATGGCCGTGATATCGTCTTGTTTGGCGCGCACGTGGTCGCTCTTGGAGCGTGCCATGGCATAAGACTTGAGCAAAAGCGTGAGTTGTTGCGGATCGTCTTTTTTGCGTTCTACCAATGAGCGAATTTCGTCATGGGTGAGATTGTCGATCACGCCGTCGGTTAATGCGACAAAGACGTCATTCTCTTGCACGTCGGTCGTAAAGACGCGCGGCGTTATCGCGTCATACGGGTTGGCGCTCATGCTTTGGGTGACGTAGTGCCTGATGTCGTTAACGGCGATACTCGTATTGTTCAAAGCAAAATAGTTTGCCAGGCCGAGCAAGGTGCGGCTGGCTTTTTTGTTTTTACGGATGTCGTCAATGCTAATACGGAGTTCAGAATAGTCAGGCGCATTCGGTTGGCCCGTGGTGCGTTTTGAATATTCTTCTTCGCTTGGCAAAAGTCCCATGGCAACAAGCGGAGTAATGAAAGAATCGTCGACGGTTAACTTGTCAAAATGCTCGCCACGCAAGCGATAAATGGCGCTGTCACCGATATGGGCAATGGTGAGTTTACGGTCGCCTTCTGCCGTGGTCCAGATTTTGCCAAGCGAAACCGTGGTGCCCAAGTCGCGTGCTGCATCTTTGATGCGGATTCGGCCCGAATACTCTTCGGGATTTATTTTTACCTTGTACTTTTTTTCAGCATAGGCCATGAAGGTCGGTTGAAGGCTCGGATTGTCGGTCAACGTGTCGAGAGCGATATTGATGCGTTTCATCACCGTTTTGCAAGCGGCTTCGACATCGTTTTTTTGCAGTGGGTGTTCGACGTCGGCCAAAAAAACATTCGCGACATCGTTCGCCGTTTTGAGGGCTTCGGGCGAATCCGCGTGCAAAATCGGTTGCTCGAGGGCTTGTTTGGTCAGCTGGCGTGCAGCGGCACGCGAAGCGAGATCACCGGCAGGTGCACCACCGATGCCATCAAAGACGCCAAAGACACCGCGTTCTTGCGAGAAGTACAAGGTGTCTTCATTGGTCTCGGGATGCAGGGGTGAGGTGGCTGTATCGGCGGCAATCTCAAGATGGCGCAGTTGCTCGCGCTTTTCGGACCTGACGGTTTCTCGATTGCCTCCAAATAAGCCTTCCATAAGAGTAATGGCATTATGATACCTCTTTTGCCGGCTTGCGCGAAGCGGCATCCGTCGCTATGCTCTGCGCATCTATGCTGTATTCGAAGCTGGTTTCCAAAACCTCCAAATCCGTGACCCATGACGCGGACTCCGTAAACGCCAAACTTTTGCTTCAGGCGGGCTTTGTCCGCCAAGAGATGGCCGGCGTTTATGCTTGGCTCCCATTGGGTTTGCGCGTCCTTCGCAAGGTTGAGAACATCGTCCGTGAAGAGATGAACCGCCTCGGCGCCCAAGAGGTGCTTTTGCCTGCCCTCCAGGCCAAAGAACATTGGGACCAAACGGGCCGCTGGGACACGGTAGACGTGCTCTTTAAGCTCGACAGCCAAACGGGCAAAACCTATGGCCTCGGTCCAACCCACGAAGAAGTAGTGACGCCCCTGATCAAGGAGTTCATCCGTTCATACAAAGACTTGCCGGTTTCGGTGTACCAGATCCAGACCAAGTTTCGCGATGAGTTGCGCGCCAAGAGCGGTGTGCTTCGTGGCCGTGAATTCGGCATGAAAGATCTTTACTCATTTCATGCCACGCAAGAAGATCTTGAAGAGTTTTACGCAAAAGCTCTCGAGACCTATCTTACCGTTTTTTCTCGCTGCGGTTTGAACGCCAAGGTTGTTGAAGCATCGGGCGGTGCGTTTTCAAAAAAGTTTTCGCATGAGTTTCAGGTATTGACCCCTGCCGGTGAAGACAAGATCCTCACGACCCGAGAAGGCACCTTTGCCCAGAACACTGAGATCACGAGTTTAAAAGAAGGGGACGCTTCGCCAGAAAACGGCTTGCCGCTCGAGCTTCATACGGGCGTCGAGGTTGGCAATATCTTTGACCTCGGTACGCGTTTTTCTGACGCATTCGACGTTGCCTTCACGGCTGAAAACGGCGAGCGCATGACGGCAAAAATGGGCTGCTACGGTATCGGTACCACGCGCCTTGTTGGCACCATCGTTGAAGCGCTTCACGATGACCGCGGCATGATGTGGCCGATGTCGGTCGCTCCGTACCACGTACACCTCGTGAGCGTCCCGAACAAAAATCCAGAAGTGCAAGAACGCGTCTTGCAAGCATCGCAAGAATTGTATGAATCGCTTTGGCAGCAAGACATCGAAGTCTTGTGGGACGACCGCACCGATGTCAGCGCCGGCGAAAAATTCGCCGATGCGGATTTAATCGGCTTGCCGTTGCGTATCGTGATTTCAGAAAAGACGCTCGCCCAAGGCGCCGTCGAATGGAAGCTGCGCAATGCTGAAGAAGCGGTGCTCGTCGCCGTCGAAGACTTGAGCGAGGCGATCAATGTTTCGCTGGCTCAATAAAAAAACAACAATAAAAAATCCCCGACATCGGTCGGGGATTTTTCTTACATCGTTGGAGTAGCTGGTGCTGCTGGAGTGGATGGCTTCTTAAGAGCATCCTTGAGGCCCTTGCCTGCTTTGAACTTCGGAACGCGTACCTCGTCGATTTGGATCTTCTCGGTAGGGTTCTGAGGGTTCACGCCCATGCGGGCTTTGCGGGTCTTGGCCATGAAGGCGCCAAAACCGGCGATATTGACCTCACCGCCCTGCTGAAGGGTCGTGGTGATGACGTCGACGATGGCTTCAATCGAGTCTTCAGCCTGCTTCTTATTGATGCCGACTTTCTCCGAAAGGTGGTTGATAAGTTCTGCCTTGTTCATATGCGAGAGTTAAGAACAATGATTAGACGTCCTGTATGATACAAAATTTGGCTCAACAGAGCAAATCCTATTGATATTTTATTATCTAGCGTACTCGATCGTGCGGGTTTCGCGGATAACGGTTACGCGGACTTCGCCCGGGAATTTCATTTCGGACTCAATCTTTTTGGCGATGGCGCGTGCCAGTTTTGCCGCCTTGTAGTCATCGATGGCGCTCGGATTCACAAAGACGCGAATCTCGCGGCCAGCCTGGATGGCATAGACTTTTTCAACACCCTCGAATGACATGGCTGCCTGCTCAAGGTCTTTGAGTCGCTTCACGTAAAACTCAAGTGAATCTTTGCGTGCGCCAGGTCGTGCGCCAGAAATGGCGTCAGCCGCTTTTACAATGATCGCTTCAAGGGTTTTTGGGTTGTCTTCGTGGTGGCCAATCGATTGGTAACAAATCTCCTCTGGGA
This sequence comes from Patescibacteria group bacterium, assembly GCA_046350895.1. Classification (GTDB taxonomy): domain Bacteria; phylum Patescibacteriota; class Patescibacteriia; order 2-12-FULL-60-25; family 2-12-FULL-60-25; genus HK-STAS-PATE-2. The sequence continues at coordinate 98,395 of JAXLZL010000001.1, read as the reverse complement.
ATCCGTACTTCTTCATGATCTGATAACCGAGTTCAGGGTGCGAGCCCTGCATGTCATGGTCCACCGCCTTGCCCACGTCATGAAAGAGCCCGCCCATTTTGCAGACTGAGACATCAGCGCCAAGTTCTTCAGCGAGCAAACCAGAGAGTTGAGCAACCTCGAGCGAATGCATCAGGGCATTCTGGCCATAACTGGTGCGAAATTTTAAGCGGCCAACAATCTGCGTGAACTTCGGATCAATACTGCCAACGGGGATGCCAATCTGAAACAATGCATCTTCACCGGCTTTTTTGATATCAACGGCCAAATCTTTTTTTGCTTGGTCGACGAATTCTTCGATGCGTCCTGGGTGGATGCGACCGTCATTAATCAAATTCTGTAAGGCGCGCTTGGCGACCTGGCGACGGATAGGGGAGAAGCCTGAAACGGTCACAGCACCCGGTGTATCATCAATGATGAGCTCACAACCGGTGAGCAGCTCGATGGCTTTGATATTGCGTCCTTCGCGGCCGATGATGCGGCCTTTCATTTCTTCTGACGGCAACTCAACGAGGGTCGTCGTTGTTTCGGCAACGTGCGATGACGCTTGCTTTTGGATGATGAGCGACATGATCGACTTGGCCTTGCGGTCGAGTTCTTCGGCACCTTGTTCTTCAAGTTTTTTCATGCGGCCGACCAAGACCTCGTTATGGTCGGTTTCGACGCGCTGAAGCAGCTGTTCGATGGCCTGTTCTTTAGTGAGGCCGGCGACGCGTTCAACGGCGGCAACGGCTTCGAGTTTAGCCTTCTCGGCTTCGGCGTGTTTTTCAAGCAGGTTTTGCTTGGACTGTTCGAGTTCAGCCTTTGCCTTGTCGATGTCTTCGCTTTTGCGGTGCACGCTTTGTTCGCGTTCAAGCAAAGCGTCTTGGTGCTTGCGGACATCTTCAAGGGCGCGCTTCTCTTCGAGGCGCGCGTCTTCTAAGATCTTGATCGCTTTTTCTTTGGCTTTGGCGAGCACCTCGGTTTCTTTGGAGGCCGCGGCGTTTAGTAATTCTTCAGCGGATCGTTTTGCATCGTCGAATCCGCGCAAGCTTTTTTGCTCGCGGACATAATAACCGATGCCTGTGCCGGCGGCGACGCCAAGCAAAGCGAATCCGGCCCCAATCAGGGTTTCGTTCATATCTTTTGTTTTTCTTAGGATCTCCAAACGGAGTTGAATGTTAGGTAGGGGAGCGAACAAATCAGCCAGAAGCTCTTAATGCCGAAAGTACCAAAGGTTGGGTCTATTGTCCACTTGGGGTATCTGAGGTGAGCGGGAGAATGGCTTGCTCGATGATGGTTTTTTCAGCTTCAGGACTGACGCCATTTTGGGCCAAATACGAGCCAATCGACAGGCGACGCAGGGCAAGGCAGTAACCTCCGGTCCCGAGCGCGCAGCCAAGATCGTCGGCGATCGAGCGAATGTAGGTACCGCTGCCGCAAGTGATGCGGAGAGTTAATTCGGGATAGTGGTAATCCAAAACATCGATGCTATCGATGCGTACTAGTTTGCTTGGACGCATCTCTTCGGTGGCTTTGCCCTCGCGTGCCAAATCATAAAGGCGTTTGCCATTGATATGCTTGGCAGAAAAAAGCGGTGCACGTTGTTCGTATCCACCGCGAAATTTGTCGAGGGCTTTTTTAATAGCTTCAATGGTTGGTTTTTGTTCAACGGTTTTTTCTTGGATGTCACCTTCGCAATCAAAGGTTGAACTCGTTGCACCGAGCTTGATGGTCGTTTCGTAGACCTTGGTTTGATGCATGAGGCTCTCAAGGTGTTTGGTGCCTTTATTGATACCCAAGATCACGAGCCCCGTCGCAAACGGGTCGAGAGTGCCGGCATGGCCGATGCGCTTAATCTTAAGCACGCCGCGCATCTTGGCGACGATGTCATGCGAGGTCCAGCCGGCGGGTTTGTCGACCAGCAAGAGTCCTGATAATGCCTCAGGGGGATTCATGGCCTCTATGTAGCCTTTTTTGCCGCTTCTGACAATAGAATATCCTTTTGTGGGTATTGTAATGATAAAAAGGTTGACCTTTCGCTAAAATAAGCCTAAACTTGCGCGCATGAATGTTACTGAACTCGCACGTCGTCTACGCGTAACTCCGCAGCAATTATTGGCTAAGCTCCCTGAGCTCGGCTTTGACATTGGTGCCCGCGCCATCAAGATCGATGACCGCACCGCCGACCAGATCTATAAAAAATGGCTTGAGAACTCACGCCGTGAGCGTTTTCGTGACACTTACAACCGTCAGCAGGCCGGCGGCACCGTCTCTACCGATGCTGACGGCAAGCCTCGTGAAGTCACCCTTCCTGCCGTTATTGCCGTGCGTGATTTTGCCGGTTTGTTGAACATGCCGGTGACGCGCGTGATCCAGCAGCTCATGAAGGCTGGTATTTTGGCGTCCCAAAACGAACGCATTGATTTCACCACCGCATCGATCATCGCCGAAGAGCTTGGTTTCAAGCCAAATGCCCAAGATGCAACAGCTGCCGAGCTTTCGCAAAACGTTGAGAGCGAAGACCGCTTGAAAGAAATTCTCACCAAACAAGATGACGCTGTTCTTGTTGACCGTCCGCCGGTGGTTGTCGTGATGGGTCACGTTGACCACGGTAAAACCCGTACGCTCGACGCCATCCGCAAAACCAATGTCATGGAGGGCGAGTCCGGCGGTATCACCCAGCATATCGGTGCCTACATGGTTGAGAAAAAGGGCAAGCGCATTACCTTTATTGATACGCCAGGTCACGAAGCGTTTACGGTCATGCGCTCTCGTGGTGCCAAAGTGGCTGATATCGCCATTCTTGTCGTTGCTGCTGATGACGGTGTTCAACCACAGACGAAAGAAGCTGCGAGTATTATCCAAGCTGCTAAACTTCCATTCGTTGTCGCGTTAAACAAAATTGATAAAGAAGACGCTGATCCAAATCGCGTTCTTGGTCAGCTTGCTGAAATCGGCATCACGGTTGAAGAATGGGGCGGCAAGGTACCGATGGCAAAAATTTCGGCAAAAAACGGTACCGGTATCGATGATCTTCTTGAGCTTGTCTTGCTCGTTGCTGAAGTTGAACGTGAACGCATCCGAGCAAACCCTGAAGCATTGGCCGCGGGTACCGTTATCGAAGCCCACGTCGACAAAGGCGAGGGTCCGGTTGCTACCGCCATCGTGCAAAACGGCACCTTGCGCCGCAATGACGTGATCGGCATCAATGGTAATGCCTATGGCCGCGTGCGCATGATGAAAGACTGGAACGGTAAAATTCTCGAAAAAGCCACGCCGGGCATGCCGGTCAAAATCCTCGGCTTCAAGGCATCGCCATCCGTTGGTGACATCATCGAAGTCCCAGAAGATGCAAGCTCGCTTGAGACCAAAAAGGTCAAAGGCGTCGTGCGCCAATCGGTTGAATCATTGACGGCCACCAAGCAGCAGGCGAGCGAAGACGATGTCAAAAAACCAACCTTGAACATCGTGCTCAAGTCCGACGTATTGGGTTCACTTGAAGCCATTCTCGGTGTTCTTGAGCGCTTTCAACACGAGGCTGTTGCGTTGACCGTCGTGCAAAAAGGCTTGGGCAATATCACTGAAGCCGATGTAGAACGCGCCGCGACGACAAAGCCGTCGGTGGTCTATGCCTTTAATACGGCCGTGCCTACGCCAGTCGCGGTTTCTGCCCGCGATAAAGACGTCGAGATCATCACCACAAAAGTCATTTACGATTTGTTCGATGATGCGGTTGTCCGTTTGAATGCCCTTCTTCCAAAAGAAGTGACGGTGATCGATGTGGGTAAGGCAGAAGTCGGTGCCATCTTCAGAACCGAACCTGGACGCATGGTGCTTGGCATGCGCGTGAAGACGGGCAAGCTCGTCAGCGGTGCCAAGCTCCGCGTGTGGCGCGGTGATGAGATTATCGGTGAGGGCACGATTGAATCCCTCCAGTCAGGCAAATCCGCCACCAAAGAAGCTCCTGCAGGCACTGAGTGCGGTTTGAGTTATTCGGGCAAAGCAAAGATCATGGTCGGTGACATTTTGGATGCCTATGTCGAAGAATCCAAAGTGCGCAAAATCGACGCAATTCGTTAATAAAACCGCTCCCTTGTCAGGGGGCGGTTTCGTCTTTAAGATCTATGGACGATTCTTTTCCAGAACATTATGGCCAAACACTTTACGCAAGAAAACTTTGAACAAGAAGTATTGAAGTCCCCAGTACCGGTATTTGTTGATTTCTGGGCTGAATGGTGCCCACCTTGCAAAGCCTTTGGCCCGATCGTTGAAGAAGTTTCAAACGAAGTCGATCCGTCAAAGCTCGTTATCGGTAAATTGGACGTTGATGCCGCCCAGCATGTGGCCATGGAGTACCGCGTGCTCTCAATCCCAACGTCAATCGTTTTCAAGAATGGTGAAGTCGTTGAGAAGTTTGTCGGCGCCATGACCAAAGAAGCGCTCAAAGAAAAGCTTGCCGCGTACATCAATTAAGTGTTGCGTATGCGTAATGTCATTATCGTGGGTTCTGGGCCTGCCGGTTGGACGGCCGCGGTTTATGCTGCGCGTGCAGAATTAAAACCGATCGTTTTTGAAGGCAATGAACCCGGCGGCCAACTCATGACCACGACCGAAGTTGAAAACTTTCCTGGTTTTCAAAAGGGGATCCTTGGCCCGGACTTGATGGCCGAGATGCGCGCCCAAGCGGCCCGCTTTGAAACTGAAATCATCTCAAAACACGTTGACTCGATCAAACAAATCGAAGGCGGTTTTGAAGTGATGGCGGGCGGCGAATCCTACCAGAGCAAGACGGTGATTCTTTCAACAGGTGCCACAGCGCGCCGCATCGGGCTCGAATCCGAAAAAGCTCTGTATGGCAAAGGTGTCAGCGCTTGTGCGACCTGTGATGGTTTCTTCTTTCGCGGTAAAAAAGTGATTGTGGTTGGCGGCGGCGACAGTGCCATGGAGGAAGCCAGCTTCTTAACCCGCTTTGCCGAAGAGGTGCATATCGTCCACCGCCGCGACAGTTTCAAGGCCTCAAAAATCATGCAAGAACGCGCCCTCAATAACCCAAAAATCAAGGTGATTTGGAACAGCGAAGTGGTTGAGATTTTAGGCGTAGACCAAGAGATGGTGACCGGCGTCAAATTAAAAAACACCCAAACGGGTGAAGTGACCGAGATGGCGATCGATGGCGTCTTTGCCGCGATTGGCCATGAGCCAAACGTGAAGCTGGTTGAGGGTTTGGTTGATCTGGACGAGAACCGCTACGTCAAAACCGTGCCGGGTACGAGCATGACCAATGTCCCGGGTCTCTTTGCTTGCGGTGATGTTCAGGACTCTCGCTATCGCCAGGCTATCACGGCTGCTGGTTCGGGCTGCATGGCTGCGCTCGATGCCGAAAAATACCTCTCTCATTAGCCGGGTAACAAAAAAGACAGCGACTTAAGCAATCCGCATTCAAGAAATCTTTCTATAGGGGAGAGCGAGTCCGAAGACCTGCGGCACCCTACGCAAAGATTCCATGCTTGTCGTGAACGCGGATTGCTTAAACGGCTGTCAAAGAAGTGACCTGGAGTATACACAAATAAACCCAGAATGTCAAGAGTAGGGCTTATCTTGGCCAAAAATCCCCGTTTTTAGGGGTATTTTTTGTTAGTTCGGATTATTGATACCGGTCTCGTCAACCGTCGAGGGGGTATTTTTATCTGAGCCAATGAGACAGACGGCGCCCCATGGCTTATAGACGCTGACAAAACGCTCGGTACTGCTCGTACCGTCGGCATAGCTGACGGTATAGTCGACATGGGCCGTGGCCCCAGCATGGGCTGACTCAGTGCAATGTTTTTGGCCAGGTTTGAGGTCGGTGGTCTCAATATATTTGGTTGGCGGTGCTGGGATGATATTGTAGGCGCCAGAGAGTTTTTGTGAGGCTTTGCGGCCATCATCGGTACCCCAAACGTAGAAGTGCAGGGCATCACCTTTCATTTCAGTGGTGATCAAGACATGCGCTGGAGTATCGTTTTGAAATTTAAAATCCGGCGAAGGTTCATAAATGGTTGCATCGGTGCCGATAGGTTCGTAGTAGCGCACGCGGTAGCTATGATTGCGGCGTTCGACGATTTTGAGGCCGGCAGCCATGGCGGCCCTGAACGAAGTAGAGCCAATTTGGCAGAGGCCGCCGCCAAATTCAGGGGTTGTTTTATCGCCTTTAATCACAAGCTCAGGGTACCAGCCATTGGCACCGTCGATTGAGCCGAGGGTTTTAAGCTGCGAGAATGTTTCGCCAGGAGCGATCAAAACGCCGTTCATTTTTTCTTTGCCTTTGGCGATATTTTTGCGGCGGTTAGCAGGGGATCCGTCAAAGTATGAATTACCGACGCCAAGCAGGTCGCGGAAGCCAAGACGCTCGGCATCAGGGCCTTCGATGCGTGGCACGGAGCGCGTGAAACTGACGGCAATCGGCGTTTTTTTGGTCGAGGTCGAATCGAAGCTGTCTAAAATCAGTTTTGCCGTCGCCGCGCCATCGATGGCCACGCCTTCAACAGGAGCGGTAAAGGTTTTAATGGTATTGTCGCTATTCAATTCAAGAAAACCGTTTTTTGCTTCTTGTACGACAACCGAGGCGGGTTTTGCCAGGGTATCAACAATAGCATCAGGTGAGAGCGTGAGCTTATAGCCGCTGGCCGTAGCCGTGGCGGTCAGCCATTCTGCCAAGGTGCTCGTTGTGACGGTATAGGGTGCGCGATCGAGCATCAGGGTGATGGGAGTCTTGGCAAGATAACCAGGTGCTTCATTTGCGAGTGGTTCAAGTTGTGCCTTGGTTACTCTCGGGAGGGTTTCATTGCTAACGATGGTGATTTGTTGGTAGTCCATGCGCTTGGTCATGGCGAGCCAACGGGCGACTGCACCGTCTATATCGGCTGAAATACCGATTTTTTCAGCCTCAACGGCAATTACCGGCATAGTGCCGCTGGCTTCGGTAGAAGTGAGGCGGGCATCAATAGCCGGGGATTGCACATCCGCCAAGGCTGACTCAAGCTGTTTTTTTAAAAGAACACCGTCGCCCTTGCAAGGCATGTCGATATGCTTGGGATACAAGGCGAGTCGGACTCGGGTGAGGGCATCCAAAACAAAACCCTGGCCACGGCCGGTTTCAAAAGCGGCTTTCAAGGCTTCGTCTGGTCGACAGTCTAAGAGGTCGGTTGCGACATCAGGGTCTTCAAGCGGCACCGACGTGCGTGAAAGGGTGTGGATTTGATCGCGAAACTGAAAGGTGAAGCCGTTGCGGGTCGCGGTATCGATGGCGTCTTCGATAGTGGCACGAGCCTTGTCGTAATGCAGTCCATCTAGGCGCTCATTGCCGATCATGACGCCGGGGAGGATGCGCCCGTCAAAGACCTTGTCATAGGTGTAAGCCGCAACGAATCCGGTGCCAGAAAGAGCAAAGGCGAGTCCGCCAATGATGGCAAAAAGGTACAAGGTCTTCAAAAAGACCGACGAGAGCGACTCCTTCATATCGGTAGAATACAGGGACTTTTGCTTTATGCCTAGCGCTAAAAGTGGATTACTTGGTGCGAATTTGGATCGTTTTTGCACTATTGCGGATAGGGAGGCGGATCTCAAGAATGCCGTCCTTCATGCTAGCTATGGCATGGTCGGCGTCCACATCAAGCGGCAAGACGAGCGAGCGGCTGAAGGCGCCCCAATAGCATTCGCGATGAAACCAGTCTTCATCACTCACTTCTTGCTGTTCTTTGCGTTCACCGCGAATCGTTAGCAGGTCTCCATCAACCGAGAGCGTGAGATCTTCGGCTTTGACGCCGGCCGCACTCGAGCGGATCACTAACTGGTCGCCATCGCGAAAGACGTCAACATGAAGCTCGCCTTCAGCGGGTTGTTCGAGCCAGTCCTGGTCTTGGGGAGAAAGGGCAAAAAGATCTTGCATAGGTTGCCAGTATACCGCGAACCTTGTATGTTGATAAGTCGGCTTTTTAAGCTAGATTGAGAGCCGTTTACCTGATATCATTCTTCTATGCCCTTTGCGCCGATTGAGCGGTTGCGAGCCTGGTGGCAAGAGCTCTCGCAAGAGAGCCAATTTGCCATAGGCGTTTTATCTATTGTCGGCATTGGCGTGCTCGGTTTTTCGGCTGCCTATTTGCGGCTGAGAATCACCGGGCCTTTTTTCGTTCCGTTGTCGGCGGTCAAGCAATCAACGCAGCAATACAATGACCTGATCGCACAAAACAACCAAGATCTCGAATTGCGCAAAAAAGACACTGACCGCGATGGTTTGAACGATTACAGCGAATTGAAAGTTTATAAAACCTCGCCATACCTCGCCGACTCAGATTCAGACGGATTGCCGGATGCGCTCGAGATCGCCCAAGGCCAAGACCCGAATTGCCCAAAAGGCCAGCAATGCATACAGGGTCTCAATGCCAATCGCACCACGACTTCGACGAATGGCGATCTGCTCACTGAGGCGTCGAATCCGGTTGAGCAATTCATCACGAATGCTCCTGATCCAAAAACGCTCACCCCTGCGCAGAAACGCGAGTATCTCAAAACGACAGGCTACGTCACCGATGATGAGCTTAACGGTTTGCCTGACGGCCAAATCGATGAGGTTTACCAAGCGGCTTATGATGAGGTGCTCTCGATCCGCCTAAAACTTCAGCAAGAAGCATCGTCATCAACCGGTACGGCCACAAGTTCAACTCAAGCAACCACGACCAATCCATAATCTCGTATGAAACATTCACTTCACAACCGAAAGGTAGCAACCGCATTGATTGCGGCGATTACGGTATGGTTAGCGGTTGGCCCTTTGGTCACAAGTACCGCTTATGCTTCAGGTTTGCCCGTTGTTGACGCAGAGGCTGCTGCTGAGCGAACTGTTGACCGTGTGCGTAATCAAATCAAAACGCGTCTTGCATCCGCGGGCATAACCATCTTTTTTAACGCCCTGCAAAAGTTTACTTCAAAAATTGCCTACGATGCAGCCAACTACATTGCTAGTGGTGGCAAGGGGCAAGGCGCCTTGGTCTATAAAAAAGGTTTCGGCGCTTATTTAGGTGATGTTGCCGGCGATGCCGCCGGTCAGGTGCTTGGTGATTTATCTGATCTTTCATTCTTCAGAAGCGCCGGTATCAATCTCTGTTCGCCACCGAGTCCACAGCAGTTGCTGCAATTGCAGTTGACCATCGGTTCTCAGTTTCCGGGCTTGCGTGCGGGTAATTTTAATTTGCAGCCTCGTTGTGATTTTCAGCAGGTTGTCCGCAATTATCAGGGCTTGTATAGCACGCTTTCAAATACCGAGATTTACGACTATATCAGCAGTGGCGTTTCGTTTGGTGGCAGTGACCTTGGCGTAAGTTTGCGTATTCTCGGTCACTCAAACCAACTCATCAACCAACAAGTCACGCGCGCTTCACAAGACCGCCAAGAAACGGGTGCCTTCAGAAACCTTGAAGACATCGTGAGTGGCAATGTGCGCACGCCAGCGGCGGTTATTCAGCAGGCGCAGTCTGATTATTTGATAAAAGATCCAAAAACCTCTGAAAGCGAAATACGTCAGGGCATCATTAGTAATGCGTTTCAAGCCGGTGCCGCTCAGTTGGGCATTTATACCGCCTCGGTATTTATCAATACGCTTTCTTCAAAAGTCTTGAACAAGATCATGCAGAAGGGTTTGATTCAGGGCTTGGTCGATGCCTTCAAGGGTAGTAATAAAGCTGGTAATAATAGCCTCAACGCTCCAGGTGCTACCTTCGTAAAAAATGCCGTCGATACGCGCTTGGCGAATATCGATTTGCGCGATGTGAATCTTTTGCGCAATAGCGACATCGAAGTGTTGTCTGACCTGTACTCATGTCCAGAAGAAGGCCGCAATATCTGGAACTGTGCCATGGACGAAGCGCTTGCTCAGGTTGTTTCTGGCCAAGGCGATGAAGGTAACCTCACTATCGGCAAAGCGATGGAGCAGGGCTTGATGAAGTCGGATTGGCGCTTGATCCCAGTCACGAACGCCAAAGAAAACCAAGACCGTCTTTGCTATACCTATGCTTATTGTGCCGGCAACCTCGCCAAGCTGCGTTCGATGCGTATCATCCCGGTTGGTTTTGAGTTTGCCGCCAACTCGCCAGAAAACATCGCTCGCTGCCAAAGTACGACGGGTTGCGTAACGCTAAAAGAAGTCGTTGATGGGTTCTCTCAGTGTAATGACCAGGGTTTGCGCGATGCCCAACACCCATGGTGTAAGCTTGTTGATTCGAATTGGGTGCTTACGTCCTTCCCGCAGCAATGCCGTTTGTCTGGGTATGGCGATACCCTGATTTCATCGCGCACGGCTCCACAGCGTCGCGAAGAATGCCGTGACGTGCAAACGTGTTTGCAACGCGATGAAAAAGGCCAGTGTGTTGGCGGTTACGGTTACTGTGTCGCTGAAAAAACAACCTACCGTTTCAATTCGACCCAATGTCTCGAGCGTGATGCGAGCTGCCGATCGTATACGACGCGTGCCGGTACCGACGTGGCTTATCTTCGCAATACCATTGATGGCAGCGTCTGTACGACCGACAATGTCGGCTGTGAAGGCTACTTCAGCCAACGCAATGCCGACGGGTCATGGAATACCAGCGGCCCAAAGTTTTATGCTGACAAGACGCTTACCGCCTGTGCCTCTGGCGACGAAGGCTGTACCAAATTGCTCGCCGCAGAAATCGGCGGGACGGCTTTGAACCAGCTGCAGAATAGCTCGTTTGAAACGTCAAATGGTACACCGGCCAAGCTCGATGGTTGGACGAGCGGTGATGCGACGTTTGATTATGTTGCGCCTACCGTTGCTGACGGTAATGGCGCGGTTGACGGTACGCGAGCCTATGAAGCCGTGGCAGCAACACTGTCGCAAAATGTGCGCGTCGTACCAGGCAATATCGTGACGGTTTCGGCCAATGTCCGCGCCAAATCGGCGGGTGCCGCTTCGGTGAACGTGTCCATCGGCACGGGTGCATCAGCAGCTGATCTTGCCTCTATCTACCGTTCTTCTGGTTGTGTCGCTTCAGGTAATCCTGCCATCAGCGTATCGAGTTTTGGCACTAACTGGCAGCGTTTTGAATGTTCTTTTGTGGTACCGCCTGGCGGCAATACGGCCAATGTCGTGATCACGGGCTCAAATGCCTTGGTTGATGCCGTGCAATTTGAAGAAGGCGAATATGCGACGCCGTTCGTTGATGGCGTAAACCGTTCGTTGCCGGTCGTGCACATGAAGGTCGCTCCAGAAGAATTGAATTGTCAGGGCACGGCCCAAGACTCGCCTAGCTGCGCCAAGTATGCCCGTGTTTGTAAGCAGATTGACGCCGGTTGTCAGGGTTATCGTGACGCCAATGGCGGTGACGAGGTGCCAGCCATTTTGTCGAAAAACGATTTGTGTCCGCAGCAATGTGTCGGTTATGCCGAATTCCGCAAACAGGCATCCGCCTTCGATCTCGTCAAAGACATCGATCCGAACTTCAGCGACGATGCAGATACCGCTCCGGATTATTTCATCCCTTCAACGGCAAGCCAGTGTAAACAAGAAGATGTTGGTTGTGAGACGTTTACCAATGTCGAGCAATCCGTACAAGGCGGTGAAACGGCCCAGTCTTTCAGCTACCTTCGCGCTTGCCGCAAGCCTGATCCGCAACGCACCAAGTCGTACTATGTCTGGGAGGGTTCTTCTGAGTCGGGTTACCAGCTTCGCACCTTTAGCTTGATTTCAGCGGCATCCATCGTAACCGGTGAAACGGCCGTTGGTCCTGAAATTTTGGCGAAGCGTGGCACGGATGGCACGGTAAAGACTCCATCTTCGTGTAACGAAAACCTTTGGAGAACCGGCACGGACCCAGACTGCCGCCAATTCTATGATAAGGATGGCAATGTCTTCTATCGCTATTATTCGCAAACGGTTCTTTCGACCGACCAATGTGTGGCTTTGCGTATCTCGCGTTCTGGCCAAGGTGATGATTGCCGCAAGACGGGTGGCGAATTCCGCGAAGCGACAGGGGAGTGTATCTATAATGCGTATCTCGGTGAGAGCCGCAGTTGTCAGGCGAGCGTGGCAGGCTGCCGTGCTTTCAAAGGTTCATCGGCAGGTAACGTGACGACCGTTTTGACCGAATCATTCCGCAACGGTCGCGGTGCCTTTAATAACGGTGATATCTCGGATGAATCCGTATTGGTGGGTGATAAGTCATTGCGCTTGTCCGCCAGCGCGCCGCTCACGGTGGCAAACTACGCGAATGAGAAAGGAGCTTTGTATCGTGTCAGTTTCTGGGCAAAAGCGCCTGGCTCATCACCGATCGCGATCCAGCTACGTTCACTTGCCGGCTCAAATCCTGCGAGCGCGATTGGCACGGTTTCGCTTGGTGCTGATTGGCAGCGTTATAGTCTCGGTCTTTTCTCGGGTCCTGATATTGCGACGGCCCAGCTTGAGGTTTCAGTCCCTGGCATCGGTTCGCGCCTTGTCTTTATCGATGAGGTTCGCGTAGAGCGCGTGCAAGACACGGTCTATGTCGTGAACAAGTCATGGAATACCCCGGCGCAATGCGACACGTCCTATGCCGGCGCGCCTGAACCTCAGGCGATGCTTGGTTGCCGCGAATATAAAGACCGTTTCAATAATACGGTCTACGCCCACCGCTTTACGCGCTTGTGTAAAGACGAAGCAATCGGTTGTCGTGCTTTTGTTGACACACGTAATAGCGATTCGGCATATGCGCAAACGTTTACCCAACAAGATGCGACACCGGTAACAATTGCCGGTACTTCGAGTACGTATCCTGCATCTACGACGGTACGTCCAGCCGACCGCATGACGTATCTTGTCTATGACAAGTCAAAGCTCTGTCAGGCAGAAAACGACTCATGCCGTGCCTTTGGTAAGCCAAACTACACGCCAGACCGATCGGGTATCAAAGACGTGACGACGGTTTATCTTAAAGATGACATCACCAAATACGGTGAAGCATTGTGTAAGCCTTCAGAAGAATTCTGTGAAGAATTCGACCACCAGGGTGCTAAAGAATACTTCAGAGCCCCAGAGGGCAAGGTTTGTGAATATAAAGAGGGTGTGCGCCTTTCGGCTGCAGATTTTGCCAGTGCGCCAACGGGCTCGCCATTAAAGACTTTGCCTGACGGCAACTACAATGGCTGGTTTGTGCAGGGTTCAAACACGCCTTGTTACCCAAGTATTCTCGCCAATGGCAATACCTTTGGCATGGCTCAACGTGGCGATGCAGCCTATGCGGGTTGGACCTCGACCTGTTCTGCGTCACAAGACAGTTGTACCGAATTCCGTGACGTGAATGACACAACTGACCCTAACCACAGCTCGGGTAAGCCATACTTCTTCTTGAATAATGACAGTATCGACAAGTCTTCATGCGGAGGCCAGATTGACCCTGCCAACGGCTGTGTCTTGTTGCGCGACGTGGCAGACAATGCGCTTCGTTACAATGCCAAAGCAACGGCCGATGCGTATGCGAAGAACGGCTACAAACCAACCGCCCCGATCGACTGTATCGCAAATTCTACAAACGCATCATGTGTTGCAACGAATCAGGGTGGTATAAATGATGCGAACTTGATTGTTAAAGTAAACCTTGACCGCGACTGTGCCCAGTGGCTCGGTTGCCGCAGTTCTGAAACGGTCTTTGACCCGGCAACACGCAACTACAAAGACATTTGTACCGACCTCGCGCTTTGTGACAAATCAACCGGCAAACCGGGTGATATCTTCTGTTCGCACTATGTTGACCGCGCAAGTTCAACGGTAGAGTCCGTGTTAACCGAGGGCTCGTTCTTTGATAGTGCGGTCTATAGCTCACGCGCGGTAGGGCTTGGCACTAAAGACTATTCTGGTTATGCCTTGCCAAATACCTTCCAGATCTCTGATACGAAGACCTTACGTGTTGGTAAGGATGGTTTGACGACGGCTTTCTACCCAGAAGCTGCCGCCCGCTTTGGTCAAGACTATCGTTTGGCCGCAAAGGTGAAGATGGGGCCTTCTAAGCTGTTCACGCCCGTGGGTGTCGGTGCGGTGACGCAGTGCATCCCTAATGGTAGCGCCGGGCCTAACCAGGCTAAGGTGCTTGATAATGACGCATTAGGGCAAGCGAACCCAGATTTGAAGCTTTGTTCGTATGTAACCAAGGAGGGTAAAACGATTATCGGTTTCTACAACTTCAGTGAATGTTCAGCAACGAAAACATTCTACTGCTATTTGCCAGTTAAGGCTGAGACAGATGCGGTGAACTTCGACAAGCTCGCCGAAAAGTTCAAGCTTGACGATCCTAAATCCGATGCGAATTTGACGACGGCATACCCACCGGCTGAATGCCGATCAAATCCAGAAGCGGACTCGCCGTTTGGCACAAGCTATGTCACCGAATGGGATACGGCCAAGACGCCACCGGCACCAACCGAGCGCGTCGAAGGCTTTGATAATGCCAATACCTGTGAATACGGCCAAGACTGTTCATGTACCTATAAGCGCGTGACCTATAACACGCAAACCAAATTCTACGCACCGACGGCACAAGACGTTTTGCCTGCCATTTGTGTCGGTGGCCCACGTGATGGTCAGACATGTATCCCGAAGGGACTTAATGACGGCACGGTGTCAGATGGCACGGGTGCCGACACGATTACCCAAGGCATCAATGCCGCGCAGGCAGCGTTGTCGTGTGGTACCAACGGCCAATGTGTCGCCTATAACAAACTTGAAATCATCAAGGGTGTCTTTGGCCAATGTCTTGAACGCGATTCAACCCAGTTTAATGGCGCCAACCAAGCCGACCGCCCATGTTTGACCTGGGACCCGAATCCGATTTTGTTCGGCGATAAGGATCCGTTCCACTACCAGCCAACGGCGGGTTACTTGCCTCCTCAGAATGCCGGTCAGTATTACTGCACGAGTGCCGCCAAGCCTGCCACGACGGTCAGTTTGGACTACCGCAATATCCGTCGCTTCTCTCAAGCGGCCGATGGTAATTATTATCCAAACCCACTTCAGCCAGAAACCTACGAGAGCGCGCATAACCGAGCTTGTGAAGGTGGCAGATCCGGTTGTTCAACGCGTTGGGACCGTCAAGGCCAGGGTTGGTTTGATGATCAGTTCAGGGCGTCGTCTTCGACCTATGTTGGTGACATGAAGCAGTTGATGTTCCGTCCGCATAACTGGATCCCTGAGGTTAAAGACAATATTTTTGATGTCGTCGAACCAACCAAGGGTGATACCTCTTACAACTCCATTGTTGGCGCGACCGGATTCCCAAGCTGGAACCTTTGCAGTACGGCCGACAAGTACATGGGTTCAAACCCTGACTATAAGTCATTGCGTCTCGTGGATGCAGCTGATGGCTATACCGAAACCTTCTACCGTATCAATTCGCCGGCAACGCTTTCATTGATTGGTGCTACTGCTACGGTTGAGTCCGCAAAAAACGTTTTGTCGGATGCGAATATTGGTTATATCAATATTAAGCCAACCGCTAATGGCGAGGTGGGTCGCTTGGCTTGTGGGTATCAAAGCGAATTCGTCGATAATGTCGGCAGTATTAACTACAGTGACCAAACATCGTTGACGGGCGGTGAATCAAAATGGCGTACCAAGTTTGAAGGCGAGTACAACTCCTTCTTGTCGCGTGCCAACGAAAACATTGTTAAAGATGAAAGTGGCGTGAAGCCATTCGTCGGCCCTTGTGTGCAGATGGATGTGGCAGGCGTTTCAAGCAATACCAATGCAAGCACGGTCTATGATGGTGAAAAGCAATTCGCACAATCGGCCGAGGGCAAGTCAGATGCCGATCTCTTCAAGGGGCAGCAGTGTCAATTCAAGACCTGGGAGACGGGCTATCGTCTCAATGATGCTGATAACGCCTTCTCGGCTTTGAAGAATGGTTTGTCGCTTGAAAATATCCGCACCTATCCTTATCGATCCAATGACTCCTGTAAGGATTCACCGAACCCATGGTTCGGCATCCGAGCCGTCTTCCAGAGCGAATATGATGGCACGAAGCCAGATGGCACATGGTCATTTGTCGGTTTCTGGGTCTCGTCCTGTGCGGGTAAGACCGGTGGTGACCATCGCTTCATGTACTTCACGGTCGATCTCGGCACGGCTTCGATCTGTAAAGAGTTGGCAGAAGTGAAAAGTGCTTATACTAACCAAGACGCAGCCTTTACCGACCGAGTTTGGTCACAGGGGCAATACCGTGACCCTTCAACCGGTTTGCAGTGGGGTACGACCAATGCGCCGTTCTCAAGCGCCTTGAATACGGGTGTTGCTGGCAAACAGCCGCTCTTTCAAGACGGTGGTGAGATGGCAGGTTTCTCGGCTAAGGTGGTGCCAACTTTCTTGCGTTCGGGTGTGCGTACCTACTACTCATCGTCGGCCTTCCCTCGTGACAAATATGCCTTCTTGTCCAACATGTTTGCCCGCGTCTATCGCGTATACACCTACCAGCTCGAGGCGGTAACGAAGAATGATAAAGTTTGTCTCGAAGGTCCGTTAAAAGGCAAGAACTGCACGACGAATGGTACCGCCGACTGTAACCTTGATGGTAAATGTGATGCGAATGCCTTAACGGCTGCAGATCGTTCAGTTACCTACGCCTGTAACAAGGGTCCGGGCAAAGGCCTCGAATGCTCGACAACGCCTGAATGTCAGGGTCTAGTCTTTGCGGGTAATGGCGGTACGGGCAAGCTACGTGCGTTGAACCGCTGTATCCTTGATACGAGCAAGGCTTCGTTCAATGGTTCAACTTATACGGTCGGCGCCCAATCCGGTCTCAGTGTCTCGGCTGCGGCAACGCTCAAAGCCTTCAAGTGTGACGGTGTCGGTAACTTGAACGGTGGTGATTCAACCGTCACCAACTGTAATGTCCCAACCAGTGGTGCAAGCGACGAATGTCCTATTATTGCCCCAAGTACAAATGCAAGCACAAAGGGTACAGTCGCAGCTGAGTGTGTCCCTGTGAATACGAGCGATGCAACAAAAGGTAAGGCATGTCGCTATCGAGGTTCAAATGTTGGTCAAGGTAGCAATCCTTCATCTCCTGATGATCTCGTATTCTTCAGCGCTCTTAATACGGCTGGCATCACGAGATCTGGATGGAATAACACGAACCAAGCACCTACCTTCAATGGCCAGTACTACTCGTGTACAACGGATGCTGATTGTATCGTTACCAAGGATGATGCGCTGAAGGCGCAAAAGTGTACGACCATCCCTGCTAAAGACAGTTTATTCGGTCGTTGCGTCGGTGGTCTTAAAGAAAACGAAGTTTGCCGCACCAATGATACGGGCGCTTGTAAGGTGACGAGCTTTGCCTCGGGTGTCGGTTCGCTTAATTCATGTGGGGCGGTGACGAGCCCAGAATGTACTTCGGTCACCATCCCTGGTGATGCGAACTCAGATGATCCAGACAAAGATACTAATATCTGTACGCATGGCGTCGGCTACTATCCTCGTCTCGACCTGTGTCCGAATCCGAGTGACGAATACTGCGGCCTTGTCTCGTACAAGATCACTGATCCGAATTCGCTCAACCCAAAATCGGATTATCCATTGCCTACCGATGTGACGCTCGGCCACTATACGCCGACCTTCTTGGGTTCAAGTGAGCCGGCCTCGAGTTTCAACTACATCACGTACTACACGCCGCGCCCACCGGTGGTCGCAGCGCCTGATACGCGTAACTGCTCATCGCCTGGACAATGTGAAGTCGCGCAAACGAATGCTTTCAACTTGAGTGGCCAGACATCGGGCGCCTTGAATGCTGGTATCGGCCAATTCACGGCAAGCATGCGCTTCTATGCCTGGGCGGCTCACAATCAGATGCCATTAAAACGCGTCTATATCGATTGGGGCGATGGCCAAAACACCAAGGTGGCCGAGACCAAGCTCAAAAACCACAAGCCATTCTGCAATGTGCAAAGCGAATGTTCTGATCAGGTGCGCGCCGCCGGCCTCACCTGTAATGCTGACAGTGATTGTCCTGCTGGTGCCGGTCTCTGTAAGTTGACTGGTGTCTGTCAGAAGCAGCCGCAGAAGTATTGTTCAGCTGATGCCGAGTGTTCTGGCGTGAAGGGTGATAAGTGTGTGATTCGCACCATGTTCGGCAATAGCCGTGATGCCTGTGACTCAAACTACTTCGACTTCTCGCACGTGTACGTCTGTAATAGCAGCGTGGCGAAGAGTTTGCCGAAGTGTTCGGTCACGGCTGCCGTTGCGGGCCGCCATTGTTCACGTGACGCTTCCAAGTCATGCACTACGGATGCTCAATGCGCTGCAGGAGACTCTTGTATCGCTGAAATAATGGCTCCGCCTGGAGGTTGTTTCGACGATATCAATGATGCTAGCGGCTCGAAGACTAACTCCTGCTATTTCACGCCTCGTTTGCAGGTGATGGATAACTGGGGTTGGTGTACGGGCGAATGCCGTTCGGTGGCTACCAGTGGTCAGGTATTGGATGCATCAACCAGTAAGATTCGTCATACCTATGGCGGATGCTATGCAGGGGCAGCAACTGACCCGGAAGACTCGACTACACCGTCTAACATTAAGCTGAATAACATACTTAGTGAGGATCTGATGTATAAAGCCTCAAGTATTAACAGGAACTTGAATGAATGTGGTGTGAATGAGCCTGCGGACTTGAGTACATCTACCACACGTCCTTGGATTGTTTATCCAGGCGCGGTACAGCTCAGACCGGGTAACTAATAAAAAGAACTCTGACAAAGGTCAGAGTTCTTTTTTAGAAATGAAATACCCTCCGACTGAAGTCAGAGGGTTTCATGTAGGTGCGAGCATGATGCTCGTAATGCGGTGCTAGCGCGTGCAGGTCAGGGTACTGACCACGGTCGGCGCGCTGGCGCTTCCCGTCAATACCTGGCCCGTGACGCTACCGTCGGTCTCCATGTGGAGCATGGTCCAGTTACCGCTTGTTCGGTACGAGACGAGATACTGGTTGGCTTCGAAAACGTAGGAGTCTCCGAGTACCGATCCCGACACGGCAACCGTCGCCTCGTAGCCGGTATTGATCCGGTTCTGGTAGAGGATTTGGACCTGGGTGCAGGTGCCACCACCCGACGGGCAACAGCTGTACTGCTGCGGCGCGGTCAGGATGGCGTGGTAGGCAGGCTCCCACGATTCGTCCCAGCAGTGGCTGGTGCGGTGTCGTGTCTCGGCCGTGTCCACGCCGGGCGAGATACCTGGCGTGCAGCTCATGGGCTCGCAGTTCGGGTCCATCCCGGGGTTGACGTTGTCCTTCATGCCGTTGCAGTCGTTGTCGACTCCATCGGTACAGAGCGCGCGCGTCGTCTCGGGCGTATTGCAGCTCGAGCTGGGGCAGTCGACCGTGTCCGCGCCGTCCTTGAGACCGTCGCAGTCGTTGTCGACACCATCCGAGCAGTGGCCCGCCTCGGCACCCGTGGGGGTACAGGTATTGCCGCTGTCGGCATCCATGCCACCGTCACCGACGCAGAGCGCCGAGTTGCAGGGGCAGCTGTTGCACATGCCCCCGTCACCGGGGTCCTCCGGAGGGCATCCGGTGAGGGTGAGGAGGAGGGTGAAGAGACCGGCCCAGAGCAGGGCCGAGCGATACATGCTGGTCATGATTCCGCCTTTCAGCTCCGATGGTTATCGGAGCGCGCCCCGTCTAAGGGCAATGTTGGCCCCGGCTAAAGGTCGGTCGGCACCATGCCGAACCAGCCCCAAAGCAAGGAAGTAAGAAGGTACGTAACGCGAGTATACACCCGCGGTATTACGATGGCGAACGCTAGCATTAAAATACGATTTTGTCAAGAAGGGTGTGGACGAAAAAACCCTGCGTCATTTGGCGCAGGGTCGGGGGTCAGGGTTGGGTGGATTTTCTCTCCTCCCACTCCTTGCGGAGGATAGAGTAGACATAGACGTCGGTTTGCTTGCCATTAACGAGACGAGCTTCGCGTAGGGTGCCTTCACGAGTGTATCCGCTCTTCTCTAGGCTTCGTTGGGAGGCTGGATTTGTGGCGAAGGTTCGGGCTTCGATACGATGTAATCCGAGCTCACAAAAGGCATAGCTAAGCATGAGTTCTTTCGCTTCAGGTCCGTAGCCGCGATTGCGGTATTTTGGTGCAGCGATGAGTAGGCCGGTCTCGGCTGAGCGATGGACGAGATCGATATGAAAAAGGCTGATATTACCTATGCATTCGTCTGTCTTGTTTAAAACGATCGTGAGTACCACTTTTTGATTCGTGGTTTTTTGTGCTCGTATCCACTCACGTTCTTGCTCAAGTGTGAGCGGCTGGTGGTGTCCAAGGTGTTGGCGAGCCTCCTGGTCATTCACCGCTTGATAAAAGACGATGGCGTCTTCTACTTCGACGGGCCGTAGAGAGACTCGCTTGCCCTTGAGGAAAGGAACATATTGAGACTTTGCAGGTTTTTTCACGAGAGCCTCCGATATTTGCGTAACAAAATACAAAACAATTGTCAATAATTAAACCAAAAGCTGCATTCAGAGGGATGAGCTGGGTGGACCATAGGCACTCATTATTCATGTGTGATTTTCGTTGCTGCGGCTTTCGCGTTTTTAAAAAATTCAGTACGTTTGAACTGTTTGTATGCGTATTTCAACCAAGCCCTCAATCAATCTTCTGACCCTTTCGTATGGTTGGAACAAAACAAAGCTTCTCGATAAGTATAAAGAGAAGGGTCATTTTTCATTGTTTCTTCTTGAAGCGATATCCCGAAGTGCATTGCCAAAATTTGAATACCAAGGAAAAAAGCACCCCCTACAAGAGAATAAGAGCTGGTACGGAGCTTTTGAAAGAGATATGAAAGAGGTGTATCGGATATTTAGTACTGAAATCGTTCACGCTTCAAAAAACAATTCTTTTGCAGAAGCGAAACGGTTTAAGCCCCAACTCGAATATCTGTTAAAGTCATTCGGCGCATATAAAACGAACGTTAAAGCCGTTATATTGTCGCCAAATTGGTTTGGTATAGAAGGGGAAGGGTATGGCCCGTTGATTGACGGTATAGCCTACGCAATTTTCACGCCCTCGAAAAAAACAAACCAAACATGGTTGATGGTTCATGAAACGTGCCACTCTTTCTTATTGCAAACCATGAAATCAAAAAAAGTGAAATCTCTCATTAAAGACACCGAACCATTGCTATATAGTTGGTCAACAAAAAAATTTAGACAGTACTATCCGAAGTGGGAGTGGGTCATTGAAGAATACCTCATCCACGCCATTGAACAGCGTGTCACCGATAGTTCGGTGGCTTCAAAAAAAGCAGCAGGCATGAACCGTGTTGATTGGTTTATCAAATCCTGGCAGTTTTTTCAGGAAACAAGATCACAACAAGACTCGGTCGAAGATTGGATCGTGCAAACGTTAATGCAGTTAAAAAGTAAAATAAAAAGATAATCGAAACGCCCATCCGAAATATCAGGATGGGCGTATCAGTTTCAGGCCGCGTTCACGTCGGCTTCTTCGGCCGGCGGGGTGGACCCGCGGTGCTCGTCGAGGACATGCTCCACGAAGTGGGCGAGTACCTCGACCGGATGCTTCTCGGCGCTGAAATTGCCGAGATGGCTGAGGTAGGCATCCGCGTAGTGCAGAATGTCTTCGTGGGTCGTGCCGCGCTCAGAGAGGGCGAAGACGTCGTGCAAAAGCAGGATCGCTTCGTGATTGCTCTCGATCGCAGCGCTGGCGGGGAGGTTCTTGGTGGCGACGCGGTGCAAGAAGTAGTCACGCTTCATGCTGGCATTGCGGTACGGGGACTGCGGCCAACAGAAGGTGCGAAAGATCTGCGCGCGCAGCTCGGGCGAGATCAGGCCGCGGTCGAGCAGGTCGATCGGGTCGTGGTTGGTCACGAGCAGGGTGTACAGGTGCTTGCGCTCGTCGAGGAGCTTGGCCTGGGCCTCGGTCCAGTCGGCGGCCTCGATCGACGTAAGGTCGATGGCCACCGGCCCCTGGTAGCGCATGGTGGCGTGCAGGTCGGCGACCGTTGTGGCCAGGCGCGGTTCGAGATCGGGGTGCTTGAGATGGCGCCCCTGCTGGTTGCGCTTGTAGACGAAGCGCTTGTGGATGCGCTGGACGGCGTCATGAACGAGCAGCCGTTCGGGCCTGGGCACGCGGAGCGCGGCCATGGGCGGCGAGTCGCTGAACTTGGCGGCGATCTCATCGCCCACGCGCTTGAGTAACGTGAGCAGGGCACCCGAACGCTCGATGATCACGATTGGGGACGCAGTCTCTTGCACCATGTGTTCGAAAGAACCTCCTCTGACAGAATATGTCAGCGGATGCAGGAAACTATAATTATTTACTGTTGTCAATCTACCAATGCAGCCACCCTTCTTTAGGAAAGAAGGGTGGGGGATGATTCGGGGCGTAGGTTCGTTGACGTTTATCTGAAAGGGGAGTATCCTCTTGACCATAAGCCTGATCCGACGATCGGGCTTTTTTACTACTTGCACCCACCTATGGCATCACCAATCACCCTCGCGATGAAACAAATCGCCGAAGAAAAGAACATCTCGTACGAATCCGTATTGGAGACCGTGCAGACCGCCCTTGCCGCGGCCTACCGCAAAGACTTCGGTAACAAAAACCAAAACATCGTTGTCGAATTCGACCCAGAAAAATACGACGGTTTGACCGGCGGTATTCGCGTGTTTGACGTGAAGACCGTGGTCGAAGACATGGAGCTGGACGAAGAATACTTCGCCCGCCTTGAGGCTGCCCAGGCGCCTAAAAAAGATGAGAAGGGCCGCTTCATCCGCAACCAAGAAGAGGTGACCGACGTCGCCCTTCAAGAAGAGTTTCGCTTCAATCCAAAAACCATGATCATGGTTTCGGATGCCCGCGACTTGAAGCCTGATGCCCAGTTGAACGAAGAAATGCGCGTTGAGTTGTCGGTGCCGGCCGCTTTTGGCCGCATGGCAGCACAAACCGCCAAGCAGGTGATTTTGCAAAAACTTCGCGAAGCCGAGCGTACGGTGATCTACTCTGACTTCAAAGGCCGCGAAGGAGAATTGATGAACGTGACGGTACAGCGCCGCGAGGGTCGTATCGTTCTTATCGACCTTGGCCGGGCTACGGGCGTGCTTTTGCCAGAAGACCAAATCGATATCGAGCGTTATTACCCTGGTACGCGCTTGAAAGCGTTGTTGCGCTCGGTTGAGATGACAGGCCGCGGTCCAGAAATCCGCTTGTCCCGCACCTCGCCAACCTTGATCTCGGCACTGTTCGCGCAAGAAATCCCAGAAGTATTGAACGGCACGGTTGAAATCCGCAATATCGTTCGCGAACCTGGCTCACGTGCCAAGGTTGCCGTGATGTCGCCAGATGACTCGGTTGACCCAATCGGTTCATGTATCGGCCAGCGCGGTACCCGCATCCAATCAGTGATTCGCGAATTGGGCGGTGAAAAAGTTGATGTCGTGCTCTGGCATGAAGACGCCAAAGAGTATATTGAATCCGCGCTCTCACCGGCACGCGTGCTTTCGGTTGTCCTTGATGAAGATGAACATCTCGCTACGGTGACGGTCCCATCAGACCAGCTTTCATTGGCCATTGGTAAAGGCGGTCAAAACGTACGCCTTGCCGCCAAGCTCACCGGCTGGAAGATCACGGTCCAAGAAGAAGGCGGTAAAGCTTTTGATGGCAGCGAACCTGCTGTCGTTGAAGTTGAGCCTGTTGCTGCTCCTGCAGAAAAAGCAGAAGCAACCACTGCCGCCGCTGAGCCAGAGGCTGAAGCCGAAGCAGAGACTGAGCCAACCCTTGAAGAAGAAATCCTCGAGCAAACTCCGACCATTTCTGAAAACGCTCCTGCTGACGAGAGCTAATTCTCAGCAACCCATTTATGTCCGCACTCTTTCACACGATATTTTTTCAACCGATCTTTAATGTCTTGATCTGGTTGTATGCCTCGTTGCCGTACAAAGACATCGGTATCGCGATCATCATCTTGACCTTGTTGGTCAAAGTCATCACGTATCCGCTTGCTTTGATGCAAATCAAGCAACAACGCGAAATGCAAGAACTCCAGCCAAAGATTGACGAAGTTCGCACGCGCCTCAAAGACGACCAAGACGCGCAGGCAAAAGAACTCATGGAGCTCTATAAAAAAGAGAAGGTGAATCCGGCTGCCGGCTGTTGGCCGCTCTTGGTCCAGATCCCGATCTTTATCGCGCTCTACCAAGCCTTGCGTGTCGGTTTGAATGCGGGTGGTTATGGCGACTTGTACGCCTTTGTGCCAACGCCAACGTCGATTCAAACCATGTTCTTGGGGATCTTCGACCTCACCAAGCCGAACTATGTACTCGCAGTCTTGGCCGGTCTCGTCCAGTTCTTTCAAACCAAGCACATCTTGAAACCGCCAGCAGCAACGGTCACGCCTCCTCCATCCGATGTCGCAGCTTCTACAGGCGCTAAAGATGAGAGCATGGCGGCCATGATGAATAAGCAGATGACCTATGTCATGCCGCTTATGACCGTGTTCATCGGTATCTCGTTGCCAGGCGGTCTCACCTTATACTGGTTGACCATGAGTGCCCTCACGCTTTTACAGCAGGTTTACGTTCTTCGTCGCATGCCGCCAAAGATCGAACCGCAGTTGAAGGGCTAAGGCGGTTCAGCTAAGCTTCTCGCGTTTATCCACAGATTATGAAATCCTCCAAATCCACCACTTTGTCCCGCAAGACCATCGTGCAACGCACGCTTTGGCTCGTCTTGCTGTTTCTTGTTGCCGGTTCGTATGCCCATCCGGAGCCTGCAAACATGGCCATCACCGCCTTTAACAAGGCGACTCATGCCAAGATCCCGACCATCGGCTCCAAGTTTGCTCTCGGTCTCGACCTTCAGGGCGGTACGAGCCTTGAATACGAAGCCGACCTCTCAAAGGTGCCAGCCTCAGGCCAGCGTGATGCCATGGCTGGTGTTCGCGACGTGATTGAACGCCGCGTGAATGCACTTGGTGTCTCTGAACCTGTTGTGCAAGTGACCCAGGCTGGTCAGGCTTGGCGCGTGCAGATCGAGCTCGCAGGCGTCAAAGACGTCAAAGAAGCCATCAAGATGATCGGCGAAACGCCAATTCTTGAGTTTAAAACGCAAAGCGACGAGAAGCCTCGTGATTTGACAGCGGATGAAAAGAAACAGCTCGAACAAAAGAATGCCGATGAGCGCAACGCGGCAAATGATTTGCTTGCCGCTGCCAAGGCTAACCCATCTATCATCGGCGCAACGTCGACCGATCTTGGTGAACTCGCTTTTGATTATAACGAAGGTCCAAATGAAGCGATTCGCGTGGCTGGTTTGTCCGTTCAGCCAGGTCAGGTGATCGACAAGGTCTTTGAGCAAGATGGCAAATTGATTGTCGCCAAGGTTGAAGGTATTACCGACAATGGTGATGAAGTTAAAGCTAGTCATTTGCTCGTGACCTACCAAGGCAACCAGGGCGGTTTAACCTCGACGTCGACCAAAGAACAGGCTCGCGCTAAAATTGACGCCTTGAAAAAAGAAGCAACGGCCGCAAATTTTGCTGACCTCGTTCGTAAGAATTCTGAAGAACCAAATGCGACGTCGACGGCAGGTGATCTCGGTTGGTTTGCTAAAGGTGACATGGTAGAAGCGTTTGAAAAAACCGTATTCGCCCAAGCCACGGGTACGATTTCAGATGTGGTTGAATCTCCATTTGGTTTTCACTTGATCTTCAAGCAAGACCAGCGCCCATCTAAAAAAGTGCATATTCGCGTCGCGACGATCAAGTTGACCAAGGCAACCGACATTGTCCCAGCTCCAGAACCATGGAAGACCACCCAGCTCACGGGTAAGCAGCTCGAGTCTGCCGTGGTTGATTTTGACCAGCGTCTCGGTCAGCCGCAGGTTGCCATTCAGTTCAATGACGAAGGCGCCAAGCTCTTTGGTGAAATGACCAAAGCAAATGTCGGCAAGCCGATCGCTATCTTCTTGGATGGCAAAGCCATCTCAACGCCAAATGTGAACCAAGAGATCCAAGGCGGCCGTGCCGTTATCTCGGGCAACTTCACCGTTGAAGAAGCCAAGACCTTGGCTCGCCGTTTGCAGGCAGGTGCCTTGCCAGTGCCAATCACTCTCGTATCCCAACAGAGCGTTGGTGCGACACTTGGTGCTGATTCGGTGAACGCTTCAGTGGTTGCCGGTTTGTGGGGTTTCTTGTTGGTCGCGCTCTTCATGATCTTGATGTACCGCCTGCCGGGTGTCATGGCCGTGGTTGCGCTTGCACTCTATGCCGCTCTTAACGCCGCTGCCTTCAAAGCTATTCCGGTCACGCTTACGCTTGCTGGTATCGCCGGCTTCATTCTTTCGCTCGGTATCGCTGTGGATGCGAACGTCTTGCAATTCGAGCGCTTGAAAGAAGAATTAAAACTCGGTAAATCACTCGCTCAGGCTCTTGAGGATGCCTTCCGTCGTGCTTGGCCTTCGATTCGTGACGGTCATGTTACGGTCTTGATCTCGTGTGCGGTGCTCTTTGGCTTCTCATCGTCCATCATTAAGGGTTTTGCCCTTACCTTGGCTATCGGTGTCGGTCTCTCATTGTTCACGGCTGTTGTCGCAACGCGTACGCTCTTGCGCTTCATGGTCGGTACGGCACTTAAAAACTATCCTGCCTTGTTTCTTGGCAAGCGTTCCTAATCTCTACGACTATGAAATCATTCATCGTTAAATACCGTTACGCCTGGTACTCGTTGTCTGCGGCCATGATCCTTGCGTCCTTTGTCGGGCTCGGGGCCTATGGCTTGAAACAAGGTATCGACTTTACCGGCGGTTCGATTTTGGCCGTACGTTTTGAACAACGACCTTCGATCACTGACACGGACGCCGCATTACGCGACGCCGTCAAAGATCTTGGCGCTGTCGTGATCCAGCCGGCAGGGGACAGTGATATCCAGATCCGCACCCGCGCCCTGACTGAAGATGAGCACTCCGCCGTTACGGCCAAGCTCACGCAGTCATTTGGGACCTCGACCGAATTGCGTTTTGACGCCATTGGTCCAGTGATCGGCAAAGAATTGCGTGACAAGTCCATGAAGGGCTTGGCCATCACCCTCGTCCTTATTCTCGCTTATATCGCCTGGGCATTTCGCAAAGTGTCGGGCGTCGTAAAGTCTTGGCAGTACGGTGCAGTGACGATCTTTGCCGCGTTTCACGACGTGATTGTGCCTATGGGTGTTTTTGCCTTCTTGGGCCACTTCCGTGGTGATGAAGTTGGTACGCCATTTGTGGCCGCCATCCTCACCATTCTCGGCTATTCGATCACCGACACCATAGTGGTGCTCGACCGCGTTCGTGAGAACTTGCAGGTACGTGATGGCAGCTTTGCCGAAATCGTTGAAGCTTCGGTACAGCAAACCATCTTGCGTTCGTTCAATACCTCAGCAACGACCTTGCTTACATTGCTCGCTATTTACTTCTTTGGCGGCATGAGTTTGCATGACTTCACCTTGACCCTGATCATCGGTATCGCCGTGGGTACCTATTCGTCCATCTTTGTCGCAGCTCCAATGCTCGTGACCTTGGACAAGTGGGCACGTCGCGCAAAATAACTATAACGAAACAGATCCAACACGCCCCGTGACGCAATGTCTCGGGGCGTGTTATTATTGCGCCATGGATCTCATGGAGTTGCTTGCCTCGTGGCAAGAGTCGTTTGCGCAGACAATCGATACCTTTTTGAATATCGCCGGTTCTGATCCGCTGACCGCCATGGGGTATTTGTTCATCAGCGGGGGTTGGGTAGTCTTGCTGCCGATGATTTGGTTTATGGCCAAAGAGCTGTACCTCGACCATATCCAAACTAAGGCCGGCGCCAAGCGCGATTGGATGCTTCTACGCATCACCGTACCAAAGATGCATGAGCAAACCGTCAAAGCCGTCGAAAACTTGTTTGCCCATTTGGCCGGCGCCCACTCATCGCCAAGCTTCAAAGAAAAATGGATCGATGGTGCGACGCAAGCGCCAATGTCGGTCGAGATCGTTTCTATAGACGGCATCACGAGTTTTTATGTCTATGCCTTGCGCGGCCTGCGCGACCTCATTGAGGCTTCAGTGTATGCACAGTACCCTGATGCTGAAATTGATGATGTGAGCAATGCTGATTATGCAAAGGTGCCACCGACCAAATATCCAGACCCAGAATGGGATGTGTGGGGAGCCGAGCTTACCAATGTAAAACCAGACCCATACCCGCTCAAAACCTATCGTGACTTTGAAGACATGGTCTCAGGCGAGTTCAAAGACCCGTTGGCAGCGCTTTTTGAGGTGATGGCACGCTTGGGCAAGGACGAGCAGCTTTGGTTGCAATACATCCTCTATCCGACCGACCAAAAAGCCGCACTCGACCGCGCTAAGGCAGAAATTGAAAAACTGAAGGGGATCTTAAAGTTCACAAAGAGAGCTTGCTGGATGAGATCGTCATGTTTCCGTTGCGGTTATTGGGGATAGTCCCTGAATCCAAGCCGGCAAGCAAGCCTGAGCTCGACAAAAAGATGACCGGTCTCACGGCCGGCGAAAAATTCGTTCTTGAATCCATCGAGCGCAAAACGTCCAAAATCGGATTCGAATGCAAGATCCGCTTTATCTACACGGGTAAGCGTACGGCTTTCAAAAAAGGCAAGGTCAGTGCTGCTTTCATCGGCGCCATCAAGCAATTCAATACCTACAACATGCAGTCCTTGAAGCCCGACTTCAAAAAGACGGGTATCTCGGGTTCGATTATTCTCTTCAAAGATCGCCGCAATGATGAGCGTAAAACGGCCTTAATGAACGCCTATCGCAAACGCTCGGCGGGCATCGGTCTCTCAAGGTTCTTCTTGTCCACCGAAGAGCTGGCAACCTTGTGGCATTTCCCAATCCTGACGCAGGCAAAATCACCGTCATTGCGCCGCACTGAATCCAAAAAACAAGAGGCTCCGTCCTATATTCCGTTCGAGTAACCTTCGTGTTATCATCCTGTTATGCACTTTATCACGCACCGCTTTTTAAGGCGGTGTTGTTGCTGACCAACTATGGCTTTTGAATATAACCACGACCACGAAAACGAGATCACGCTGTTTGCGGAGACGAATTTTCGCAACCAAAAACGCAAGTTTGGCATCAAGACTGATGACCGCCGACGACACATCTATATCATCGGCAAAACGGGCATGGGTAAAACGACCCTGCAAGAGAACTTCGTTTTGGCTGACATCATGGCTGGACACGGTTGTTGCTATATTGATCCGCACGGTGATACGGCCGAAAAATTGCTCGACTATATCCCGACCAACCGCATCAACGATGTCATTTACTTCAATCCGGGCGACATTGACTATCCGATCGGGTTTAACATTTTAGAAACAGAAAACGACGACCAAAAGCACCTTATCGCTTCTGGTCTCATGGGCGTGTTCAAAAAGATTTGGCCTGACGTGTGGAGTGCGCGTATGGAGTATGTTCTGCTTAACTGCGTGAACGCCTTGCTCGATTACCCGGGTGCGACCCTCATGGGTATCAACCGTTTGCTTGTCGACAAAGACTATCGCACGCGCGTTATCGCCAAGATCAAAGACCCGATCGTCAAAACGTTTTGGGTGGCAGAGTTCTCAACCTGGTCAGAAAAATATGCAACTGAGGCTATCGCGCCTATCCAAAACAAGGTTGGCCAGTTTTTGTCGTCGTCAATCATTCGTAACATTGTCGCTCAGGTAAAATCGACCATCAACCTGCGCCGCGTCATGGACGATGGCAAGATCTTGATCGTGAACCTTGCTAAAGGCCGCATCGGTGAAGACAATATGCGCTTGCTCGGCGGCATGTTGGTCACCAAGATCCAGCTTGCGGCACAAGAACGCCAAAACATCCCCGAAAAAGAACGCCGTGACTTTTATTTGTATGTTGATGAGTTTCAGAACTTTGCCAATGAATCGTTTGCCAGCATCCTTTCTGAAGCGCGTAAGTTTCGTCTAAACCTTACTGTTGCCCACCAATACATCGAGCAGCTCGACGAAAAAGTCGCCGCCGCCATTTTTGGCAACGTTGGTACCATCATTGCCATGCGTGTCGGTGGTGCCGATGCAACGGCCATGGAAACCGAATTCGCCCCAACCTTCACACCTGAGGATTTGGTGAATTTGGCGAAGTTTCAGATCTATTTGAAGCTGATGGTTGATGGCGTGGCTACGCCTCCTTTTTCGGCCAATACCTTGGCACCGATTGCCGCCAAGACCGGCAATAATGACAAGGCGATTGCCGTATCGCGCGAGCGCTATGCCGAGCCTCGTTATGTGATCGAAGAAAAAGTCTTGAAATGGAGCGGCATGGAGGCGAATACGCAAAAGCCTGATGCGCCCATTCAGGCTGCGCCTGTGCCCGCCGCTCTTGAACAGGCAATTCGTGAATTTGAAGCAAGCAAGGCTGAAAGCGAGGCAGCAGTGATGGTGGCTGGTGAAACAACATCTATTTTGCCTTCACCTGCCGCTGCGGCTGTACCTGAAGACTCGCTTGAAGTCCCTCATAACGATCATGTCTATCTCGTTGAGCGCAAGGCGACTGCCAGCGAGCCTTCATTCATGGACGTCGATACGACCGAGTATCTTAAGATTCGTCCCGAACGTCTTGAAGCTATTAAGGCCTCTATCCCGGCCGCCCAAGGCAAAAGCAAGCGTCCTGATTATCCGCATACCTGCAGCCGTTGCGGCAAAGTCTTTAATTTGGCCATCCAACTCGATACCACGCGTCCAATCTATTGTACGGATTGCCGCCCGATCATTGCTGAAGAGCGCAAGTCAAAACAGGGGATGATTCGCCAGGTAAAGCGCACGCCCGTGCCTGATGAGCGCATGCCTGCCGTTGAGCGCGATGAGTCCCAGATTCGTCCCGGCTTTGCCCCGGCCTCGGCCCAACCAAACCGTCCACGCATCATCGCTTCAGCGCCAAAGACCGAACCCGCCAAGCCACAGATCACTATCGTGCCAAAGGCTGACCAAGCTGATGATGACCTTGATTTGCTCACGGCCATCAAAAAAGCCAAAGGCGATCAGATCGAGATAAATAAAGCAGCGCTTGAGAACCGAGCTGGCATGTCAGAAGCGGTGCATGAGCTGATCGTGCAGCCAGCCATGGATGCAAAGAAGAAAAAACGTCGCCGCCGAAACAAGGGTCGTGACGACCGCCAAGGTGACCGCCCAATGAGACAAGACCAAGGGCCACAATCCGCGCCGATAATAAAACGCTCAGCACCACTCACTCAAGGTAACCGCGTCCGCTTCGAATAACCTATGACCATTCTCTCCCAACTGATTCAGGGCGCCGTACTTGGTGCCGTTCAGGGCTTCGCTGAATTCTTGCCTGTTTCATCTAGCGGGCATTTGATTTTAGTACCGACCTTGTTGCGTTGGGAGGACCAGGGTTTGGCTTTTGACGTTATTCTGCATCTTGGCACGTTATTGGCCCTGCTTTGGTGTTTTTGGGGCGAGTTATTGGGTTTGGCAAAAAACGCCGTTATGCCGTCTGCGACACCGGCAGAAACCTCCCATGCCCGTGACCTGATCGTAAAAGTGGCAGTTGCGGCCGTGCCTGCGCTTATTCTTGGATATGCATTCAATGATTGGCTTGAATCGTATGCTCGCAATGCCATGCTTATCGCCTTTAACTTGGCGGTTTGGGCAACCGTACTTTGGTATGCGGATTCTCGTGCTAAGGCAGCAGCAGACGTTTCCATTCTCGCGACAAAAATAAGTTGGCGGCAAGCATTGTCGGTCGCATTTTCTCAGCCATTGGCATTGCTGCCTGGTACGAGCCGTTCAGGTATCACGATTACGGCCGGGCTTTTGTCGGGGATGCCGCGTGCATTAGCGGCTAAGTTCTCTTTTTTTGTCAGTATTCCGGTAACGGCAGCTGCCGGTGGCTACGGATTATTAAAGCTCCTCATGCATGGCGGCATCGAACATCCGCTCAAGCTTGCTGTTGGCTTTGTGACGGCGGCGGCCACGGGTATCTTCGCCATCCGCTTGCTCTTGCGCTATGTTAGTAAAGACTCCTATGTCCCATTTGTCTTCTATCGCTACGCCCTCGCGGTCGTTGTATTGCTTGTCACTTAGTCTCGCTTTTGCCAGTGCGATCGTTTTTGCCGTAAAGCCGGTTCAAGCAGCGGCTATGGTTGATAGCGATAATGACGGCATTTCTGATGCTGTCGAATTGCGTTTTGGCACCGATCCGCATAATCCAGATACCGACGGCGACGGATATGATGATGGCAAGGAGATTTGGGCGGCCTATTCGCCAACTTCGACTGAGCCGATTCGCATGACCAAGAGCATCTATGTCGATTTGAGCGAGCAAAAACTCCAACAAAAATTAAACGGTATCACCATCGCAGAATACACGGTTTCGACGGGTAAGCCCGGTATGCGTACGCCGACCGGTGCCTTCAAGGTCTTGAACAAGAGCCCGCGAGCTTGGTCGAATAGCGCCAAGCTATGGATGCCTTATTGGATGGGTTTTACGACCAAGGGACACGGTTTGCATGAGTTACCCGAGTGGCCAGGCGGCAAAAAAGAAGGTGAAAATCACCTAGGTCGCCCCGTGAGCCACGGCTGTATCAGGCTTGGCATCGGTGCCGCCAAGCGCATGTATGAGTGGGCTGATATCGGCACACCGATCACCATTGTCCAGTAACTATGAACGCGATCACGGCAAAACGTTTTTTGATCGCAGCCATGTCTTGCATGGCAGTTTTGCCGTTTTCGGCACAGGCGTATGAGCCGGCCCCTGATGAATATGCTTCGGCGGTTATCTATGTGCCATCAACGAATAAAACGATCTATGCGTTTAAGCCTGATAAGCCTCACTCGGCGGCAAGTTTAAGCAAGCTGGTCTCGGCTTTGGTTTTTTTAGACCGTAATGTTTCTTGGACGAAAGCAATGAAGAGTATTCAGGCTGATGAAGTCGGCGGTGGACGATTGCGCGTGAATGTCGGCACGCGCCTCACCGTGCGTGATTGGTGGAATGCCGCCATCGGCGCCAGCGTGAACAATGCCATGAATGTGGTCGCGCGTTCGACGGGTTTAAGTAATGCGGTGTTCGTGCAGCGCATGAATGCCAAAGCAAAAGCGCTTGGCGCCGTGCACTCGGTCTTTCATGAGCCGACCGGCATGGATGAAGATAATACGACAACGGCATCTGACATGGCGAAGATCGCCAAAGCCGCCTTCAGTTCGCCTGACGTACGTTCAGCTTCGGCAACCAAATCACACCAATACACCTTGGCGACGACGGGTGCTTTGCGCACCTACAATACGACCAATGTAGATTTTATCGACGATCCTTCGCTTTGGACGGTGGGTGCTAAGACCGGATTTTTGTATGAGTCGATGTATAACCTTGTGGCAGAATTGCAACCTGTGGATGCAAACGGTGTACGCAATCCAAAAAAAGACGTGATCGTGGTCGTACTTGGTGCGCCTTCAAAAGCGAGCTCGGTTGAGAGTGTTAAACGCATGGCTGATTGGGCCTGGACCCAAGAAGACGCTTTCAAGGTACCTAAAGTTGCTGGCAAACGCCTCTCGGCCGGCATGACTGACCCCGACGTCTCACGTGTGCAACGCATCCTCGCCCAAGACAAAGCCGTCTATGCTGATGGGCGTGTCACAGGCTTCTTTGGTCCGCTTACCGTCGAGGCGGTAAAGAAGTTTCAGGTGAAGTACGGGATCGCTAAACCCGGCATGGTCGGCTACGGACAGGTTGGGCCTAATACCTGGGCAAAACTGATCGAATTAGAGTAAGGTCAAGGATTGACAGAGCGTGCCCATTTTGATACAAACAAAGCCATTTTATGGACATCCACGCCCTCGAAACCCTCATGAAAGAACGCCAAGAGCCGGCCTTTCGCCTCAAGCAGGCAAAGCAGGCCTACTTTGTCGATCTTGGTGAGAGCTGGGAGTCGGTGACGACTTATAGCAAGGGTTTGCGCGAGGCCTGTGCTGAGCAAGTGCCATGGGAGTCATTGAAGCCGGTACGCACCCTCGTCGCACCGCATGGCGATACCGTCAAAACGCTGTTCGCTTGCCACGACGACCAAAAAATCGAAGCGGTGTTGATGCGTCACGAAGACGGTCGTAATACGGTTTGTGTTTCATCGCAGGTGGGTTGTCCAATGGCTTGTGCCTTTTGTGCCACCGGTACCATGGGCCTGACGCGCAATTTGAGCGCGGCCGAAATTTATGAGCAGGTGATTTATTTTGCCCGTTGGTTGAAGCAAGAAGACAAAGGTGAACGCGTCACTAATCTCGTGCTCATGGGCATGGGTGAACCGTTTCATAACTACGATAATGTCATGAAGGCCCTGCGTGTTTTGAATGACCACGAGGGTTTTAACCTCGGTGCGCGCCACATGAGTATTTCAACCTGTGGCATCGTGCCGGCGATTTTGAAATTGGCCGACGAAGACCTTCAGGTGAACCTGGCGATCTCGATTCACGCCGGCACCGATGACACGCGCAATAAGTTCATGCCGGTGAATACGCCATACCCGCTCGAGAAATTGATGAAGGCGGTAAGAACGTACATGGAGAAAACCAACCGCAAAGTCATGTTCGAATATCTTCTCTTGAAGGGCATTAACGATTCATTCGAAGAAGCGAATGCCCTCGCCGACATTCTTGGCCCGGATTATCGCTTGGTGCATGTAAACGTGATCAAGTTCCATCCGACCGAATCATTTGATGCCACCGATAAACCGCATCGCATTGAATTTGTGCGTTGGTTGCATGAACGCGGCGTACCCGCGACGCACCGTGTCACCTTCGGCGAAGACATTGATGCTGCATGCGGCCAGCTTGCCGTTGAAGAATCCAATGGCGTAACCCACCAAGGTCTTGAAGCGACGCGCATCAATCGTGCCAAAAAACACAAAGTCTTAAGCAAGTAATTATGTTAGAGAACCGTTTGCCGCCAAAAGGCTCTCGCGTCCTCGTCGGCATGTCCGGCGGGGTGGATTCGAGTGTCTCGGCGGCATTATTGGTTGAGCATGGTTGCATCGTTGAAGGCGGTTTCATCAAGAATTGGTCCGATTCAAAAGATTTGTGGACCGGCGAATGCCAATGGAGGGGGGAGCGCCGCGATGCCATTCGCGTAGCCGCCAAACTCGGCATCCCGTTGCATACCTTTGATTTTGAAGAAACGTATCGTGAACGCGTCATTAACCGCATGTTTGCCGAATATGCCGACGGCATCACGCCAAACCCGGACGTGCTTTGCAACGAAGAAATCAAATTCGGTTTGTTTTTTGAGAAGGCGAAAGAGCTCGGTTTTGATTATATCGCCACAGGCCATTATGCGCGCTTGAGTGAGGACGCGAACGGCACAGCGCACCTATTGAAAGGTGCGGATGAAAATAAAGACCAAACCTATTTTTGCACCGCGTCTCACAAGAGGCGTTGAAACAGTCCGCATTCCCAATCGGTCATTTACAGAAGAGCGAGGTGCGTGATCTTGCTGAGAAGTTTGCACTACCTACTGCACAAAAGCCCGATAGTCAGGGTATCTGCTTTGTAGGTAAAATCGACTTTCATGATTTCTTGCGCAAGAAGAACGAGGCGCGCCCAGGTGCTATCGTTGATAAGGATGGCAAGAAGCTAGGCGAACATGACGGTCTCGACGCCTATACTATCGGCCAGCGCCATGGGTTGTTTGTGACCAAAGAAAATAAAAGCTGGTACGTGGCCAAAAAGAATCTCGCCAAAAACGAACTCATCGTCGTGAATGACCGCGAAGACCCGCTGATGTACTCGTCAGAAGCCTTGCTGCGCAACGTGCATTGGACAACGGGTCGGCACCCCCTCGAAGAAGGGGGCAAGGGGGTTCGTTGCGCGATCCGTTATCGCCAAACGCCAATGGCCGCAACCATCAAGCAAGAAGGCGAATATTGGCGCCTGCGTTTTGCTGAACCTGTTTGGGCCTTGGCGCCTGGACAATCCGCCGTTCTCTATGCTGGAGATGAGTGTCTTGGGGGTGGATTCTTGGATGACTTGTCGGTAGACTCCCAACCATGAAGAACCGGTCCCTACGTTTTGCCTGGATGATCATCGTATACCTCGTATGCTTTGCTTTGGCTGTTTTTGCGCCAAGCTTGCATACCCAAAGCCGCTTCGGACTCTCAGAAACCGCTATTGAAGAATTGACCATCTTCTTGTTCGGTATGGTGGGTTTGGGTGTTTTTGTTGCCTATGGACGCTTAATGGAAGAACAATTGGATGAAAAAAGCGAAATCCAAAATAGCCACGAAAAAACCAAAAAAGAATTGATCGAGTCTTATGCCTATATCGGTTCGGTTAATCGTAAAATCGAATTATTAAAAAAAGTATCTAACCAGACGTCTTTGAACTTCGCCCGCGGTAAAGGTTGGCCAAAAGATCTCTACCAAGCCCTGGTGACCCATGCAGCGGCATCGATTGGTGCAAAGGCATGTTTGTTGCGCATCGTGGATGCGACCATGCTTCGTACCGAAGCCGAGCATTCATTTGTTTCTGGCAACCAATTTGTTTTTAAAGTTTCGAACCGTGATTTGTTGGCGGTGCCAGAACGTGGTGCGAGTCACGCCTTTATCGCGTCCGAGGATGGCAAAGAATTGCTTGTGGTCCCATCCGAGGGGGCGAATCCGAGCAAGGCGTTCTTATTGTTTATTCTCGATGAGCGCCAGATCCCCGAGATTGATGTTTCTTTGTTAAAGGTATTCGCCAATCAGGCTGAAATGCTGCACCGACAGGCCAAAGGTTGACGGATGTATTAAAATATAGTAGATAGGATAGGTTTTCTCACGCCCTAAGCGGTGGAGGTGCCCTTTGAAAGAAAATCCGTTTCTCGCCGATACATCGCGGCTCGTTTATCTGGTGCAATATGCTGAGCGTATCCGCACCCAAGACCCGGGCCTGGATGTTCTGATCAAAGAGCATTCAGGCAATTGGTTTGACATTGCTACACGCAGTGAGCCCAAATCGCATGCCGAGCTCATGGTGGATGCGACGCGCTTTGACGATGACCAATTGATGGACGTCGTGCAACGCATGCCCGACGCGCCGTCAGGCATGTCGGCAGCCGCGCTTTCACTGGCCGTTCGTCGGTTGGCTGACGTCGGCTTTGTCGCCAGTGATGACGACCTGGCGGCGATCGCCAAAGCGGTGATGGTCTATGATCCGTTTCGCCGACCTAGGCATGCGGCAAGCTTGGCCGAACCGATGATCGGTTTTTGCCTTGGCGTAAAAAGCCATAACCGCATTTTTGAAGCCGTCTTGGGCGCGTTCATCAAGGCCGTCAAAGGCCTGCCCATGCACGAGCGTGGCGATATCGTGCTGAGTGTCACGAAGGTTTGCCAATATCGACTCAAAGGGCTGACAAAAAATTTCCGACGGTATATCGCGATGCCGGCGCTGACAATGACTTATTGATGTTCATGATGGACGCGCACCGGCGCATGCTCGGCAGCCGCAAGGCGAATCCGATCGACGAAAGAGCCGTGCAGATCACCGAAGCCGCCATGGTACAAGAGGCATTGTTTCTTTTTGCCAAAGACCAGGCGCGTTTTATCGAGATCGTGAATACCCTGCCTGAGCCTAAGTCGCGCTATTTGGTCGAGCGGTTATTGTATGACGGTGCAGGACGTCCTTTGCGCATTCTCAAAGACCATTATCGCGACATCAATAATGATGAAGTGAGGGACATCGTGTTGGGCGCTCTTTGCTTGCAGGGCGACCACCAACATTGGTCGGTGCATTTTGCAGCCATCAAGGACCGTGAGAAGAGGCGTGAGACGTTGCAGAAGGCGGTCAATCTCGCTCTCTCTGAGGACGAACTCAAATTGCTCTTCGGTATCGCTTGCCATCTCGATGCCCTCGACGGCGGCCATTATCTGAAGGCGGCGTTCTTGCATGCCTGTGATACCGTGATCCAGTGCGAGTCCGAAGCGGACGAATGCTGGATCGAAGAAGACCAGCTTAACTGACTGATAAACCCTGTACCGTACGGTACGGGGTTTTCTGTTGGTCGTTTTCTTGCTCAAAACGCTCCTTTTCGGTAGAGTCGGCCCTTTCTCAACCGCTATGACCTTGTCTGAAATCCGGCAAAAATACCTCGTGTTTTTCAAGCAAAAAGACCACGCCATCATCCCTTCGGCATCCATCGTGCCTGAGAATGACCCGACGGTCTTGTTCACGACGGCCGGCATGCAGCCGCTCGTGCCGTATTTGCTTGGTGCCGCACACCCGGCCGGCAAGCGTTTGGCGGACTCGCAAAAATGCTTGCGTACCGACGACATCGAAGAAGTCGGCGACAACCGCCATCTCACCATGTTTGAGATGTTGGGCAATTGGTCGTTGGGTGATTATTTCAAAAAAGAATCCATCGAATACTCATTCGAGTTTTTGACCTCAGACAAGTGGCTGGGTTTGGACCCAAAACGCATTTACGTCACCGTCTTCGAGGGCGACGCGGATGCTCCTCGTGATGAAGAGTCGATTGGTATTTGGCAAAACGCGTTCAAGACGGCTGGCATCACGGCTGAGATCGGTATCTCACAAAAAGATGAACCAACCAAGGCTGAGAATGGCGCACGTATCTACGCGTATCCAAAAAAGAAAAACTGGTGGGGCCCAGCAGGTTTAACCGGCCCTTGTGGTCCTGATACCGAAATCTTCTACGACACGGGCATGCCGCATGTTGATGGATTCGATACGGTCTGTAACCCAAACTGCGATTGCGGACGCTTTGTCGAGATCTGGAACAACGTTTTCATGCAGTACAATAAAACGGCTGAAGGCACCTTTGAACCGCTCGCACAAAAGAACGTTGATACCGGCATGGGCCTTGAACGTATCACCGCGGTAAAGCAGGGCGTACCAACGGTCTTCGATATCGAGGTCTTTCAGAGCATCTTTGCCGTACTTCATGAATTGTCTGGCAAGACGTATCAAGACGCTGAGCGCTCCTTCCGTATCATTGCTGACCATATTCGTGCTGCGACCTTTATCATCGGTGACCAGCATGGCGTTGCGCCATCAAATGTTGGTCAAGGCTATATCGCGCGCCGTCTTTTGCGTCGCGCGATTCGTGAAGGTAAGCGCATCGGTATTAATGTCGCCTTCACGGCCAAGATCGCTGAAGAAATCATTAAGTTGTTTGGTGATCATTATACTGAGCTCGTCGCCAATCGCGAACGTGTGATCAGTGAGATGAATAAAGAAGAAGAAAAATTTGGTCGCACCATCGAGAACGGCATGAAAGAACTCGAGAAGATGATGGCAAAGGGCGAAGTCTCGGGCGAGCAAGCCTTCTTGCTTTACCAGTCATTCGGCTTCCCGATCGAGCTTACTGAAGAGTTGCTTCGCGAGAACAATAAAAAAGTTGATACCGGCGCCTTTGCGGCTGAATTCAAAAAACATCAAGATCTTTCGCGCACAGCGTCTGCCGGTGCCTTTAAAGGCGGCCTCGCTGATAACAGTGCAGAAACAACACGTCTTCATACAGCAACACACTTGTTGCACAAAGCGCTCAAGGTCGTGCTCGGTGACCATGTCGAGCAAAAGGGTTCAAATATCACCGCCGAACGTTTGCGTTTTGACTTCTCGCATCCACAAAAGATGACACCAGAAGAATTGCAGAAAGTTGAGGCGATGGTGAATGACGCCATCACTCGTGACTTGCCGGTCACCTTCGACACCTATTCGATGGAGGAGGCCAAAGCCATGGGCGCGCTCGGCTACTTTGAAGACAAGTACGCCCAACTTGGCGGCAAAATCAAAGTCTATACGGTAGGGGATTATTCAAAAGAAATTTGCGGAGGCCCGCATGTCACCCATACGGGTGAACTCGGATCCTTCAAGATCCAAAAAGAAGAAGCTGTTTCGGCAGGTGTGCGCCGCATCAAGGCCGTCGTTACCGGTCCAAAGGCATAGCAAAAAGAAGGTCATTTGACCTTCTTTTTCTTATCGGGTGAGATAAACAGGACTCGGACCTTTTACGAAAGGCGTTCCATGATTCTGCCAGTTCCCAGCAAGCCGATAACGATCCATTTTGTCCGCCATGCGGCATCCGAGTCGAATATGCGGCACGGGTATTTTGGAGAGCATGATCCGCCCTTGGTAGACTCTGGGCGCGAGCAAGCCGCCCATCTGGGCAGTGCTTTGGTGCGCTTGGGTGTCAAACCCGCCATTTGGGCATCGTCTGAGCTCGTTCGCGCAAAAGAGACACTAGAGATTCTCGCTATTGCGATGCATGTCAGACATGCTGATTCGATCGTTGATCCTCGGCTGAACGAGATCCATCGTGGTGACTGGACCGGCAAGGCTTACGATGAGGTGCTTTCCGACCCGGAGGCCTTCCGTCAGTTTCGCGATGACCACACCTTTAGGCCACCGAATGGCGAGTCTATGGCTGATGTCAGTCTGCGCATGAGCGAAACATTCTGCGACCTCGTAAAACTACTCTCAGTGAACAGGGGGAGCGAGGCTCTCATCGTCTCGCATGGTCGGGCCATCCAGGCCCTGCACATGTGGTTCTCGGGTTGCCGGCCGGATTTGGGCTGGAGGTATCGTCTCGATAATACGTCGGTGACGACCTTCGAGTACCATGAGAGGGACGGTTGGCGGGTTGCCAGAATCAATGCCAGACCTCATATGGGGTGGTGATATGGGCAATATCAGAAATATCTTTCTCTTCAGTGATAGCGCCCTCATCGTTTGCGGCAATGAAAACGAATCGCTCTTTGGACGCTATGTTGTTGAGAGGGCTGAATTGCTTCTCGAGCTCTCAAGGCTTGAGACGGACAAATCTGACGCCCATCACATTAAGCAGGTTCAAGATCAGGTCTTTTTACATCGGACAAGCTTCATCGTGTCGGGCAAAGGCAAGACTCTTGAGCTTGATGCCAATGAGACGCAGTACTTGTTGAAGCGATACAGGGAGTATCGCCAATATGCCCTGCACCCTTCTTTTCTCCCCGTGAAGCCTGAACGCGAATGCAAGCTCGTCGAGTTGCAGCCGTATGGCTCGGCCAAAAGCCGTGGCGTTGCCGTTGGGGGAGTTTCTCCCAATGGCGGCCATTGGCTGGCCTTGGTTCTGAGCGCCACGGCAGCCGCCGAGGTGATGTCTGCAGCCGGAGTCGACCCCAGACGCCATGCCAACGAACTTCGTCAACAAGAAGAGGACGGCCTGTCCGCGCGATGCGCCCATGGCCGAAACCGTCTGCTTTACTGGTGAGCTAGCCTATGCCGTCAACCATGCGGCAGCCCACCTCAAGCGGATCAACTCCAACTGAACCCGTTTCATGCGTTTTACGACGCAAGAGACGGGTTTTTTGTTTGCTGAGGCTCCAACCATTAGTTGACGGGGTATTTTCGCTAAGCTACCATCCTTTCATCTTTATTATTTTCTCTCTAATGACACCTATCCACACCTATGGCCAAACCGTCCTCTCCTAACAAAGAATTTCTGGTCGTAAAGGGGACGATTGAAGAGAACCTCCCATCCGCAACCTTCAAGGTAAAACTGGACAATGGCCAGTCAATTTTGTGTTATCTTGCAGGAAAAATGCGCATGAACCGCATCCGTTTGACCCCGGGGGACGAGGTCCAGGTCGAGATAACTCCCTATGATTTGACAAAAGGTCGAATTACCTTTAGATTGTAGCCCACTGAAACATTTTATCTTAGCCAAAACTTCGTCATTATGAAAGTCCGATCCTCGGTCAAATCTATGTGCCGCGATTGCCAGGTTACTCGCCGTAAAGGTCGAGTGGTCGTGATTTGCAAAAAGAATCCGAAGCACAAGCAGCGTCAAGGCTAATTTTTATCTACTCCTATGGCTCGTATTGCAGGCGTAAACCTCCCATCCAACAAGCGCGTTGATATCGCGCTTACTTACATTCACGGCATTGGCACGACCACCGCGAAGCGCATTATCGCGCAGACCGGCGTCGATGCGGCCGTCCGCGTAAAAGACCTTTCTGCCACCGACGCGAACAAGCTTCGCGACGTCGTAGAAAAAGAATACCGCGTTGAAGGCGAACTTCGCCGCGAGGTTCTCAGCAACATCAAGCGTTTGAAAGAAATCGGCGCTTACCGCGGCATCCGCCACAACAAGGGCCTCCCAGCCCGTGGCCAGCGCACCAAGACCAACTCGCGCACCCGTCGCGGCAACGTTCGCAAGACGATGGGCTCCGGTAAACGCAAGCTTGAAAAGACGTAATCCTGAACTGAACTACTAACCTATGAGTGAAGCACAAAAGACTGCGGTAAAAACTGCAGCCAAAGGCAAGGTCGCTACTGCCAAG
Organism: Patescibacteria group bacterium; assembly: GCA_046350895.1. Lineage (GTDB taxonomy): Bacteria > Patescibacteriota > Patescibacteriia > 2-12-FULL-60-25 > 2-12-FULL-60-25 > HK-STAS-PATE-2. The sequence goes on along the minus strand of JAXLZL010000001.1, from coordinate 56,019 downwards.
GCAAAAGCGAAAGCCAAAACCAAAAAGGCTCGTGGCCAGGTCGTCCAGGGTAAAGCGTTTATCCAGGCAACCTTCAATAACACCATTGTCACCCTCGCGGACATGAACGGTAATACGCTTTCATGGTCAAGCGCTGGCGTACAGGGTTTTAAGGGCCCAAAGAAGGCCACCCCGTTTGCCGCCTCGATGATCGTCAAAGATGCCATCGAAAAAGCAGCTGACTACGGTCTTAAAGACGTAAGCGTCTTTATCAGCGGTGTCGGTCAGGGTCGCGAAGGCGCCCTCCGCGCGTTGAACGCCAATGGCTTGAACATCCTTGCGATCAAGGATGTCACCCCGATCCCACATAACGGTTGCCGCCAACCTGGTGCGCGCCGCGTCTAATCCACAATTCTTAAAGGCTGAATGGTCCTATGAAAAAGAATCAACTTACCGCCAAAAAATCCCGTCGTGAGGGGATTGCGCTTTCGGATGCTGCCAAGCACCAGCGCGCCTTGACCAGACGTCCGTTTGCACCGGGCGTACATGGCCCCGACAGTCGCACCCGCATGACCGATTACGGCAAGCAGTTGCGCGAAAAACAAAAAGCCAAGCGCATGTATGGCTTGAACGAACGCCAGTTCTCGAACCTCTTTGCCGAAATGGCCAAGAAGACCGGTGACACCGGCGTGCAGTTCATCCAGGCGCTTGAATCCCGTCTTGATAACGTGGTCTACCGTGCAGGTTTGGTAAAAACCCGCCCAGCAGCACGTCAGGCGGTTTCACATGCCCAATTCCTTTTGAACGGTAAAAAGCATAACGTTCCATCTTACCGCGTACGTGCTGGCGACGTCATCACGATCCGTGAGAACAAGCGCACCAGCGCCCTGTGGAAGGATGCGGAGGAAAAACTTTCAAAATCTGATAAACTGTCCTGGATTGCTGTCGACCCGAAGACTCTCTCGGTGAAAGTCACGGGCGTACCTACGGATAAGGAGCTTCAGCAACCGTTCGACATCAAAATGGTGGTCGAATTCTACTCCCGCTAAACCCCTTGCCCCTTCACTATGGACTCCATCCTTCTTCCTAATAAGATCAAGTTCAATCGCGGTGAGCGCGCCAACGAAGGCGTACTCACGGTTGAGCCTTGCACGCAAGGTTACGGGACGACGATCGGCAACGCCCTTCGCCGTGTGCTCCTTTCCTCCCTTTCTGGCGCAGCTATTACGTCGGTAAAGATCAAGAATGCTGATCACGAATTTTCGGTGATCAAGAACGTGAAGGAGGATGTGCTCGAGATCATTCTCAACCTCAAAGCGGTACGCGTAAAGCTCTTCTCGCAAGAACCGGTCAAGCTCATGCTTTCGGTCAAAGGCGAAAAGATCGTCACGGCAGGCGACTTCGCAAAAGATGCGCAGGTCGAAATCGTGAACCCTGAACTCCCAATCGCAACGTTGACGGATTCGTCCGCCACGCTCGAGATGGAGGTCACCATCACTCCTGGCCGCGGTTACCGCTCCACCGAAGAACGCTCAAAAGAGAAGGCTGAACTTGGCACCATCGCCATCGACGCCCTCTTCAGCCCGGTGCTCAATGTTTCGTACAAAGTCGAGGCAGCGCGCGTCGGTGACAAAATCGACTTCGACAAACTCACGCTCCGCGTAGAAACGGACGGCACGCTTGACCCGCTCGACGCGGTCAACCAGGCAGTCACTATTCTGCAGGACAACTTCCAGGTTCTTAAAGACCTGGCCTACGCCGAAGAAACGGCTTAATTCTAAACTTAACTTAAGGATATGCGACACAGACGAGTAGGAAAAACTCTTGACCGTAAAGCCGGTCCTCGCAAAGCCCTTCTTCGCGGTTTGGCCACGTCCATCGTTTTATACGAACACGTGAACACGACCCTCGCTAAAGCAAAAGCCGTTCGCCCATTGGTTGAACGCCTGATTACCCGCGGCAAGGAGAAGAGCTTGCACAACCGCCGCCAGCTGGCGCGCACTCTCATGACCGAAACGGCCGTGAACAAGGTGCTCGAAGAGCTCGGCCCGCGCTATCAAACGCGCCCAGGCGGTTACACCCGTATCATCAAACTCGGCACCCGCAAGGGTGACGGCGCTGAGATCGCCCAGATCCAGCTTGTGAAATAAGTACTATGGCTTGGAAGAATACGAGCGGCATGCCGCAAATTAACCGCGAGACGGTTACAATCGACGCCACTGGCCAAGTGGTCGGTCGTTTGGCTACCAAGGTTGCCAACATTCTCGTCGGCAAAAACAAGGCTACGTACGTCCCTCACATCGATGCAGGTGCGATCGTCAAGATCACCAATGCTGACAAGCTCGTTCTTACGGGCAAAAAGCTTGAAACGGCCGTTCACTACCGCTCTTCAAACCGCACAGTCGGTGTCAAGTCGCGCCCAGTGTCCAAAATCATGAAAGAGGATCCAGGCCAAGTTTTGGTCCACGCCGTGAAGTACATGCTTCCGAAGAACAAGACTAAAACCGACCGCTTGAAGCGCCTCATCATCGTCTAATATGGCTACTACTGAAACCAAAAAGAAGACGACGGCTGCAAAGCCTCGTGCAGCAGCAAAGAAAAAAGAAGCGGCAGCACCTGCAACCAAAACGGTTGTTGAAAAGCCGGTTCTCAAAGCGGGTTCTTATCTCTACGCTATCGGCCGTCGCAAGACCTCGATCGCCAAGGTTTACCTTATCAAGAACGGTAAGGGCCTCGTCACGGTCAATGGCCGTCCGATGGAAGAATTCTTCACCACCTTCGAAGGACGCGAAATCGTTCGCGGCCCGCTCAAGGCCTCCGGTCAAGAAACCGCTGTCGATGTCAGCGCCCAAGTACAGGGCGGCGGTATCAATGGGCAAGCTGAATCCGTACGCCTCGGCATCTCGCGCGCCATGTGCGAGTTGAATCCGACCTACCGCACGGTGTTCAAGAAGCTTGGCTACATGTCACGCGACCCACGTGCCAAAGAACGTAAAAAGTTCGGTCTCAAGAAAGCTCGCAAGAGCCCACAGTGGTCGAAGCGTTAATCGCAAGCAAAACTCCCCGTTATGGGGAGTTTTTTGTTTATCTAACAACATTGACAATACATTAAAATATTGCTATAAATCCTTGGCACCTTTACAGAAAGGACGTTGCCCGTGGCAACTTCGCTAAACGAACGCCTCTTTTTTGAAGAGGGTGAGTACCCGATCACGGTTACCCCGATTTGGGACAAGGACATGATCGTTTGCCCCGAGCATTTGCGGGTAAAAAACTCTGGGGACGAGCCCTATCAGATTACCGCAAAATTGTTCGGACTCAGGACCTCGATGACAACCAAAGATGTCATCGATGCCATGCGAGAGTTGGGCGTGATGCCTCTTTTTCATTTTGAGCTCGCCGAGTTGCTTTTGCGCTATCGTTACCTTGCCAAAGGTCGCGATGTTGCTGCGCTCGGTAATCATATTCGCCAGAACCGTTACCCATACATGACAACGATCATGGAGGGTCGGCTGCGTCGTAACGTCATCGAGTACAGTTCGTGCTATTGCCCGATGCCGAACGCAAAAGACTGGTACCACGTGAAGCTTTGGGATACGAAGTCTCATCTTCGTTTCGCTGTCACTCGAATCAACTCTTCTAACCAAGTAGGTGCCTGATGTTGTTGCTGAATAACGATGTGATACCGGCCTCTATGCAGTTGATGGAGGAGTCCTTCATCGTGCACGACATCGATGGTCGTCAATACGGCGACCGCGAAGAGATGCCGCTCGATGGCTTCGCGCGTCATATGGAGAAGGGGCTCATGTCGTGCACGTACATGATTTCGATGCGCTTTCTCCTCTTGATCAAAGACTGTACAACAGCTGAGCTCATGGCGGCATTTCAGCAACATGGTGCCGTTCCTTGCAGCAACTTGGAGCTTGAGGCATTCGTGCGTCACTACCCTTACTCCACGGACGATCGATCGATTTTGTCCGTCGGTACCGTGCTATTGAAGGACCACAGGTGGCCCGGAGTCAGCCGGTATGACACGGTGGATGGTCGTTTGCTGCAGTCATGGATGAGGGTGTACGACAATGGTACGAGTGACTACTACAAGAACAAGCTCTGGAGTGCGAATTTGCGATTCGCGGTGCTAACCGAGCATCCGGTTCGTGAAGCGCAGCGCTTCTACTGCTAATTCTGGCCGCGCTGAGTCCATCTGGATTCGCGCGGTTTTTGCTTGGGTCAGGATTGACATTTGTCTTAAAATACGCTAAAAACAGGCCCTGGACCTTTGTCGTTTGCTGACGAAAGAGGGGTGGATATGGGGTTGCCGAAGCACTATTTCGAAGAAGGTCGTTGGTCGCTCAGTCGTGTCGATGGCCGTACCGAGCATCGTTACGAAGGGCTCATCCCGAGCCTAGGGCGCGCCGGTACGGTGCCGAATGGCCCATACGACGTCATGGTCGGATTCATGGGCCTGCTCGAGCCGGCGTCCATCGCCGACGTGCAGGCCATCATGGCCAGCCGGCACTTCATGCCCGCCTGCGCCGCCGAGATCGAGGCCATCCAGGCCCAGTATCCCGAGCTGCGCACCGGCCGAGCCTATCTCGGCCTCGGCTCGCTACGCGACGCCAACCGCATCGACGCCTTCTTTCGGGGCATCGTCGACACCCGGGGTGAAGCCGACGACGCCAAATCGGCCATGTTCTACCCGTTCGAGCCGGGCAAGGGTGCCATGAAGCTCGAAGAGAAGAACCTGCCCTTGGGTGGAATGCGCTACGCCTTCATCACAGGGCGTCCTTCGCCCCTCGTCAATGCCGGCGCTGATTGCTCGCTCGGCTGAACACTGACCGCCCAGGTTGACCAATGGTCCCTGGGCGGTTTTCTGTTTCTTGCCATTTTGGCGTCTTACCCCTAACGTTTGATGCATATGAGCACAACTAAAATCAATTGTTGGGTGGTTGGCGCATTTGTCGCCGTCATCCTTGTTTTTGCCCTTATCCCATTCGGTATGATCCCGGCCGGTAGCCGCGGCGTCATGTTGCGCTTCGGTGCCGTGACTGGCCGCGTGGTAGCTGAAGGTTTGTATTTCAGAATGCCTATCATCGAGAGCGTTGCCGTGATGGACGTTCGTTTGCAAAAAGAACAAGTTGAGGCCACGGCAGCTTCAAAAGATTTGCAGAGCGTGCAAAGCACGGTAGCTGCTAACTTTCACATCAAGCCAGAGATGGTCGTGCAGATGTACCGCGACGTCGGACCTGAGTATAAAATCCGTTTGATTGATCCGGCGCTGCAAGAAGCGGTAAAAGCAACAACGGCCAAGTTTACCGCCGAAGAGTTGGTCACGCGCCGCGAAGAAGTTCGCGAAGAAATGAAAAATCTTTTGCAGGCAAAACTCGATCCGCGTGGCATCCAAATTGATGATTTTAACATCGTGAACTTTGATTTCTCTGAGTCGTTCAATATGGCGATTGAAGCCAAGGTGACGGCTGAGCAGGCAGCCCTCACGGCCAAGAACCGTTTGGAGCAGGTAAAATTTGAAGCTGACCAGCGTATTGCTGAAGCACGTGGTAAGGCAGAAGCATTGCGTGTCGAATCCGAAGCCATCAAGTCGAGCCCGGCTGTGCTCGAGCTCCGCGCCATCGAAAAGTGGGACGGAAAACTCCCATCGGTCATGGGCAGCGGTGCTACGCCATTCGTGAATATCGGTAATCTCGCACATTAATTGACGGGTGATAGGGGAGCTGTTGTAATGCCACCATGGCAAAACAACAGCTCCTTTTTGCGATCGCCGAGAACGAATCCTCGATAACCGGCCAAGTCAGTTTGTATGAATTGACTGATGGTTTGTGGACCAAAAACCTTAGTCCATTTGCCTGCGTCTTTGGCAAAAACGGCTTGACGATCGACAAGCGAGAAGGGGACGGCAAGTCCCCGGTAGGCTTGTTTGAATTAGGCCGAGCTTTTACCAAGCGTCCTCATAGCGTCGCTTGGCCAACCCATGTACTGACTCCGAATGATTTCTGGGTTGATGATGTTGAGCATCCGCTCTATAACCAATATGTCGATCTTTCACAGGTTCAAAAAACCTGGCAGAGCGACGAGAACCTGCTGCGCACAGACGACCAGCTGTATGACATCGTAATCGTGGTCGAATACAATACCAAGCCCGTGGTGGCTGGTATGGGTTCGGCAATCTTCTTTCATGTCTGGCGTGCTTCTGATAAAGGGACGGCTGGTTGTACGGCTGTTGCTCCTGAAAACGCTGAAGCCGTTCTGGCTTGGTTGGATCCTGAGGCGCATCCGCGGCTGGTGCAGGGGACCATGGATCAGGTTCGTGAAATCCTCCAAAAAGAGGGTCTGAGCGTACCGTCCGATCTCCAATAATATTCTAGTCAAACCCTTCCGCTCGGAGGGGTTTTTCTATACCCTGTAGGCATGTCCCAAGCGGCTTCAGTGGCAAGAAATGCCGCACTGTTGATGGTCGGTAACGCAGCCCAAAAAGTGCTGTCGTTTTTGGCTTTTACCTGGATAGCCCGCCTCGTCGGCAAAGAGGTGACGGGTGAGTATTTTCACATCGTGTCGATCACCTCGATCTTTGTGACCTTTACCGATCTTGGACTGACGTCGGTGATTATCCGTGAAAGCGCGCATGACGCCGCCCTTGGCCGCCGTTTTTTGCGCTTCGCCTTGCAGTTGAAGGCGTTATTGATACCGCTTGCATGTGTGGCTGCGCTTGGTTATGGCTGGGCCAATGGTCTGCGTGATTATGAGATTTGGGCACTCATGGTCTCATGTCTCGTGATGTCGGCAGATTCGTTGTCGACCATCTTTTATGGCGTGATCCGCGGTCATCGTGATTTGCGCTTTGAGGCCATCGGTATGTTGGTCGGCCAAACGGCTGCCGCCTTGAGCGGTGTCGCTGCGGCGTACTTTGGCTTTGGCGTTTTTGGCCTGGTGGTCGCCCTCTTGATCGCCAGCAGCTGGAACATGCTCTGGAGCTTGGCAATCTTGCGCCGTCTCTCGCTTTTGCCACATGAGGGCAGGGGAGCAGGCCTTAAGGATTTATTGGTCGCTGCCATCCCATTTGGTCTTTCTGGTATTTTTGTCAAAGTCTATTCGTATATCGATTCGCAAATCATCCATCATTTTCATGGTGATGCAGCTCTGGGTGAATATGCCGTTGCTTACAAACTGACCTATGCCTTGCAGTTTTTGCCGATGGCCTTTGTCGCAGCTCTTTATCCAAGCATGAGCCATGCGGCCAAACATGAGAAAGAGTCCCTCAACGGCTTATTGATGGGTTCATTGCGTCTCATGATGCTCTTTGGCGTTTCGATGGCGTCGTTATTGGCGGCGCTTGCCCCGGTACTTGTGCCTTTTCTCTATGGTGACGCCTATTTGCCCTCGGTATTGATTCTTGAGGTTTTAGCTTGGGTTTTGATCCCAATCTTCTTAGATTTCCCGATCGGTTCTTTGTTGAATGCCACGCACCGCGCCCATCAAAAAACCACGGCCATGGGTATTGCCATGGTGATTAACGCCGGCATGAATTGGGTCTTGATCCCGCCACTTGGCCCTATTGGCGCGGCTTGGTCGGCGCTCGTGAGCTTTACGGTGCTCTATTTGTTGGGTGTCTGGTTTGCCCGCCAAGAGATTCATTGGGGTTCATGGCTGCGCTTGCACCTGCAGGGCGCCGTGGTTGCCGTCATGACCTGGCTATTTGTGGACTGGATCGGCCAGATGTTTCATCCGGTTCTGGTCACGGCTTGTGCCGGTGTCTTTGTTTTATTGATGAATATCACCGTTCAACTGGTCTCGATCGCTGACATTAAGCGTGTTTTTGACTGGCTTTTGAAACGTTATGAAGGCGCCAAGCCAAATGAAACGATTTAGTATGAAAAAGATTGCCCTCGTAACCCTCGACTATCCACCCCAACAAGGCGGCGTTGCCCGCTACCTTTGGAATCTCGCCAAGGCTCTTGGTGATACCACGGTCTCGGTGTTTGTCGACCGTTTGCACCCGGTCTCGGTGGATGCACCGGCCGAGAAGGTACGTTTGTTTGCTCCGGGGCCTTTTGGTTGGTGGCTGTCTATTTTTCAGATGTGGGCCATGCGTGGCCGTGGTTTTGATGGCGTAATGGTCAGTCATGTCTTACCGATGGGTACCGCCGCCATGCTTGCTCGCTGCCTCGGTGGTTTGCCGTATATCGTCTTGCTCCATGGCCTCGATGCCCGTCTCGCCAAAAAGACCCCCCTTAAGCGCTGGCTCTTTCGCCAAGTCTTGAAGAGAGCGAAGTTGGTTTTGGTGAATTCCCAGCGAGCCGGTGAAGAAGTCCATTCTATTATCAAGGGCCAGCCATTCAGAGTCTTACTGCCAGCCGTCGAACAAGAGATCCAGATCCCTGACCGAGTCGCCTCAAGAGCAAAGTTCGGTATCGAGGCAGGGGAGTTGGTCGTCTTATCAGTCTCGCGTCTTGTACCGCGCAAGGGTATCGATCGATTGATTGAGTCGATGAGCTTCGTTGATCCGTCTATCCGACTGGTCGTGCTCGGTGACGGTGCAGATCGTGAACGTCTCGACCGCCATGCTCGTCATTTTGGCAAAAGAGTACAATTTGTATCCAGTACCTCCGACCAAGAAAAACATGAATGGTATGCCGCGGCGGATTTGTTCGCACTTCCTGTTCGTGAAGAGGAGGATGATATCGAAGGTTTTGGCATCGTGTTTTTAGAAGCAGCGCTCTTTGGTTTGGTTGCCATTGCCGGCAATAGCGGTGGGGTGCCTGAAGCGGTGCTTGATGGTGTGACAGGTTTGCTTGTTGACCCGCATCACCCGCGTCGCATCGCTGATGCGATTGAAGCATTACGCAAAGACACGCAATTAAAGAAACGTTTGGGCGAAGCCGCACGAGAACGCGCGTTGAAAGATTTTCGTTGGGAGGACCGCGCGCGCGTTTTGCGCACCTGGATTTCACAATTGTAAAACGCTATGACGCCTAAGGTTTCGATCATTATCCCGGTTCTTGAGCACCGCGAAGAGCTTCGCGCCTGTTTGGCATCCCTTGAAAAACAAATCGAAAGGTCGCTTGAGGTGATCGTGGTAGATGACGGTTCGGTAAACCGTATCCATGAAGAAGATTTGGACGGTGTCTCATTTGCCGCCAAGCTTATTCGCTTTGACCAAAACCGTGGTGCTCCCGCGGCCCGCAATGCCGGTTTAGATCAAGCAAAAGGGGAGTTTGTGGTCTTTTTGGATGCCGACGCCGACCTGCCAATGGATGCGCTCGAAACTATGGTAAAGACCCTTGAGGCCCATCCTGAAGCGAGCTTCGCTTATCCGAATTTTCGCTTTGGCATGAAGGCATTCAAAGGGCGTCCGTTCGATGCCGAGGCTCTGAAGAAAACAAACTACATTCACACGAGTGCTCTTATTCGTAAAAGTGATGCAATACGTTTTGATGAGACATTGAAAAAGTTTCAAGATTGGGATTATTTTTTACAGCTCACTGAGCCGGGTAAGAAAGGTGTTTGGGTTGACCGTGAGCTCATGGTGTTTAAAGAGCGCGCCACCGGCATGAGCCGTTGGTTGCCGGCATTCGCGTATGACATCCCTTGGCGCGCGATTGGTTGGACGCCGAAACCGATCAAGTGGTATCTCAGCGCGGACGAAATCATTCGCAAAAAACATTCACTCGCACCGCGTGAAAAATCATGGTTAGGTGAAGCGTTCTTTTTTACCGCTTGGCTCAGTGTGCTTTTGTTTGCAACCGTGATTGCCCGCGTCGCTCCACAAGCAAATAACCTGCTCACAGTTTTGCTTGTACTCGCCTTTGGTTGGATGGCTTATAAGTCGCCGGCTCATGGCTTTGCCTTGATGGCCGCTGAATACGTAATTGGTTCAAAAGGTGGGATGCTGAAGCTCGGGGCCGATGCCGTGAACGATGGCGGCCTCGGGATTCGCCAACTCTTCTTTTTTGCCTTCCTTGGTCTCTGGTTCGTCCGTGAGAAGTGGTCATCCTATTGGGAGTATCACACCTCTTGGATCAAAGAACGTCCGATCTACCTCATCTTGGTCCTGACCATTCTCTATGGCGTGCTTCGTGGCTTCGCTCTTGGTCAGCCCTTTGTCTTGGCCGATGCCAATAGCTGGGGTGTCTTATTGTTGGCCTTCCCGATGTACCAGTTGATCCGCCAGAACAAAGAAGACGTCTTGCGACCGCTTTTGGTGGCATTGGCGGTTGGCTTAGCGGTTAATGCTGGCCTGAGTTTCTTGCTGTTCTATGTCTTTTCACATGATACGGGTGCCATTCAGGTGCCGGTTTATCTCTTTATTCGCCGCTCAGGAATAGGGGAGATCACCCGTATCTTTGCCGACGGTTCGCTGTACCGTATCTTCATCCAGTCACAGATCTATTGGGTCTTGGCTTTTGTGGTTGCCTTATTCGCTCATCAAACCCTGTCCAAAAAGCTTCGTTGCTGGCTGCTCTCGATCGGTACGGCTGTCATCGTGATTTCATTAAGTCGTAGCTTCTTTTTGGGTATTGGTGCTGCCGTGGGAGCGTGGCTGATTGCTCTCGCCACGAACCCTCTTGTCTCCCTTCTTCGAGGGAGGTCAAACACCCCTTCTCTCAACGAAGAGAAGGGGCAGGGGGTTAAGTTCGTAGCCGGGACGGTTGTTTCTGGTTTGGTGGGTTTGCTTTTGGTGGCGATTCTCGCATTCTTCCCAATCCCACCAAGCAAGAACGGCGCCCTTGATGATGCCCTCTTAAACCGTTTCGATACCGGCGAAGCTGCTGCCCAAAGCCGCTGGACCCTTTTACCCGTTCTCAATACCGAAATCGCCAAACATCCGCTTCTTGGCTCAGGTTTTGGCAAAACCGTGACCTATAAGAGCACCGACCCTCGTATTGCCGCCACGGGTAAAGAATATACGACCTACGCCTTCGAATGGGGTTGGCATGATCTTTGGCTGAAGCTGGGCGCTGGTGTTTTGGTTGTTTTGGCTTGGCTGCTATTTGTCGCCAATGAAATCCGCAAATCCACCATCGAACCCGACTTCAAACGCGGGCTTATTGCCGCCATTTTGGCCCTGATTGTCATCCACGCCTTCACTCCCTACGTGAACCACCCGCTGGGTATTTTGGCGGTAATTATGATGGAGGTCTTTATATCTGCTAGAATGATTACATATGAAAAAACTCCTTTCGCTTAGCCTTGGGCTCGCGCTCATGGGTGCAGGTTGTGGGGCAGCTCCCTCAAATGGCGCGCCTAATGCCGGGCAGCCGTCTCGTCCTTCGATTGCCGTTGGCGAGCCGAATCCGAGCGCGCCGTCGGGCAATTGTTTGAATGCTTACTTCCCGTCCAAAAAAGGTTTTGCTATTACGTATAAATCGAGTTTTGGCCATACGGCAAGTGAATATAAAAACACCGTAACAGATGTAAACGCCGATGGGCTGAGTGTGGAGATCGCCTTCCCGCAAAAGAATATTTCAATGAAGCAGGATTATGTTTGTGAGGGCTCAAAGATCCGCGCCAAGGGCTATGCCGACTTGAGTTCGGCCATGGCCGGTACCAAGGTGACCTTTGAAACCAAGGCCCAAGACGGCTTGTATTTGCCAGAAAAACTCGTGGTCGGTGCTAAGTGGGAGTCGAGTGCCGATGTGGTGGGTAAAATCGAAAGCGGTCCATTGGCTCAGGCCGGCATTCGTGAACTGAAAGAGACGATTTCAACCAAGAGCGAGGCTTTGGCAAAAGAAAAAGTCACCGTAGCAGCCGGTACGTTTGATGCCATTAAGGTCAAGCAAGATACGACGGTAAAAGTTCAGATGGGCACAACAAACGCGGCGCCTATCACCACTACTTCGTATGTCTGGTTTGTTGAGGGTGTGGGCATGGTGAAGTCGGTGTCATCGGTAAGCGGTTCGACGAGCACGATCGAAGCCACCGAAATCCAGCGCTAACAAAAACTCCCCAACGGGGAGTTTTTAAGCGCCTATCTCTTTAACGAACTGGTCGTAAAAGTCATGCAGTACGGCATCACGTTCAAGGGCGATGCGTTTTGCGGTATCGGTATGGACGCGGTCTTTAATCAAGAAGAGGCGGCCAGGAAAAAGGTCCAAGGCCCACTTCTTCATGTCGAGTTCACGGTGCTCAGCCTTAGGGTCTTCTGGATCATAGAATGATCGGCTCATTTGGCCAGAAGAGCAGAAGACGCGGGCAATAATGAGTGCACCGGTTGATTCGAGAAGGTCTGCGTCTTGGACGATCCATTGCTCGATACGGTCTTTTGGCAGGTTTTTTGAGTACGAACAGCGTTGGATGGCAAGCTTTACCTGTTCGATTTTTTCTTGCGGATACCATTCGATGCCGGCCAAAATCGTACTGGCTAACTCGGCGCTCTCATCTGAGGCTTGGGCCGAACGCGGGTCGTTTTTGGCATAGTTTACCGCGTCATGAAACCAGGCAGCGGGGATAAGAACATCAAGGTCGACATCAGGTTCATTTTGAGCAATCTCTAAAGCGTTTTTTAAGACGCGCTTGGCATGGGCAAAGTCATGGGCTGGGTCGGCATCAGAGATGCGTTGGCGGGCGATAGCCTGTAAGGCTTGTTGTTGTTCTTGGGTCATAGGATTAAAATTCACCTTTATAACCGCGTAAAAAATCTTCGCCCTTCATCGCGCTTTTACCTTCTGGTTGCACTATGGTGAGTGCAAGAATCTTACCGTCCTTACCCGTGAGGCAGGGGAGTTTGGCGTCCTTCTCGTCACGGATCTCAGCTTCGAGAACTTTGAGGCGTTTGCCGTCAGCGAGGGCGATCGAGGTGCCCGGCCATGGTCTGAAGGCGCGGATGCGGCGCTCCATCTCGTCAGCGGTCATGGTGGCAGGGTCGAGATAGCCATCCTCACGTTTTAACATCGAGACGACGGTGGCTTGGTCATGGTCTTGTTCTTTGGCGGGGATCACACCAGTGAGATAGTCGTGTAAGTCGCGGATCAATAAGGTGGCGCCAATCTCACCACGCGTTCGCCAAGGCTGATCGCATCGTCGGTTTTGGTAATAGGCGTAGTCTGGATACTGATGATTGGGCCATGGTCCATTTTGGCGTCGACAACCATAAGGGTGACGCCGGTTTCGGTTTCACCATTGGCGATCGCCATATTGATCGGGCAAGAGCCGCGGTACTTCGGCAAAAGCGAAGCATGGATATTCACGAATTTATTTGGCGCCAAATCTAAAACGCGTTGCGGGATGATTTGGCCAAAGCTTACAACCACGGCCGCTTGAAAGCCCGTCACCGAAAACGAGAGGTAGGCTTCTTCGGATTTTACCTGTTCAAACTGAAATACCGGCAGGCTTAATGCTTCGGCGGCAATTTTAACGGGCGGGGACTGGAGTTCGCCTTTGCGGCCAACGGGGCGGTCTGGTTGGGTCACGACGCCGACGATCTCAAAACGCTCGTCTTTGGCGAGTGCGCGCAAAGCCGGTACGGCGATAGACGAGGTGCCGAAAAAGAGAAGTTTAGTGGCTGTGGCCATGTTCGTGGGTATGGGTATCGGTGGCTTTGTCGATAAACAAGGTGCCATTCAAGTGATCGATTTCATGCTGCATGACAATGGCAGGAAAGTCGCGCAACTCCATCGTGACTTCACGACCAAGGCGGTTCAAGGCTTTAACGCTGATTTTACGGTGGCGTTCAACATGGCCCCAGATCTTGGTTTTGCCATCCTCGCTATATACGCTAAGACAGCCTTCTTCGCTGCCAATCATGGCATCCGAGGCTTTAAGGATCTCAGGATTCATATAGCACTCTGGACCATGTTTACCGTAGTTCACCACAATGGCACGGATATTGCGGCTGATCTGCGGTGAAGCGATACCAACACCGTCTTCGGCAAACATGGTCTCGATGAGTTCATCAAGATAGGCCTGAAATTCAGGCGTGGTGATCTCTTTTGGATCGACTTCAACCGAGCGTTCACGCAGGGTTTTGGTAGGGAGTTTTACGACTTCAAACATAAGATTTGGCTGATATTAGCGAAAAAAAGCGATAGGGTCAAGATCGATATACATCTTCTCGCTGACGAGTTTGGCGAGGTTGTCTAAGAAGTCTTCAGAGAGCTTATTTTCTGCCGGTAGCAAATGCAGGCAATAACGCTTGCTTGAGCCTTTGGTACGAAACGGGACCTCAAAGGGGCCGCGGGTCGAGAGCTCGGCGCCAAAGGTTTTTTCAGCTTTTTGCAGCCAGTCAAAGGCCTTGGTTTCGGTGCCGTCCAATAAGACCTTGATGACGCGTTGTGATGGCGGATAGTGAAAGAGCTCGCGCGCTTTGCGTTCGTGGGTGCGCCACTTGGTATAACCTTCAGGGGTAAGCCATTGCCGCCAGAGATGGGCAGATTGTTCAGATGTTTGCAGGACGAGGGTGCCTTCGACCTCCTTTACTGCAGCAGCAAGCCTGCGAAAGGCGTGGCAGAGGCGTTCGTTTTTGCGGATATCTTCAGCGCCCGCTAAGAGGTCACCGTCGGTCAAAAGGACGAGGGCTTTTTTTGGCAATGGACGATCAAGTTCTTCAGCGCTCACCCCGCGCCACTCAATGGCGATGTCTGGATGCTTCTCATTCCACACGCGCTTTAATTTATCGATGCCAGGGAGGCTTTTGCCCAAATCGATGCTGCCGCATTTGCCGCATTGCTCAGGTGTCGGCTGCTTGTTATTGCAGCGCTTACATAAAGCAGCGCCATTACCTGATGACAAAACATAATCACAGCGCTTACAAACTGGCTGCCAACCACAATCGCGGCAGGTGAGTTTGGCGAGTTCAAACTTAATCGGATGAAAGACAACGGCCCGGCGATGTTCATCGAGTAAGCGCTGGTAAGCGATCTCTTGCATCATGGGGATGCGTGAATAGCCGGCGCGTTGGCGGATGACGATATCACAATCGACCTCGATGAGCGGGGCTGGCTCTTCTGAGTGTAGCGGCGGATTTAAGCCAAACGCACTCACCGAAGCGCGTTTGATTTCAGCGAGCTTTAAGGCAATTTTACGGGCGTCAAAGCGTGGCGCGAGCTCGTCTTGCTTATGGTCGTCCTGTTCGGGGATATCGAGAAAGATGCGGTCGGCAAACATGCCGGTCCAAGCACCGACGCGCGTGGTGACGAGGCCTGGCGTATCACCGGCGGCAAAATCGGTCCAAGCGCGATAAGTGTCGCCGGCATTCAGTTCGCTGGTGAATTGGGGGATGTCTAATGCCTCGGCAAACTCGGCGGCACGGTGCTTCCAGGGAGTGATGATGAGAATGCGCTCATTGCCTTGCAGGGCGCGCATCGCATGGGCGATCAACTCTTGTTTGGCACCTGTTTGCCAGGTGGCATGAATCTCAACCTGCTTGCGCTTGGTGGGGTGATGGATGGCGACGGAGGCCGGTTTTTTTGGATATTCGCGCAACCAGCTCTTCCAGATACTCGGCAGTGAAGTGAAGGTCTGTTTGGCGAGCCACTGGCTTAAGAGCAAAGCGTCTTCAGAAAACTGAAGGCCGGCATAAGGGCCGGCGATTTTTTTGAGGTTTTTAATGTTCGAGGTTTTGGTTTTTTCGAGAACGATGCCAAGTGTCTTGCCATTGCGAAAGGGGATCCACACCGCATCACCGGGCGCGTAGGCCGTATCCGCGTCATAATCAAAAACATCTACGCCATGCGGCGTTCTCATGACGGGGATGACGCGGTACGGCATGGGGTTAGGCGAGGTCGAACTTGATCACGCTGTAGCCAACGCCAAACGGAGCCTCATAAGAGAGCTCGGTCGTTTTGAGGTTGATGCCTTCAAGGGCTCCCATTAAAACGGCGATCGGCTTTTGTCCGCATTGGCCAGCAGCTTCGCACTTGGCGGCGTCCATTTCGCAAACGCCTTTGGCATTTTGTGATACGACATATTCACGAATCGCT
The DNA here is from genome assembly GCA_046350895.1 of Patescibacteria group bacterium. GTDB lineage: Bacteria > Patescibacteriota > Patescibacteriia > 2-12-FULL-60-25 > 2-12-FULL-60-25 > HK-STAS-PATE-2. Next base: position 40,108 of record JAXLZL010000001.1, on the reverse strand, counting down.
TTTTCAAACCATTCGCCATCAGGTGTCACGCCTTTGGGCGAGGCGGCATTGGCATGGTGCGAGAGATCCGCTGAAGCGATGATGGCGATGCGATTTGTTTCTTGGCGAATCACACCGATAAGCTCGCGTCCAAATTGGGCATGTTCAGCCGCACCGAGCATGGAGGTTGAGATCGGGGCGAGCTTTACATTTGGGAGGTGGGTTGTGAGCAGAGCAAAGGGGATGCTGACACCGTAATCAAGCTCTTCGGATGAACTGAGTGAAAAAGGGACCTTGCTATCGCGCATGGCGCGTTGAATATGGTCCAAGAGCAAGAAATCCGCCTTGGCTTCAAAGAGTGGCTCGTGGTCGCCAAAAGCCTTGAGAGAACCGACATATTTTGGCGCCATATTGCCGCTGAATGCATCAGGATACATCTGCGCATGAGGCGAGATGATGACGATCGTGTCAGGCTTTGCGAGATAGAGCGCTTGCTCAAGCTGCTCAAAGGCTTTGAGCGTTTGAGCGAGTTTGTCGCGGTGTTCCTTGCCTACGCTTGGGACAAGTAAAGGCGAGTGCGGGGTGATGGCGGCGAAGACGAGCATATTAGTGTTTGGTGATGGTGGCTTGGGTTACGGGGGCGTCACCGGCATCATCCGGTAAGCTGTCTTCTTTTGGCGTCTGGGCGTCGAGAGTGAACGGCTTACCAAGTTCATAGGTCTTGATCAGGGCGTCTGAAACCGTCATGACATTACGCCATTGCCAGCCTACGCGTTCAAAGACTTCGCCAGAAACAATCGGGCGTAGCTTGCCGTATTCGACGACATAAACCGAGGGGTTTTTGACGCCGCGGATGAGCTCACCGTCGCGCAGGGCATAGGGCGAACCGGTCTTATAGCCATCAAGGGTTTTTTGGTCGAGAAGCTTGGCTTTGCGGCCCTTGAAGTAGACGCCAAGCAAGGCCGTATCTGGGATGGCTTGTTTGGTGCCGTCTTGAATGTACCAGTAGTTCTTTTTGGCGTCTTTGGCGAGCAAACCGGTAGGGTACTGCTTCTCAGATGAGATGTCTGAACCCTGGTCATAGGCAGCCAGGTCTTCATCATCCGTTACGATGATGTCATCTTCGATGAATCCGAGTTTTCTGAAGACGTCTTGGTTTTTAATGAGTCTCTTTTTGCCATCCGCCAACAAGTAGAGTTTGCCTTTTGGCGTTTCGACGATCGAGTAATTTGGATATTCGATACTGTCACCGGTCGGATATTTGGCGAGGTCAGCGACACTGACGGATACGACTTTGGCGGCATCAACCATGCTAAAGGCGACCGCTTTTGAAGCAAAAGGTTTTTTGGTGCCGAACCTGATCAGATACATGGTGCCGTCATCGCTTTTAACAACGGTGCCGTCTGGCAAGGTAAGTGAGAACCAGCGCTTCCAGATGCGCCAAAGATTGAGGTTGCCGTGGATGTGCGGAGTATAGGTATACAGCATGGCCGTGGCATTGTTGGCTGGCGTGACTTTATTGCCGCTGATGAGCACGGTCTTGCCCGGCGTTTGGCCCGAGATGGTCGAACCTTTGCCAAGAAGCTGGATAAAGTATCGTTCGCGGTGCTGCTTGGCGGCATACTCGAGCTGGTTGGCAAAGCCCTTAAAGTCAGAAATGCGCGGGTCGTCTTTAGAGCAAGAATCACAAACGCCAAAACCCGTGGCCCAATCAAGGGCTCGTTGGGTGATATTGGTGGACTCGACCAGGCTTTGCTCTTTTTGCAAAAGCACGAGCAGGTATTGCGGATTCAATTTGTAAGAGGTGGCAACGCGCCAGATGATTTGGGCGGGTTCTTTTTCGACGCCGTCGATGTCTTTGATTTTGAGGTCATTGAGTTTGCCATGGGCCTTCAAAAAACCGCGAATACCCTGAAGGTCCATGCGGGTCACGTCAAAAATATCGTCGTCTGACAAAATCTGGTTAGGGTCAAACCCATTGGCCGTATCGGCGTCAGGGATCACATAACCGGCCGCGAGTGCAGAGCTCACAAGTGAACCGCTTTGTGCCAAGAGAAGCACCAAGGCGGTGAGAATGACAAAATACCGTTTCATGGGTTAAGGTTAGCATGAATGCCTCTCTCCGAGAACCAGAGGGACCGGGTTATTGCCTGGGGACTCTTTGCCGCCGCCTGGATCTGTGGCTCGTTTTTATTATGGTTCGGCGGCAAGACTCTTTCATCACCTGACGAGACGGCGGTCATGGTTGCGGCCCAGCATATCGCCCAGTCTTATACCGCCAGGGTCGAAGCGCCCCTTGCCATGCAGGCGGGGTGGCTGCATCCCCGCAGTTGGGTGTCGCAGGGTATGTCGGTCGTGCCGGTTGGCTTCTTGGGTTGGCCTTGGATACTTTCAGTGTTCATGTTGGTGCTTGGTATGGCAATCACAAAATGGTTGGCAATTGGTATTGCAGCCTCCATTGTCCCCGTGATGTATTTGTTGTTGCGTAAGAACTATTCACGCCCGGCTTCATTAGCCGGAACTGCTGTCGTGTTTTGTTATCCCGCTTTTGTTTTATACCTGAACCGAAGTTTGTTTCCGAATCCATCGGTGTTGGCGGCAACACTGTGGCTGACGTTGTTACTGCAGGGAGAAGAAATAAAGAACACAAAAAGTGATCAAAAAAATCTATGGCAAAAATACTGGCGCCAATGGGTGATCGGCCTGCTCTTTGGTGCGATTTGTGTCATTCGTCCGATTGAGCTCTTTTGGATCCTGCCTTGGCTTGTAGTCATCATTGGTCAGTCCCCGTCGGCGAAGGCGCTTTTTTGTCACTTCGACCGACCGAGCTTAGCGAGGGGGTGGAGAAGTCTCGCAGCCCTCGGTCTCGGTTTCTTGGTCGTCTTGCTGCCAGTCTGGCTCGTGGCTGCCCGTACCTATGGTGCTCCATGGAGGGTTGGGTATTTCTTACGTGACAATGTCGTACCGAGTGTCGTGAGTGTCGCTAATACCGTCAGTTCGTCAGCCGATACCGTGCGATTCTTCGCCTTCGGCTTCCATCCGCGCAATATCTGGTGGAATCTTCTTTCCTTTGGCTTTGGTTTTTTGTGGCCTTGGACCTTGGCACTTATTGGTATTGCCGGTTTTTACCTCAAGCCTTGGGCCGAGGTGCTCTATAAATACCGCCGCAAGCTGGGCAAGGTTCTGCGCGAGCTGGCTTGGCCTGATCACCGTTTTTTGGCAGCCGTATTGGGGCTCGGCTTGCTCGTGCTCTATTACGGTAATGGCCTCTATCAAGATCATGTGCGCATTGGGGCGATCACGGTCGGCAATTCATTTTTACGTTACCTGTTGCCGGTGGCAGCGCTCTCAGGTTGGGCGATGGCTTGGCTGTATGACCGTGTAGAGACAAAACAGCAAAAACAGGCTGTACTCGCATTGGCGGTCTTCTTGGGTGGTTTTGGTCTTTACCGTGCAGGTTTTGACGATGATGAATCCGTATCAGCCGTGATTCAGGCGACGCGACTCAATGACCAGACGCGCGCAAGACTGAGCAGGTTCTGGTGTCGGGCAGCGTGATCTTCTCTGACCGTTCTGACAAAATCTTCTTCCTGCTTAGTCGGTATCGCCGATGCCGCCATTGTCTGAGGTCGCTCGTTTTGCCAGCTCGTCACCGGTGGCTGTCGCATACTATTCGCGTCCGCTTAACCAAAAGCAGCTTGATGAATGGCGCGGCCAGGGCTTGAGGCTTGAAGAGCTTTTCGCTTTTGATCGTTACGTATTGTACCGTGTACGCTACACCCATGAATGAGTTGCCGTTCTTTGCACGTTTGGCCGTGCGTTGCATTGCCTGGACCCTTTGCGCCAGTGTTCTTGGAGTCGTCGTGCTTCAACAGTTTCCGCTGAGTGGCATTATTGAAAAATCCTTTGCCTTTGATGGCAGCAGCATTTGGCTCTACCCGTTTCAGCCTGGCGAACGCGTGAGCTCACCAGGCAAGCAGAGTGATGGCTGGACGGGTCAACGCATTATCTCAGAGCCCGTCTATACGACGGTGCGCCTACCGGGGCCTTTTGACCGCCTGACGGTCACGCTCGACGTGCGTGCCAAAGACCAGCCGATTGCCGAATTGGGTATTCTTCGAGACGAATCCGCTTTTCAATTCGAATACAAGCCGCTCTACAGCCAAGTGCTTATCAATGGCTGGAAGGAAGCCGAATACCAAGGCACGCACGGATTCATCCGTGCCGAAGGCGTGCCTTCAGACCTGCTTTCAAAAGACCCGCAACGCGTGATGGTATGGGGTGCTGACTCCCCAGAGCTGACGCTCAGCGATGCTGTGCCGTTGCAGCGTGCCGTTGATATCAATTTGCGCGGTACGCATGAGTTTTGGCTCGTACCGGTCAATGGCGAGATTGACATGACCTTTTTGGTGCAGGACGCCAACCGCGCCCGTGCCGGTACCGAGAACGTGGCGGCTTTTGTGTTGCGCCACGGTGATGACGTATTGGCTACCGAGCCTGTGTCGGTCAGCGGTGCCCTTGATGCCAAAATGAGCAAGCCGTTCACCAAGCGCATATTCGCCAATAACTTAAAGCCCGGTGTCTACCGCCTGACCTTTCAGGCCGATGATGATTTCTTCATCCGCCACATCGATTCGCCGGTGCGTCGCTGGGTCGTAGGCCCTCGCTTTTATTCAGGGGACTCGGTCGGTTACAAAGAAGGCACGGCGCCCGTTGCTTGGTTGACGAATTCGCAGCATATCACCGCCGAAGTCCGCCACGCGGATTCATTGCAAGCCATCAGCTTCGGTTCATTCGTGCAAAAAATTGAAAAAACCCACACGCCTTATGCGATCGCGCGCGCAACCGCTGATATTGCGGCGCCATGGGCCATGGTAAGCCAACCGATTGGTAATGTGCGCATTGTGGGCGATGGGTATTTTGCCGTTGATGCGCAGGCCGCCTTTGCACCCTCATTGCGCCGTCTCACGGCCGAAGCCAAGCCTACCGAAGAGGGGATCATTGCCATCCGCACGCCCTATACAGCCCCACAAAACTTGGGTGATGGTTGGTTCCGCGTGACGGCATCGTTTGAATTGCCTGACACGTCCGCCTCACAAAAACTCGCGCTCGGATTGCCAGGCATCCAATACCGCCTCGGCGCCTTTGATATCCGTTCGGTACAGCTGCAATTCGTACGCCCACCCCTCAATGCCGCAGGATTGCTACAGACCCTCAAAGCCGAAGCGCGTCGTGCCTACCAGCGCCTGCGCACCATGTAGTATGCCTTTCATGAATTTGCTGCGTTTTTTTCTGCGCGCCCTTGCTGAAGGGGGCGTGGTGGTTTGTGCGTTGCTTGCCGCTGTCGAATGGCTATTGCCAGGTTCGGTGTTGCCCTATGCGCCATTGCCGGCCTTGGCCATGGGCGTGATGGTGTTGTGCTTGCTTACGCGCGGCCAAGGGAGTTTTTTGGGCTCCATGGTCGTGACGGTATTGTTGGTGGGTTTGGTGGCGCTCATGGGGGCGATTTTGGTGGGGGATGGGTGGCATGCGCTTGCCGTTCTCGCTGCCCTCGGTTTAGCATGCGTACTCATCGCGCTTCACGCTTATGAAAAACACCCAACTGTTTCTTGATATCATCGCCGGCAAAATCCCTTGTGAAAAAGTGTATGAAGACGAGCAGGTCTTTGCTTTTCTCGATATCCACCCTACCAATAAAGGCCATGTGCTCGTCGTGCCAAAAAAATATTCTGAAGGGCTGCTTGATACCGATGATACCACCTTGCTGGCTCTCATGCAGGCTATCAAAAAAATCACGCCAGCCATTTTGGCAGCAACCGGTGCTCAGGGCTTTAACGTGATCCAAAACAATAATCCGGCAGCAGGGCAAGTGATCTTTCATACCCATTTTCACATCATCCCGCGTTTTGAAGGTGATGGTTTCAAGCATTGGCCCGGCACGCCTTATGCTGAAGGCGAGGCAAAAGCCATGGCAGAAAGCATCAAAAAACACCTGGTTTAGCCAGGTGTTTTGTATTGACAAAATGCCCATTTTAAGGATAATGGCGCAGCCAAGAAGCAAAGAGGGGTAGACCATGACCGCCATGTCCGTCGTCACGACCGAGACGCCTTTTTACGGCATCGCCCATACCGTGCCCATCACCTATATGGCGATGCCTTCGTTCTCGCAGTTGAAGCAGGTCTTCGGCAAGAGCAGGGTTTCGGTGATCTTTGATGGACGGCTCTTCGAGCATCACTTCACCTGCACCCATGCCAGTCTCCGTTCGGGTGACCGTGACTTCATCGTCATGGCGCAACCCACGGGCCGCAGTTCGTGGACGGGTGACGAGATCATCAAGCAGGCTCGGGCAATCCGCGATGACCATGCACCCAACGGGTACCGTCCCGCCATGGCCATCGAGGTCTATCAATACTTCAAGAGCGAGCGGAGGCGCTATCAAGGCATCCGCAGCATCGCGCGTCTCGTTGGTCTGGGCTCGTATGCAACCATGGATGGCGGCCGCTACGCTGCGGCCATTCACACCATCGGTTACCGTCCGTCATTCGAGCATCGGTACTTTACCGAGATCACGGCAGGCGACGAACATTACTTGTTCGTCAAAATCTGAAGCGCTTCGGCGCGGCTAACAAAAAAGCCGCCCGAAAGCGCTTTTTTGTTTTTATTCCAGCGCGAGGCTCCAGGCGCCGGTTTTGCCGTCCTTGGTACCAAGGATCACGAGATGATCGACAACGGTGGCCATGTCGGTAATGGCGTCGAAGCTCGCGAGCTCAGTGCGTTGGCGGCCATCGCGGTTGTCTAGTTCAAGTGCGAAGATCTTGGTCTTGGTGGCATAAAACACCGTGCCGGCTTTTGGATGCCAATCGGCATGGATGAAGGCTTCGCTATTGCGGGCTAAGAGTTCTGGGTTTTGGTCGATTTGCCAAAGCCAAAGTTCGTTTTGGTTGATGATGAGGGCCGTCGGTACTTCGGTGCCCGAGAGCCATGATTGGATCACGCCATAGCTTTCATGGGCGGAGCTGCTTTTGTTTTTGAGGGCAAGCAAACGGCCATTATCTTCAAGAAGAACGTAGTCGCCCTCTAAGCTGTGTATCTGCCAATTACCACGTGGCAAAGCAAATGCGCGGTTCACGTCGTTGTTCCAGCTCAGTAATTGGTTGGTGGTACCGGTGGCATACATGAGCGAGGCGGGGCCAAGCTCATCGGTGCCACTTGTGGTTACGATGCTCGAGAGCTGTTTATTGCGCGGGTCAAAGGTGTAGCGGCGGTCATCACTGAGACCGGTAACCGAGTCTTCGTACCAGCGGTAATCGCCGGCGGGCAGGTTATTTTGGTTATTGGTCGAGCGCGCATCTACCCAGTATGCATTGCCACCACCATCCGTCGAAGCGGCAACGGCATCATCGGCATTGTTCCATTCGAGTTGGGTGATGGGTGCCGTTGAGGCGAGCGAGATGCGGCGCGACAGAGTGTCATTGTCAAAGACCAGCAAGCTTTGGGTGGTGGTGGCATGCTCGGCCACGACAAAACGTTGTTTTTTATGCGAACGAGAAAGCAAGGTCGCTGGCGTCTCGGCAAGAAGCTTTGGCTCAGTCTGTCGCCAGAGGTAGACCTTATTGGCAAAGGTGACTTGTTCGGCTTTGACTTCGAGGCGTTTCTCCCATGAATAATAACCAGCGCGCTCAAAACGAATTTGGTAGGTGCCGGGCGCGACATTTTGCAGGGTGGCTGCTGTTTTATCAGGATATTCTTGGCCGTTCAAAAAAATGCGGGCGTTGCCTGGTGTTGTGTCCAAGATGAGGGTGCCATTGCGTTCAATGACACGTTTATTGGGATTTAATCGGTAACCAGCCGTATAAAACAAAAGTGTTGGCGCGAGTACGACAAAAACGATCGCAAAAACCCAAGGGATAATACGCCTGTGGAAAGGCGGTTTATAACGTGATCTCGACATGGTAATGGCTAGAGGATACACTTTTTTCGATTCAATATGAAATTTGCAATAAAAGGCGGCCGCCGCTTGAGCGGACACGTGTCTATTTCTGGCGCGAAGAATGCGATTGGGCCTTTGGTTGCCGCATCGTTACTGATTAAGGGCCCGGTGCGCTTTAAGAATGTGCCGCGTTTGAGCGACCTCCAGCAGCTTTTGGATATCATCGCCGGCATGGGTGCCAAGGTTGAATGGACGGGGGAGCACGAGCTCTCGATCGATACCAAAAACATCAATCCGGCCAAGCTCGACAAAAAAGCCATGAAGCGCATGCGTTTCTCGATTTTGTTGCTTGGACCGATGCTCGCACGCTTCAAATCCGTTGCGGTCTCTGAGCCGGGCGGATGTTCGATCGGTAACCGTCCTATCGACACGCACTTGTTTGCCCTCACCTCACTTGGGGCTGAAATCAAGCCAGCTAAAGATGGTGATGAGTACGTGATGCAAACCAAAGGACTTAAAGGTGCCTATATCATCTTGCCTGAGTTCAGCGTGACGGCGACCGAGAATTTGATCATGGCCGCCAGCATGGCCAAAGGCACGACGTCTATTCGTCTTGCCGCCGCTGAACCGCATGTGCAAGACCTCTGCCGTTTTTTAGTGGCTTGTGGTGCCAAGATCAAAGGCATTGGCTCGCATGAGCTTGAAGTGACCGGCGTTGCATCGCTTACGGCACCAAAGAAAGCCTGGTTTGTCGTGCCAGACATGCTTGAGGTTGGTACCTTTGCCGTGGCCGCCGCTTTGACCAAGGGTGATATCACCATGTCGCCGGTGGTACCTGAGCAGCTCGACGCCATTCGTTCGATGCTTACCAAGATTGGCGTGAAGCATGCCTTGGTTGGCAAAGACGCTTTTCGCGTTCAAGGCGTGGGCCGCATGGAGTCGTTCAAATTGCAGGCCATGATTTATCCGGGCTTTCCGACGGACTTGCAGGCGATCTTTGGTTTATTAGCCACACAGTGCCATGGCACGACCATGATTCATGATCCGCTCTTTGAATCACGCATGGGGTATGTGAGTGAGTTGATCAAGATGGGTGCCAATGCCGTGGTCGCTGATCCGCACCGTGTCATCATTACCGGGCCAACGCCGTTAAAGGGTACCGAGATTCGCTCACTTGATCTGCGTGCCGGTGCCACCATGGTATTGGCTGGTATGCTCGCTGACGGTGAGACCATCATCCACAGCGCCGAGCTCGTCTACCGTGGTTATGAAAATCTCGATGGGCGTTTGCGCGAGCTTGGTGCCGACATTGAAGTCATTCACGACGAAACATAAAACGAAAACATATGATCAATAGTTATCCTCCTGTGACGCCACCAGTCACGCCAAAACCGCAAAAACCCTGGATCAACATGCTGGTGATCTTTGGCGTTGGCCTGTTGCTTGGTGCCGCCGCCGGTAAAGCGAGCAGTCCAAGTAATGCGGGTTCAAGCGCTTCGTCCACGGCAATGTATTCAGGGTCGGTCTTAGGTATCGGGCAATCCGCGCCAAACAGCATCGACAAAGACATCGACTTCAAGCAGTTTTGGGATGTCTGGTCCAAGCTGAAAGAGAAGTACTATAAGAATGATGTTTCAGATAAACAGATGTTCTATGGTGCCTTGCAAGGCTTGGCATCGAGCATGGGAGACCCGTATACCATGTACTTTGACCCTAAAGAGGCCAATGATTTTCAGAATGCGCTATCGGGCACCTTTTCGGGTATCGGCGCCGAGATCGGCCTTCGTGACGACCACATCACCATCATTGCTCCATTGCCTGAAACGCCAGCTGAACGCGCCGGTTTGAAGGCGGGTGATATTGTTGTGGATATCAATGGCACGAGTACGGTTGGCATGGGTGTTGAACAGGCCGTCTCGCTTATCCGCGGTGAAAAGGGGACCAAGGTCAAACTCAAGATCTATCGCCAATCCAATAAGAAAGATCCATTTGACGTTGAGTTGACCCGCGAGACCATCCAAGTAAAGAGTGTGCGCGTGAAGTGGCAGGACAAGAATATTGCCGTCATCGAGGTAACGAATTTTAATACAGACACCAAAGAAGGCTTTGATAAGGCTGTTTCGGAGGTCTTGAAGAAGGATCCAAAAGGTATTATCCTTGATCTCAGGAATAATCCAGGTGGATTTCTTGACACTGCCGTTGCAATGGCAGGCGAATGGCTCGCGACAGACTCGGTCGTCGTAAAAGAGCGCCGTCAAGGACAAATTATTGAGCAGCTTCGCAGCACGGGTAAAGCCCGTTTGCGTGGCATACCAACCGTCGTCTTGGTCAACCAAGGCTCTGCCAGTGCGTCCGAAATCGTTTCGGGTGCTTTGCAGGATACAAAATCCGCGACGGTTGTTGGTATGAAAACCTTTGGTAAGGGATCGGTGCAGGACTATCTGAATTTGTCAGACGGCTCAGCGCTCAAGGTCACTATTGCTGAATGGCTCACTCCATCTGGAAGAACCATTAATAAAACAGGCCTCGAGCCGGATGTGCTCGTAGACCGTACTGAGAAAGATTATGAACAGCAACGAGACCCACAACTCGACCGGGCCCTCGGGATCCTCAACGGGACCGCGACCGGCACGGCAACCGGGGCGCCAACCTCAACGGCGACCGGGACCACGCCATAAGTTTCGCACCGAACTCTCGGCTGGCGGGATCATTTTTCGCCGCAAACAAGGTTCGGTAGAAATCTTCTTCATCAAAGACCCTTATAACCGCATGACCTTTCCTAAAGGCCATCAAGAAACGGGGGAGTCTTTGGTTGAGACGGCCGTACGTGAAATCAAAGAAGAAACCGGCTTAGAGGGCCTGCGCTATATCGCACCGGTCGGTCGTACGCTCTTTCGCTTCAGACGCGAAGGCACCACGATTGAGAAGACGGTGTATTTCTTCTTGTTCGAAGCGCCTCCAGAGGCGAAAGAAGTGTTAACGGGCGAAGGTGCCATCTGGGAGGCCCAGTGGGTCAAGGCTGATAAGGCCTTTGCCACCAGCGGCTACCGTAATTTGGACCGATTATTGTCTAAGGCCTTGCGCATCGTTTTTCACGAAGGCCGACAACAGCACAAACAACAGCAAAACGGGCCAAAAGACGGCTTCAACCGCCGCCGCCCGAGGGTCATTTTCTAACGAACGCTTATCAACAGCGTTCGTTTGTTTTTCGTGGTAAGATGCCTAAATGCTCAGAACGAAATTGTCCCTCGTTTTAGGTGGTTTGGGAGTTATGTTGGGAGCGGTCCCGGCCTTGGCGGCTGAGCCTGTTATTGATCAGAATTTCTTCGTCCCAGCACCGATTTTTACCGATACGTCGCCTTTGCCGGCCCCGGTGCCTGCCGACCCCTCAGTCCCAGTTGTCCCGGCTACTGTCCCAACTTCTACGGCCCTTGCTTTGCCAGCCTTACTTCAGGCGGCGCATGATGCTCAAGCCCAGCTTTCAGAAGGGGTGAACTTCGACAAGATTACCCACAAAAACCTTGAACAGATGAAGCTCGACCGCGAGATCTCATTTGTCTTTTACGATAAACGTACCACCGAAGTGGTACGTGTCGACGGTCTTTTTGATGGCAAGACCTGGAAGCCAACCACCTATACTTCAAATAATTTTCCGGCTGTGTCGGTAAAGGTGACCGGTCTCTCGACCTACACCTATGCATTTACCGGCGATGATTATGTGATCTTGGCCGTGCGCTACCCGCGTTGGACCGAAGTCTTGAAAAAGAAAAAACGCATTGGCATTGATGAGAAAATCGCCGTCAAAACGCCAAACCAAAAAGAATTTCAAACGCCTGATATTGCGGCTGCCGGTGCCGACATGCTAAACGACGTGGCAGATAAAGCGATTGCGGATCTTGAAAAGCGTAACGTGATGTCGCGTGCCAAGCCCGGTCAAAAACTGGCTGCCGTCGCTGACAAAAACATGCTGACCTCGCTCTATATCATCGAGCACTCAAGTTCAGCCGAGCTCAAGTCAAATGCCAGCGCCGTCATCGACCGTTTTTATATCAACTATGCCGTGAATCCAACGACAGCTTACAGTGATCAACAGTCATATATGGGCGCGCAGGGCATCGCGCAGTTCATGCCGGCAACATACACACGTTTGGCTAAGCGCACTGATCTCGGTTTGATTCAGGATGTGACCAAGGGTACGCGCGACCATGTGAATATCACCAAGGCAGCTTTTGCCTTGATGGACGCGATGGAGGCAGAGCTACCAAGTTCATTAAGCTCAACCTCATCCATTCGTCTCGCTGAAGCCGTTGCCGGTTCATACAATGCCGGTGCTAATCGCGTCGCGACGCTTATTGAGCGCGATGTCTGGTTTGATCAGATCGATGGCGTGCTTGCACGTACGGCCGTAAAAAAGCGCTCGCGTGTGCCGGTTGAGACGTTAGACTATGTTCAAAAATTACGACTCGTTCTACCGGTTATTGAACGACGCGCTAATCCTAGCCAAATTTAATACGCTGTCATGAGCTTGGCTTAACCACGTTTTAAAGACCGAAGATCCATAACTCTCTTCTTCATCCTATGCAAAAACGCCACATTGTCCCTTTGCTGCTCTTGGTCGCCGTTGCGGCCTCGGTAGCCTCGGCTCCTGCTTCAGAAGCCGCCATCTTTCGCTCAAAAGGCATAAAGATTACCCGTCTTAAAAAAGCCCAAGCCTTTGGCACCTTGTCATCCGCCAATGGCGGCACGGCCAACAATGCTACGATCAGCGCACGTCCCATGGCGATGGGAGGTGGCATGGCTGTATCGGCCGTCGCGCCAGCGACTGAAGGCGCCGTTGTCGACAGCAAGATGATGATGCCTTATCCGGGTGACAATGGTGACTACACCCAGCTCGACGTTGACTACAACTGGGCAACCGAGATCCCAGCGATCGCCGGTGCCGCTGATGTCTATCGCGCCGTCCGCACCAAGCCCGACGCTTCGATTACCAAAACCTTGTTGAAGTCTGCCGGTCTGCCTGCGGCTTTGGCTGATGGTATCTCTGAAGTGCAGTCCCTCAATGCTTCGTGGAAGGGCAAAGGCGGCATGGTCTGGAGCTTTGACGCGATGAGCAACAGTCTCTCGTGGTGGAAGGAAGTCGCATATCCACAAAACTACGAAGGCCAGCCTAAGCTCGACAAAGACCGCGCCATCAAGGTCGCTCAAGACTTCGTTAAAGCTAACGGTTTGACCGGTTATGCTACGACCGCCCCAGAGCTCGAAGATGCACCGTGGATTCGTCCTCTTATGGAAGGCACATCAATGCCTTGCGCTGCAGTAAAGGCTGAGCCTGCTGGCTTTGCTGGTGACTTGCCGGTCAATGACATGGTTGCCACGAGCGATCGTGCCATCGTAGCTCCGTGTTTCTGGTACCCACGCACGGTCAACATCGTTTACCCTGACAAGCGTGACGGTAAGCGCGTGACGGATGCGTGGTCGGGTTATCCTCAACAGGTACTCACCATCACGGTTTCACTCGATACCTACGAAGTAACAGGTGGTTACGCCAATCTTCCAACCTCGCTCGAAGCATCATCGTATCCGATGATCGACAAGGGTGCCGTTGAAGAAGCGCTCAAAAAAGGCGGCCGCTCCCCATACTATGGTTGGGGCAAAAAAGGCACCCGTGTTCAGGTTCAATACAATACCTTCGAACAGGTCGTCATGCGCTACGACTCCTGGAAGGACAATAAAAACGAAACCTACTTTGTCCCAGCGTTGCTTGCGACGGGTAAGGTAGACTCCGGTGATGGCAATGGTTTACAGGACTACCGCACCATCGTGCCGCTCATCAAGGCAGAATTTCTTGAAGAGATGCCAACGCCAATCATGTACATGAAAGGCGAAACGACGGATGCTGCCGGTACCGTTGGTGGCACGGCAACGCTCAACGTCGTTGCTCCGGCGCCTGCCCCGGTCCCTGTCCCAGTAAAATAAACCAAAAAGTCCAAACACCTTCCCAGAAACGGGAAGGTGTTTTATACTCGCCCTTCTTATGATCATCCGCCAACAAGCTGAAAAACTCGTCGCCGAGCGCATCCCAGGCACCCGCAAAGGGTCAGACGAGCCCGCCTACCAACACTCGATTCGCGTTGGCAAAACCGTTGAGCAATTTGGCTATGCCGAACCCGTGATTATCGCCGCCATCCTTCATGACGTGATTGAAGATGGGGGAGTCACCCACGATGAGCTCGAGAAACTCGGGTGCACCGAAGAAATCATCGAACTCGTCACCCTCTGCACCCACGACGACATGATCGAAGGTGGCGACGCCCGTTGGGTCGACATGATGGCCGGCCTCGTTCATGCCTATAACCCCGAAGCCTGGGCTATCAAAATCGCTGATGCTTGGGACAATATGAAAGGAGCAGAAACCATGGCCCCAGACCGCCGCCGCTTTTTGCGCCAATGCAAAGCGCCAATGCTTGCCGCCATCTCCTACGACCTCATGCAAAACGAACCGATTTGGAAGGCGTATAGAGAAGAGGTGGAGGTGTACCGAAATAAGGTTTAAAAAAAGAAAAACAAACACAAACCCCGCATCGACAGTTGTCTTTGCGGGGTCAGTTGTTGGTTGCGCGGGTGGCGCTAGATTTTGGCGGGGAGCAGATACTCCCGACGCGGAGCGAAGTCCTCGAGCGGAGGCGCGTGATTCTCGATCTCGGGGCGCTCGCCGTCATCGTCTTCGCTGTAGCAGCTGACGCTCTGGCAGACGAGCTGGTCCGTTCGAGCCCTGCGAGCCTCGATCTCGGCGATGCGGGCGGCGTGACGCTTGTCGAACGCCTCATGTTGCCAGCGTCGGTAGCGAGAGTGCAGCCATGTGCAGGCGATGACGAGGATCGTCAGGATGGCCAGCACGAGTAGCTCGGTAGCCGCTTCTTCCGGCTTCCGATGGTAGTGTAACGGAACGTACACGAAGGACATGACTATTCCTCTGTTGAAAGGTTGAAAGCCTCCTATAGGCACGGGAATCATAGCATTTTTCTATAGAAATGTCAATATATTACAAATCCACCTATACGCTGGGTTTTATGATGTTTGATTGACAATATATTTCATGCTGGCATCCTTGTTTTCGGAGGATTCATGCAAGAGAGTCAATTTACTATTCTGACCTTTGGAGAAGGTATACCGGGGTGGTTGGTCAAAGTAGATAACATAGAGCCCTTGTTAACCTCGGTATCTTCACAGAAATTAGCATTGTTCAAACGCGTTCATTTGAACGAGGCGCTTTCAACTGAAGATGTAGTGAAAAAGCTCGCTCAACGCGGTTTGAGACCGGCGACCTTGGATGAATTGGATTATTACCATGAGCTCACACGGGGGTCTCGTAGAAAATACCCAATAGTAGCCCTTGGATCGAGAGTCGAGCTACCAACTAAGACAAAAGCTGTCTGCGTCTTAGGTCCAAAAGACGAGATCGGATGGTGTGGAGAATCGCCCAATGACCTATGGGCTCCAACTGCTCGTTTTCTCGCAACCGTCATCCAGCTTGCTTTGCCATTCTGACCGCTTCGGTCGACTGTCAAAAAGTCGCCGACGCGGTTTTTTGATTGCCGCGAACTCTCTGCCCGTGTTTATTTACTGAGGTATGGTTGGGCATCTCCCTTCTTCGAGGGAGATCATACCGTTTCAGAATTCAGACTCAGCTCTCCCTTGAATACAAGGGAGATGTCTATCCATAAAAAACAAAAAATAGATTAGACAGAGGGTTCGCGTCGGTAAATGGCTTTAATTTCTCTTCTCGGTGCGCCATCTTCTTTTGTGCCAAAGGTTAGGTGATGTTCGACCGGGTATTTAAGCGTGGTGCTATTACTGATCGCTTGGTCGCCTCCGATCGAGAATCCGATGTGAAGATGTTCAGCTTTAGGATCATGGTCAAAGTTTGGTTGCCAGATGATAACGTCGCCTTCTTGTGGTTCAGTGACTAATGTCCAACCAGAGTCGATCAAATCTTTTTCAGTGCCCTCAACGGTGGCATGTGGTTCTTTGATGTACTTGAAGCGATAGAGGATACTGCTGGCGTAATTCGCACAAGCAATATCACCGCCTTTAAGAATGTCGACCAGCTCCCCATCAGCCTTCTCAAGAAAGAGCGATTGAAACATCGCATTACCAAGACTGTTTTTGATCGCAAAGAGATAGCTCGCAAATACGGCCTTTGGGCTCAGTACCGGCTTTGGCGTCTCCATATGGGTTTATGATACCAAATGTTTTTTAATCGCGTTGAGAACATGGGTCTTTTGGTCGGCGAGCGAGCCATGGGCCATGTCGGTGACGAAGCGGGCTTGTTCTTGGTTGCCGCTCGGCAAAAAGTCTTTGGCGATTTCGATGGCGCTATACGGCGCATGGGCATGCAGATCGGCCTGCCATAGGCTGCCACGTTGCTGCAAGAGCAAGATCGCCTTGGTATTTGGGGTGTAAGACAAAAGATCGTGCAAAAGGCCATCAAGGGCATTATTGTCGGCTTTGAGCTCTAAGAGATCGGTGTCGGTGATAAAGGTCCAAGCGAGACCGGTCGTGGTGTCTTGTTCGAGACGCGAGAGGGCGCGTCCCCAGAGTTGAAGCGCGGTAACCGAATGCGTGCGCCAAAGCGTTTGCACAATTTCTTGGCGGCGTGCGCCTTTTTCAAGCAGGGTCGAAGAGCGTTCAAGGGTTTTGCCCGAGAGATGGGGAGTGCGGAAGCCTTTTGTTGCCGCAATCATACCGGCAAGAAGCGCGGTCGCGATATCGGCGGTGATCTGTTGCGGATTCCAGGCTTCAAGAAGCGTGTAGAGAGATTCACACGCCGACGAACGTGTCGGATTCACGATATTCACCGTGCCCCATTGTTCATTGGCAGGGGAGGCGTCGATATTAATGGTTGGGAGTTCGTGCAAGGCATTGAGCTCATGTTTGAAGACATTCTCAAGGCTATGACGGTCAGGAGCGCCGATGGCGATCACGAGATCATAACGCGCATCACCGCTCATAAAGCCAACGTCTTGGGTACGCCAAGCGCCGTACTTTGGCACAACGGTAATATCAAGCGCGCCATCACGCACGTCATACGAGAGTTCAGAGAGTGGCGTGTCTTTGACGTTGAGGGTGATTTTGAGCGAACGCAGCGAGCCAAGACGGGTGCCAATCTCGATGCCAGCTGGCAAGTATGGGGGATACTGCTTGGCCTCAAAATCAGGGATCACGATGTCAAACGATTTGTTTTGGCGTTTGAGCCAAAGCGCCATACCCAAGACAGCGCAAAGCGCGTCGACCGAATGGGCCGAGCGGGCGGTGAGAAGCAGGTGCTTAGAGCGGCCGATGGCTTCGATCGCTTGCTGTTCGAGGGTGAGGGCCATTGGCGCCCAAACTATAAAGAACGGGGGCTACTGTCAATCAAAAAGCCCATTCACAAAACCCATTTTCTTCGCTATATTCCGCTGTATTCCTATGTCTGCATTCGAATCGTTTCCAAAAGCCTATCAGGCTAATGAGGTAGAGGACCGCTTGAACGAGCTTTGGGCCGGTTCTGGATATTATAATCCAGATAAACTCCCTGATCGCAACCAGGGCGGCGAGCCGTATTGCATCGTGATGCCACCCCCAAATCGCACCGGCACCCTTCATATGGGTCATGCGACCATGTTGGCGATCCAGGATACGCTGATTCGCTTCGAACGCATGCGCGGCAAAAAGACCCTTTGGGTCCCGGGTACTGATCACGCGGCCATTGCCACCCAGGTCAAAGTCGAGCAGCTCCTCATGAAGGAGGGTTTTAAGGATCCGCGCAAAGAGCTCGGTCGTGAAAAGTTCTTAGAACGCGTCATCGCCTTCGCCGATGACTCAGCGAATACCATTCGTACTCAAGTAAAGAAGATGGGTTCGAGTTGTGATTGGTCACGCGAAGCTTATACCTTTGATGAAGAACGCAATGCGGCGGTGAACCAAATCTTCTTGTCGATGTACGAAGACGGTTTGATCGAACGTGGTTTTCGTATCGTGAATTGGGATCCACAATTTCAGACGACATTGTCGGATGATGAAGTGGTGACTAAAGAGGTAAAAGCAAAACTCGTCACGTTCAAGTACGACAAAGACTTTCCGATCACCATCTCATCAACGCGTCCTGAAACAAAGTTTGGTGATACGGCGGTTGCGGTGCATCCTACCGATGCTCGCTATGCAGAATACGTCGGTAAAACGCTGTCCGCGACGTTCTGTGGCAAACAGATTGAATTGCGCATTATCGCTGACGAAGCCGTTGATCCTGCTTTTGGTACCGGTGCACTCGGTGTGACGCCAGCGCATTCGATGATTGATGCTGAGATGGCAACACGTCATTCTTTGCCGACGATTCAAGTCATCGACCAGGCCGGTCGCATGATGCAAAATTGTGGCGAGACTTTTGCCGGACTCACGACTGAAGAAGCGCGTGCAAAAGTTATTACGGATTTACAGGCTGCTGGACTCGTCGAAAAAATTGATGAAGTTGACCAGGCTTTGCCAATCGCTGAACGCGGCGGCGCGACGGTTGAACAGTTGCCGAGCCTTCAGTGGTTCGTTCGTGTGAACAAAGAATTTACTCTCAAACGTGACACCCTCAGCCAGAAGGCTGGTGAGACCACGACCCTTAAGCGCTTGATGCAAGACGCCGTCCGCGGCGGTTCGATCAAGATCGTCCCAGACCGTTTTGAGAAGGTATACTTTCACTGGATCGATGGCCTGCGTGATTGGTGTATCTCTCGCCAGATCTGGTTCGGGCATCGCATCCCGGTTTGGTATAAGGGCGATGAACAGGTAGCTTCGGTCGTTTCGCCTGGCGAAGGCTACGTGCAAGACGAAGACAGTCTCGATACCTGGTTCTCATCGGGTTCTTGGAGTTTTTCAGCTCTCGGGTGGCCAAATGAAGAGAAATGGGCCAAAGAACGCACCTTCCACCCAACCAATGTCCTTGAGACGGGTCGCGACATTCTGTTCTTCTGGGTCGCCCGCATGGTCTTGATGTCGACCTATGCCATCGGTGAGGTACCATTTAAAGACGTTTACTTGCACGGTCTCGTTATGGACGACCAGGGCCGCAAGATGTCCAAGTCCTTGGGCAATATTCTTGATCCTTTGGAGCTCATCCCTAAATACGGCACCGATGCCGTACGCTTGTCATTGATGATGGGCACCGCCCCTGGCCAAGACACCCGTCTCGCTGAGGCAAAGATTGA
Organism: Patescibacteria group bacterium; assembly: GCA_046350895.1. Classification (GTDB taxonomy): domain Bacteria; phylum Patescibacteriota; class Patescibacteriia; order 2-12-FULL-60-25; family 2-12-FULL-60-25; genus HK-STAS-PATE-2. Next base: position 20,964 of record JAXLZL010000001.1, on the reverse strand, counting down.
AGGCCTTAAGCATCTCGCCAATAAGCTCTGGAATATCTCCCGCTTCATGCTCATGCACATGGAGGCTCCGGCTGAATCCGCAACAGGGGAGACACTCGCAGATATGTGGATCAAGAATCGTTTTAACCAAACGGTTGATTCGGTTACGAAAAAGCTCGAAACGTATCAATTCAGCCTTGCCGCTGAAGAACTTCGTGATTTCACTTGGAATGACCTTGCCGACTGGTATCTTGAAATCGCAAAGGTTGAAGGCAATAAAGCTGACATCTTGAAACAGTTACTCTCCGGTATGCTCCGCCTTTGGCATCCATTCATGCCATTCGTCACTGAAGAGATCTGGCAGCGTGCGGGTTTCGAAGGATTGCTGCTTGTCGCAGAATGGCCTTCTGTAGCCTCTGCCCCTACGCCTGATGGATTCGAAGAGGTGCGAACTGTTATTAGTGACATGCGTCGTTTACGTGCCGATCAGGGTGTCGATGCGACCAAGAAAGCCGTCTTTGCCTATCAGGCTAGCGATGCTCTCTCGGCGTACATTGAAAATTGTCTTCCGTGGGTGCTTCGCCTCACGAACTCGACGAGTTTTGAGCGCATGACCTCATTGCCATCAGATTGGCCGGTGGTGGCTGGTGTGGTGAGCGTGGCCATGAGTCTTGAAGGCTTGGTTGATGTGATCAAAGAAAAAGCCAAAATCACCAAAGAGCTCGAGCAGCTTGCGGCCTATATTACCTCAACGACCGCCAAACTCGCTGACCAAGAATTTCGCGGCAAGGCGCCTGAGAAGGTGATTGCCGGCATGGAGTCCAAGCTTGAAGAAGCCAAACAAAAACAAGAACTTTTGAGCTCGCGTATTGCGACCATGAAGTAAGACACGTACCATTTGAACCAATCGTATGAATATAAAAACCGATCAAAAAGCGATCGAGCACTTTCTCTCCCATGGGGTAGAGCGCATCCTGCCTACCCCTGAGGCGCTCAAAGAAAAACTTCTCAAAGGCGAGCGCATCTCAGCCTATTTGGGTATGGATGCCACCGGTAAGCTGCACCTTGGCCATGCGCTCAATATGATGAAGCTCGCCGAATTGCAGGCGATGGGCCATCGCGTGATTTTGTTGATCGGCACCTTTACCTCGATTATTGGTGACCCAACCGACAAGTCCGCTGCCCGCACCCAGCAGACGCCTGAGCAGGTTAAAGAGCATGCCAAGAATTACTTGAAGCTCGCCTCACGTTTTTTGTCGTTCGAGGGTGAGAATCCGTGCGAAGTACGTTATAACGGCGATTGGTATGAAAAGATGACCTTTGCTGAAGTGATCAAGCTTTCGTCCGAGTTCACCGTCCAGCAAATGCTTGAGCGTGACATGTTCGAAAAGCGCATCAAAGAAGACAAGCCGATCTTCATGCATGAATTCTTCTACCCGTTGATGCAGGGCTATGACTCGGTCGTTTTGGATGTTGATCTCGAAATCGGCGGCAATGACCAGACCTTTAACATGCTTGCCGGCCGTGATCTGCTTCGTAAACTTCGTGGCAAAGAAAAATTTGTTTTGGCCCACCGCCTTTTGGTGGACGAAAACGGCGCCAAGATGGGCAAGACCACAGGTAATGGCGTAAACCTCGAAGACGACGCCGTTGATATTTATGGCAAGGTGATGCGTTGGCCAGACACCATGCTAATCCCAACCTACGAGCTTTGCACCCAACTCGAAAAAGATGAGATCGCCGAGATTAAGAAGTCTTTGGCCGGCGGTGAGAATCCGATGAAGTATAAGAAGGACCTCGCTTACCGCGTGACCCGTTGGGTGGCAGGGGACGAAGCCGCTGAAAAAGCCCAGTCCCACTTTGAATCCGTCCATCAAAAGCATGAGAAGCCTGAAGACATCGCTGTTCATGAAGTAAAGGCCGGCGATCACGCTTTGGTAGAATTGCTCGTCTCAACAGGTCTTTGCTCGTCCAAGACCGATGCCCGTACCCAGATCGAGCAGGGTGCCGTGCGTGTAGAAGATCAGGTATGGACCGATACCAAGGCTCTAGTCCAAATTGACAGCAAGGGCGTATTGATTCAAAAAGGCAAAAGACATTTCGTCCACGTAAAAGGCGTATGAAAACCGTATTAGATATCTGGAAGGGCGAACTCGCCGCACAGCTCACGGATAAGCTCGGAGTCGAGGTTCATCCAAACCAATTCGTCCTGCCTCCAAACCCGGAGATGGGTGATTTGGCGTTTGGTTGTTTTGCCTTGGCAAAAAGCATGGGCAAGTCACCAGCCGAGATCGCCAAGGCCTTGGCCGCCGAGTTAAAACCGGCACACCCTGGCATTGCCGCCTTTGAAGCGGCAGGTCCGTATCTCAACGTGCGTTTCTCAAATGCCGAGCTCGTTCGCCGTACGATTCTTGACATCGAAGAGATGAATGACGCTTTCGGCAAAGTGAATGTAGGGGAGTCGAAGAGCGTGCTTTTAGAATACGCTTCGCTTAATACGCATAAAGAAATTCACGTGGGGCATTTGCGCAATTTGTTCTTGGGTCGTTCTGCCCAGCTCTTGCTTGAGAAGGCGGGCTATCACGTGATCCCGGTCAGTTATCAGGGCGATGTTGGCGCGCATGTTGCCAAATGTTTGTGGTTCTTCGTCAAAGAGCGTGGCGTTGATCTGAATCTTACCGTTGAAGCCGTTGAGAAAATGTTACAGGGGATCAGTGCTGAGCAGGCGACCGGTAAATATCTCGGCAGCGTCTATACGCAAGCAACGACGGCCCTTGAAGAGCATCCAGAATACGCAGAAGAATCCTCGGCAGTTTTGCGTGCCTTAGAATCGGGCGATGCCGCTTGGACCAAGCTTTGGCTTGAAACGCGTCGCTGGTGTCTCGAAGAGATGCTGCGCAATTTTGATGAGCTCGACGTGCGTATCACGCGCCAGTATCTTGAATCTGAAGTGGTTGCGCGTGGTCAAGAGATGGTTGATGCCTTGATGGCAAAGGGTGTGGCCACTGAAAGCCAAGGTGCCATCGTCGTTGATCTTGAAGATGTAAAGCTCGGCGTATTTTTGGTACGCAAATCCGATGGTAATTCGCTCTACTCAACCAAAGATATCGCGCTCGCCGAATTAAAAAGAAAAGAATTTCCAAATCTCAACAAGAGCATCATTCTCGTTGATAACCGCCAATCGTTCTATTTCAAACAATTGTTCGAAGTATTGAAGCGAATGGGGTTGAGTACAAATGATGAACACGTGGGTTATGACTTCGTGACCCTCAAAGAAGGCGCCATGTCGAGCCGTAAAGGTAATATCATTACCTATCAAGATTTCGTGGCAGCCGTGACCGACTTCGCCCGCGCCGAGATTATGAAGCGTCATGACGATTGGTCTGAGGGTAAAGTCACTCATACGGCCTGGTGTCTGGCTCAGGCGGGTTTGAAATTCGGCATGCTTCGCCAAGACAATGACCGTGTTTTTGTCTTCGACATGGACCAAGCCATGGCCTTTGACGGCGATACTGGCCCTTATTGTCAGTATGCGGCAACGCGTTTGCACTCGATTATCCGCAAAGCTGGGGGCGTGCCAAAGGGCTCGATTAACTCCGACTTCTCGCATGCTTCTGAAAAGATCCTTGCCCAACAGCTTTTGCGTCTCCCAAGCGCCGTAAAGCAGGCTGCGGCTGAGCTTCGTCCAAGCGTCATCGCCCAATGGTGCCTTGAGGTCTCGCATGCGATTAATGCTTTTTATCGCGATGTGCCGGTGATCGAGGCTGCCCCCGAAGACAAGACCGCTCGTCTGCGTTTGGCGTCCGCTGCCCTGCAGGGTTTGAAGAACGGCCTCGCTTTGCTTTCGATCCCCCTACCAGAAGAAATGTAACTAGGTTAACATTGTCGCCATCCACACCATGCGTATGTTCGGTAAACCATCCACCCCATCGTTTGAAGAAGCGCCAACGAGCACCAATACCCCATCGGCAACGACCATTATCGCCAAAGGCGTGCGCGTCGAGGGGGATTTCTCTAGTGACGGCAACGTGACCATCGAGGGTGAGCTTAAGGGCAAGCTCAGTACCATTGGCCGCCTCGTGGTCGGCAAAGAAGCGGTGATCGAGGGTACGGTCAAAGCCGGTTCAGCAAGCATTGCCGGTTCGTTGACGGGTCCGCTCACGGTTGATGAAGGATTGGACCTGCTCGCCACCTCGACCGTCAAAGGCGATGTGACGGCCAAAACCCTGTCGGTAGAACGCGGGGCAAAAATTGACGGTAAGACGTCGATCTCAGGATCATGACCTACCAGTACGCCTATCTCTTTGATGCGAAGCTCTCGGATCGTTCGCAAGAGAGGTGGGTTTCGCGACTCGAAGCGGAGTTATCAAGGCGCCATTTGGCGGGGCAAGTGCTCCGCGAGGGCGCTTTTCGCGGTTTAAAGGAGCTGGCGAAAGAGGCGCTCGCCAAAGGGGCTGCCACCATCATCATGGTCGGCACGGATGCTTCGCTCATCAAAATTCTCCCCATCATCGCTGATGCGAATGTCGTGATCGGGTATATCCCATGTGAGCCTTCGATGATCGCCAAGCAGCTTAGCATCCCTGAAAAACTCGAAGAGTCGGTCAATGTCTTGGCAGCGCGTTTTGTACGCCAAGTGGATTTGGGCTTGGTGGGCGATAGGCCATTTTTGACCGAAGTCATCATCCGCGACCCAAAGGCGGTTCTTGATATCGCTGGTAAATACACCATCAGCTGCCAACAAAACGGCGCCATGCGCCTCGTAAACCTCATGACGGGTACGAACTTCGATGACGGTGAACTCGATGTCTATGTGGACGTTGAGGAGCCAAAGAAGTCGTTGTTTGGAGGCTCAAAACCGCCGGCACGCACCCATGTCAGGGCTACCCACGGCCATATCAAGTCCGAAGGCCAGGTGCGTATCAGCGTCGACGGGGTAGAGCTAAATGGGGCTAATATTGCCTTTTCTCTGCGCCATAGCGGCCTCAAATGGATCGTGGGGCGCAAGAAGCATGAGGACTTGCAAGCATAGGCGGTATTTGGTATCTTCTCGCCACGCTGAGGTGGCGAAATTGGCAGACGCACTACCTTGAGGTGGTAGCACTCGCAAGGGTATGGAGGTTCAAGTCCTCTCCTCAGCACCACGCGCGCTTAGCTCAGTTGGTTAGAGCACCTCGTTTACACCGAGGGGGTCGTAGGTTCGAATCCTTCAGCGCGCACCACAAAAACACCGTCCGTAAGGGCGGTGTTTTGTTATGCGTAAGTTTCTTGACAATAAGACAAAATGAGAGTAATAGATTATGCGTTTAGCACCTTGAACCAAAGAGGTTTGTTATGGGTCACCTGCGTTTTTTGCTGCCAGCCATGGCGCTATTCTTTGTGACTGGATGCCATGAAAGGGATAGTTCTACTCCCGTCCATCATACAGACTCTCAATCGTCGACCGCTCCCGTAAAGAGTAAGGACGCGGACAAGTTTTCAGCTGAGCATGCGGACGCAATTGAGCGGGCAAATGTTGCGCGAGGATTCATGGATGCCTTGCCCGCGGCGCTTAACGAGCTCGATGAGGGCGGTGTCATCCCAGAATGCGAGGCTGGCGATTATCAGGCGTTTGCTCAAGCTGAGCAGACAGATATGCCGTCAGATATTCGTGCCTGGATCGACGAAGAATTCATCACGGTGTTTTTGCACAACCTCGACTGCTCTCATCGGGTATCGACTGCTACCAATTCTCCAATCGAAGGATACGTGACAATCAGTCCCAGGGGGCTGTATACGCTGGTCACGAACGGCCTCAGCAAGAGATTTGGCATAGCTGGTCTCGGTGAAGCGGCAAAAGAGCGTGCCAGGACCTATCTTAAAAATCCTCGCAATCTGCGTGCGTTATACGCGATATTTCGCCCCCAGATCATTGGGCTATTGAGGACTGCGCGCAAAAACCATGCGATAAAACGCGAGCTTGAGATCTTGATCCCGTACTTCGACCAACGTTTTTCTGCTGAGATCATTGCGCTGTCACGAAGGCAGTCATTGGCTTATCTACGTCGCGTTGAGGCGCATGCGTTGCAAGAACGCGAGCTTGCACGGTCCTACGATGAACAGCTAGCAACAGGCTATCGTGGGGACCCACCTTCGCTGATCGCTGCTGACGAGGGGCTGTCGCAAGCCTTTCGGGCAGAAGAAGCATTAAATGAAGAGCTGACTGGCGTTGTCAGAAGTCCAGAAACGCTACAGTGGGTTCTTCGTAGGCAGGCTGAAGGCGGGCTACCGCTCGTCCGTGCTTGGGGAGAAATTCTCAAAGACCTCTACAATTCAATTTGACCTAACATGGTCATGATCTGAACCCGTCCGTAAGGGCGGTGTTTTGTTATGCGCGAATATTGACCGTCTGGTAAAATAATGTACGATTTTGCGGCGGAGGTTTCATGTCAGAAAAAAACCCAAGCGAATGTTCGCTCGAAGAGCTGCTGGACCTTCGGGTTCGTAAGCCCTGGCTCTTTGCCTTCGATGCGATGCGGTTCAACCGTATCGTCGAGAAGCGCCAAACCGATCATGGCAATACGTCAGCGATGCGCATGAGGGCGCAGGGCATGATTAGGCAGCAGTGCTATGGTTGGGCCAAGAGGCTGAGTGAGGTCGGACATCCGGTCCCGCCTGCCCTTCTGGTCGACCCATGCTATATCGGTGATATCCCTCCCTGGGGTGGTTTGCCCAGCCTTAGCGGCTTGCAGTTCGCTGCTAATATGGTTTTGGACTATATGAATCAACCGGCTCTGACGACTGGCGAACAGGCGTCGACGTTGAGCTGAGCATGGGGTCAAAAGTAAGACGCTTCGCATCGAGCGCGCCATTATCGTCAGGGCCGAGCCCAAAGAGTCGTGCCAGACCGTTATCTGGTATCTGGTGACCGCTTGGGAGCCCTATGATGCCACGCATCGCGCCATCTATCGGCCGACCGATTCAGACTTGTTCTACATGGGCCAGGTGGGATCGGTCCAAATCAATAAACGCATCAAGGCAGGCGATGAGGATGACTATCTTCAGCTGGCCCGCCAAACCGTTCACGCGGAGTGGATGAGAGCTAGGCTTCTGATTGATGACATTCTTGCCGATCATGGCATCATACCTGATGAAGATTGGCACTGGGTGCCAGAATGCGCCCATTATCGAGTTATGAAGGTTCGCCCGCCATTTGAAGGTCTTCTCAGACGTGAGTTGCCACCTTTATCGCCGAGGACTTCGTCCAAATGAAAATCGACCATTCTGGTCGATTTTTTCGTTGGTGATGGTATACTTGCATGCAACACGTATGAAAACGCATTCAATCGCCTCCCGCTTTTTAACGGGTGCCATCTTGGCTGGTGTCTTATCATTTGGTTCATTGAGTGCTGTGGGCGCGAGTTATGCCATCTCGACGGCATCGGCAAAAACCGTGGCGCAGGTTGCTGCCGTGACGAATCCGCCCGTCAAAAAGAGCGTCAATAATATTTGCCATGCAAAAGGCACGCGTTATTATAACCAGACAAAAAAGTTCAAATCATACAAAAACATGGATGATTGCCTGAAGAGCGGGGGACGAAGGCCCAAGTAATTTACAATACTCAAGGGGTTGACTAAACAGCTATTTTAATGGTAGTGAGAGTCTTGGACGCTTGTTCGTCTTTGATAAGGAGAGTAGTGATGGGACAAAATCTGACCTTGTTGCCATTGCAAGACCCGCGTAGCCTTACTCTAAGCTTTGTGATGTGCCTCGACTGTTTGAGATTCGATCGAGATTATGCAATCTTCAAGCAGTTGATTTGCCTCTATGATGATAGCGGCAGAGAGCCAACCATTAAGGCGATTCCAATCCCGCCACAGATGTGGGTCTGGATCGTTGGCGAGCACAAGGATTCGCAAGGAACCCGTGAAGACAAGCATGGCAATGGGTTGACCTTTGTTTATGCACAGCAGCTCAAGCAACTAGAGGTTGTCGATAACACCTCGGTGAAGAACAAGGCAATCAAGGCGTACATAAATGCGCTGCCCGATGACACCCCTTTCATCCTTTACTGGAGTTGAGGGGTGCAACGTCCAACAACCCAAGAATCTATGGATGCACAGCATTCAAATGAATCGACCATCCTGGTCGATTTTTTATGTCTGATTTGCGCTTGATGGAAGTTTGGTAGAGTGATTAAAATCAATAAGGCGGGAAGCGGAAAAAGCAATGCGCTTCGGGCAACTTCTCCTGATATCCATGGGAGCCCCGCCACGGCTCCGTTTTTTGCTATACTCCCTTTCATGAGTAAGGAGATTTCTTTCAAGGACAAAATTTGGATTTACCCCGGAGAATCCGCTAATTGGCATTTAGTTACGCTTGATAAAAAGAGTGCTGATTTGGTGAAAAAATCCCAAGAGGGCAAGCAGCGCCGTGGTTGGGGAGCGGTCAAGGTAAAAGCGACCATGGGCAAGACATCTTGGTCTACGTCCATTTTCCCGATAAGCAATCGGGGAGTTATTTATTACCTATCAAAAGCGAAGTACGTAAGAAAGAAAAAATGGGACAAGGCTATACGGTGGATATTAGCCTGGAGATCGACAGATAACCGCGTTTTTGCTACCGTTTATCGGTTCTATGGAGACGATTTCGAAGGCAAAAATCGATTTATTGGCCAAGGCCGTGCAACCGGCTGAGCTTGAGCTGGCCACCGAGGGCAACCGTTTGGTGGTGCATACGGCGATCAGTCGTTTCGCCGTTTTTTACGAACGTTTGCGCACCGCCATCGACTACAAAGAAGAGCACTTGTTGCGCCGTAGTGCCATCGTGCGCATTTTGAAGCGCCAGCTCAATCTCGAAAACGAGTCCAAACAGGTCGCTTCACAGGTTTTGCGCGAATTGATTGCCGCCAAGTACTTGGCAAACGACCACCATGCCGAAGGGTTGGTCGATGTAATTGCGGCCATGGTCGCTAAGTTTTTGGCCGTAAAACGCATCCATTCAAAGATCCCTGACTTTGAACAATGGCTGCTTGAGATCTTGGCGGCCGAAATCGACGAACAAGTCACTGACCAAAACGAAGAAAAGATTTTTTTGAACACGCTCTATGAGCAGGTGGGTGAGAAGATCCGTTTAAAAAACAACGAATTACCTGATGATGAACGCCGCCTGCAATTGTACGTGGCTTGTTTGCGCAACTTCTTGAAGGCTGACGACGCTTTGATCAGTTATAAGCTCTTGCGTATCTTTGAGCCGCGTTGGGTGCGCCCAGAGCAGTGGGTCGACCAGGTGCATGACATGGCGGTCTGTCTTGAGGCTTCGTATGCGCGCATTCAGGGTATTTTGAAGAATCCGTACCATCAGAAGTTTTGCAGCGCTGTAAAACCGTGGAGCGTTTCACTCACGATTTTGCGAGCCGCGCTCAAAGAGGATCCAAAAAAAGCCCGCGCCTTGCTCGAAGACCAAAGCGCTCTCAAAAAGGCGATTGAGCGCGTGGCCGAGGTGCGTATCCAAGATTCAAAACGACGTCTCACGCGAGGCATTGTGCGTGCCATTATCTACCTGTTTTTAACCAAGATGCTCTTTGCCTTCGTGCTCGAGTATCCGCTCGAGATCGCCCTCTATGGCCAACCGCATCGCCAAGCCCTGTTGATCAACATGCTCTTTCCGCCAGTCCTCATGATGTTGGTCGGTGTCATGATCCGTCCTCCGGTTAAAGAAAACGTCGCTCGCATCATCGAGGGTGTTGAGGAGTTGCTGAGTATCGATGGCATCCCGTTGATCGAGCTGCGTGGCAAGCGCCAACACTCGGTCTTGGGGGCGACCATGTTGACCGTTGGTTATGTGCTGATGTTCGCCTTGTCATTTGGTTTGATTTTCTGGTGTTTGTCATTCATTGGCTATACATGGGTCAGTATGTCGGTCTTCGTCTTCTTCTTATGCGTAGTGAGCTTCTTTGCCTATCGTCTGCGCCTGGCTTCAAAAGAATACGTAGCTTATGAGAAGCAGGCGGGGTTGGGGAGTCTGGTTGTTGATTTCTTCTCGTTGCCCGTTTTAAAAGTCGGTCGTTTCTTGTCTGAGACGGTGTCGCGTTTCAATTTGCTCGTCTTCTTTTTTGACGTCGTGCTAGAAGCGCCGTTCAAGATCTTTTTACAGGCGCTCGAAGAATGGTTCTATTTTATGAAAGAAAAGAAAGATCAACTATAATCACCCTATGGAGTCCAAACGCGAACACTATCTCAAACTCGGAGTCTTGGTGGTCTACCTTGTATTGATCGTGGCCATGTACGGCCTGATGTCGTATTTCAACATCTCTTTTCGTGATCTCGGCCGTTTGTCTCGTGATTTGGTGGTCTCAACGGGTGCCTTTGGCCCGTTCATCATGTTGGCGGTGTATGCTGTCTCTACCATTATCCCGTTTCCGACCAATGGGTTTGCGGTGATCGCGGGCGCCCTATTTGGCCCGTGGCTCGGTACCTTGATCGCGATTACGGGCGTGAACCTGACCGCTTGGATCAGCTTTGGTTTGGCGCGTTATTTTGGCCGTCACTTTATTGCCGAGCGCGAGAAGGGTTGGATGAAAGACCTTGATGACGTTTTATCAGAGAGGGGATTCGTGCCAGTCACCTTGATGCGTTTATTGTTTGTCCCTTCGGATTTTGTCAGCCTAGGTTCAGGGCTTACCCGTATGCCGTTCAAGACCTTTGTGATGGCGACGGCGATCGGCACCTTGCCGGGTACGGTGCTATTCACGCTCTTTGGTGAATCGATCTTCAATCCGCGTGGACGTATCGTCTTGGCGGTTTCGATCCTCGTTATCGCAACTCTTGTTTTTGTCCTGCGTCGCATCCCAGCCATCAAAAAATACATCCCTCAGTAAGCGTTTTCGCGGAAAGCACCTTCACAACCGTCTCTTATCGGCCTCCTTTTGCGCGTCGCCATCGCGTATCTCGTCATCATCGTTCTTGCGAGTGCTGTTTTGCATGCCTATGGCCATACGCCAAGCGACGTCCCCGAGATGATAAGTGTCGCTGTCTTGCAGGCAGGTCTGTTTGGACCGGCGCTTATGGTCTTGGTCTTTGCCTTGTCATTTTTTCTGCCGGCACCAACCATTTTATTGGCGTCAGTCGCCGGTCTTTTATTTGGTAATTGGCTCGGATTGGGGCTCTCGATTGTAGGCCTCAACCTTTCTTCGTGGTTGCTCTTTGGCATCGCACGAGCTTTAGGTGCCAAAAAGATCGCCCAATCAAAAAAGCCGTGGTTGCGCCATGCAAACAAGATCCTGACTCAAAAAGGCTTCGCTTCGGTCTTCTTGGGGCGTTTATTGCTCGTCCCGTATGACGGTGTCAGTATCGCGGCCGGTTTGAGCGGCATAGGCTTCAAGGACTATGCAGCTGCGACGTTTTTAGGTAGTTTGCCGAGCATCGTCGTACTGGTGCTTTGCGGCGGGTATGCTGACAAACCAGAAACGCGTATTGCGATGGCGATCGTCGTTGTGGTGCTGTTGATGGTCGTCTACCTGTTACGCAAACAACCTCGCTGGCAAAAATATTTACCATAACCTATGAGTTTTGAATTATTTGGACGAACCGAACAGGGGAGAACGGGTAAGCTCGTTTTGCCGCATGGCGACATGATGACGCCGTTCTTCATGCCTATCGCCACCAAGGGCGCCGTCAAAACGCTCTCGTCTTTTGATATCGAGCGCTTAGGTTCACCGATCGTGCTGTCGAATACCTACCATTTGTGGCTACGCCCGGGCATCGATCTCATGAAGCATTTTGGTGGATTGCATAAGTTCATGGACTGGCAGGGTAATATCCTCACGGATTCAGGCGGCTTTCAGGTCTTCAGCCTTTCGGGCTTACGCAAGCTCACCGAAGAAGGCGTACAATTTCAATCCCACATCGACGGAGCCAAGATGATGCTGACGCCCGAACTTTGCATGGACATTCAACGCGTCATTGGTAGCGATATCGTCATGGTTTTGGATGTCTGTACCGAATTGCCGGCGACACGCGAAAAGCTCATCGATGCCCTCGAGCTCACCACGCGCTGGGCCAAGCGCTCAAAAGAGCAATTCGAAAAAACCCGCGAAGGTTCCATTAATCCGGGTGCCAAACTCTTCGGCATCATTCAGGGTGGTACCGATATCGACCTGCGCATTCGCAGTGCCAAAGAGCTGATGGAGATCGGCTTTGACGGTTATGCTATTGGCGGTCTCTCGGTTGGCGAGCCGTTTGAAGAAGCCTGCAAAGTTCTTGAGGCCTTGGATGAAATCCTCCCCAAAGACAAACCTCGTTATTTTATGGGCGGTGCCCAGCCGCATGAAATTGTTGGTTATACAGCCCGTGGCATCGATATGTTCGACTGTGTGCTCCCAACCCGTAATGCGCGCCATGGTTCGGTCTATTTGAAAAGGCATGGCGATTTAAGCCAGCGCGACTTTTACGAAATCGCCAATATCCATAATGCGAAGTGGAAAGACTCCGTACAGCCGCTGGTCGCCAAAGATGACGTCCGCACACCTGCAGACGAAGAGCTTTCGCGCTATACCATGGGTTATTTGCGCCACCTGTTTACCGTTGACGAAATGCTCGGCCAGCGTCTCGCCACCATGATGAATATTCGCTTCTACCTGCGCTTGATGGAGGATTTGCGAAAGGGCTAAGGGTTGACATTTTATTCTTTTATTGCTAACAAACCGTGGCTGTGGTGTGAAACGATACTGAAAGCGAGGCTGGCCATGGCAGCTGATATTCTGAATGCACGAGTCGATTATTCGAAGCCGCTCGAAACGGTGCTCGAATCGGCCAAGGTTTTCTTCATTCTTCATCTCGATCATGGTGAAAACCGTAGCTGGTCGGCAACCGATCTCGTGCTCGATACGCCTGCCAAGGGTAGGTATAGCGTCGACTTCGAGCTCGTTCAGGTCACTGGTACCTGGGACGAAGAGCGCAAGCGACTTCACGAGCGCGAGCTCGAGTTCGCCACCCTCATCGAGGGCGTGCATTTCATCTCGGCTGGCGGAGAAGCTGGTATCAAGGCTTCTTATGTCGAGTACCACCAAGACGATGAGAAGAAGCCGATCAAGAAGGGGTTGTACATCCTGGGCTCGACGACCGACGTCCAGGGTCGCCCGCACTTCTTTCGCCTTGCCACCGAGAACGGCTTCGCGAATAGTAAGGATAACTTCGGCCAACGCTGCTTCGCGAGCGAGCTCGACACCGTCGAGACCATGAAGTGGCCCGTCCAGTACCTCGCCGTTCGCCGGCGTACCCCGCTCTGACCTGCTGAAATCCCCATGAAGAGTTCGTGGGGATTTTTCGTTGCCCGATCTCCCTTTAAAGGGAGATGTCTATCAAGAAATAAGGCAAAAAAAGAGATTAGACAGAGGGTTCCTCGGCTGGCATATTCAGGCCATGACCTTGGATCTTGAGCGCCTAAATGAGGCCCAACGTGAAGCCGTCCTGCATGAAAAAGGCCCGCTTTTGGTCGTGGCCGGTGCCGGTACGGGAAAGACGACCGTACTCGTTGACCGCTATCTGCATTTGCTCGACAAGCACGAGAATAATACCGAACGCATCCTTGCCCTCACCTTCACTGAAAAAGCGGCTGGTGAGATGGAGGATCGCGTCGTCGCCAAACTCCCAACAGGTACCTATGATTTTTGGATCGAGACCTTTCACGGGTTTTGCCAACGCATTCTTGAGCGCCATGCGCTTGAGATCGGTTTACCAAACCGTTTTCGCCTCATGACCGAGACGGATGCTTGGCTGTTGCTTAAGCGCCATGTCGATGAATTGCCTTTGAATTATTACCGACCGCTCGGTAATCCGGTGCGTTTTTTGCGCGCCATCCTTTCGCATATCTCCCGCGCCAAAGATGAAGGCGTCACGCCTGAGATGTACAAGGCTTTTGCAGAAAATTATAATCCCTTCTTTCCCAAAGAAGGGGCAGGGGATGATTCGTCAGCTGAAGCGGAGGCCGAAGAAGAGCGTGCCCGCTTGCTTGAGATTGCGGCAGTTTATGAGGTTTATGAACGTCTTTTGCGCGAAGAAGGCGCCATGGACTTTGCCGATCTGTTGATGCAAACGCGGCGTTTGTTTACCGAGCGCAAGGCGGTGCGTCGCCAGTACCAAGAACAATTCGCCCATATTTTGATTGACGAATACCAAGATACCAATACTTCGCAGTATGAATTGGTGAGGATGTTGCTGCGCGACGACCAGGCGATCACGGTCGTAGGTGATGATGACCAGGCTATTTATAAATTTCGCGGTGCTTCACTTGCGAACATTCTCAAATTTCGCGCGGATTTTTCTGAAGCGCGTACCATCGTTCTCAAAGAGAATTACCGCTCTTATGGCGAGATTCTCGAGACGGCCTATAAGAGCATCCAAAACAATAACCCTCACCGCCTTGAAGTGCAGTTGGCAGACTTGGGTTTAACCAAAGAGCTGGTTGCCGCCCGCGGCAAAGGGGGAGTCGTGCAGCTTATTTGGGAGCACTCCGTCGAGGATGAGGCCGAGAAGGTCGCCAAAGAGATCCAGCGCATCAAGCAGATGGACCCAACCGTGACCTGGAACGATTTCGTGATTCTTACGCGTTCAAATGACGGTGCCGAGCCTTTTGTGCAGGCACTCGATCAAACGGCCATCCCATACCAGTTTTTGGCCCTGCGTGGTCTCTATACCAAGCCAATCGTTTTAGATTTGGTGGCGTATATGTCTTTGCTCGATGGCTACCACGAGCCATCGGCCGTCTGGAGGGTATTAAAGATGCCCTGCGTTAATCTCTCGAGCAAAGACCTCGCGAGCCTCATGATGTATGCCAAACGCAAAGGCAGGGCCTTGTGGCAGGTCGTATTACTCGCCTCGCGCCAACCGATGGAGGATCCGACCGAAATCGTGGATGAAGAAAAGACTGATCGTATTTTTATCTCACAAGACGGGCGTTTGATTTTGAAACGTTTGGTGCATGGCGTTGAAAAATTACAAATCAACATTCGCCAATTCTCGCCGATCGCGGCCTTGAAGCATGTCTTGGATGCCACGGGGTATCTCGAGATGGTGATGAAGAATCCCGAAAACGTGAAACGTGAGCAGTTGCAACATCTACAGGCTTTTGCTGACCGCATCAAGCGCTATGAGATCGCGACGGCAGACAGCTCATTGCGCGGTTTTTTGGATGAGCTTCACGTCGAAATGGAGTCGGGTGAAGAGGGGAGTCTGCCCTTTGACCCTGATACCGGCCCTGAATTCGTGAAGATCATGACTATCCACGCCTCTAAGGGTTTGGAGTTTCGTTATGTCTTTGTGGTTTCGATGGTCGACCAGCGCTTCCCGGCCCGTGCACGCAGCGAAGACTTGCCTTTGCCCGAAGGCCTCGTAACCGAGAAAAAACCCACCACCCAAGACCATGTCGAAGAAGAACGTCGTTTGTTTTATGTGGCGGTCACGCGTGCCAAAGATGGTCTTTATCTCACCGGTGCTACCAACTATGGCGGGACGCGTTCAAAGAAGCCCTCAGCCTTTCTAAGTGAGCTTGGCCTCGATGCGCAAATCCCAAAAACCATGCTCGATAAGACGGCATATCGTCTTAAGGTCCCCGACGAGCCAAAGCCCGTATCTGACGTGATGCATTATGAATTGAAGAAGCGCGTGAGTTTTACCCAGCTCGCGGCGTTTCGTTCGTGCCCGCTGCAGTACAAATACGAGCATATTTACCGTATCCCAAAGTTCGGTAACCACCATAAGAGCTTTGGCCAAGCCGTCCATTTGATGTTTCAGAGCATGCTTGAGTTGCATGCACGCCGTGCTTCGCCGCAACAGGCTGATTTGTTTTCAACGCCAGTCGGCCTCAAGAGCGACGGTTTTTTGGTGACGCTTGAAGAAGCCAAAGCTTTGGTCGATGAATGCTGGATCGACGAATGGTTTGAGTCCCGCGAACGCCATGACGAGTACTATGCACTTGCCCAAAGCGCGGTTGAGCATTTTTGGCAGGACTGCCATGACCAGGTGCCAAACGTGTTTGCCGTTGAGCAAGACTTCACCTGGGTGCTTGGCACCTACTCAATGAAAGGCAAAATTGACCGCATCGACAAGCTGCCTGACGGTACCTTCATGATCATCGACTATAAGACGGGTAATCCAAAAGAAAAGCTCACCCCAGAAGAAAAAGAACAGCTCTACATCTACCAATGCGCTTTTGAACAGCGCGGCTGGGGTAAGGTGACCAAGATGGTCTATAAGTACATTCAGAACTGGTCTGAGATGGATGTTGAGATCTTGGACGAAGCCGGCAAAACCGAATTTGCTGATTCATTGAATGAACGCATCGAGGCGCTCGCCACTTCAGATTTTCAAGCCAAGCCTAGCGTTTTTACCTGCAAGCATTGCGACTTTCGCGCCATTTGCGACCAGCGTGCAATTTAGCCATAGTATCGTCATATGGCCTGGCAACCGATTCGGCGCATCCTCCCGGGCGCCATTGCAAACCGTGAGGTCGCCAAAAAGGTTGAGGCGACCCGCGTTTTGCAGATGGCCCATATGTGTCTGGTCCAACTGTGGGGAGAAGAAAAGGCGAGCTATGTGCAGTTTCAGTCTTTTGCCGAGGGGCAACTAACGGCTTATGCATCAGCTCCGGCGGCGGCACAAGAGCTCCGTATGACCGAGATGCGTTTGCGAAATGAGGTAAACCGTATGGTGGGGATGAAAGCTGTCCTGTCGTTGAATATCCGCCACGGATCGCTTATAATGCCACCATGAGTTTTCGTGCGTTCTTGTTCATTCTTTTTGCCGGTACCGCATTGTCATGGGCGACCTTATTGTCGGTCATTTTTTTTGTAAATCCGTACCAAGCGGGCTTTGTGGGTTTGCTGGCGTTTTACCTGTCGGCCTTCATCGCTTGTCTGGGTACGTTGTCATTGCTCGGTACCATCTGGCGTGTCATCGTGCGTCGCCGCCACGAGACCTCGTTTCGCGAGGTTCGTATCGCTTTTCGCCATGCGCTTTTATTATCGGCTTTTTCTGTTGTCGTCCTTGTCTTGTCAGCACAGAATTGGCTTAATTGGGCCGTATTTTTCTTTTTGCTCGCAGCGCTTGGCGTGATCGAATATCTTTTATTACTTATCGACGAAGGTCGTCGCGGGTAAACCGTTGACATAAGTGGAAAGTTTGTTCACGGCCCATTAAGATGGGCCGCATATGTGGCTCTCCTTTCTCTCCGGACTCACAAAACAGCTCGGTATCGATCTCGGTACTGAGAATACCCGCGTATTCGTGAAGGGCCAGGGGATAGTGATCCAGCAGCCTTCGGTCGTGGCGATCAATAAACGTACCAATCAGGTGATGGCAGTAGGTGAAGAAGCCTTGGCGATGATCGGTAAAACACCGGCGTCCATTCATGTGAGTCGTCCTTTGCAGCGTGGCATCATTGCTGACTTCGAAGTGACTGAAAAGTTATTGCGCTACTTTTTTGATAAGGTACACGAAGACACCTCGCTTACCATCCCTCGCCCAAAAGTGGTGATTTGCGTACCTCTTGATGTGACCGAAGTAGAACGCAAAGCCGTGGGTGATGCGGCAACAAGCGCCGGTGCTCGTGATGTGATGGTCGTGGAGTCGCCGCTTGCCGCCGCCTTAGGTGCCGGTATCAGCATCGGTGAAGCCGTGGGACAGATGATTGTGAACCTCGGTGCAGGTTCAACCGAGATTGCCGTCATCTCGCTCAATGGCATCGTGACATCAAAGAGCATCCCGATCGCCGGCGAAGAATTGAACAAAAACATTACTCAGTATGCGCGTGATGTCTTTAACCTTCTTTTGGGTGAACGCGTGGCTGAACAAATTAAGATGAAGATAGGTTCGGCCGTTGAACTCGACTCTCCGATGTCGGCCCAGATGCGTGGCCGTGACCTGCTCTCAGGCCTCCCACGAGAGATTGATGTAAATGATGCCCAGATTCGTGAAGCGATTGCACGCTCCGTGAAGGCGATCGTAGATCAAGTAAAATCAATTCTTGAAATAACGCCACCTGAGCTTGTTGCCGATATCCAACAGCGAGGCATTGTATTAACGGGTGGCACGGCCTTGTTGCGCGGTTTAGACGCCGCCATCAGCCGAGGCACGGGTTTGCCGGTGCGCGTGGCAGATGACACCGTCAATTGCGTAGTAAAGGGTACGGGCATGTTGCTCGATAATGACCGTCTCCTCAATGAGATCGGTGTTTCGGCGACCGAGATGATGAAAGGTCTCTAATTTTCTTTTTCCATGACATCGATCCCGCGCTGGCTCCGTTATGCACTGGGCTTTCTCTTGCTCGGTGTTTTTGTCATGACGGGGCTTTTTCGTCCGGTGCAGCAATGGGCGCAGGCGTTATTGCTGCCAATGACGCGTTGGTTCGTTTCATTGGGTTCATCTGTTTCTTCGTCGCAAAATCCTGATGACCGCATCCACGACCTCGAGAACCGCCTGACTGCCGTCACGGCTGACTATGTGCGCCTGCGTGCCCTTGAAGAAGAAAACCGCGGCCTACGCGCCCAGGCGAAGTTTTTGGACCGCTCTGGTTATGACTCGGTGGGCGCTCGCGTGATTCGCCGTGACCTTGAAGGCCAACGTGCGTCATTTTTGATAGATCGTGGCCGCGAAGATGCGCTTGAAATCGGCCAAGCCGTCGTTACTGATAACGGCGTCATGATCGGCAAGATCACCCAGATCTATGACCGCGTGGCCGAGGTTACCTTACTTACCGATGCCAAGAGCCGTGTCGCGAGCGCCCTGCAGGGTGAAGGCCGCCTCACGGGCGTGCTTGAGGGCAAAGGTAATGGCGCCATGGTGCTTACCTACGTGCCATCATCCGCGCAATTGAAAACCGACCAATTGCTTATTACGGCCGGTACCGAAGAAAAAGTCCCTGCGAACTTACCGATTGGTTTTGTCAGTATTGTGCGCGGCAAGCCAACCGACCCATTTATCGACGCTTCAATTGAGTCGCTCGTACGTTTTGATGAGGTTACCCTCGTGTCGGTATTGCGCCCAACCGCGCTTGCGCCAAAGCTATGATGATTCGCTGGTTGTTGTTTTTGCTGGCCGCCTTACTGTTTGCTATCTGGGATGTCAGCGGTGCCAGTTTTTTGCCGGCCTGGTTCTCGATCCGGCTGGTGGTGCCTTTTGCCTTCTTTTGTTTTTTTACCGAACGGTATCGCCATACCTTCGTCGCCTTATTGATCGGGGCTGCGGTTCAAGACATCTTTCGTTGGGATGGATTCGACAGCGTGATGCTCCGTTGGATCGTGCTTTATGGGCTCATGCAGTGGCTTGCCGACCGTTTTCTCACCAACCGTTCGATGTATGTCGTCTGTTTTTTGGTCTTGCTGTTTCAGTCGCTTGATTGGTTCACGGCTTGGCTCTGGTCAGGCATTGGCGACCTGCTCGGATTCACTACGTCATTCGGTTTGCCTGATCACTGGCCATTCGTATTGTTGTGGGAGGTTTTATTGACCATGATCGGTTATGGCGTGCTCGCCTGGAGCAAGGGGCGCATCGTTAGTTTTAAATCACGCGGCTATGGCGCTTAATATCTTGAAAAAGCTCCTTCGTCGCGGCTTTGGCACCGACCTCCAACACGAGGTCTTGTTTGAGCAAGACATTACGTCACTGCGCGGGCGATTGCTCTATGTCGGCGGTTCATTTGCTCGCCGACGTTTTATGGCGGCATCCGCCTTGGCGATCGTCGTCTTATGCGGATTATTGGGCCGTGCCGGTTGGATGCAAATTGTCCAAGGCCAAGAGTACGGAGAAAAAGCCGACAATAACCGTTTGCGCAAAGAGCCGCTCTTTGCCCGCCGTGGTATCATCAAAGATCGTAATGGTGTTGTTTTGGCTGAAAACATCCCGCGTTTTCAGGTGGCGTTTACGCCTTCGCGTTTGCCATTAGACAAACAGCAGGCGGATGACATGATCGGCAGGGCCGCACGCGTTTTGGGCATCTCAATTGGTGATATTGAGCCTTATGCCCAAACGACATCGAGCGTTTTTGATGAGACCGTGATCGTTGCCGAAGACGTGCCCTATGAACAGTCATTGGCCTTTGCCATCGAGCAGCCCAATTTGCCGGCCTTCGAATTGCAGGTGGCCGCTCGCCGCAAATATCCTCAAAGCACCGAGATAGAGTCTTTGTCGCATGTCCTTGGTTATTCGGGCATCGTGACCGAACAAGAGTTATCAACCTTAAAGCCACAGGGTTATAGCCGTATCGATACCATTGGTAAGACGGGTTTAGAAAAATCTTATGAAACCCTCTTAAAGGGGCAAAAGGGCTTTCGTACGTCCGAGGTGGACTCGCGTGGCAAGACAGGTGTGCTTGTAGGCGAGCAGGCGGCCGTAGATGGTAGTGATCTTGAATTGAGCTTGGATGTCAGGCTGCAGAAGGTCGCCGAGCAGGCGCTTCGTGATGAGTTGCCCTTGGCTAAAACGAAGCGAGGTGCCGTGATTGCGATGGATCCACGTGACGGATCGGTATTGGCCCTGGTCTCATGGCCAGCCTATGACAATAACCTGTTTTCAGGAAAAGTCTCTTCGACGGTTTATTCTGCGCTGATCAATAATGAAGACCGACCGCTTTTTGCCCGTGCTTGGCAGGGGAGCTATCCATCAGGCTCGACGGTAAAGATCGTGATTTCGGTGGCTGCATTGGCAGAAAAAATTGTAACGGCCAATACGACCGTGCTTTCGACCGGTGGTATCCGTATCGGCCAATGGTTTTTTCCTGATTGGAAGGCCGGTGGCCATGGTGTGGTAAACGTGCGCGGCGCCATTGCAAACTCCGTTAATACCTTCTTCTATACCGTAGGTGGCGGTTATAATTCGATTACCGGCCTTGGCGTAGACAAGCTCACTGAGTGGATGCGTAAATTTGGACTCGCACAAAAAACGGGCATTGACCTCACGGGCGAAGACACGGGCTTTGTACCGTCTCAAGACTGGAAGCTCGAAAAAAAGAAA